>CAZCTH010000076.1:10144-27344 GCA_964501435.1 uncultured Spirochaetales bacterium | reverse complement strand
AGAGCTCGTAGAGCAGCCGGCGGCCCTTCGGCCTGCCGATGAAGATCACCCAGCCCGGCGGACGGCCCGGCGTCGAGAGCGCGGGGCGGATGCTCGAGTGCCAGGCCGACGGCTTCACCTCGTCGACCTCGTCGATGACGATGCCGTCGAGCGGCTCGCCCTCGATGCGCTGCGGCTTGTCCAGACCGACGATGCAGATCCGCGTGCCGGTGATCAGCGTGAGCGTGAGGTCGGTCTCGCTGATCTTGTCGATGAACGCGCGCGGCACCATCCGCTTCGCGTCCTCCCAGTAAATGCGCTTCGCCTGATCGCGCGTCGGCGCGGCGAACACGAACTTCCCGTCGTGCGTCGCCGCGTAGATCAGCGCCGCTCGGATGAGCTTCCGCTTCGCGATCGCCGTCTTGCCGCTGCGGCGACCTGCGCACACGACTTGGTAGCGCGCAGTGCAGACCCAGAAGCGATGCTGCTCGGGGTGGTACCTGAGCGTCTTCCAGACGGCGCGGTCGAGCGCGGCTGCGCCCTGCGCCGGCGCGGGTGCGTCGACGATCGTCCAAGCAACGCCGTCGTCGGTCACGCTCAGCTCGCGCCGGGAGTCGCCGGCTCAGGCGGAGCGCCCTGCACGCTGAAGTCCATCGACCGCACGAGCTCGCGGAGCTCTGCGGCGCGGTCCTCCTTGGTCGTCTCGTCGCCCTTGTCGCCCGCGGCCTTGTTGAAGACGCCAGGGTTCCGGCTGCGGAGCATGAACTCAGCCATGCGGTCGGAGAACTTCCGCTTCGTGCCGACCTGCTCGCCGCCCTGGAAGACCGGCTCGAGCCAGCCCTTCGTCGCGCGCACGTAGGCGCACGATTCGAGCGTGTCGAGCCCGGCGTACCGGCGGTCCTCCCACGCCTTCGCGAACACCCGGTCCGTGCGGCGCGCGTCGTACGCCGTCGAGCGGTCGATGTTGCACGCCGCACAGGCCGCCGTCGGGCTCATCGTGCGCTCGAATGCCTGGAGCCATTTCCCCATCCACGCGCGGGACAGGCCGAGCGGCAGCGGAAGCAAGTCGTTCGTCGACGCGTTGGGAGGGGGCGGACGGGTCGGTTCTGACGGTCGTTGAGGCGATCCGTCCCCCTCCCGCTTCTTGCGGGCGCGCACCATGTCTGTGTGTCGTGCGACGCGTCAGCGGCCAGGCGACGGCGCGCAGACGATGCGTCCGGCCGAGGGTGGCTCACGCAGCGCGTGGCGCGTCCAGCCTGCGGGGCTCCCGAGAGCGTCGTCAACGGGCTCGGCGTCGCTTCGATCCGGGCTCGCGCGCGCGTACCCTGTTGCGCATGGCTCGCAGAAAACCGGAGAAGTACGGCCGAATCG
This sequence comes from uncultured Spirochaetales bacterium, assembly GCA_964501435.1. GTDB lineage: Bacteria > Myxococcota_A > UBA9160 > UBA9160 > UBA6930 > VGRF01. The sequence continues at coordinate 25,994 of CAZCTH010000076.1, read as the reverse complement.
TTGAGACGAGCACGGTCGAGCGCGACGGGATCACCTACCAGCTCCACGTCGTCATGCAGAACGGCTCGATTCACTCAACGTGGACGTGCGGGAAGTGCTACTTCACCGGGCGCGAGTCGACGAACCGCGGCGACACGCTCGAAATGGCGATGTCGTTCGCCGAGATTGGGTCGCACACGCATCACGCGCTCAGACATCGAGCGCAGCCACTCGACGACGGCGATAGCGGTCGAGCCGCCGGCCCGCCGCCGCAGCGGTAGTCGTCAGCGGTCGCGAGCGTCCTGGTCTCTACGCGATCGACGTCTCGCGAGCGGCTGGGAACTCGCGCACGCGCAGGTCGGCGGGCCACTCGGCCGGTTCGCCGCCCTTCCGGCTCTCGAGGTACACGCGGAACGTATCGCCCTGGTGCGTCTTCCGGTCGAGCTCGCGCTCGTCGAGCGTGATGCCGCCGCACTCGTCGAGCCAGTCGGAGACGCGGTCGTTGCGGCAGACGACGTGCGCGCCGAGCTGCTTCACGAAGCACGGGACGCACGCCGCGGCGCACTGCTGAACGATCGAGCGGATCCACGCGACGTCGCAGGGTCGCGCGCCAGGTCCGCTCTCGCCGCCGACGATCACCCAATCGAGCCGCGGAAAGATGGGCGACGAGCCGCGATTGCGCTGGTCGACGATCATGCACCCCATGCGCCGGTCGGCGGTCAGCGCAGGGACGTACGCATTTTCGATGGGCGCGTAGCGCACGCGGTCGAGGTTGACCGGGCCCAGCAGCGGCTCCGCGCTCACGAACCGCACCGCCGCCGGCGTGTCGAGCAGGAGCGGGATGCGCTCGTCGGCGCGCTGCTGGTCCTCCGCGCTCACGCCGAGCCAGACGTTCGGGAGCGGGAACGTCGTAGGCTCGCACTCGCCGAGCAAGAGGTTCATCGCGCGCGGCCAGCGCGAGTCCCACAGCTCATCGCCAGCCGCGAAGTACTCGCGCATCCGCTTCGCTCGCTTCGTGAGCACCTGGAACGTGATCGACTCGCACGCGGCCATGACCGCGAACACCTTGTCGATCGCCTCGTCGGGCAGCGCCTCGTGGAAGAGGTCCGACATCGAGTTGACGAAGACGCGCTGCGGCTCGCGCCACGAGAGCGGCTCGCGGAGCTTCGACTCAACGAGTGCGAGCTTGCCGGTCCAGCGCGGATCGGCGGATCCCGCCGCGCCGCGGCTCGCGTAGTCGAGGCCGCTGACGCGTGATCGCCATCGCACGAACTCATGGAACGGTGCACCGGGCGCCGAGAAGCGCGCTGCCTGTCGCTCTGCATAGCAGTTCACGCAGCCTGGTGAAGTCCGCGAACAGCCGCGCACGGGGTTCCACGTCCGGTCGGTCCACTGAATCGTCGTGCCCGCGCTCAAGGACGGACCTCCGGCTGCGGGTCGGCGTCGGCGCCGCGTCCAGCGAACGCTCCGCACTTCGGGCACTCAAGGCGATCGGTGCGGGAAGCCGCGCCCGCCGCGTTCCACTCGTGTCCGCACGCGTCGCAGCGGACTGCGCCGATCCAGTCGATGTCTGCGAGCGGGTTCGGTGTGCTCACGTTGACCTCCGATGAAGCGCGCAGCGCGCCATCTCGGCGATCTCGGGCACGCAGGCGAAGTGCTCGGCGTGCTTGCATCCGTCGCAGTACTGCGCGCCCGCGAAGTTCGACCAGCGCTGTCCGTGCTCGTCGACGAACGCCACGTGCTCCACCGCCGGCGAGCCAGGCGTCGAGATCTCTGACGAGTCGCAGCGCACGACGTAGTGCCGCCCGATGCCCTCGCACTTCACCTCGGCCGCCGCGTCCATCACGCCGAACTCCCGCAGCACTTGCCGCGCAACGCCGCGCGGGACCTTTTCGCCGCCGTGCGTCATCGACAGGTGCCACTCGGCGCGTTTCTCGGGAAGTACCGGGTCCTCGACGAGCAGCAACAACGAGAGGACGATCACGCCCTGCGGATTCAGCCACGCCGAGCCCGCGAGCAGATTCTCGCCGTGCGCGTCGTACAGGTTCGGCGGAAGGCCTCGGCGGCCGTTCCATTCGCCTGCCTTGGGGCGGAGCTCCGGCGGACGCGGCGGGTTGTCGCCAACGCGCGAGACGGGCACCGGGCGCGTCGGTCCGGCGAGCGGAATCGAGGGAAGGTCGGGGTTCATTGGTCGCTGAGCTCCATGCTCGGGGCCTCGGACGTGATCCGGTCGTAGATGCGCTCCGCGGTCTGACGTTGGCGATCGCTGAGCGCCTCGTTCCTGCGCTGCACCTGGCGCGACACGCTCGGGATGAAGCCGCGCTCGAAGTCCGTGAAGCGCGGGTCGAGGTCGGGATCCTCGCGCTCGAGCTCGGCCGAGAGCGTGCGCACGAGCTCGATGTCTCGCTCCGTCGGGCGCGGCATCACCCACCTCCCGAGAGCGAACGGAACGCGTCGCCAAGCGCGACAAGGACGACGATGACGACCGCCCACCCGACCAGCGACGCGAGCAGGATCCCGCCGAGTACTGCCGCCGTTCCGAGGCGGCCTTTCGTGCGTTCCGCGAACATCAGGACACCTCCCATTCGCCGCCGAGCGGGCGGCCCTGGCTGTCCAGCAGCGCGCGTTCGCGCACGCGGCCTGACTCGATGAGCGCATTCAACCGCCGGCGCGCGCTCGGGAGGCTCATCCCGATGCGCTTCGCGGCCGCGAGCAGCTCATCCTCACCGAAGCGTTTCCCGCGCGGCAGCTCACCGAGCAGCTGCAACGTGTGCACGCTGTGGCCGTTGACGGGGACGTTCACGCACCACCTGCAGCGCTGCGCGCGCGGAAGCTCTGCCACTCGCACGGGACCACGAGCGCCGTCTCCGCGATGCGCTGCCACACCGACGCGGGGAGCTTCTTCGGCGCCTCCGCGAGCGTGAAGTTCGCGATCAGGATCGTGCGACGCAGCTCTCGATACCGCTGGTCGAACAGGTGCACGATCGCGCGGTCCTCCCACGGAGTCTCGCCCCGCTCGTGGAGCTCATCGAGCACGAGCAAGCCGACGCGCGCGGCCTCCTCGAGCGGCGACGGCGCTGCGAGCTTCGCGTCGAACGAGCGCTTCTCGGCCGCGAGCAGCTCGCCGAGCACCGCGTAGCGCATCGACGCGGCTTCGCCCAGGACGCCGTTCGTCGCGATCGCGCGCGCGAGACCCGTCGCGATCTGCGTCTTGCCCGTCCCTCTCGGGCCCAAGAGCACGACGCAGCCGCCCTCAGTCGCGAGCGTGTCGTATGCCGCGCGCACGAGTTCGGCGCCGTTGGCGGGAAGGCGCAGCAACGCCCGCTGCGATGACTCGATCATCGTGCGGTGGCGCTTCGGGAAGCCCGCCGCGTTGAACGCGTCGTGGCCGGCGTGCTTCGCCTTCTCCTGCGCCCGGACGCGCTCCTCGCGCTCAAGCGACTCCCGCGACGGCCACGCGGGGCGTGAGAGGGGTTTCGGCGTACTCGCCAGGACGGGTTCCATCTGCGCGTCGGTCGTTTCCTGCGTTGACATGGGTTCTCTCCGGGCTCGCGCTGATGAACTGCGCGAACTTGTTCTTGAGCGTCTCGAGGTCGAATCCGATGCCGCGGTAGAAGTCGCTCGCGAAGTAGCGCTCCGCGGCGTGTTGCATCAGCGCGAGGTCCTCGCGCGCGAGCTCGCAGATCTCGGCCACGCGCTTCGCGTCGCGCGGCGTGAACGGGTACCGCTGGCCGGTCTCGACCTCGAAGCGCTGGCACCACCAGGCGATGAACGGGCTGTGCACGGCGCTCGGCTGCTCCTCAGCCGGCGGCGGCTCGGCGCCGTCGAGCAGCGTGGTCTGCTGCGTGCCCTTCCCGCGGCCGCGGCGCTTTGGCGCGGCGTCGCCGGCAGCTCGAGGCGCGTTCTCGCGGCGCGGTGCACGATCCGCGGAGCGCGGCGGAGGACCGTCAGCGGCGTTTGTGGCACGGCTCTCCGGGATCCGTCCGGCGTCCGTGCTGCTCGGCAGCGGCGCGCCAGGCTCGGCTCCAGTCCCCGCGCCGAACTCCAGCGGCGGTTCCCCCGGGCGGGCCGCCGACGGCGGCAGCTCCTGAGCCGAAGGCGAAGGAGCTCTACTCCCCGGAGGAGCAGATGCAGATGAAGAAGAAGGGGAGGGTTTTCGGCGACGCTCGACGGGGGTTTCACCGTCAGACGGAAGGGGGGTTTTTATCCCCCCTTCTGACTTCCTGGGCCGACCACCTTTTGATCCGTGAGAAGCCCCCTTCGAACCGTGCTCGGAACCCGCCTCGCCGCCCTTGGCGCGTGCGACGCGGACGGCCTCATCGCGCACCATGCGACGCGAGAAGATCGCCCCTTCCGGTCCGTCGGCGCGCGCACACACCTTGAAGCGCTCGAGCTCAGCGATGCCGCGCCGCACCTCCGACGCGGTGAAGCCGGTCGCGCGAGCGATGTCCTTCTCGTCGAGCGGGACGCCGCCGGTCGCGAGGTGGCCGTACGGCTCGCCGAAGTGCATCAGGCAGAGCAGGTCCGCCCACAGCGCGCGCGCGAGCGGCGAGCAGCGGCGCAGCTCAAGGCAGCGCAACCAGTCGCCGGGATACCACTGGAATGACGGTCGAGTGCTCACCTGCAATCCCTCCTCACGGGAACCCAGTAGTGCCGCTCGATCTCGTGCGGCCGCATCGGCTCGCACGGCGAAGTCACTCCGAAGTCCCCCACCGCTTCGTCGGCGCGGCCGCGGGGGCAGCGCACGCCGTTGTGCGTGACGATCAGGTGCCAGCAGGGCTCGCCGGCGACGAAGCGCGCGCGCTTCGGCAGCGGCTGCGGCGGCTCGCGCTCGAGCAAAGACACCACGCGCACGCCGGCGCCGTCGTCCCAAGCTGAGGCGTGGAGCACGTCGCGATTGAGGCGCGCGGCGATCTCGCGCGGCAGCGGGACGACCGTCCACGTCCCGCGCAGCGGTCGCTTCGCGATCAGCGGACGCTTCGTGCGCGTCACGGTTGCACCTCGAGGCGCGACGCGAGATCCGCGCGCAAGTACTTCATCGCGGCGAGCACGCGCTCGTCGGGCGTCAGCGACTCGTCCGCGCCGAGCTCCACGAGCCGCTCGCGCACGAGCGCCTGCATCTCGGCCGCGCTGGGGAGCGCCGGCGCACGCTTCTCGGCCGCGCGCACCGCTCGAGCGCGCGCACGGTGCCGCGCCGTCGCCTCGATCAGGAGCCTCGAGGATGGATCGACGCGCACGAGCACCGTGCCCCAACGCGGGTGCTCGAAGAACGTCACCGGCCCGCCGTTCTGCGGGTTCTCGCCTTCGAGCCAGGACTCGATCGATGTGCGCACCGCTTCTCCAAGCGCGCTGTCGTCGTCGGGTTGTGCGGACGGTGCCGCGACGCCGGGGGGAGGCTGGGTCATGCCGTCCTCCAGGGCTCGTCGGGCCAGTCGAGGCAGCGGCCGTGGGAGCGGAGAACGGCGAGGGCCTCGCGGTAGCGGCGCGCCGTGTCGGCCTTCGCGCTCCCGCTGCGCGTGTAGATGCGCGCGGTTTCCAGCGTTCGCTCCCAACGCGCCTTCCCGAGCAGCGCGACGTACTGGTCGACGGGGCTCCAGCGGTACGGGTGCACGCCGTCGGTGCGCGTGGGGAACTCGGCCTCGAGGATGCAGAAGCACAGCGCTGCGGCGAGGTCGTGCTCGCGGTCCAGCTCGACGCGCAGCTCGTCCCCCATCGCGATCCAGCTCGGAGCGGTCACGAGCGACCTCGATTCCGCCGACGCGATCGGGCCGCGCTCTTGCTCTTCGACTTGCGGCGTTCGCGCTCGTCTCGCGCGATCGAGGGCTTGCGATGTCCGACGAGACGAGCGGGGCCGCGCTCCGCGCCCGTTACGGCGAGCAACGCGACGGCAAGCGGGAGACGGCTCGGCGACAGACGGAACTCGACCGCGTCGACGTCGGGATCGTGCTCGCGCTCAGCCACGGGGAGCCTCCTCGACGGGCTCGAAGGACTTGAGGAAGTCGGCAGTCGCAACTCGCTTTTTCAGGTAGGGCCTGCCCGTGAGGTTCGTGCCCAGTCGACGGTGGACGACGAATCCGCGCACGCTGACAGACTCGACAACGTGAAGGCGCTTCGTGATCGCCTTGTCGCGCCAGAGCGAGCCGACAGCGGGGACTTGGGGAGCGGTGCTCATCGCTCGGCCTTCCATACCTGAAGCGGTGCATCGGCGCGCACGTAGAGCGGGTGACGCGGCGCGCGGTACTTCGTCACGCCGAGGGCGAAGAGCGGACGCGGCAGCACGTCCAGCACGGGGCGGATGCGCTGCTCGGCGATCGGGTGTGCGCCCCATGCGCAGATCACGAAGTCGGCGCCGCGTGTGACGTCGCGGATGTGCGCGTCGTTCTCGGGTCCGATCGGGTCGATTCCAGCCTGCGCGCTGTCGATCAGGTCTTGCGGATTCGGCGAGCGCAGCGCGTAGAGGTTCACGACATCGAGCCGCTCGCACTCCAACGTGCGCGCGAAACCGATGCAGCGTCGGATCGTCGGATCATCGACGCTCGCGTCCGCCGTGCTCGGGTTGAGCATCACGAACACGACGCGCCGCGTGCTCAACCACAGGCCCGTGCGGCTCAGGCGGTAGCGGTACGTCCCGCACGGTGAGAGGACGGCGCTCATCGCTCGTTCCTCCCACCGCCCGCTCTGTGCTCGTGATCCACGACCTGGAAGCCTGCGAAGCACCCAGCGATGAATGCCAAGAACAAGAGCGCGGCGACGATCATCCCGATCTCGGACGTTCCCATCGCCATCTGACCGAGCACTCCGAGCCCGTGTCCGAGCGTGGCGAATCCGATGAGCTCAACGCGCTTCATCGAGCGTTCCTCCCGCTCTCCGAATCCCAGCCGAGCTGGATCGCAGTCTCCTTCGACCTTGCTCGCGATCGATACCCGACAAGATGCAGCGCGCAGAACGCGGCGCTGAAGGCCGCCATGCGGTCCCACTCACAACGGTCGTAGGCGACGATCGCGGCGCAGCCCGTAACCGCACCCGCGAGCAGGCAGCCCAGCGCGAGCAGCGCGTCAACGAACACGGAGAGTCCGAGCAGGACGCGCTTCACGCTTCGTTCCTCCCGAGCGCCGCCTCAGCGACGGCGAGTGACTTCGCGTCGTCGGGGGAGAGGCGCTCGAACTCGATGCGCCAGACCCAGGGGTTGCTCGACCAGGAGTGCGTCTTGCCGTTGATGTCGTGCCACGCCATCGCGAACGAGAAGCGCCAGTAGTCGTCGATCGTCCACTCGCGCGGACCCTTCGGGTCGAAGTCGAACGGGGACAGCTTGTGCGAGATCGTGAGCAGGACGTGTCCGTCCCTCACGGGGAGCGTCACGCCTTCGGCTCGCGCGTCCGCTCCACTGATCTCCTGCAATCTCTCGACGCGCACGTCCTTCACGAGCAGCGAGAGGCGCGAGGCCCAGTGCGGCATGTGGATCGAGGGCGTCCACTTTGCGATCGGAGCGTTCTCGTCGTCCGCGCGGTAGATGACGTGACGCCCGCGTCCGTCCGGGTAGCCCGCTCGCTCGACGTAATGCGTCTCTTTGCACCACAGCACGTCTCCTGGCGCGCCGTAGGGGCAGCGGTCGGCGATGTCGCGCAGGGTTAGCGTTCCGATTGGACCCGAGCCGGGAAGCCGCGCCTTCGCCGATGCCCATGCGTACGCACCGTGACACGGAACAGGCTGCGGCTTCACCACGCGCCGCGTGACGCTCTTTTTCCCCGCGAGGATCGCGCGCACGAGAGGGCCGCTGAATAAGATCGGGCGCTCAGCCACGCGGCACCGTGCCTTCCTCAACTACGTCGACCGCCGCGGCGACGAGGATGATCTGCGTCGTCGGGGCCGGGAACTCCTCGCGCACCCGCGCCGGCACCGCGAGCGGCGAGCACGACATCGCCTCCGCCGCGTCGCGCACGAACTGTCGCCACGGTTCCATCACCGCGTCGTACTGCGCGCCGTAGAGCCGACGCACCGTGTTGCGCGCGTCTTCGAGACGCACCGCGAGCCGCGCTTGCTCCATCGCGTCAGCCACGGTCGCCACCTTCCTGCGCAGGCGCGGACGCGGGAGCGGACGCAGCCTTCGGTCGGCCCGTCGCGTTGCAGCGGCGGCACGGCTCGTACCTGCTGCCGTCGGCCTTGCTCCAGCCGATGATCTCCTGTCCACGACCGAGGCACACGCGACAGCGATCGTGCTCGCGTTCGTAGCGGCGCTCTTCGGCGTCGAGCTCGGAGCGAGTGATGACAACGCGCGAGAACGGCTTGGCCCACTTCGGCCGGCCGTTGCGGTACTTGCCCTCGATCCCGCCCGTCAGCACGAAGTCCGCGCCGACGCGCTCGGAGCGGAACGGCGTCCAGCCGGGCGTGTTCACCTTGCGGATCGCGGCCTCGCTCAGGTGGCCGAAGCAGCTCGCTGGCCTCAGCTCGCCCGGCACGTCGAGCGCTTGCTCACCCACCGCTCGTCCCTCCCTTCGCGTCCTCCGTCTCCTCGGGGGAGACGCGGCGCACCGACTCGTCTTGCTCCACTCCTCGAGCGACGAAGCCGCCGGACCAGTCAAGGCCGTAGCCTCGCAGTCGCGCGTTGCTCTCGGCCCACTCCATCGCTTCGAGCGCGGTCGCCGCGTAGCCGTCCACCGTCGCGAAGCCCGTCGCCGTGCGCTCTTGAACGCACCAGCGCCATTGCGTCGAAGGCGAGACGTGCAGCGGCCAGCGCTCCACGTAGGCGATGAGGTGCTTCACGCGGACCTCCACGCGAGCACGAACGAGCACCCCGGCCAGCGCTCCCTCGCGTGCTTCTTCGCCGCCGGCAGCGTCGGGAAGTTCAGCGAGAGCACGCCGTTCAGGTGGTAGACCCACGGCGACGCACGCCTGTAGCGCTTCACGCTGCGCGGCGGGACTTGCTCGCGGGTGATCGTGACGACGACCTTGCGGCCGGCGCGATCGAGACGCTCGATCTCCGCGACGAGCAGCGCGGCCGCGATGATGAGCTGCTCGCGGCGCCGGTGCTTGTGGTCAAGCGCGAGGCCCCAAAGATCGCGATGCGGTTCGTGATTGTTGTCCGCGAGCGCCGCGGCTTGCACCGCGATCGAGCCGTCGTCGTGCTCGTCGTCGTGCTTTGCGTTGTAGCCCTTGCGGACTTGCTTCGCGCGCTCGGCGCGGATCTCGTCAAGGACGCTCACGACGTCCTCCGATCCGCCGGCTTCAGCAGGATGAGGACGCCGAACGTGATCGCCGTCACCGCCATCGACGCGACGAACGCAGAGAAGCTCGGGATCTCCCGCGCGAGCACGCGGTCGAAGAGCCAGAAGCCGAACGCGGCGAGCGCGACGATCGCGATCGCGAAGACGATGCCGTAGAGGCGGGAGCTCAAGAAGCACCTCCGGTCGCAACAAAAGGCCGCGCGAGCACGTCGCGGAACTTCGCGCCCCACAACTTCACCGGCCGGTGACCGAGCGTCTTCGCGAGCTCGGCGAGCGCCGCGAGCGCGGTTGCGCCGAACCCGCACGGCGACGCCTGCACGTCTACGAAGTCAGAACGCGTCGCGATCCACTGCGACCCGTCGCGGAACACGCGCGCACCGATGCGCTCGGCGTAGACCGCGGCGTCCTCGTCGTTGCAGCCCCACTTGTCGGCCAGGTCAGCGACGGCTTCCGGCTTCGCCCCGAAGGCGAGGCCCTCGACGAGGATGTTCCAGGCCGTCTCGCGGTCGCGCTCGTCGACCGGCCAGAGCATTCGGACCAAGTCCGACTCGCGGAGATCCGCCGCGGTGTCGCCGAGCTCCCGCTTGTAGATGAGCTCGCCGTTCTCGTGGAGGTAGTACCAGCCGGTGTTCACGACGCCCTCCGCGCGCGCGGTAGCGCGTCAGCGCCGAGGACGTCGAGCGTCTTCGCCTCGAGGGCGGTGACGCTGGCGAGGTCGTCCCACCAGTTCGCGATGCGGCGGAGCGAGATCCCGCCGGCGACGTGGGCCGGGTGCGCGAACATCCGGTCGATGCGGATGCACGCCTCGACCGCTTCCCCGTTCGCGAGGTCTGCGAGCGCCTTGAGCGCGTCGCCGTTCGCGGTCGCGAGCGGCATCCAGCCGAGCTCGTCGCGCCCTTCGACTGCCGCGGGCCAGCTCGTCCCCTCTCCGTCCCAGGGGTACTCGGATCCGTAGGTGCGGCGGAATCGACGTCGGAAGTGGGTCCAGACGTCACGCTCGGGCGAGGCGGTCCGCGAGGACGCGCGCTCGCGCTGAATCGCAGTCAGCACAGCAGCAGAGCTCGGTCGCGTGCTGGCCGTTGGCGGAATGCCGGCGGTCCGGTTGCACGCGGTTGCGCGGTCCTGTCACCGACCCACAGGCCCCGGACGACGGCCCGGGGAGGTTCCTGGTGGAGGGTGTGGCTGCGACGCGCTGCCCGTTCGGTCGATCGCGGCGGGGGTGCTACTCGAGCACGAAGCTCGAGTAGGCGTCAATCAGCCCGAGTATTCTCGGACTGCCCGCTGCTCTCTCTCGTTGGGAAGCGCGTCGTTCGAGGGCGCCGGATCGCCGGGCCCCTCGACGGCCGTTGGCAGATTGGCGACTACTCCGATCGACTGCAAGCATTCGATCGCTTCTCGCGCATCTTCTTCCTCGAGGTGTGTGTAGACCCTTGCAACGACCTCGATTGTGCGATGCCGAGAAAGTCGCGCGGTCTTCTGAGGTGAGAGCCCCGCGCGCGCGCAACGCGTCACGAAGGTGTGCCGCAGCGTGTGCACGTTGGCGACTCGGCCGCGATCGTCGCGCCGCGGGATCCCCGCGAGCTTGTACAGCCGCATGAGCTGCGTGTGGAACGGCGCGGAGATCCGGTGCCAGGGTCCGCCGTTCGGCGCGAGGAATACCGGCGTCGTCGCGCTGGGCAATCTGCCGTTCACGCGAGCGTGCTCGCCGGGCAACCGCTCCAGTTCTGCTTGGAGCTGCGGGTGGATCGGCACCGTGTCGGTGTGGCCGTTCTTCGTCGTTTCGCCGCGGAACGTGATCGAGCCGCGCTTCAAGTCAACGTCGCTCCAAGTGAGCGCGCGCAGCTCCCCGTAGCGGGCGCCGGTCAGCGCGAGTCCAAGGATGAAGGACGTCCGCGGGAATCCGCCGAGGATCTTGTCCTCCGCGCGCGAGACCTCGATCAGCTGCGCGAGCTCCCATTCCGCGAGCGCGCGCGCCGGGCGGCGTTGGTGTCGGCCGTCGATCGGTAGGTTGTCGATGATCGAGAGCGGATTCGATCGGATCTGCCCGAGCCGCACGGCGAGCGCGAAGGCGGACCGCAACGGCGCGAGCTCGTTGTTGATGGTCTTGTGCGCCACGCCCTGCGCGATCCGGCGCTGTCGCCAGGCGAGAACTCTCTCCGGCCGCATGTCCCGCACGGCGGGCGCACCGATCTCGGGGACGACCCGGTTGAGCGCCTTGCGCCACTCCGCAACGGTGCGCGGTGCCGCTCGGGTTGCGAGCTCGGCGAGGTACTGCTCGACGAGCTGCTCGACCGAGAGGAGCATCCCGCCCTCGATCGATCGCCCTTGGAGCTCGAGGTCGCGCGCGCGGATCTTCTCGGCGAGCGCCTGTTCGGCTTCGAGCTTGGTCGCGCCGAGGTCGAGCCGCCGCCGTTTGCCGCTCGCGTCGGTCCACTCGCCCTGCCAAACGACCTTCCCCTGAGCCGCCGTGCGTCTCCGCACGCGCCCTCGCCCGTAGCCGCGTTTGCTCAACCCCCGGTCTGCCCCCTTGGGCACGCTATCCCGCTGTCGGGATTCCGTGTTGAGTATTCCTAGAACGGTATGGACCGGCCAGCGAAGGACCCGTCCGAGCCTGACCGGCGGAGGAAGCCGACCCGACGACGCCCAACGGTGCACGGTTGCGACACTGACCGAGAGCGCAAGCGCGAGCTCTCGAGCAGCAACGAAGGCACGCACCTGCCCTGCACCCAGCAAGTGCGCGCCGAAGTCATGCGGGGGCATGACCGCGGTCCCTCTCCGAAGATCACCTGAGCAGCGCGCCGGGTGCGCGCCGCGAGCGAGGGACGTTCAACGTTCGGACCAGCGCGAAGTTGCCGTGAAGATCGGCAAAACGGACGTTCGAGGCGAGAGATCGCGGTGTCCGTGCGGGCTCGCTCAGTTCGTGCGTCCGGTCAGCCAGTCGACGCTGACGTTAAGCACGTCCGCGATGCGGATCACGGTCGAGATCCGGAAGTCGCGCCCGCTCCCATATTCGCCCTCGGAGAGCGCGCCCTGGCTCATGCCGACGCGGTGAGCGAGCTCCTGCTGGGTGAGCTTCGCATCGACGCGGGCCTCTTTCAGGCGCTGCGGGACGACGCCGGGGAGCTTCTCGTCCTTCGTCGGCTTGGCGGCTTTCGCGGGCTTCGAGCGGGGCATGGCGGAGAAATCTACCGCCGCGCTGTGAGAGCGCAAGTCTAGCTCAGATACGCGGTTGCGCGAGCACGCGCGTTATTGCGTGTTCGGTGTTCCGTTTTCGGTGCTCCGTTTTCGGAATAGACGTCTACTCTCGGGGTACGGGACCAGACGAACGCACGGAGCGCAACGGCGCGCGCGAGCGTTCCTCACAAGGCCCAGTGCTGAACGGAGCTACTGCGATGTCGGAGTCGATCACGATCGAACGCCTGAAGGCGATCAAGCATCTCGAAATCCCCGTGCCCAAGTCGGGGCTCGTCCTCCTGCGAGGACGGAACGAGTACGGCAAGACCACCGCGCTGGACGGGATCTCGAACCTGCTGCACAGGAAGGACGAGCGACTCGGCCTGTCGAAGGGAGCGTCGCGCGCCGGCATCGTCGAGGGCTTCGGCGCGACGCTGACGGTCCATGCGAGCCGGACCACGAAGGCGGGTGAGGTCGAGTCCTTCATCAGCTTCGAGGGCCTCGACCCGACGCGAGCGATCACGCCCAAGGAAAAGGACGTCGTCGCCGCCGAACGCGGCGTCATCAACCGCTTCGCGGACTTCCTCGGGATCAACGCCGACCCGCAGCTCTTCGCCGAGCTCTTCGACAACGGCGTCGAGGACTTGAACCGCTACACCTCGCCGAACGCGCGCTCGGCCTCGTCCATCGTGGAGATGGCGAAGCTCGTGAAGGCGGACGTCGAGGACCACGCGCGCTCGCTCGACGAACAGCGCGTCAACAAGGAGGGCGAGGCGGCTGGCTTGCGCCAGGGGCTCGGTGATCTCGACCTCACCAAGGAGGGGAACGAGACCGTGCTCGCGCAGGCGCTCGAGTCCGCGATCCGTGAGGAGTCCGAGCTGCTCGGTCGCCAGAAGCAGGCGGCGGAGACGTCGACGCGGCTCGGGGAGGTGCGCGCGTCGCTCGACCGGCTCCGCGCCGAGAGCGCGAAGGATGACGAGGGCGAGGCGCGCGCCGCCGTCGACGCGGCTCGAGCGGTGGAGTCTCAGGCATCGGAGGCGCTCGGCTCGGCGACGAACGCCATCACGTCCGCGGAGGCTGCGAAGCGCGAGGCGCTGCGCTCGGAGGACAACCGCATCCGCACGCTCACCGAGGCGCAGGACGCGGCCGTGCGTGCGGCGGAGCAGGCGCTCGAACAGGCGCGGAAGACCCGCGCCGATGCGCTCGCGGAAGCGGCCCGCGTCCGCGCCGAGGTGGTCCGCACCCAGGATGCGCTGATCGGAAGCGCGCAGCAGGCGAAGGCGAGCGCCGAAGGCGAGGTCGGCCGCGCGATGCTCGCGACGCGCAACGCTCAGGCCCGCGTCGACGCGATCGGGCGTCGTCGGCAGGACATCGCCGCCGCCGAAGTCTCGCTCGCGCAGCAGGGCGGATCGATCGTCGAGGCCCCCACCGAGGAGCAGCTCACCGCCGCGCGCGAACGCATTGAGTCGGCCCGCAAGGCGTCCGAGCTCGGCGTGCTCATCCGTGACGGACGGCGAAAGCACCTCGCGGCGAACAAGGCCGCTGCGGAAGCGGACCAACTCGGCAAGGCGGTCGAGCGTCTCCGGCTCGCGGCCGCCGGCGTGTGGAACGTCGTCACGAAGGCGGTCGCTCCCGCGCTGCCGCCGGGCATGTCGATCGCCGACGGTCGACTCGTCCAGCGCGACGGCGACAACACCTTCTTCTACCTCGAGCTGTCGATGGGGCGTCGCACGCGCATCGTCGTCACCGCGCTCGCGAAGTCGCTCCACAAGCTTGCGGACGCGATCGAGAAGAAGACCGGCGTTCGTCCGGTGCCCGTCCTCGTCTTCGAGCAGGAGTTCGGCGAGGCCCTCGACCCGATCAACCTCGTCGAGCTCGACGACCTGCTGATCGAGGTCGACGTCGTCGGCTACACGGCGCGTAACGACGCCGGCAAGCTCCGCGCGATCGTGCTCTCCGAAGCGGATGCGAAGGAGCGCGCGGCGCTGGGCATTCCCGAGAACCTCAGCGGCAACGGAGCGGCGGCGTGAACGGGAACGGCATCTTCACTGACCCGCCGTCGAGCGCGACGCGGCTGAACCGGGAGGAGGCGATCCGCAACGCCCGCCTCTTCCCGGCCGACCGCAAGGCCGCGCTCCGCGCGCTGCTGAAGCGCGCGAAGGACCCGGCCTTCGCCGAGGAGGCGACCTACTCCGTGCGCGAGAAGGTGGACGGGAGCGACAGCGACGGAGGCGAGCCGCAGTACCGCGACGTGCAGCGGCCGTCGGTGCGGCTCGCGCGCCCGATCGCCGCGGCGCTCGGTCACTTCTCGACGGCGCCGGTGCTCGGCTTGCGCGGCGTGCAATCCGAGACGTGGTCCGCGTGGGCGTTCGACGCGCAGGCGGTCAACTACGCGGAGAGCGCGCCCGAAGAGCTCTCGCTCGTCGTTCAGGTCAAGCGGGACGGCAAGACCGAGTACGTCGAGCTCGGCGAGCAGCAGGCGCGCGCGGCGCGCGAGCGCCTGGTCTCGATCCATCGCCGCATCGCGCTCTTCCAGGTCATCCCCGAAGAGGTGACGCAGAAGGTGCTCGACCGCTGCGTGCAGACCCAGGAGGAGCAGGCGGAGAAGCGGCTCTCCGTCGGCAACGCCGAAGCCGCGGCACGCACGCTCGCGAAGCTCGAGAAGCTCGGCGCGACGCGGGAGCAGGTCGAGTCCTTCCTCGGCCACTCGCTCGACGAGTACACGCTCGGCGACGAGATCTCGCTGCGCGGCGTGATCCGCGCGGTGCGCGAGGGCATCGGATCCGCGGTCGACCTGCTGACGCTGCCGGACTTCTCGCGCGCGAGCTCGTCGACGGCGCGCGCCCAGAACGCGAACGGCGCGGCCGCGTTCGACACGGACAGCGGAACGATCGACCCGCCCGCTCCCCCGATGCCGCGCGTCTCGCCCGGCACGACGACGGACGACGAACGCGACGTGAACAACGACGACGCATGGAAGGGACAACGGGCCCAATGACGAAGAGCAAGCGAAAGAAGTCGACGCCCCGCGAGGTGAAGTCTCCGGGAGCGATCCTCAAGGAGAAGCGCATCGCGCGCGGCTGGACGATGCGCCGGCACGCTGACGAGGCCGGGGCACCGGTGTCATCGCTGGCGCGCATCGAGGCCGTCGGCACGGGCTCACCGGTCAACCTGCGGCGCTTCGCCAGGGCGCTGGGCCTGAAGCTCGACGACCTCTTCGCCGGATCGGAGGAGTGACCGATGCGGCCCCTTTTTTCGCCCGGTTTATTCTTTTTTCGGAATTGCGTTCTCGCTATCGTGCCGACCCAAGCGTCCCGCGGAATCGCAGCCGCGGATGCAGAGCTCGGGGTGGGCGATGGACTTGAAGCCGTCGCCCGCCCCACTTCTTCAAGGAGTTCGCGGTGAAGCGCTCGCGTATCAAGCGGGGCAAGGCGTTGCGGCGTGGGAAGCCGATGAAGCGGGGCACGGCCCGGCTC
>CAZCTH010000076.1:0-10044 GCA_964501435.1 uncultured Spirochaetales bacterium | reverse complement strand
GAAGGGAGCGCCGACGCGTGGCTGAGCCCTGCCCGATCCGCGACCTGATCGCCCACGAGGCGAACTTCGCAGCGCAGATGGACGAGGCGGCAGACCGCGAGGGCCGCATCACCGACGGAACGATCTGGCGTCGCATGGCGAAGCTCCACGCGCGCTACCGCGAGCTCGCCGAGAAGGAACGGCTGCTCGACGAGATCATGATGTCGGGCACGCTGCCTCGGGAGCGCGGCATCGCGATCGTCGAGCGCTACCACGCGCTGCGTAAGACGGGATCGAACGCGGTGGAGGCGCAACCGTCGTGAGCGGACTCGTCGTCGACCTCTTCGCCGGCGGCGGAGGAGCGAGCACGGGCATCGAAGCGGCGCTCGGCCGCCCCGTCGACATCGCGATCAACCACTCGCCGGTCGCGATCGCCGTGCACACCGCCAACCACGGCGAGACGGAGCACTACACGACCGACGTGTTCGAGGTCGATCCCGTGCATGCGACGCGCGGGAATCCCGTCGAGCTGCTCTGGGCGAGCCCAGACTGCACGCACTTTTCGCGCGCGAAGGGGTCGCGTCCCGACCGTCCGCGCTCGCGCAAGATCCGCTCGCTCGCGTGGGTAATCGTGCGCTGGGCGCGCGCGGTGCGCCCGCGCGTCATCTGCATGGAGAACGTCGTCGAGTGGCTCACCTGGGGCCCGCTCGACAAGAACGGCCAGCCGGTCGCGCGTCGCATCGGCCGCACGTTCCGCGAGTGGTGCCGCAAGCTCGAGCAGCTCGGCTACGTCATCGACTGGCGCGAGCTCGACGCCTCTCGCTACGGCGCGCCGACGCGGCGCAAGCGCCTCTTCGTCGTCGCGCGCTGCGACGGGCAGCCGATCCGCTGGCCGAAGCCCACACACGGACCCGGCCTGCTGCCGTACCGCACCGCGGGTGAGTGCATCGACTGGTCGGTGCCGACGCGCTCGATCTTCGACCGCGAGCGCCCGCTCGCCGAGAAGACACTGCACCGGATCGCTGAGGGCATCCGCCGCTTCGTCCTCGAGAACCCGCGGCCGTACATCGTGCCGGTGAACCACGGTGGCGGCGCGGAACGCTGCCACGACAGCCGCGAGCCGCTCCCGACGACGACGGCGTCTCGCCGATCGCACGCGCTCGCGGTGCCGTACCTCGTGAACACGCGCAACGGCGAACGCGAGGGACAGGCGCCGCGCGTGCGATCGATCGGCGATCCCGCGCCGACGGTGACGGGGCACGGCAGCCAGGGCGCTCTCGGCGCGGCGGTGCTCGTGAAGTTCCGCCACGACTCCGCTGGCGACGCACTCGATCGTCCATTGCCGACCATCACGGCCGGCGGAACGACGAGCGGCGGCGCGCGCCCAGGCGGCGCTCCCCACGCACTCGGCGTTGCTCAGCTCGGCCTCGTCGACATGCAGCGGGACAACGCGCCGCGCTCGCTCGACGAACCGCTCGGAACGATCACGACGCAGGGGAACCGCTTCAACGAGCTCCGCGCGGCGTTCGTCGCGAAGCACTTCGGCGGCGTGGTCGGACACCACCCCGAGCGCCCGCTCGACACCGTGACGGCGCGCGACCACAACTCGCTGGTCGCCGCGAGCCTGGTGAAGCTGCGCGGCGAGTGCAACGGCTCTGGACTCGATCAGCCCGCGCCCGCCATCACGGCGCAGGGTCTGCACCTCGCTGCGTGCGACGCGGTGCTCACGCCGACGGATGCGCCGCAGCTCCACGTCGAGGAGTGCCGCGCGTTCCTGCTGAAGTACTACTCCTCGAAGGGAACGAACGGCGCTTCGCTCTTCGATGGACTCCCGACCGCGACGTCGAAGGCGCGCTTCGGCCTCGTCGTCGTCGACGGCATTGAGTACGAGATCGCCGACATCTACCTGCGGATGCTCGAGCCGCACGAGCTCTTGCGCGCGCAGTTCGGCGAGTTCGCGGATGGGTACGACCTCTCGCCGGCGCGCACGAAGGAAGCGAAGACGCGGCTCATCGGAAACAGCGTGTGCCCGCACGTCGCCGCCGCGCTCGTCCGCGCGAACGTCGTCGAGGGGCAGCTCGCGGAGGTGGCATCTTGACCGCCACCGAGTACTCGGACTTTCTCGCCGCGAAGGTTGCGCCGACGCCACAGTTCGGCTTCGACGTCCCGCTCGACGCGATCCATCCTTCGCTCAAGCCGCACCAGCGCGCTTCAGTGCAATGGGCGGTCAAGGGCGGACGACGCGCTCTCTTCCAGTCCTTCGGCCTTGGGAAAACACGGCAGCAGCTCGAGATCCTCCGCCTGATTCTCGCCTTCGCCGGCGGTCGCGGACTGATCGTCTGTCCGCTCGGCGTGCGTCACGAGTTCCGCCTGCAAGCCGAAACTCTCGGGGTGTCGACCCGCTTCGTGCGGCGCGCGGATGAGCTCGACGCACTCGACCAGGTCTATGTCGACGGCGAGTCCGCGCCGATCTACGTCACCAACTACGAGACGATCAGGGACGGGAAGCTCGACCCGAAGCTCTTCACGGTGGTCTCGCTCGACGAGGCGGACGTGCTGCGCGGGTTCGGCGGCTCGAAGACGTTCCGCGAGTTCATGCGTCTGTTCGATGGTGTGCGCTACAAGTTCGTCGCGACCGCTACGCCCTCGCCGAACGAGTACATCGAGCTCCTCGCGTACGCCGCGTTCCTTGAGGTGATGGACGTCGGACAGGCGAAGACCCGATTCTTCAAGCGCGACAGCGAGAAGGCGGACGCGCTCACGATCCATCCGCACAAGGTCGACGAGTTCTGGGAGTGGGTCGCGAGCTGGGCCGTGTTCGTGCAGAGGCCCTCGGACCTGGGCTTCTCGGACGAAGGTTACGAGCTCCCGCCGCTCGACATTCGGTGGCACGAGGTCGCCAGCGATCACACCGGAGCCGGCAGCGATCGCGATGGACAGGCGCAGCTCTTCCGCGACGCAGCGCTCGGCGTCACGCACGCGGCCAAGGAGAAGCGCGAGAGCCTCGATGCACGCATCGCCAAGCTCCTTGAGATCCGTGCGGAGGAGCCGAACGAGCACCGCGTCATCTGGCATGACCTGGAGACGGAGCGTGCGGCGATCGAGCGCGCGTGCCCGACGGCCGTCAGCGTCTACGGTTCACAGGACCTCGACGAGCGCGAGCAGGCGATCGTCGACTTCTCCGACGGCCGGATCGCCGAGCTCGCGGCGAAACCTGTGCTCGCGGGAGCTGGGTGCAACTTCCAGCGGCACTGCGCCCGCGCCGTGTTCCTTGGGATCGGCTTCAAGTTCCGCGACCTGATCCAGGCGATTCACCGCCTGCAGCGTTTCCTCCAACCGCGGACGGTGCGCGTCGACTTCATCTACACGGAGGCCGAGCGAGGGATCCGGCAGACGCTCGAGCGGAAGTGGCGGCAGCACGACGAGATGGTCGCGCGCCTCTCTGGGATGATCCGCGAGCACGGTCTCGCGAACATCGGCTCCGCCGGCGCGCTTCGCCGGGCGATGGGAATCGAACGCGACGAGGTGCGCGGAGATCGCTTCACGCTCGTGAACTCCGACTGCGTCGAGGAGACGCGGCGCATGGCGGATGCGAGTGTCGACCTCGTCCTTACCTCGATCCCCTTCTCGACGCAGTACGAGTACTCGCCCAACTACGCCGACTTCGGGCACACCGACTCGAACGAGCACTTCTTCCGGCAGCTCGACTTCCTGACGCCGGAGCTGCTTCGCGTGCTCAAGCCCGGCCGCGTCGCGGCGATCCACGTCAAGGACCGCATCGTGCCTGGCGGACTCACCGGGCTCGGGTTCCAGACCGTCTACCCGTTCCACGCCGAGTGCATCGCTCACTTCACGCGGCACGGCTTCGCGTACATGGGGATGAAGACGATCGTCACCGACGTCGTCCGCGAGAACAACCAGACCTATCGCCTGGGCTGGACGGAGCAGTGCAAGGACGCGACGAAGATGGGCGTCGGGATGCCCGAGTACTTGCTGCTCTTCCGGCGCCCGCCGACGAACAACGAGAAGAGCTACGCCGACCTCCCCGTCGTCAAGAGCAAGGAGAAGTACTCGCGCGCGCGCTGGCAGGTTGACGCACACGGTTTCGCGCGTTCGTCGGGGAATCGACCGCTGACCGCGGAGGATCTCGAGGGGCTCCCGCACCACGCGATCTTCAAGGCCTTCCGCCAGTACTCACTGCGCGAGGTCTACGACTTCGAGCGTCACGTCGCGCTCGGCGAGGCGCTCGACGCGCGCCGGATGCTGCCGGTGACGTTCATGCTCCTCCAGCCGCAGAGCTGGCACGAGGACGTGTGGAGCGACGTGACGCGCATGCGCACGCTCAACGCGTCGCAGCACACGAAGGGCAAAGAGCTCCATCTCTGCCCGATGCAATTCGACATCGCCGACCGCGTGATCGAGCAGTTCTCGATGGAAGGCGAGGAGGTCTACGACCCCTTCGGCGGACTCGGCACGGTCCCCTACCGCGCGGTGATGAAGCGTCGCCGCGGCCGCGCGTGCGAGCTCTCGCGCGCCTACTTCCTCGACTCGATCGCGTACTGCCGCGCCGCTGAGCGCGAGCTCGCGATGCCGGACCTTTTCGCGCTCGACGCCGCGACCTCGCAAGACGAGGACGCCGCGATGGACTCCGAAGCCGCGCAGAACGCTGGAGACGCCGCATGACCACGCCCATCCCGAACACCGCCGCCGCCCCTCCTAATTCCGCCTCCGAACCTGACGGAGGAACACGTGGAGGCGGCGGCGGTGTCCTTCGTCAGTTGCCCGATCCGTACCGGCGAGCGCGTGAGGCGCTGGACGGTCGAACGGGATCGCTCTCGATGGAGAGCTTCGACGCGCTCGTGAAACACGTCGCGCACGAACTCATGCGCTACGCGCTCGAGATCCTCAAGCGTCACAAGACCACGGCCCCCGCGGGATGCTCGGACGAGCAAGCGAGCGCGTCCGGGCACGGGAAGCCCGCGGGGGACGTGGACTCGTCGGCAGCACGCGAGCGCGAGGCGTCTCCGACCGAGCAACCGCGGCCGTCGTCGATGCTCTCGGTGCTCGTGCCGTTCACGCGTGAAGTGCGCGAGCGGCTCGACCGCACCGACGCGCTCGTCGCGGAGCTGCGCGATCGCGTCGACGCGTTCTCACAGCAAACGGCCGGTTCGTCGCTGACCTCCGGGATGGGGAAAGGCCAGGAGGAAGGCGACGAGCTGGCCGCGTTCAAGGACGAGTTGTTGGATGCGAAGCGAGCAGAGATCGAGAAGTGGCGCGGTGCCGCGTCGCAGTTCTGCGGCGCGCACGTCGGCATTCCGCAAGACCGATGCCCGGCATGCGAGCGGGACGGGCTCGCTTGGGAGCGTGACGGACTGCGCTCGTCGCTTCGCGCGGCCTTCGCGAAGCAAGGATGGATGCTCGAAGAGCGGATGGGAGGGCGCAAGCTGTACTGGTGCGGTCACGGCAACGGCTGCGGATCATGGACGCAGCCCGAACGCGGCGTGCGGTTCCTTCGACAGGAGGATGCGCAGCGCGTTCGCGACGAGCACGAGTACCTGCGGGGTGCCTGCGTCATCGAGGTTTCGTGCATCGAGCCGCCGCTCGAAGCATCAGTGAACGCGCCGACACCCGCGGTTCGATTCGCCGTCACCGGCGAGGACCCGATCGGCTTCCACCTCGCGCGCTACATGGACACATGGGTGAGCGACCGCAACGGCGACATGGAGATCGCGCGCGAGTGGGTCGAGTTGCGGAGGTGGATCGCGAAGGTGATCCTCGCGCGTTCGGAACCTCAGCTCGACGAGTCGGCGCGCGACCGCTGGTGGTGCGCTGCGCTCATTTCGACGCTCTCGATCGACGACATCGCGCGCGTGCTGAAGTCGCTCCGCGAGATCGAGGGCAAGCCGCTTCCCGAGTGGATGGAGCCCGCGCAGGTCGACGTCGAAGAGCTCCTCGACATCGTCCTGGGCCCCGGCAAATCGCACGCGCTCGTCCGACGCAGCGAGGTTCGACTTCTCATCGTCCGCTCACTTCGCAGCCAGGGATTCGAGTCCAAGACCTACCCGGGCACGCTGCCATGACCGCCCTCTCGCTCCTCGTGAAGCTGGACCGCTTCACGTTCACTCACGCATCCGAGTCCGACCTGCAGACGGCGATCGAGAGCGCGCTCGAAGAGGCGGGCGAGGACGCCGAGCGCGAGGTCGATGTCCCCGGCGCTGGAAGGATCGACTTCCTGACGAGCGCGCGCGTCGGGGTCGAGATCAAGGTGCGCGGCGCGATCGCGGAGGTGGCCGAGCAGCTCCAGCGCTACGCGCAGTCCGACCTCGTCGACGAGCTGCTCTTGATCACGACGCGCGGGCAGCACCGACAGCTCCCGGCCACGCTCGGCGGCAAGCGCCTCGAGGTGCTCGTCGTCCGCGGAGGACTCCAGTGAGGACGTACGGCACCGTGCGTTGGAAGAAGGGCTCGTGGGTCGTCGACTGCGAGCCGCATGTGATGCTCCGGTTGAAGCGCGTGTTCGCGCAGGTGAGCCGCAAGCACGCGGGCGAGCTCACGATCACGGACACGCCGGCGACCTCGCGCGACCTGGAGTGGTTCCTTCAGCGCTATCCGATGGACGTCGAGGACGCGGCACGGCTCGAGCGACGCGCGCGCGAGCACGATCAAGCCGTTTCGACGGTGCAGCGCATCCTCATGCGCACGAGCGAGCCGCAGGCCTTCGAGCTCGCCATCCCAGCGCGCCGGTACCAACGCGACGCGGCGGAGATCTGCCTCGCAACCGGGCGACTTCTGCTCGCGGACGACGTCGGCCTCGGGAAGACGTGCTCGGCGATCTGCGTGATCTCGGATCCGCGCGCACGGCCCGCCGTCGTCGTCACGCTGACGCACCTACCGTCGCAGTGGCGCGCCCAGGTCGAGAAGTTCGCCCCTGGACTGCGCGTCCTCGTCGCGAAGAAGGGCCAGCCGACGAAGAGCGACCTTGAGGCGATCGGCGGGCTCCTCCCCCCGGAGGTGATCGTCCTCTCCTACTCGAAGCTCGCAGGCTGGGGCGACACGCTCGCCAAGGTCGTGCAGCCGCGCTGCGTCGTCTTCGACGAGATCCAAGAGCTTCGCACGGGCGACGGATCGAACAAGGGCGCGGCGGCGTACGAGGTCGCCAAGGTCGCGAGCTACCGCTTGGGGCTCTCCGCGACGCCGATCTACAACTACGGCGGCGAGATCTGGAACGTCCTCGAGCCGCTCGAACACGCGGCCCTCGGCACACGCAGCGAGTTCGAGCAGGAGTGGTGCAGCGGCGCGCGCGAGGGCAAGAACGCGAAGCTGAAGGACCCGAAGGTCTTCGGCACCTACCTGCGCGATCGCGGGCTGATGATCCGACGCACCGGCTTCGACGTGCGCGACGAGGTGCCCGAGCTCGCGCAGCCGATCCGCATCCCCCACGTCGTCGACTCAGACACGAAGGTGATCGAAGACGCGCAGTCGAGCGCCGCCGAGCTCGCGCGCATCATCCTCGCGGGCACCGCGAACCAGCAGGAGCGCTTCGCAGCCGAGCAGGAGATCGACGCGAAGATGCGCCAGGCGACGGGCATCGCGAAGGCCCCGTACGTGGCGGCGTTCGTGAAGATGCTCCTCGACGGCGACGACGAGGCGAAGGTGCTGCTCTACGGCTGGCACCACGCGGTGTACGCGCTGTGGAAGGAAGCTCTGTGGGAGTACCAGCCGACCTTCTACACGGGCAAGGAGACGGTCGCCGAGAAGGAGGCCGCGAAGCAGGCGTTCCTCGAGGGCGACTCGCGCGTGCTCGTCATGTCGCTCCGCGCGGGCGCGGGACTCGACGGGCTCCAGGAGAAGTGCCGCTTCGTCGTCTTCGGCGAGCTCGACTGGTCGCCGGGTGTCCATGATCAATGCGTAGGCCGGGTCCACCGACCCGGCCAGCGCGAGACCGTCTGCGCGTACTTCCTCCACACCGAGAGCGGCGCCGACCCGCTGATGGTCGAGGTCCTCGGAGTGAAGAAGGCGCAGGTCGCCGGCATCCGCGATCCAGCCGGCGCGCTGCTCGAACGCGTCGGTGACCCGCACGAGCACGTCCGCAAGCTCGCGGAGCTCTGCCTCCAGCGCGGCCGCTCGCCCGCTCCCATGGAAGAAGCCGTCGCGTGACGGCGGAGAGAGAGAACCCGATGTCCGTTCCCGTCCTCGGCAAGTCCACCGCCGGCGCACCGATCTCGATCGACATCGAGCGCCTGATCTCAACGCGCATGTTGATCACCGCGACCTCTGGCGCGGGGAAGTCCTGGGCGCTGCGCCGCATCCTTGAGCAGACGCACGGACGCGCGCAGCAGATCGTGCTCGACCCCGAGGGCGAGTTCTATTCGCTGCGCGAGAAGCACGAGCTGGTGCTCGCGGGCAAGGGCGGCGACTGCCCCGCGGAGCCCCGCTCGGCCGCGCTCCTCGCGCGACGCCTGCTGGAGCTCGGCACGTCAGCGGTCATCGACCTCTACGAGCTCGACCCGCACGCCCGCGCGCGCTTCGTCCGTCTGTTCGTCGAGGCCCTCGTCGAGGCTCCGCGGGAGCTGTGGCACCCCGCGCTCGTCGTGATCGACGAGGCGCACGCCTTCGCGCCGGAGAAGAGCCACGGGGAAGCGGAGAGCACAAACGCGATCGCGAGCCTGATGTCGAAGGGCCGCAAGCGCGGGTTCTGCGGGATCCTCGCGACGCAGCGGATCTCGAAGCTCTCGAAGGACGTCGCGGCGGAGGCGGGGAACCTGCTCATCGGGCGCGCATCGCTCGACGTCGACGTGAAGCGCGTCGCGGCCGTGCTCGGCCTGACGGCTCGTGACGCGTCAGAGCGCCTGCCGCACCTCGCCGATGGGCACTTCTTCGCGTTCGGCCCAGCGCTCTCCGCGCAAGTCGTCGAGCTGAAGGTCGGGGACGTTGCGACGTCGCACCCGAAGTCCGGCCAACGCGCCGCGCCGCCGGCACCCCCGCGCGGGCGCGTGCGTGAGGTTCTCGGCCAGCTCGCGGACCTCCCCGCCGAAGCGGAAGCCGAAGCGCGCACGATCGCGGAAGCACGCGCGAAGGTCCGAGAGCTCGAGCGCGAGCTCGCCGCGGCGAAGCGCGCGCAGCCCGAGGCGAAGGTCGAGCGCGTCGAGGTGCCGGTCCTGACAGACGCTGATCGCGAGCTACTCGACTTGATCCGCACCCATCTCTCGCTCGTCGAGAAGAACCACCGCGACGCGCTCTCATCCGTCGCGGAGCGGTTCGTCGAGCTGAACAAGTCCGTCGAGCAGCGCGTGCCCGTGCCGAAGTACGCGCGGGGCGGGATCGTGCCCGCGGGGAAGGTCGCGTTCATTCGCGAGCCCCACGCCAACGTCCTGCCGGCGCGTAATGGACACGCTGCGCCCGTAGCCGCGCGCACGAACGCCGCGCAGAGCGAAGGCCTCAACGGTCCCGAGCAGCGCATCCTCGACGCGCTCGCCTGGTGGGAGAGCGTCGGTGTCGAGCGTCCGTCACGCGTGCAAGTCGCCGTGATCGCGCGCTACTCCCCGAGCGGCGGCGCCTTCCAGAACCCGCTCGGCGCGCTGCGCACGAAGGGCTTCGTCGAGTACCCCAGCTCCGGTGCCGTCGAGCTCACGAGCGAAGGACGCGCGCGTGCGAACGCTCCGGGCGAGCCCGCGACGAGCGAGGAGCTTCACGAGCGCCTGCGCGGCATCCTCAACGGCCCGCAGTGGCGCATCCTCGAGCCGCTGCTCGCGAGCTACCCCGAGCCGATGTCACGCGCCGACCTCGCGGCCGCGGCGGTCTACGAACCCAACGGCGGAGCGTTCCAGAACCCGCTCGGGTTGCTCCGCTCGCTCGGACTCATCGACTACCCGGAGAGCGGGAAGGTCGTCGCGTTGCCGGTCCTCTTCCTGGAGTCCGCCGCGCGACGCTGACGGGCTCAGCGCGGTCGCTGCGCCGAGTTTCGCTCCGCAACGTCCGCCGCGTGCTGGTCCGGGTCGACGATCTTCGGTCGCACCGCGGCCGGCGTGCGGAAGGAGACGTGCGCGGACATCCCGAGCGCGTGCG
>CAZCTH010000075.1:0-27482 GCA_964501435.1 uncultured Spirochaetales bacterium | reverse complement strand
CGGCGCTGCGCAGCCAGAGCCGCGCGGCCGGCACGCGCGCGCCGAGCGAGGCCGCCGCGCGCGCGAGCTCGGCGTCCTCGAGCGCCGCGATCTCGCGGTCGATCTCGCCGTCCACGGCCGCGACGCGCGCGCTGCTGCGGACGTCCCCGCGCAGCTGCCCGAGCCAGGCGAGCTGCGGCCGCTTCCTGCCGAGCTCGCGCGCGAGATCCGCGAGCATGCGGTGCGCCTGCTCGCGCTCGGGGCCGGAGAGGTCGGTGAAGACGAGCTCCTCGGCGGTGTCGTAGGCGCGCCGCAGGTCGTCCCCGGCGCGCAGCGTCTGCGCCAGCCGGAAGCGCGCGCGCTCGGTCTGGTCGCCCGGCGGCAGCGACAGCACCCGCTCCAGGGCCTCGCGCGCCTCGCGGCGATCGCCCGCCTTCTGGTGGATCTCGGCGACGCGAAGCCCCGCGTCGTCCGCGAGCGGGTGCCGCTTGTGCTTGCGCACGAACTCGCTCAGCAGCTCGGCGCCGAGCGCGGGGTCGTCCCCCGCGATGCGCAGCGCCTCCGCGTACGCGCGCTCGGGCGGCAGCTTCTCCTCCGCCGCGGCGGCGAGCGCGAGCGACAGCACGGCGAGCGCGGCGCAGATCGCGCGCATCAATCGAACAGGTCCCGCAGCTTGTCGACGAAGCCCTTCGTCACCGGCGCCGCGTCGGAGCCGCTCTCCGCGGCGAACTGCTCGAGCAGCGCGCGCTGCTTCGCGTTGAGCCGCGACGGCACCTCGACGAAGATGCGCACGTGCAGGTCGCCCCGGCCCGCCGAGCCGACGCTCGGCACGCCCTTGCCGCGCAGCCGGAACGTCTTCCCCGACTGCGTGCCCTCCGGGATCTTCAGCTTCACGCGGCCCTCGAGCGTCGGGACGTCGATCTCCGCGCCGAGCGCCGCCTGCGTGAAGAGCACGGGCACCTCGACCATCAGGTCGGGCCCCTCGCGCGTGAAGAGCGGGTGCTCGTTGACGGCCATCACGACGTAGAGGTCGCCCGGTGGCCCGCCGGAGAGCCCCGCCTCGCCCTCGCCCGCGACGCGCAGCCGCATGCCGTCCTCGACGCCCGCGGGCACGCGCACCTTCAGCGACTTCTTGCCCTCGATGCGCCCCCGGCCGCGGCAGCTCTCGCACGGGCTGCGCACGACCGAGCCTTCGCCGCGGCAGGCTTCGCACGGGCGGCTGATGCGAAACAGGCCCTGCTGGAACACCGCCTGGCCGGTGCCGCCGCAGCGCCCACAGCGCTCGGGCTGGGTGCCGGCCTTCGCGCCGCTGCCGCTGCACTTTTCGCAGCGCAGCATGCGCGGGATCTCGATCGCGGCCTCTTCGCCGGTCAGCACGTCCTCGAGGTCGAGGGTGTGCGTGTAGCGGAGGTCGGCGCCGCGCTGTCCGCGCCCCTGGCGGCGGCCGCCCATCGCGCCGAACAGATCTCCGAACAGGTCGTTGAAGATGTCGCCGACGTTGCCGAAATCGCCCTGGAAGCCGCCGCCGCCGCCCATCGCCTGGTGACCGAACTGGTCGTACTGGCGCCGCTTGCCCTCGTCGGAGAGCACCGCGTAGGCCTCGGACGCCTCCTTGAACTTCTCCTCCGCCGCCGGGTCGTCGGGATTGCGGTCCGGATGGAATTGGAGCGCGAGCTTCCGGTAGGCCTTCTTCAGGTCGTCGGGCGTAGCGGTCCGCTCGACGCCCAGGACTTCGTAGTAATCGCGTTTGCTCACGTCGGCTGCGCCCCTCGAAGCCGCGGCACCTTAGCCGCCCGTCGCGGGGCCGCGCGGGGTGCTCGCGGGCGCCTGGATGTGGCCGAATCGCCCATTTTCAAGCCCGACGCCGCGATTTCGTGCGGGCGCCCTACTCCGTCTTAGCCCCGAGCACCGAGTACAGCCGTTCGGTCAGCTGGTAGGAGAGCGCCGAGAGCTCGTCGACGGCCACCGCGAGGGAGTCCACGTCCTGGGCCGCGAGGCACGCCTTCGTCTTCTCGAGCGCCGCGAGCAGGCTCTGGCGGTCCTCGTCCGTGACGTGCTGGGCGTACTCCTCGAGCGTTCGCTCGGTGGAGTAGATCAGGCCGTCCGCCTTGTTCGAGATCTCCGCCGAGTCGCGGCGGCGCTTGTCGTTGGCGGCGTTCTGCTCCGCCTCGCCGACCAGCTTGTCGATCTCGTCCATCGACAGGCCGCCCGAGGCGTTGACGCGGATCTGCTGCGTCTTGCCCGTGCCGAGGTCCTTGGCCGAGACGCTCACCACGCCGTCGGTGTCGATCTCGAAGGTCACCTCGATCTGCGGCACGCCGCGCGGCGCCGGCGGGATGCCCACCAGCTCGAAGCGCCCGAGGCTGTGGTTGTCCGCGGCCATCGCGCGCTCGCCCTGGAGCACGTGGATGCGCACCACGCTCTGGTGGTCCTCGGTGGTCGAGAACACCTGGCTCTTGCGCGTCGGGATGGTCGTGTTCTTCTCGATGATCGGCGTGAACACGCCGCCCTGGGTCTCGACGCCGAGCGAGAGCGGCGTCACGTCGAGCAGCAGCACGTTCTCGACTTCGCCCTTCAGCACGCCGCCCTGGATCGCGGCGCCCACGGCGACCACTTCGTCCGGGTTCACGCCCTTGTGCGGGGGCTTGCCGAAGATCTCGGCGACCTTCTCCTGCACGCGCGGCATGCGCGTCATGCCGCCCACGAGGATCACGTCGTGGATCTGCTCCTTCGCGAGACCGGCGTCCGCGAGCGCCGTCTCGCACGGGCCGACCAGGCGATCGATCAGGTCCGCGCACAGCGCCTCGAGCTTCTCGCGCGTGAGCGAGAGGTTCAGGTGCTTCGGGCCGCTCGCGTCGGCGCCGATGAACGGCAGGTTCACCTCCGTCTGCACCGACGACGAGAGCTCGTGCTTCGCGCGCTCCGCCGCTTCCTTCAGGCGCTGCAGCGCCATCTGGTCCGCGGCCAGGTCGATCTTCGTCTCGGCCTTGAAGCGCTCGATCAAGTGGTCGATCACGCGCTGGTCGAAGTCCTCGCCGCCGAGGTACGTGTCGCCGTTGGTGCTCTTCACCTCGAACACGCCGTCGCCGATCTCGAGCACCGAGACGTCGAACGTGCCGCCGCCGAGGTCGAACACGACGATCGTCTTGTTCGCCTCTTCGCCGAGGCCGTAGGCGAGCGCGGCCGCCGTCGGCTCGTTGATGATCCGCAGCACGTTCAGGCCGGCGATCTTGCCGGCATCCTTGGTCGCCTGGCGCTGCGCGTCGTTGAAGTACGCGGGCACCGTGATCACCGCGTCGCTCACCGGCTCGCCGAGGAAGTCCTGCGCCGTGTCGCGCATCTTGGCGAGCACCGACGCCGAGATCTCCTGCGGCGGGCAGAGCTTGTCGCCAACCTTCACCCACGCGTCGCCGTTGTTCGCCGCCGCGATGGCGAAGGGCGCCACCGCACCGAAGCGCTTCACTTCCTCGGAGTCGAAGCGGCGGCCGATCAGGCGCTTCACCGCGAAGATGGTCTTGCCGGGGTTCGTGACGGCCTGCCGCTTCGCGACCTGGCCGACGAGCTTCTCGCCGTGCTCGGTGAAGGCGACGATCGACGGCGTCGTGCGCGCGCCTTCGGAGTTCGCGATCACCTGCGGCGCGTCGCCGTCCATGATGGCGACGCACGAGTTCGTCGTGCCGAGGTCGATGCCGATCACCTTGCCCATCCGCGCCCCCTCCGGCGCCCAGGGCGGCGCCGGCTAGTTCACGGGCTCCGTGTCGTCCGACTGCGTCTTCGGCGCCACCGCGACCACCACGCGCGCGGGCCGCAACAAGCGGTCGCGCAGCCGGTAGCCCTTCTGGTAGACGCGGGCGACGCTGCCTGGCGGTACGGATCCCTCCTCGATCTGCGCGACGGCTTCGTGGACGTTGGGGTCGAACGCGACCCCTTCGGCCTCGATCACGACGACTCCGTGCTTGCCGAGGACCGCGGTCAGCTCCCGTTGCGCGAGCTCAACGCCCTGCAACAGCGCCACCAAGTCCTTGGCATCACTTCCTTTCGCGTGATCCACCGCGCGTTCGAGGTTATCGACCGTGTTGAGCAGGTCCTTTACGAGGTTCTCGTGCCCATACTGGAGGGCCTCTTGCCGCTCCTTGAGCTGGCGCCGGCGCAGGTTGTCGAGGTCCGCCGACGTGCGGACGAAGCGATCCTTGTTCGCAGCCGCCTCGGCCTTCACGGCCTCGAGCTCGGCCCCGAGCTTTTCGCACTCCGCCTTGTAGGCGTGGATCAGCGTCTCGGTCGCGTCGTGCTTGGCCGGCTCGCGCGCCCCGGCCCCCCGGGCCGAGACGGAGGCTTCCGCCGCGCGCAGCGCCTCCGCGAGCTCCGCACCCATCTCCAGCTGCCCGTCCGCAGCGTCGTCTTCCGGCTTGTTTTCGTCGCTCACGCCCGCACCTGCTCCGACAAGAGCTGGGAGACATAGCGGACGAGCGGGATCACGCGCGCGAAGTCCATGCGCCCGGGCCCGATCACCCCGAGCGTCCCGGAAGTTGCGCCCGGCCTGCCGTAGCGCGCGGCCACGAACGCGAGGCCGTCCAGCTCGAGCTCCCCCAGCTCGGCGCCGAATGCCACGGCCACGCCGCGCGCTTCGAGGATCTGGTCGAGCAGGCCGAGCAGGCGCTCCTTGTCCTCGACCGCGCGCAGCAGGGCCCGGAAGCGCGCGGGGTCGTGGAACTCGGGCTGGTCGAGCAGCGCGAGGCGGGTCGCGATCACGACGTCCTGATCGTTCGCGTCGGCGGCGAGCGGGAGATTGCGCACGAGCCGCTCGAGCAACAGGTCGGCGCGGGTGCGCAGCGCGGCGGCCTCCGCCACGAGACGGCTGCGGATCTCGCGCAGCGTCGATCCGGCAAGGCGCTCGCACAGCGCGGCCGCCATGCGGTCGAGCTCGGCCTGGTCGCCCTGCCCGCCGTGCTCGATCACGCGGCGATACGCGCGCCCGCTCTCCGACACGAGCACCGCGAGCACGCGCTCGCTCGACAGCCGCGCGAACGAGAGGTGCCGCAGCACGACCTCCTCGATGCGCGGCGGCACCACGAAGCCGAGCAGCCGCGTGCGCTCCGAGAGCAGGCGCGACGCGCTCTCGTCGAGGCTGGCGCCGAGGTCGAGCCGATCCTCGACGTCGCGCTTCTCGAAGTTGCCGAGCTCGCGCGGCGCGAGCAGCTGATCCACGAACGCGCGCATGCCGCGCGCCGTCGGGATGCGCCCGGCGGAGCGATGCGGCTTGTCGACGAGCCCGAGCTCCTCGAGCTCCGCCAAGGTATTACGGACGCTCTGCGGCGAGAGGTGGACCGGCAGCAGCGCCGCGACCGTGTCGGACGCGACCGGCACGGCGTCTCCGACGAAGCAGGAGACGACGGCGCGCAACACGAAGCCCTGCCGCTCCGACAGGAGCGAGGGCGCTGCGACCAGCGAGCCTGAATTCACTCGCGTTTCCACGGGGGCGAGTTTGCGCTCTGAGGGCCACGCGGTCAACGCGTCGCCGCGAGATCGCGGCCCTCACACGAAGCGCGCAGCGACGGCGTCGGCGAACAGCCAGCCCTCGGCGGTCAGCGCGAGGTCGCCGCCCGCGCTCTCCGCGAGCTGGCCGAGCGCGACGGACTCGTCGATCGCGTGCGCGTAGTAGGCGCGCGGCGCGGCGCCGAACTCCGCGGCGAAGCCGCTCGCCGCGAGGCCCTCGCGCGTGCGCAGCGCGAGGAAGACGGCCTCGCCGCGCGCCGTGCGCTCGGCGAGCGGCTCGCGTTCGGGCGGCGCCCAGCGCGCGGCCTCGATGCGCGCGAGGTAGGCCGGCAGCGCGCGCTCGCTCGCGCTGCGCGCGCCGAACGGCTCGCCGGCGCGGGGCGGCTCGTGGGAATGCGCCCCGACACCGAGCCCGAGCACCGGGCGGCGCTGCCAGTAGCGCCGGTTGTGCACCGCCGCGTGCCCGGGCCGCGCCCAGCTCGAGACCTCGTAGCGCGCGAGGCCCGCGGCCTCGAGCGCCCCGCCGAGCGCGAGCATCATCTCGGCCGCGGCGTCGTCCTCGGGCACCTCGAGCTTCTCGGCGGCGACCGCCCGCGCGAAGGGCGTGCCGGGCTCGAGCGTCAGGGCGTAGGCCGAGACGTGCTCCGGCGCGAGGGCGAGCGCCGCCTCGGCGTCGCGCAGTACGTCGGCGAGCGACTGCCCGGGAGCGCCGAAGATCAGGTCGAGCGCGACGTTTGCGAAGCCCGCCGCGCGCGCCGCGGCCACAAACGCGCGCGACTCCTCGGCGCGGTGGGCGCGGCCCAGCCGGCGCAGCGTGTCGTCGTCGAACGACTGCGTGCCGATCGAGAGGCGCGTCACGCCGGCCGCGCGAAAGCCGCCGAGCCGCTCGCGTTCGGTGGTGCTCGGATTCGCCTCGAGCGTGATTTCCTCGGGCTCGCCAGCGAACGCCTCGCGGACGCCGGCGACCAACCGCGCGACGGACGCGGGCGCGAGCAACGAAGGCGTCCCGCCGCCGAAGTAGATCGTCGCGAGCCGCCGCCCCGCGAACGCCCCCGCGCGGCCGGACAGCTCCGCGAGCAGCGCCGCGACGTAGCGCGCCTCGTCGGCCGCCCCGAGCGGGCGGGCTGCGACCACCGGGAAGTCGCAGTACGGGCAGATCCGCTCGCAGAACGGGACGTGCAGATACACGCCGACCGAGGGCTCGCTGCGCTCCGTAATGGCTGCCACGGCCGAAAGATAGGGGCGCGGGGGTCGGACGCCGTTACCTTGGCGCGTCCATGTCGTCCCCTTCCTACCGGCGCGAAGTCCTCGACAACGGTCTCGTCGTCCTCGTGCGCGAGAGCCGGCTCGAGCCGGTGGCGGAGGTCCAGATCTGGGTGGACGTCGGGTCGGCGGACGAGCGCGACCCCGAGCGCGGCCTCGCGCACTTCCACGAGCACATGCTCTTCAAGGGCACGCCGACGCGCGGCGTCGGCGAGATCGCGGGCAGCGTCGAGGGCGTGGGCGGCGCGATCAACGCCTTCACGTCGTACGACGCGACCTGCTACCACGCGACGCTCCCGGCGGACGCCGCGCTCGCCGGCTTCGACGTGCTCGCCGACGCGGTGCAGAGCTCGCTGTTCGACCCCGCCGAGGTGGAGCGCGAGATCGAGGTCGTGCTCGAGGAGATCCGGCGCAGCGCCGACGACCCCGGCCACGTCCTCACCGACCAGGTCTTCGACACGATCTACCGCGTGCACCCGTACCGCTTCCCGGTGCTGGGCAGCGCGGAGAGCGTCGCCTCCTTCACGCAGGCGAAGCTGCTCGCGTTCTACCGCCGCTGGTACACGCCCGAGCACATCGTGGTGTCGGCCGCGGGCGACCTCGACAGCGACGCGTTCCTCGCGCGCGTGCGCGAGACGTTCGGCGGCGCGAAGCGCGGCGAGGCGAAGCGTGCGCGGCCCACGGAGCCCGCGCAGCAAGGCCTGCGCGTGCGCGTGGTGGCGCGCGCATTCGAGCGCGCGAGCTTCGACCTCGCGTTCCCGGCCGTGCCGCTCACGCACCCCGACGCGCCGCTGCTCGACCTGCTCGCCTACGCCCTCGGCGAGGGCGACAGCTCGCGGCTCCACCGCCGCGTGAAGGAGGAGCTCGGGCTCGCGGACCGCGTCGACGCCGGTTGTTATACGCCGGTGGACGCCGGCGCCTTCTCCGTCTCGGTGGACGCGGACCCGGAGCAGGTCGAGCACGCGATCGCGGCGGCTCTCGCCGAGACCGAGCGCCTGCGCCGCGAGCCGCTCGGCGTCGACGAGCTCGCGAAGGCGCGGCGCAACTTCCTCGCGTCCCGCGCCTGGGAACGCGAGAGCGTCTCGGGCATGGCGCGCAAGCTCGGCAGCGCGCAGCTCGTGACCGGCGACCCGAGCTTCGAGGACGCCTACCTCGAGCGCATCGCCGCAGCGACGCGCGAGGATCTCCTGCGCGCGGCACAGGCATGGCTCGAGCCGGGGCGTCTGTCCGTCGTGGCGCTGATGCCCGACTCCGCGCCGGCGCTGGCGCCGGCCGCGGTCGAGGCGGCGGTCGCGAACGGCGTCGCGCGCACCGCACGCCGCTTCGCGGCGCCCGTGCGCGCCGATTCCACGGACCGCGTCCACGCCTACGCGCTCCCGAACGGGATTCGCGCCTACGTCCTGCCGCGACGCGAGGTGCCGGTGGTGGCGGTGCGGGCCGCCGCGCTCGGCGGGCAGCTCGCCGAGACCGAGGAAACGGCGGGCCTCGGCAGCTTCCTCTCGGGCGTGTGGCTGCGCGGCACCGCGACGCGCAACGCCGCGGAGCTCGCGCGCACGATCGAGTCGCTCGCCGCCGACATCGACGCGTTCTCGGGCCGCAGCTCCCTCGGGCTCACCCTCGACTGCACGTCCGACGCGTTCGGCGAAGCGCTGCCGCTCTGGGCCGAGACGCTCGGCTTCCCCGCCTTCGACGAGGAAGAGATGGAGCGCGAGCGGCGCGACGCGATCGCCGCGCTCGAGCGCCGCGAAGATCGCCTCGGCTCCCTCGCCTTCGACCTGTTCCAGCGCGCGCACTTCCTGCGCCACCCGTACCGGCTGCCGCTGCCCGGCACGAAGGCGTCCCTCGCGTCCTTCGACGCCGACGTCGTGGCCGCGCACCATGCGGCCCTGATCCGGCCGGAAAATCTCGTGGTCTCGGTGGTCGGCGACGTCGACCCGGACGAGGCGGCCGCCGCGCTCGCCCGCGAGCTCGCCGATCTCGCGCAGGACGACGCGAAGCCGCTCGTGCTGCCCGAGCCCGAGCCTGCGCCGCGCGAGATCCGCCGCGCGAGCGAGCGCAAGGACCGCGCGCAGGCGCACCTCGTGCTCGGCTTCCGCGGCGCCTCGCTCGACGACCCCGACCGCGAAGCGCTCGACGTGCTCGCGCAGATCCTCGCGGGCCAGGGCGGCCGGCTGTTCGTCGAGCTGCGCGATCGCCAGAGCCTCGCCTACAGCGTGAGCGCGACGAACATCGTCGGCTACGCGCCGGGCGTGTTCTGCGTGTACATCGCGACCGCGCCGGAGAAGCTCGAGATCGCGCAGCGCGGCATCCTCGAAGAGTTCGAGCGCCTGCTGCAGCGCGCGCCGAGCGAGACCGAGACCGAGCGCGCGCGCCGCTACCTGTGCGGCACCCACGCGATCGCGCAGCAGCGCGCGAGCCAGCGCGCGCTCGCGATGGCCCTCGACGCGCGCTACGGGCGCGGCGTCGACGCCGACCGGCTCTTCCCCGAGCGCGTGCGCGCGGTGACCGCGGATGACTTGTTACGGGTCGCGCGGCGCTTCGTGGACCTGAACGCCTACACGATCGCGAGCGTCGGCGGCTGAGGCCGCGCGCAGCGGCGGCTGCGCGCGCGGGAGTCAGTCGAGCCCGAGCGCGAAGCTGTCGCGGCGCGGATCCGCGCCCCCGCTCATCACGCCCGTCTGCGGATCCACGACGATCGCCTCGACGCCGGTCGTGATCTCGTCGGTCACGTTCACGGTGTGTCCGCGCGCGCGCAGCGCGGCCGCGACGTCGGCGGGGATCTCGGCCTCCAGCTCGAGCACATCGGGCCGCCACTGGTGGTGGAAGCGCGGCGCCGAGACGGCCTCCTGCGCGTCCATGCCCCACTGCGTGGCGGCGAGGAAGGCCAGCAGCACCGAGGAGATGATGCGCGGCCCGCCGTTGCTGCCGGCGACGAAGCGCAGCTTGCCGTCCGCCACCGCGATCAGCGGCGCCATGCTCGAAAGCGGGCGCTTGCCCGGCTCGACCCGATTCGCGGCGCTCTCCACGCCGAGCAACCCCCACTGGTTCACCTGGCCGGGATTCGTGACGAAGTCGTCCATCTCGTTGTTGAGCACGATGCCGGTGCCGGGCACCGTGACCCAGGAGCCGTAGGGGCCGTTGATCGTCTGCGTGATGGCGACCGCGTTGCCGGCCGCGTCGACCACCGAGAGATGCGCCGTGCCCGCGTCGTCCACCGCGAAGCCCGGGCCGTTCACCACCGCGGCGGCATCGTCCCGAATGCCGGCCCGCAGTCGCTCGGCATACGCGGGGTCGAGCAACTGCTTCAGCGGCATCTCGACGAATGCGGGGTCGCCGAGGAACTGCGCGCGGTCGGCGAAGCCGAGCTTCATCGCCTCGGCGATGCGGTGGATCGAGAGCGAGGAGCCGGGGCCGCTGGCGGCGAGGTCGAAGCCGCCGAGCACGTTCAGGATCTGGAGCAGCGTCACGCCGCCCGACGACGGCGGCGGAAACGCGATCAGCTCGAGGCCGCGGTACTGCCCGCGCAGGGGCTCGCGCACGAGGGGGCGGTAGGCCGCGAGGTCCGCGGTCGTCAGCACGCCGCCGCTGGCCCGCGCCGCGGCCGCGATCTTCTCGGCGAGGGCGCCCTCGTAGAACGCGCGCGGGCCGCGGCGCGCGAGCGTGCGCAGCGTCGCGGCGAGCTCGGGCTGGCGCAGCACCGCGCCGGGCGGGATCGGCTGCGGCGGCAGCTGGATGCGCGCCGTCTCGGGGAAGCGCGCGGGCAGCGGGGTCGCCGCCATGTAGGCGATGAGCTTGCGCGAGTGCGGCCCGAGCTCGGTGCCGCGCTCTGCAAGCTCGATCGCCGGCGCGAGGGCGGCCTTCAGCGGCAGCGTCCCGTGCTGCTCGAGCGCGAGGGCGAAGCCCGCGACGAGCCCCGGCGTGCCGACCGCGAGGCCGCCGAAGCGCGACGCGTCGGACGGGACGCCCGGCTGGGTGTAGAGCCCGGGATGCGCCGCGGCCGGCGCCGTCTCGCGCGCGTCGATCGCGAAGGCGCGGCCATCGGCGAGGCGGACCAGCACGAAGGCGCCGCCGCCGATGCCGGTGGACTGGGGCTGCGCGACCGCCACCGCGAACGCGGCCGCGATCGCGGCGTCGACGGCGTTGCCGCCGCGCTCGAGCACGCGCACGCCTGCGCGCGTCGCCGCCGGATGCGGAGTGACCACCATGCCGCGCGTGCCCGTCGCAGGCTCGGGCGACGCGGCGTAGGCCGCCGGGCACGCCGCGGCGGCAAGCAGGAAGGCGAGCGCGAGATGCAGCGCGCGCGCGCAGGACGACGGGAAGAGCGCCGAAACGAACATGGCCCGGACGCTATCAGACGTCCGGGCCACGAATTTCGCGAGAGGCGCGCCTAGCGACGCCGCCGCCCGTAGAACGCGAGCCCGAGGCAAGCCACGCCGCCGAGGAGGGCCGCCGCCGGCTCCGGAACTGCGTTCGGCAGGTTCACGAAAGACGCGACGCCCGGATCGCCCACGCACTGCGGGCCGGTGTTCTGGCCGACGCAGCCCGGGTCGGCGTCGTTGATCAAGGCGCCGATCTTCAGGGTGCCAGCGGCAAGCGCCGCCAGCACGTCGGCCGAGGTCACGCCGTTCTTCAGCGTCAAGACGAGGGTCAGCGACTCGCCGCCATTCACCCCGTTCGCGGAGCTCGGCTTGCGCGCGGTCACGTGGAAGTCGTCGACGAACGAAACCGTGCTGCCGGCGGGCAGGTTCTTCGGCTTGCCGTTCTTCTTGAAGTCCGTGCCGGTGCCGCCCGTGATCGAGACGCGCGAGATCAGGCCCGCGTCGTCCAAGTAGAGGGCGGTCAGCGACGAGGTCCCCGAGTCGCTGTTCGAGACCGTGAGCGTCATGGTGTTGCCCGCGCCCGCGGTGACGTCGACCGAAAGCGAGGCCTCGCCGACCGCGCATGCCTGGGCCGTGCCGCCGATGCAATCGAACTGGAGCGTCACCGCGCTCGCGGGGCCGGCGAACGCCAGCGCGAGCAGCGCACACAACCAGAATCGCTTCATGGAGATCTCCTCGAGGGTTTTCGCTGCGAGGAAGTGGCCCATGGCGGGGGGAAGTGGCAACGAAATCAGGCCGCTCCGACGAAAGCGAGCGAGTTGCCGGTTCGCAGCCGCCCGTCGCGGTTCGCGGCGCGCAGGAGCGCGAAAAACCTGCACGTTTCCGTGGCCTGCCGGAATGCGTGAGGCTACGTTGCCGCGCCTTCGGCCCGGTAGCTCAGTTGGTAGAGCACCGCACTGAAAATGCGGGTGTCGCCAGTTCGACTCTGGCCTGGGCCACCACCAACCCCGCGAGATCGTTGAGCTTTCCGATCTCGCGTTTCCAAGACGGCGGCTCACTGGGGTGAGCCTGGGGTGACTCGGACGCCCGCGCGATGATGTCGGCCGGCACCTCCCCGGCCTCGAGGGCCATCGCTTCGCGGTAGACGTCGCCCCCGCACCACTTGGCATAGTGCTTCGCCGTGACCGCGACGTCGGCGTGGCCGAGCTGCTGCGACACGTACCCGAGCTGGACGCCGAGCGAGAGCAGCCACGAGGCGAACGTGTCGCGGAGATCCTTCGGAGCTCGCGAGCCGACCTTCGCGGCGTCGAGGATCCGCCTCCAGTCGCGTGCGTGGAAGTTGTGCGGCTCGAAACCCGGCAGGATCGCCGTCTCGGGCCCGGGGTTGAACGCCAACCGCCGGAGCAGCTCGAGGGCGGCGCGCAGCCGGCGCGAGAGCGCGACGACGCGCCGGCGGCCGCTCTTCGGGGGGGCAACCTCGCCCCCGCGCGGTCGAGAGCGATCGATCACGAGCGCGCGCGTCGGGTCGTTCTCGTCGGCGCCCCACCGCACTTGGCCCCACGTGAGGCCAGCGACCTCGCCGACGCGCAGGCCGGCGTCGAGCATGGCGAGCACCGCAACGAGCGCACGCAGCCCTCCGGTGCGCTCCTCGATCGTTCGCACGTGGCGCGTCTCGGAGCCTCGCTGGACCCCGCGGAGCTGCCCGAGGTCGTGCCTCGCCTCTGCGAAGGCGGCCGCCGTGAAGCGCCCGAGCTCGTCGAGGCTCTCGATCGGACGGATCACCGCTCCCGAGTCGGTCCGAGCCCGCGCGCCCTTCGTGCGACCGCGCCGGCGGAGCTGCTCGCGGAACACCGTGAGCGGGCTTGAATCGAGAAGGCCCAGGTCGACCGCGTAGCCGAGCACACCAGCGAGCGCGGCGAGGTACGTGCGGCCCGTCGACACACCGCGCTTCGGGTTGAGCGTGATCTCTGCAGTCCACCACTCGCGCACCAGCGGCGCGGTGATCTCGTCGAGCTTGCGCGCCCCGAAGAAGGCGACGAGCGGGCCATTCTCGCGCAGGTAGGCCTCGCGATCGCCACGGGTCGTCGACGCGAGGTGCGAGGTGTCCTCGGCGAGGTAGCGCTTCGCGAAGGCGGCGAACGTCGGGGCCTCGAGCGTGAGGAACGGAAGGCGACCGATACCCTTGCGCTGCTCGTACTCGTCGCGCGCAGCCGCGGCGACAATCCAGTCGTCGGTCTCGAGGGAGAAGCGGAGCCGATGGCCATCGACGACGCGCGCGTAGTAGATCGCGCCGTCTCTTGCCGTCAGGTTGCGGTAGCGGCGGCCGGCGGGCTTCTTCTTCACGACAGGATCACTCCTGCGCCGCGATCAATTAGGTCCGGCAACTGACGAACGATCTCCAGCACGCGCGCAGCCGCTCCGCCGAGCGAGAGGATCTGTTCGAGGCGGTCGGCCCCCGCGCGGACTAGGCTCCGCTGGGGCTTGCTCTCCGCTTGTTGGGTAAGCGCGAAGAGGAGCTCCCGCGCATCGTTCGCGCGCGCCTCCTCGAGCAGCTCGATCGCGACGAGGATCTCGCGGAGCTTGGCTTGGAGCTCGCGCCCCGCCTCCGGGTTCCCGACGTTGAGCGAGTCAATTCGTCCCGCGACGATGCCGTGATTCGGCGCGTTCATGTTCAATGTGATGGATGGCGACGTAGTCGGAGGCGGAAGAGCGAGTTCGGCAGCCAACTCATCCACGAGAGCGCTGACCGTCCGCTTGGCCTTGCTCTCCGCCTCTCTCTTAGGTGGACTGCCGTCAGGGCCCCGCAGCCCCGGCACAGTGCCGAGGAGCCAGGCAAACCGTTCGTCTGCGTCGCGCTCAAGGTCTGCAAGGATGCGCTTCCTGCGCTCCCCGATCAGCGGCTGGCCGAGCCTGCGATGGACCTCCCGCTCCGCGGAGCAGCGAGTTTGGGCGATCTTCTCGATCGCCTCCACGACCACACCGCACGCCCGGTTCAAGTAGGCGCCGCTCCGAAGCGAGTTGGAGTGGGCGAACTGCGCGTTCACACGTGCAAGGTCCATCGGGAGGTCGTCCGTCACCTTTTGAGTCGCCGGGCGCGCCTTCGCGAAAACGAGTCCTTCGATCTCGTCGTCCGTCATCAACTGGCTCCCCTCCTGCGCCGGCCGGCCGCCCGCCGGCGCTCGGCCTCAATCCACGGAATCCTCTTGTGCGTCGGTCTCGTTCCGAGCGAGTTTTGGGGTCCGTTCGCCAGATGTCTCCCTCACTCCTCCGACCCGAGAAGGAAGCGCAAGAGTCTCGCAGCTCTCTCCGGGGGCAGCGCGACAACCTTTCGATACAAGGTTAGAGACA
The DNA here is from genome assembly GCA_964501435.1 of uncultured Spirochaetales bacterium. GTDB lineage: Bacteria > Myxococcota_A > UBA9160 > UBA9160 > UBA6930 > VGRF01. The sequence goes on along the minus strand of CAZCTH010000075.1, from coordinate 13,080 downwards.
CCTCGCACGCCCTCGCTCTACGCGCCGGGTCTGCGGCACCGCCCGACAGCACGGCAATGTCCTCGTCGCCGAAGGAAGCAAACACTTCGGTTAAGTCGGCCCCGACCTCCTCGACTGTCGGAATAGCGCGGGGTCCTCGAGCGGCCGACTCGATGACGTCGGCGAGCACTTCAAGCTCTCGCTCCACCATCTCTCGGGACAGGGTGACCCTCCCGCCTGTCTCAGCCGGAAACAGATAGCCATAACAGGCGTCAGCACCGAGCTCCGAGAGCTCCTGAAGCGAATCGACCAGATACAAGCCAAACTCGATGAGCACTTCGTCAGACGCATGTGGCGCTCGCCTCCCCAAGAGGCCAGACACGACCGGCATGATCTGTGCGCGAACTGCTTCCATCGATGCACCCTCCGCGAGCAATGGTCGCACCTTCTCCAAGAGCGCCTCCCATTCCTCGCGCTCATGCTGCTTTAGTACCCTGAAGATCCGGGCTTTCAGAAGCTCGGCTTCAACTCCATTGGGATCGACGATGACTGAATAGTCGTTGGGCGCTGCAATCTCAGTGATCACTCCGGCTTCAAACAACTCACGACGACTTGGTCGCCACATGTCAGAGTTTGGCGTTGAGTACGCCCGATTCACGAAATCAGGATCGATCCCGCGAGCGATCATGAATTCCCGATCGGATCGCACAATCGCGTCGAACTCGGCGCGCACATCACCGAACGTATCCTCTACCCCTTGAGGCATGTGAAATCCTAGATCGCCGGTTGCCGAGATCGTCCTCCGAGTTCCGCCAAGAAATGCTAGAGCGCACGCGCTGTAGCAACCCGCGGGCGCGTTCGTCGCGATCCTTCGCTCCGAAAACAACCGGCCCATCTCGCGCGCCTCCAGGATCCGCCCGCCAGTGCTAACCAGGTGTGCCACTCCGACGCGAGGGTTGGAGTCAAGAAACGCCCGAAGCTCTTGCGTCAACCCAAAGGAGATTAGTCCTCTTACTTCAACTTCTTTCCCGTTGGCTCCGAGGGTAAATCGATACGGCTTCTCTCGAACGCTTTCGAGAAATGCGCTGGCTGCGATCCCAAGTAGAGTCGGGGTCTGAACGAGGCTCGCAACAACGCTGATGGCCCCGATTGCCATCCCTACTCTCGCAAGCCCTGCCCATGCGGCCTTGCCTCCTCGCGATTCATGCTTCCCTGCGGACCTCCAGGTCCCTACGAACAACCATACGATGGTCGCCCATGTTATTGGAAACAGTGCGAGTCGAATTGCCGAGCCTGCGATCGGATAGGTGGAAAGCGAGACTCCCTGGCTGACAGCGTTCAGAGCTGCGAGAACAACGTTCGCCAGCAGGCCAGTCAGCAAGTAGCTCGCAGCAAGGCTGTTGTCCCCGGTCCAATGACGTCCGAGATATCCGACACTCGGCACGGGTTGGGAATCGCTGTTCTCCACCTTCTCTCCTATAGGGCGCATTGAATGCGTGCGAGCGGACCCGCGACAATCAGGCGTTGCTCCCAGATCCTCTCACAACTGATCAGGCGCATATCGGCTTTCTCTACTTCTTCCGGCCGTTCCAAGCGGTTCGCCAGGGAAGGATCTTCGCTCTGCAGTTAGGTCGCGCCGGCGGAGCGGCGATCTGACGTCCGTTGAATACCCATGGTTCTCGTAGCCCGCGCACCTGCCCGTTGAGCGCTTTGCAGATGTCTGACGTGCGTGCATCTAGCGTGCTGTCCCATTGCCTCTGCAGGTCCGGCAGCGTCGCGACCGCGCTCTCGAGCGTGGCCTGGTGGCCCGCGTTGAGAGCGTGGTGCAACTCGGTGCGCACGATCCGCTCGGCCTTCCACCGCGCTCCGGCGATCGCGCTGCGCTCGAGCTTCCCGGCGACGTCGGCCGTCATCTCGCTCCACCGGCTGCGCATCGCCATGTGGACGCCGAGCCGGCGCCGCACGTCGTCTAGGATCTCGCGGCCGAACGTCTCGACCGAGCTCTCGAAGCGGTCCGCGAGCAGCTCGCGCTGGACCCGCTGGAGCGCGCCGAGCTGAATGCGCCCGAACGCCCCCTCTCGGAAATCACCCGCGCGCTCCCAGAAGGCGATCTGCTCGACGATCTGCTCGGCGCCGCGGTCCGCGGCCGCATCGATCCGCGGCACGAACTCGGCGCCGAGCCGCTCGCGCATCGCGCGAAGGCCCGCCTCGATCTGCAACAAGGTCGCGCGGAAGTGCTGCGCCGTGAACCTCTCAGGCGCGGACTCCGCGAGGCGCGCCATCAGCTCGACGCGCGCCTCGCGGTAGAGCTTGGCCAGCCGCACGAGCTCGTCGCGCTCGAGCGCCGCGATCTCGGCCGCGTGCTCGCGCGCGAGCTTCGAGGCGAGAACGCTAGGCACCGGGGATCTCCTCGATCGACACCCGCACGAGCCGGCCGAGGCCGACGTCGGCGACGAGCTGAATCGAGCCGGCGCCGTCCAAGTCGAAGTCGCCGAACTCCGCCAACGGCTCGAGCGCTCCGAGCTTGAAGGGAGGCGCGCCGGAGAAAAGCGCGGTCGCCGATGCTCGCCCACGCACGCGCACCGCGAGGTCGCCGCCGAGGCCGGCCTCGACGCGCACTCGCGCGCGCTTCCATCCCGGCGTGGGGATCCAGGGCGACTCGAGCGCCCCCCGGCCGGCTCGATCGATCACGTTCGTTCGCATGTCTGTCCTCCTTGCTGGGCAGCGCCTCAACCGGCGATGCCGGGATAAGCGACCTCGAGACCCTTTATCACTGCGCTGCGGCCCGTCTCGAGCAGCTCACCACGCTCGAGCTCGACGCGGAGGCCGACGAGCAGCGACGCCAAGCCGCTCAGCTCGTTCGTTTGCCCGACGAGCTCGCGCAGCGGTGCGTCGAGCCGGCTGTCGCGGACCTCCGCCTGCGTCTGCTCGAGCAGCTCGCGCGCGCCAGCGGTGACGCGCCGCGGCGCAACGCGATCGAACGCGCGCTCGAGAACCGGATCTCCCGAGTCCGCGAGCTCGCGCCTCAACTTGGCGGCTCCGTGTACGGGATCGGCGGCCAGCGCCTCGACGAGCATCGCGTCGGCGCGCTGGGCTGCGGTCTGCTCTGCGGATCGCGCGCTTGCCGTGAGCGCCGCGCGCGTCAGCCGGACAATCGCCTCTTCGCCAGGCGTCGCCCGCGTGGTGTCGACGGGCGGCACCTCGAAGGGGTCCGGGCTCACCTTCTTCTCGACCGCCGCTTCGACGGCGGCGATCGCCTCGGCCACCCGGCCGGCCGAAGCTCGAAAGCGTTGGTCGTACCAGGCGAGGACCGCGGCGCGTTGCTCGCCGACCTGGCGCTCCCTGGCCTCGGCGCTCAAGTCGCGGTTCGTCTGGATCGCGGCGATCCGCTGCTGCACGGCCAGGGTCGCATTCTTCAAGCCCGCCAGCGTCTCGCGGATCTCGCGGACGGCGGCGTCGAGCACCGGCGGTGGATTGGCGTAGTCGATCATCTTGGCTCCAGTGACGCGTTGGCGTCGGTTATCAGGGCAGCTTCGTTGCGCCCTGCGTCGAGGAAGTCGTCGAGCGTCCCGAAGCGCTCGTCGAGAGAGTCCGTGTAGAAGGGCAGCCGCACCTCGCGCATGCGGCGCCGCAGGTCCTTCGCGAGGAACTCGATCTCGTCTTCGGCGACGAGGCCGGCCTCGCGGGAGAGCTGGAGGAGGCGCATCTCGGAGATCAGGTCGCCGTCGACTCCGCCGGGCTCGTACACCGTGAGACCGAGCGCCTTCGAGCCGTAGCCCGGCACGCCGTACCGCCCAGGCCGCGAGACTCGCTCGCACAGCGACTCGATCAGGTGCGCGTCGCGGTATTCGGGAGCGCTGCGCGCCGCGCGTGGGATGGCGTGCACCGCGAGCGCGAGCGCGACAACCGCGTCGTCGTGATGTCCCGCCGGCGCCGAGTAGCGAACGCGGCCGCTTGCGAGTAGTTCGTAGCCATAGAGTTCGAGCTCGCCGAGCAGCTCGCGACAGCTCGCCGGGATGCGGACGCGCTTGCGCTCGATCGCGAGGGCGAGGCCCTGGACGAGGTCCTGCTTCCGCTCGCTCGTCAACACGACCCCGAGCACGTCGGAACGCTGGCGGCGGATGCCGCCGGCGCGGGGCACGTCGTCGGGGTCGCGCGAGCGCCCAAGGATCATCCGAATCGCGTCGAGCACCGGCCGCCCGACGCCGGTTTCGTCGACGACGAGCAGGGCATCGTTGAACCGCCGCGCCGTCTCGAGGATCCTCGGGATCTGGTCCATGTAGTTGCCGCGGAACCGATCGAAGGCGACGAGCTGGCCCGTGGCGACGTCCACCGTCGCGAGGCACGACCAGTCGACGGACGCTGCGAGGTCCACGCCCGTGACGTACCGCCGTCCCGGCCGCGGCCCCTCGAGCTCGCCACCGATGCAGCCCGCGACGTTCCGGAACACACCGGCCGCGCTGTCGAGGAACTCCGCGAGGAACTCTTGCCGGAACGCATCCTCCGGGAACTCGGCACGTGCCGCGTCGATCTCCTCCGCCGGGATCCGCGGATTCGCGCTCGTCGGGAAGCGGAAGGACGCCCAGCCCGGCGTTCTAGTCTCGCCACGGAGCCACAACTGGTGAAGCAACTGGCCCCGGCCGCGCGGTGTGCCGACCGCGAGCGCCTGACCGCCCGTGTCGGCGAGCATCGGCCTCAGGACCTGGTGCCAGACCTCGGCCGCGACGTATCCTGCCTCGTCGAGAATTATTAGGTCGACACCCTCGCCGCGGAGGTTGTCGGGCTCAGCCGTGGACCAAAACGCGATCGACGAGCCGTTGGCGAACTCAAAGCGCAAATCGCCCCGATGGACGCGCGACACGAGCGCGGGGTCGAGATCGCGCAGGATCTGCATCAGCCGACGGAAGCGTGCCTTCGCCTGCCCGTAGACCGGCGAAGCGAACCGCACCTCGCTCTCCGGGCGCGAGAGCGCAGTCCGCAGCGAGTGGTTCAGCGAGACCTCGCTCTTGCCGAACCGCCGACCCGCGCAGACCGTGACGAAGCGGTGCGTGCGCAGCGCCTCGTGGATCTGCCGCTGTCCAGGGTGCGGCGAGTACGGGATGCGCACCGTCACGCGTCACCTCGAGCGCGCTGAGCGACGACCTCGTCGTACCACTGCATGCCATCGCGCTCCTCGAGCTCGAGGTCGAACTCGTGCGGCAGCAGCCCGTGAATCGCGCGCCCCGGCCGCACCGCGATCTCCGCAAGGCCGACGAGGTGCCCCAGAACCGCGAGCTCGCGCTGGGCGATGAAGATCGCCCCGAGCGGCCGGCCGTCTTCGTCCTCGCGCCGAACCTCGATCTGCGCGCCAGCCGCCGGGTAGACCGCGACGTGCCCCCCTTCGATCGGCCATCGTGCGATCGCCCTCATCGCGTTGCCCCCACCCTGCGCCGGCGGCAACGGACCCGCCGGCGCGGCTCGAGCGCGTCCGCAGCCTCCGCTAGGAGCGAACTGATCACGCGCAGCTCCGCCGCGTCCCGAATCTCGAAGCTCGCCACCGGCCCGCCCGCACTCCCGCGTGCCAGCAGGAGGCAGGCGCCGTCGTCGACCACGATCAGCCGTGTCGGCGTGAGCGGCTCGGCGAGACGGTGAGCAAGCGTGCGGGGTGCGTTCACAGCGCGTCCTCCAGGTCGATGGGCTTCGCGCGGGGCGCGACCTCGGCGCCATCACACGCCGAGGCCGCAGCGCCCGCACCGGCGACGGAAGGAGAGCCGTCGCCGCTCGCGGCCGGCGAGAAGGACGCACCGGCCGTGGAGTCGTCATCATCATTCGAGAACTCGACCGTCAGCGGTCGCGTCGGGTCGATCGAACGCTCGAACCGCGCGAGGCCGAGCAACGCGAGAATCTGCCGGCGTTGCCCGATCACCGTAGACGCCTTCGAGATCAGGTCCGAGGCGGACGCGGGCTCGCGGAAGATCATCGCGTTGAGCAACGCCAGGTGGGCGCCCAGACGCGCATAATCGGCCACCAGCAGCGCGACCTGCTCGCTGACCTCTTCCTGCCCGCCAAGGCCGCGTGTCAGCGCTGCAGCCTCATCTGCAGCGATCTCGAGGGCCGGCCGCGCGGACTCCGAGACCTGGCCCGACTCCTCCCAGAGCGCGAGGTCGCGAGGGCGCACGCGAAGGCGCTCCTGCTCGAGCTCGCGCTTCCGCCGTCGGGAATCGAGCCCGGCGCGCGTGCCCTTCGCGACTCGCTCGCGCCACTCCGCGCTGCCCTTCGGCGCCTTCATCGCGCACCTCCGGCCACGAAGTGACCCCGCGCCCGACACCGAACGGTGTCAGCGGCGGTCATAAGTGCGCGGCGGTGCTGACCCTTTCCAAACCCTCCGCGAACCCTGACACCCACGTTCCGCACGTGGGAGGCGCACACGCACACGGCAGCGGATCGCGCACGAGTGCGAGCTGCCGGCGAGCGCGAGGGTGCGAGATGCGGAGTGTGGTGCTCGGCGCCCGCGGGGTTGTGGCGCTGGTTCAACTCCTCAACGCAACACGCAACACCCTTAGAGAGAGGGCGTTGTTGCGCCCCTCTCACAACACGTTGCGCAACAGACGCAACACTTGTTGCGCAAAGGCGGTTCATCGGGTGGCCTCCACGAGTTGGATCACGTCGCCGACGCGGCGGAACTGCTGCGGGTGGCGCCGGACGTTCTCGCGCACGGTCGCGGGCGACGTGCCGATCTCCTCGGCGATCTCGGACGTGCTCCGGGGGCCGCCGCTCAGGGCGCGCGCCATCCGGTGGCGGACGGTGAGGGCGGCCGCGAGTTCCGGCGTGTCCGCGAGGTCCACGCGGCGGACGGTCGTGCGATCCGCTGCGAACACGAGCTCGAGCCCGACGCTCGCGGGCAGCGGGCCAAGGTTCCACTTTCGGGGATAGAGGCCGAGGCGGCTGACCGTCCCGCCCGGATCCCGGTCGGCGAGCTTCGCGTACCAGGTCGCACGCGGGGAGTTGTGCCAGAACGCCGAACCGAACGGCCTGCGGTCCGCACCTTCCTGGGCCTTCGTGATGTGAGCGACGTGCAGCGTGCCGACGGCCCCGAGCGACCGCACCACCTGGAAGTAGGCCATCGCGATCTCGGCGCTCTCGGGCGCTCCGGCACTCGCGTAGGCGACGCTGTCGAACGCGACGTAGTCGAGCTTTTGCTCCCGCACCCAGCGGCGGAGGCGATCGGCCTCGTGGACGATGGCGCGCTCGCAGCGCAAGTACCGCACCGCCGGGAGCTGCTCTGCGGGGAACAGGCGTGTGAGGCGCAGGCCATGGTCCGGCGCGTCGAGTTCCCAGTCGGCGAGCCCCACGCGCAGCCCACGGCAAGCGAGCTCGCCGAGGATGTAGAGCGTGAGGTAGCTCTTGGCCGAGTCTCCATCGCCGAAGAGCACCGCAGGGTGAGCCGCCGGCAGCCGAAGACCGGCGACTTCGAGCACCCGCGCCGGCGCCGCCGTGACGGATGCGAGGTCGACGTCGGGGCTCCCGGTGCGCTCGGCTGCGAGAGCGCGCTGCGCGAGCTCTTCGAGTGCGGCGCTCCAGGGCTCGAGGTCCGTGCGGGCCCGCTCGGCGAGGTGGCTCGCATGCTCGGCTCGGGAGCGCGCGCTCGACAGATTGACGTCTGCGATGCTGAGCACGTCGTCGAGCGTCGCGGCGCCGGCGAGGCTGCAGCGCACCAGGAGCTCGCCGCGCAGCTGGTATCGCTCCCGCCGCAGCTGCGTCAGGTCGAGCTTCGCGGAGAGGCTTGGCACGCTCAGCGTGTGGCCGGCGTCGTCGCTCTCGAAGGCGTTTGTGGAGCCGGCCGCGAGCGCGGCGACCTTCGCGTCGAGCGCCGCGAGGCGCGCCGGGATCTCCTGGCTGTAGTCCGCCGCCGCGCGGCGCAGCAAGTCGGCCCGCTCGCGCTCGATCGCCTTGTCGCGAACGATGCGAACGTGGTGGTCGACATTCACGGTGGTGGCGACGAAGTCGGCGAGCTCTGCGAGCGCGACGGGGCCGCCGACGGCATCGAGCTGCTTCTGGAGCGTCAGGTGCTCGGAGAGTGTGATCAGATCGACCGGGCGGCCGGAGTCGTGCACCGCCGAGATCCCGCTGAACAAGATCTGGTGCGACGGGTGGTAGAAGTCCTGCGCGTTCACGGCCGCGAGCACTTCACGGGAAGCGTCCGGGCCCATCTGCATCAGCGACGAGAGCACCGCCTTCTCGGCGCCGAGATCATGGGGCGGCGGGGCTGCGGCGCAGTCGCGGCGCTGTAGACGCGTGACGAGCGGCGGCGCTGAGTCGTGGCGGCGTTCGGTCATCGCGGCGCGCACCGACGGCCTCGTGCGACACCAAGCGGTGTCGCGTAGTTGCGCGACGACACGCGGCGCGTACTCTGCGCGGCGTTCGTCGTCTGAGGCATCTCCGAGGCCCGCGCCGCCGTCACGGTGCGGGCCTCAGCATTTCCGGGGGTGGCGCTGCGCGTCCCTCGTGCTCAAGCCGGCGAGCGACGACCCGAGCTGCGTGCGCGCGTGCATCCGGCGTTGGGTGGATGCGCGTCGAGCGCAGGTAGGCGAGCCAGTCCGCCCAGAGCACGCGGGGCCACTTCGTTCCTGCGGTGTATGCAGGGAGCTCGCCCGTCGCGACGAGGTGGCGAAGGTGGCGCGCACCGACGCCTGTGATCCGCCCGAGCTCGGGCACTGTGTGCGCCGCGAGTTCATGGCGCTCGAGAGCGGTTGCTCGCCTTCGCGCGTGGCGATTCGTCGGCGGCGTTTCGTGATCTGGTCGCGTCATCTCGCGACCAAACGTCGCGCCTAGCGCATCACCTCACGATGCACAGATTCCGGCGGCTTATGTGCCGCCATGCGGAACTCGAGCTCCTTGCGCAGCACTTCGAGGCTGGGCACCTCGAAGTCAGCGATGTCCTCGCCGCGAGCCTTGGCGGAGGACCTGGCGCGCAGGAGTTGCTGGCGCTCCGCAGCGAGCCGGCGTTCCTGTCTGTCAAATTTCCATGACTCTTGGATATCCGACACACTAAAGAACGCGTCGAGAGAGCCGACGGTGGGGACGTAGAGCCTGTAGATGAACGCTCGCCCCTCGCGCTCTGTGGCACTCCGGCGACCTGTGCTGAGGCCGAGGGCTCGCACGACGTCGCGGGGGTTGCGGGTCACCAGCCACGCACACAGGGCGCCACGGTGCTTCGCGCGGAGTTCCTCGTTCTCACCCTGCAGATGACGCACGAGGCACTCCAGTCGCCCGATGATCTCGATGGGTGTCTCAGCCATGCCGCGCGCTCCCGCGGTGCTCCGTCGGTCGGGGGACGGCCGCGGAGCGGCGGCCGTTCGGCGCAAGAAGCAGTCGCGCCTAGTCCCCCTGCGGCATCATGGTTGGCCGGCGCGGTGAGTCAAGGCCCCCGCGACGGTGTGAGCTGCTTCATCCCGACAGGCGCCGCCCGGCGGTAGTCTCGTGCGGAAGGCTCTCCCTGCTTAGATCGGAGGCGCGATGCCGCTCAACGACTTCCGCTCGGTGTTCTTGCCGTACTGCTTGAGGCGTCAGGAGGATGGCCGTTGGATCGTGCTCAATCGCGAATACAAGCCGGTCGGCTTCCGCACGAGCGATCACGTTCGCTACGAGGATTACCCGATCGCCGTGGATCTGAAGGGGCTCACGAAGGCAAAGCTTCGGAAGCTCGGGGCCGGAGACGACATGGAAGTCGTCTTCTTGTACACGGACGCCTCCGTACCGACCCGTTCTGCGCACGCGATGAAGGAGTACTTAGAGAAGCTCCGCGTTCTCGCCGGGCTTCGGATAGATCCTCCGCTTCGCTGACGAGTGTCCTCGCCTCCTTCTGCGGCGGCGACGTAAAGCCGGGAGCTATCCGGCAGGGGTGGGACCAGAGGTTGGTGACGCTCTACTACGTGCGAATCCATACGAGCGGCGTGGCCGGCTCGGTCTTGAAGGTGCTCGCCGCGTGCAAGGCGGCGGGCTTGAAGCCGGAGAACAAGCTCGAGGAGGCTGACGGCCGAGTTGGCATCCGCGTTCTGGCCTCGGACTGGCACACCTCTCTACCTAAGTTCAGGGCGGCTCTCGTCGCGCAGAGTCTGCCCGGTTCGTGGGATGAGCCGGCGCTGATCGCTCACGGGTATAAAGGCTGACGAGCGAGAGGAGGCAATCGAAGGGCTCTCGGCCTCCGCCTGTGGCCTCCAGCAGCCGAAGGTGGCGCTCGCGCGTCAACGGGTTGCACGCGAAGTTGCGTGTCTGCTTTGCACGCTACACTGCTGACGCCGAAGACGTCTTCGATCCTTCTTGTTTACGGCTCCACCTCGGGCTTACCTTGTCGCTGACTCCACAGAGAGCGGCTTCGGGCGGGTAAGGTGAAAACCGGCGGCAAGGGCGAACTTGAGGCGCACCGCGCGCATTGGCGTTCGGTGGGCGGCGGCGCCCCTTGGCCTGCGCCCGCGCCGCGCAGGCGCCATCTGCCAAGACGGCCCTCATGCCCTGCGGCTCGCGGTCGATACGAGGAGCGTGTCTCACTTGCTTCTGGGCGGCCTCGGCCCAGTCGTTGCAATCGATTGCACTAATGAACAACCTGCACACCCGCGAATCCGCAGCGCTCCGCCTGCCGCCGCAAAACGCCACCGTCGTTGGCGCGTTCAACCCGGCGATTTTTCAGCCAGAATGGGTGCGCGCTCACGTCCCCGGGATCGAAGGACCGCTTGAGCTCTTCCTGGCGGCTCCTCCGTTGCAGCAGCCGTTGCTCAAAGCGGCAAACGGGAGCTTGCACATCCTCGTCAGCCCCGAGCGGATGATCGTGTACGGGGATGCCGCGAAGATCGGGGAGGCGGCGGCGGCCATTCTCGGCGAATTGCCGCACACGCCAGTCCAGGCCGCTGGCGTGAATTTCGTGTTCGAGGGGGTGCTGGATCCGCTTGTGGCGGGACCGTGGTCGTTCTCTTCGGATGGTCAGCGTGCTGAGCAGCTCTTGGGGGGTGAACACCGAAGCCTCACGTTCTCAGAGGTTGTTCAACGCTCCGACGGCGTTCAGATCACCGCCAAGCTGGCATGGCCATCCGCTCGGCACGACGTGCTTCTTGACCTCAACTACCACCGGGACGCGTCGAAGGGGACGAGCCTAGATCGCACGAAGGAACTCGCGGCCCATCTGAGCCGCGCCCTTGAGTTCGAGACGGACGCGCGCCGCGTACGCGAGGAGATATTTCGTGGCAAGGACTGAGACACTCTCGGCGAGCTCAGCAAACCTCCCGTTCGCCGTAACGGAGATGAAGGCTCAGCCTCTCGCGCGCATTCGCCCGCTGGAGGCCGCCGACGTCCGTCTAAAGCTGGCGCTCAGAGATTTCGACCAGGCGCAGACGTTTGAGGATGCGCAGCGTGCTCGAGCTGAGCTGGAAGTGCTGGGATCGCAAGTCCTCTCAGCGATCCTAGTCGAGTTGTCTTCAGTGCAGCCCCCCGATCGGTTCGACGTTCTTGTGGAGTCGCTCCTCAACGCGGCCAGCCCTTACGAACTTGTTGAGGAGGCGCTCGCTAGGGGCGCCCCTGTAGACCTGCGGGCCTCGATCGCAACCGCCCTCGGCTACGCGATTTCACGCGACAAGGTCGAACGCGTGGCACGCGTGCGCGTGGTCGGCGCCCTCCGGGAATTGCTGCGCGACAAGAGCGCGAGCGTGCGGGTCGCCGCGGCGGAGGCTATCGGGCAGGCGGGGCTCACCGAAGCCGTCGAGGACATTCGCGCGGCGACAACTGATCCAAACGCCGCAGTCGTGCGAGAGGCACGGAACGCTCTCGACTCGCTTCGATAGGTCCCGAGGCGCCGCGATGACGGCGTACATCCGAGAGATCGTTCCCTCTCACTGGGCCGGAATCTATTCGGGCGAGTTCGACCCGGCTGCCCAGGGCTTCCTCGACTATGGACCTCGGTCGTCCGTGTTCGCGTGCTCATCTGCGGAGGAGCGTCAGCTCGTCGCGGTCGCCAAGCGACTTCCCACGAAGGGCGACAAGCCCTTTAGCTTTGTCGAGATCCTCGAGAGCGACCTCATCAAGGCTGAGGTGCCCTGGAAGAAAACCATTGGGAAGACTGCAGTTCCGACGGCCAACGAGCTTCACTTTGATCTCGACCTTGGAGAATCACGGGCGCAGGACCTCGTCGCGGTGCTCGCCGCTCGAAACATCGAGATCCGTCAGTTTCAAAGTTCTTGGCTTCGCGCCTGGGCGAGGAGGCTGAACGCCACTGGAGCGATCTCGCTGGCACAGGGACACCCTTGGCTGAGGTGACTCTGGGGTCACTTCCGCACGATTCACCCCATCTGGGCACGCTCAGGGCGCGCGTAAGTCCGCAACATCCCGAGAAATCAGCGCTTTACGCGCCCCCGCTTGCCCTCTGAAAATGCGGGTGTCGCCAGTTCGACTCTGGCCTGGGCCACCACCAACCCCGCGAGATCGTTGAGCTTCTCGATCTCGCGCTCCCCCGAACGAAAAAGCCGCCCCTCGCGGGGCGGCTCGTCGTGCCGGGACGTGCCGGCGGTCTGCGCGCCGCGGCAGGGATCGCTCCCCGCCGCGGGGTCGGGTTCTACGCGCGGCGGCGGCGGCCGGTCCAGGCGAGGCCGGCGATGCCGAGGCCGAGCATCGAGAGGATCTCGGGCTCCGCGACCACCGTGTACGTGTTCGCCAGCGAGTTGATCGCCGAGACCTTCTTGATGCGCACGGCTTCCTCGACCTCGAGCACGGTGACGCCCGGGCCGAAGGTGTCGGAGTCGTTGAGGTCCGAGCGACCGTTGCGCAGCAGCGTGAGCAGGAACGTGCCCTCGTCGCTGTTCGGATCCTCGATGTCCTTCTCGGCCTTCACGCGGCCGGTGCTGCGGGTCGCGTCCATGTCCATCGCGGCGCCGGAGATCTGCTTTCCGCTCGCGGCGGTGACCTTGTAGGACATGTCGAACTTCCGCAGTCCGCCGTTGTTCGCGGTGAACTCGGGCGAGCTCAGGCTGAAGCCATCGCCGAGCACGGTGACCGTGTAGATCTCGGTGGTCGCCGTATCATTAAAAAAAAAAATGGGGGGGGGGGGGGGGGGGGGGGGGGGGGGGGGGGGGGGGGGGG
>CAZCTH010000074.1:0-27498 GCA_964501435.1 uncultured Spirochaetales bacterium | reverse complement strand
CCGCGAGCCCGTCGCGCAGCGCGGCGCGCGAGCGCGCCGCCGCGTGCTTCGAGCGCTTCGACCCGCGCACCCCGCTGCTGATCGCGTGGTCCCGCGAGCTCGACGCCGCCGCGGCCGAGACGGGCGGCCCGCGCCGGCGCTTCGGCCTCGCGCGCGGCGAGCTCGCCGCGTGGGCGCGCGAGGCCGCGCTTCACCGCGAGGAATACCTCGGCGCGCGCCGGACGTTCGCGCAGCACAACCTGCGGCTGGTCGTGCACATCGCGAAGGACTTCCAGGGCCAAGGCGCGGCGCTGTCGGATCTCGTGCAGGAAGGCAACGTCGCCCTGCTGCGGGCCGTCGAGAAGTTCGACGACCGCCGCGGCTTCCGCTTCTCGACGTACGCCGGCTGGTGGATCGTGCAGGCACTGCAGCGCGGCACGCGGCGCGACGCGAGCCTGATCTCCCTGCCCGACGACCTCCTCGCAGACCGGCGCTCGCTGCTCGCGCGCGAAGCGCGGATCGTGGCGCGGACCGGCGCGTCGCCGAGCTTCGCGGAGCTGGCACGCGACGCGGGCCTGTCTGCGAAGCGCCTCGCGCGCCTCGCGGCGAGCCCCACCCGCGCCGTCGCCCTCGACGCCCCGCTCTCGCCCCACGACGAACGCTCGGCGGGCGACGTGCTCGCCGACGAGAGCGCGCCCGATCCCGCGCAGCGCATCGACGGCGCCGTGCGCGCCTCCTGCGTGCAGCGCCTGCTCGCCGACATCGCCCCGCGCGAGCGTTACGTGCTCACGGCGCGCTTCGGGCTCGGGGGCGCGCCCGAGCGCACGCTCCAGGAGCTCGCGGACGAGCTCGGGCTCTCGCGCGAGCGCATCCGGCAGATCGAGAAGGAGGCGCTCGCGCATCTCGGCGATCGCGCCGCAGGCCTCGGGCTCGCATGAGCGGCGCCGCGCCGCCGCGATCAGTCCGCGCCCGGCGCCGCCGCGGCGCGGGCTTCCTCGAATCGCTGCACCGCGAGGAGGCGGCGCTGCGCGTGATCGACCACCGGCGGCGGGTACTCCGGCGCCAAGGCGGGGGCCTCCCACGGCCGGTGGACGAGCTTCGCGGGCATGTCGCGCAGCTCGGGCAGCCAGCGCTTCACGTAGGCGCCCTGCGGATCGAAGCGCTCGCCCTGGGAGACGGGCGAGAAGATCCGGAAGTACGGCTGGGCGTCCGTGCCCGTGGAGGCGCTCCACTGCCAGCCGCCGTTGTTGGACGCCGGATCGCCGTCCACGAGCTGCTCGAGGAACCAGCGTTCGCCGCGGCGCCAGTCGATCAGCAGGTCTTTCACCAGAAAGCTCGCCGCGATCATGCGCGCGCGATTGTGCATCCAGCCCGTCTCGGCGAGCTGGCGCAGCCCTGCGTCGACGATCGGGTAGCCCGTCCGCCCGGCGCACCAGGCCGCGAAGCCCGCGGCGTCGTCGTTCCAGCGCACGCGGTCGTAGGCCGGACGGAATGCGCGGCTGAGCACGTGGGGATGCTCTTCGAGCACCGCGGCGTAGAACTCGCGCCAGATCAGCTCGCTGAGCCACACGTTCGCGCCCGCGCGCAGGCGCGGCTCGCGCAGCGCCTCGCGCGCGGCCGCGACGCAGGCGCGGGGGGAGAGCGTGCCGAAGCGCAGGTGCGGAGAAAGGCGCGAGGTGCCGTCCACGCTCGGGAGGTCGCGCGCTTCCGCGTATTCGCCGATCGCGCGCTCGCAGAAGCGCGCGAGGCGGCGCCGCGCGGCGGCCTCGCCGGCGGCGGGCAGCGGCGTGCCCGCTTCGAACGCGGGCAATGCCGCGATCACTTCGTCGCCCGCGCGCACCGCGAGCGGCAGCGGCAGGCGCAGCGGGCGCGCCTCCTCCGGTGCGGCCTCGCGCAGCCGCGCCAGCCAGGCGTTGCGGAACGGCGTGAACACCTGATAGCCGCGTCCTGCGCCGGTACGCAGCTCGGCGCCCTCGAACACGACGCGATCCTTGCGGGCGTGCGACGCAACGCCTGCGCGCGCGAGCGCGGCTTCGACGGCCGCATCGCGGCGCCGCGCATACGGCGTGGTGTCGCGATTCCAGGTCACACGGTCGGCGCCGACTTCGCGCGCGAAGGCGGGCACCTCGCGCCGAGGATCGCCACGCCGCAGCGCGAGCGTGTGACCGCGCTCCGCGAGATCGTCGCGCAGGCGCTCGAGGCAGCCGCGCAGGAAGCGCAGCCGACGCGGGCCGACGCGCGCGCTCGCGACGAGGCGCTCGTCGACCACGAACAGGAACGCGATGCGCGCGCCGTCGCGCGCCGCGGCGGCGAGCGCGACGTTGTCGGAGAGGCGCAGATCGCCGCGGAACCAGTGGACGACGTTCACGGGGCCAGTCTGCGAGCGCGGCGCGCGCGCCGCCACCCGCAACGGGTCATGGCGCCGCGCACGCGCGAAGCCCGAAACTGCGGTCGCGCGTACGAGCCGCGCTTCGCGTCAGCCGAGTCTCTTCATCTGCGGAGCGAAGCTTCATGACCCAACTCGATGAGCCCGTGGCGATCGTCGGCGGCGGAGTCGCCGGACTCGCCTGCGCCATCCACCTCCATGCCGCCGGCGTCCCGGTGCGCGTGTACGAGGGCTCCGATCGCGTCGGCGGCCGCGTGCGCACGGACTGGGTCGAAGGCCATCGCATCGACCGCGGCTTCCAGGTGCTGCTCACCGCCTACCCCGAGGTGCGCGCGATGCTCGACCTCGCGGCGCTGCGCCTCGGCGCCTTCACGTCGGGCGCGCGCATCCGCCTCGGCGGGCGCTTCAGCGACGTGCTCGATCCGCTGCGCCAGCCGCGCGCGCTGCCGAGCCTGATCGCCTCGCCCGCGATGACCGCGGCCGACAAGGCGCGCCTCGGGGCGTTCCGGTTGCACGCGACGCGCGGCAGCCTGGCCACGCTCTATGCGCGACCGGAGCAGAGTGCGCTCGAGCGCCTACGCGCGCGCGGGTTCGGCGAGGGCGCGATCGAGAACTTCTTCCGGCCCTTCTTCGCGGGCGTCTTCCTCGAGCGCGAACTGGCGAGCTCGAGCCGCTTCCTCGAGTTCGCGTTGCGCCACTTCGCGCTCGGCGACGCCGCGCTGCCGGCGGAGGGCATGGAGGCCATCCCGCGTCAGCTCGCCGCGGCGTTGCCCGCGGGCGCGATCCGCACGCGCGCGCCGGTGGACGCGATCGAGGCCGCAGCGCTGCGCATCGACGGCGAGCGCGTCGCGGCGTCGGCGCTGGTGATCGCGACCGACGGCGAGGCCGCGCGCCGCTTCGTGCCGACGCTCCCCGCACTGCGTCACAACCCCGCCCTCTGCCTCTCGTTCTCGGCGGAGGCCGACCCGGTCGGCGCGCCGCTGCTCGTGCTCGACGCGGAGCGCTCGGGCCCGATCAACCATCTGTGCGTGCCGAGTGCGGTCGCGCCGAGCTACGCGCCGGCCGGCCGCGCGCTCGTCTCCGCGAGCACCGTGGGCGCACCCGAGGACAGCGCCGCGGACCTCGAGCGCGCGGCGCGCGCGCAGCTGCGCGGCTGGTTCGGCGCGCAGGTCGACGCCTGGCGCCTGCTGCGCATCGACCGCATCGCGCGCGCGCTTCCCCACCAGCCCGTCGGCGCGCTCGATCCCGTCGAGCGCCCGGTGCAGTTCGGCCCGCGCCTGTTCGTGTGCGGCGACCACCGCGACATGGGCTCCCTCCACGGCGCCCTGCACTCCGGCCGACGCGCGGCCCGGGCCGTGTGCAACTCGCTCGGCATCGGCGGCGCGAACGGCCTGCGGGTCGGGGCGCGCTGAGCGCGCGGTGCGGTGGCGGAAGCGGACGGGAATCGAACCCGCCGAGACCGCGTCGCCGCGGTCTCCACCGGTTTTGAAGACCGGGCGAGGCACCAGCGCTCGAAACGCTTCCCCGCCGCCCACCATAGCCTTCGCATCGCTCCCACTCGGCGGCCGCGAAACGCGCTTCCGAGAGCCGCTTCGGGCGCGCCGGCGCGCGCTTGCGCACGGCCTGCGGCCTGGCGCGCGATTCCTGCGTGAAACCCGCTTGACGGGACCGCGAAGCGGCGCGTAAATCGCGTGGAGATCGGGCGCCGATCGTGCCGATCAGAAGAGAGCGACCCCACCCGCGACAGGAGGACTCGCCCGCCAAACACACGCCCAACGTCGTCCGTGACGCAACGGGACTCGGTTCAATCCATGGCTTTCTTCGAGCGCGCGGCGCGGCCGCGCAGCAGCAGGAGATCCGGATGAGCGATGCAGTCGTAGCGGTTCACTTCAAGGACATGGCGGTGATCGATTCGGTCCGTGAGCTCGTCGAGAGACGTTGCTTCGACCTGGCGGATGAGTTCCCCGAGCTGACCCACGTGCACGTGTGGCTGACGCCCGACGGCCGCGGCCACCACGCGAGCCTGCACGCGACCGGCCGCAACACCGAGATCGCGAGCCACGCGCAGGCGCGCGAGCCGGGCCACGCCGCGGACCAGGTGCTCGACAAGGTGCGCCACCAGCTGCGCCGCATCCACGACAAGCATCGCTTCGCGCAGCGGCGCCGCGGCCGGCACCACCGCGACGAGCTCGTCGCGTAGCGGCGCGCGAGCCCACGCACGCGGAGCCCGAGCCCTCGCTCGGCTCCGCGTTTTCTTTGCGCGTCAGCCGAGGATCAGGTGGAGCTTCACCGCGAGGCGCAGGTTCCCGCTGAGATGCACGCGGCGCTGCAGGAACGCGCGCGGCGCAGAGAGTGTGCCGGCGTTGAGCGCCCGCCAGCTCTCGACGTCGACGCGCACGCGTAGATCGACGGGCTCGGGGGCGCCCGCGCCGCCGGTCACCGCACCGTTCTCGATGCGCACGAAGAACGTGCCCCCGCCCTCGCCTTCGAGGCCGAACACGATCGTCGCGGCGGTGTCGCCGAGCTGCGCGCGGCGCTCGGCGTCGGCGCCCACCACCCACGGCAGCCAGCGCGAGAAGAACTCGGCCGGCGCGATGTCGGGCGGCGGGACGGCGCGCATCCCGCGCTAGAGCCCCGCGGCTCGCAGCGCCGCGCCGGTGAACGACTCGGCGACGCGCGCGACCTCCTCGGGCGTGCCCGCCGCGACCAGCCGTCCGCCGCCCGGGCCGCCTTCGGGCCCGAGGTCGATCACGTGGTCCGCGAGGCGGATCACGTCGAGGTTGTGCTCCACGACCACGAGGCTCGCGCCGTCGTCGAGCAGCTGGTCGAGGCAGTCGAGCAGCACCTGCACCTCGGCGGCGTGGAGGCCCGTGGTGGGCTCGTCGAGCACGAACAGGCAGCCCGCGGCGCGCGCCGTCAACGCCTGGGCCACGCGGATGCGCTGCAGCTCGCCGCCCGAGAGCGTGCTGAGCGGCTGCTCGAGCGTCAGGTAGCCGAGGCCGACGCGCGCGAACGGCTCGAGCCGCCCAGCGATGCTCGCGTCTTCGGCGAAGCGCTCGCGCGCCTCGTCCACCGTCAGCGCGAGCACCTCGACGATGCTGCTTCCGCCGAGCCGGATCTCGCGCGCCTCGCGCCGGTAGCGCGTGCCGTCGCACGCCTCGCACGGCGTGCGCACGTCCTCGAGGAACTGCATGTCGACGACGACCTCGCCCGTGCCCTCGCACGCCTCGCAGCGGCCGCCCGCGATGTTGAACGAGAAGTAGCCCGGCGTCAGCTTGCGGCGCCGGCCCTCGTGGGTCGCCGCGAAACGCGTGCGGATGCCGTCGAAGGCCTTCGAGACGGTCGCGACGTTCGAGCGCAGCGAACGGCCGGGCGGCGTCGGCTCGACGATCGCGACCTCGCGGATGCGCTCCGCGCCGTCGATGCCGTCGCACTGGCCGCGCTCCTGCGTGCGCTGGAGGTTTCCGACCAACACGGAGCGCACGAGGCTCGTCTTGCCCGCGCCCGACACGCCCGTCACGACCACGAGCTGCCCGAGCGGGATCTCGACGTCGACGCCGTGCAGGTTGTGCGCGCGGGCGCCGCGCACGCGCAGCTTCCCGCTCGCTCGCGCGCGGCGCCTTCGCGTCACGACGAACGCACCGGAGAGCGCGCGCCCGGTGGGCGAGCGCGGGTTCGCGGCGACCTCGGCGACGCTGCCCGCCGCGACGATCTCGCCGCCGTGACGGCCCGAGCCGGGGCCCATGTCGATGAGGTGGTCCGCCGCCGCCGCGATCTCGAGCGCGTGCTCGACCACGACGATGGTGTTGCCCGCGTCGCGGATGCCGCGCAGCACCTCGAGCAGGCGCCCGACGTCGCGCGGGTGAAGGCCCACCGACGGCTCGTCGAGCACGTAGAGCGCAGCGGTGAGCGCGCCGCCGAGGGCGGTCGCGAGCTGGATGCGCTGCGCCTCGCCGCCGGAGAGCGTGCGGACCTGGCGGTCGAGCGCGAGGTAGTCGAGCCCGACGCGCAGCGCCGTGCCGACCCGCGCGCGCAGGCCGTCGAGGACGCGCTTGCCGCGCGCGCTCTGCGCGTCGCTGAGCTCCAGCGAGGCGAGCCAGCCGTCGAGCTCGCCGATCGTCAGGTGCGAGGCGTCGCCGATCGTGCGGCCGCCCAGCTCGACCGCGAGCGCCTCGCTGCGCAGCCGCGTGCCGCCGCACGTCTCGCACGGGTCGAACTTGCGATACCGCGCGATCGCGACGCGCGCCTGCACCTTGTAGCGGCGCGTCTCGAGCCACTCGAAGTAACCCTTCACCCCGTACCAGTCGTCGTCGCCCTGGATCACCCAGGCGCGCGCCTCGTCGCCGAGATCGCGCCAGGGGACGTCGGTCGCGATGCCTTGCTCGCGGCAGGCGAACAGCAGGTCGCGTTGGCAGGCCTTCGCCGACGGCGTCGCGAACGGCGCGATCGCGTTGCGCGCCAGCGTGAGCGAGGGATCGGGGATGACGCGCTCGAGGTCGAGCGCCTGGGTGCGACCGAAGCCGTGGCAGGTCGGGCACGCGCCGAGCGGCGAGTTGAAGGAGAACAGCGCGGGCTCGGGCGTCGGATGGCGCTTGCCGCAGACGTCGCAGCAGAAGCCCTCGCGAAAGCGCCGGCGCTCACCGCTCGCGGTCGCCACCACGAGCTCCCCGCCTCCGCGCACGAATGCGCTCGCGATCGCCTCGGCGACGCGCGTGCGCGCGCCCTCCGCGAGCTCGAGGCGATCGATCGCGAGCAGCGCCTCGCCGCGCAGCGCGCCGAGCTTCGTGGCCGACACCTCTTCGAGGTCCGCGAAGCTGCCGTCCGCGAGCAACAGCCGCCGCAGCCCCTCGCGCAGCAGCTGCGCGCGCAGCTCCTTCGGCTTCGCCTTCGCGGCGAGCGCGACCGCCACGACGATGCGCTCGCCCGCGTGCTCGCGCAGCAGCCGCTGCGCGATGGCGTCCACCGTGCCCGCGACGACGACGCGGCCGCAGCAGCGCGTCTCGCCGACCTTCGCGAACAGGAGGCGCAGGTGGTCGAAGATCTCCGTGGCCGTGCCGATCGTGCTGCGTGCGTTGGTCACGCGATTGCGCTGCTCGATCGCGATCGCCGGCGGCAGGTTCGTGATCAGGTCCACCGCGGGCCGCGGAAGCTTCTCGAGGAATTGCCGCGCGTAGGTCGAGAGCGACGCGACGTAGCGGCGCTGGCCCTCGGCGTAGAGCGTGTCGAAGGCAAGCGAAGACTTGCCCGAGCCCGACGGCCCCGACACGACGGTGAGCTGCCCGACGGGGATGCGGCAGCTCACGCCCTTCAGGTTGTGGGCGCGAGCTCCCTCGATGCGGATCTCGGCGTCGGGAACGGTCACGGGAGGTGCAGGATGACGGGCTTCGCGCCGGCGTGCATGCGGCACGCCCGAGCGCGGCGCGCTGGGCGCCCTACCCGATCCGCGAGGGCTCCTCGTAGAGCAGCGTCACCGAGATGTATTCGGCGGTCGAGCTCTGCGTCATGTGGAGGACGTGTACGTCGTGCATCGCGAAGAACTTGTTGAGGTCTTCCTCGATCTCCTTCGCGAGACCGCGCAGCACGAGACACTTGGTCGCCATCGCTCTCCTCCGCGCGCCGCCGGCGCGGCGCCTCAACTGCTTCGGCCGCCGAGCCGCTCGACCTGACGCTTCGCTTCGAATGCGTATTTCTCCCGACCCGCCGCCTCCGCGGCGCGCGCCAGGCGCTCCCAGGCGTCGCGCTCCGGCTCGCGCCCGAGGGCGAGGCTCGCCTCGCGCAGCAGGAACGCGTCGCCGCGCTCGACGGCGGTCGCGCACAGCCGCTCGAGCACGTTCGCCGCGCCGGCCTTTTTCAAGAACGCGATCGCCTCGATCTCGCGGCCCTCCGCGACGTAGGCCTCGCCGATCGCGCGCGCGCGCGCCGGATCGAGCGGCTTCTCGAGCTCGTGCCGCCGCTGCAGCGGATCGGGGATCGCGCCGGACTTCGCCATCAGTACCTCGGAACGTTCGGGTCCACGGTGATCGACCACGCGTCGATCCCGCCGGAGAGGTTCGCGACGTTCGCGAAGCCCGCCTCGCGCAGCTGCGCACACGCCTTCGCGCTCCGGCCGCCCTTGTGGCAGTGCGCGACGACGCGGCGCCCCTTCCAGTCCGCGAGCTCGCCGAGCCGCGCGGCGAGTTGGCCGAGCGGAACGAGCTTCGCACCCGGGATGCGCGCCTTCTCGTGCTCGTGCGGCTCGCGCACGTCGAGCAGCAACAACGCGTCGCCGCGCGCCTGCGCGCGCTGCAGCTCGGACGCGGAGATCTCGGCGAGCGGGTTCGCGTCGCGCGTCACGCCGCAGAAGCCGTCGTAGTCGATCAGCTTCGTCACGGTCGGATGCTTCCCGCACACCGGGCAGTCGGGATCCTTGGCGAAGCGGAACTCGCTGAAGTGCATCGCGAGCGCGTCGTAGTGCAGGAAGCGCCCGATCAGCGGCTCGCCGATCCCGGTGATCAGCTTCACCGCCTCGGTCGCCTGGATCATCGCGATGGTGCCGGGCAGGATGCCGAGCACGCCGCCCTCCGCGCACGACGGCACCGCGCCCGGCGGCGGCGGCTCCGGGAAGAGGCAGCGGTAACAGGGACCGCGTTTGGCGTCGAAGGTCGAGGCCTGGCCCTCGAAGCGAAGGATCGCGCCGTACACCGTGGGCTTCCCGAGCAGCACGCAGGCGTCGTTCGAGAGGTAGCGCGTGGGGAAGTTGTCGGTGCCGTCGATGATCACGTCCCAGTCGCGCATCAGCGCGAGCGCGTTCTCCGACGTGATGCGCGTCTTGTAGCCGACCCCCGTGACGTCGGGATTCATCGCGCGCATGCGCGCGAGCGCGACGTCCACCTTCGGCTTGCCCACGTCGTCCGTCCCGTAGAGGACCTGGCGCTGGAGGTTCGAGAGGTCCACCACGTCGTCGTCGACGAGGCCGATGCGGCCGACGCCCGCCGCGGTGAGATAGAGCGCGAGCGGCGAGCCGAGGCCGCCCGCGCCGATCAGCAGCACGCTCGCGCCGAGCAGCTTGCGCTGCCCCTCGACGCCGAAGTCGGGCAGGTTCAGATGGCGCCGGTAGCGCTCGAACTGCGCGGGCGTGAGCACGGGGGACGTCATCGCGCGAACGGTACGGCTCGCCCCCCGGGCGGACAACGCACGCCGTGCCGGCGCCCTACTTCGCGACCGTGATGGTGACCGCCTTGCGCGGGCGGTCCTCGAAGCGCCAGCAGATCACCACCGCGTCGCCGGGCGCGAGCGCCTCCCAACCCGAGCGGCCGACCACCCGCGTGTCGGGCGCGCGGGCGAAGCCGATGTTGTCGTCGAGGCGCGAGTCCACGTACAGCTTTTGGGCGTCGATGGCGCTGATCGCCCCCCGGAACTCGCGCATCCCGTCCGGGCAGCCCGCGAGGGCCGGCGACGCCAGCGCGCCGAGCAGCAGCCCGAGCCCGATCGTTCGCATCGTGTTCCGCATCGCGCCTGCCATGTCCCGATGGACGTTGGTGCCGGAGGTGGGATTCGAACCCACACGGGCCTCGCGACCCGGAGAATTTTGAGTCCTCTGCGTCTGCCGTTCCGCCACTCCGGCGCGGCGCGCACGATAACAGGGTGCGGCGCCGCCCGAAGCGCGCGGTTGCGCGTCGGTTGCACGGATCGAGCGGCCCGGTTGCGGGCCGGGTGACGAATCCCGTCACCGCGGGGCGCCCTGCGACGAAGCGGTCGGGCGGCCTTTACGGGCCAGCGCCGTCCGGATAGTTTGCGCCCCCTCTCGGGGCTGTAGCTCAGCTGGGAGAGCGCGTGAATGGCATTCACGAGGTCAGGGGTTCGATCCCCCTCAGCTCCACCAATGAAGACGCGGGGTTCGGCGGCGACGCCGAACCCCGCGTCGTTTTCGGGAACCGGCTGCGCTTCTTGCGCCGAGCGATGGCCGGAAACGCTCCAGAGCGAGCCCGCGATTCCGCGCTTCACCGCGGCGCGCGCACGGTCGCTCGCCCGACGCGCGTGCGGCACGCGTAGAATCGCCGCGTGGCCCCGACGATGGCTCCCCCGCGCGACCGCGTCCGCGAGTGGCTCGCGATCGCGGCGCTGTCCTCCGCGCTTCACGCCGGCTCGGCGCTGCTCGCCGGCGACCGCGCGAGCCCGACCTTCGACCCGCTGCTTGGGCTGCTGCTCGCCGCGTGGATTCGGCGCCCGCTCGGCCGTTGGGCGGAGATCGCGCTCGCGGTGCTGGCTGGCGAAGCGGCGTTCGCGACGCTCGCGCTCGGCCGGCCCACGCTCGGCGCGGCGCAGGCGATCCCCTTCGCCCTAGCGGCGAGCGCCGCAGCCGCGCTCTGGCTCCGTTGGCTCGCGCGCGACGGGCTCGGGCTCGGTCGCGTGCGCGACGTGTGGGCCTTCGTCGGCGTCGCCGGCCTCGCCACGGCGAGCGCTGCGCTCGGGAACGCGGCGCTCTCGAGTCCCGACTTCGCGAGCGGACGACTGGCGTTTCGGGATGCCTGGGTCGCGGGCTTTCTCGGCACGCTGATCGTCGCCCCCGCCCTGCTCGTCGCGCGCGACGCGCGGCTTCGCGGCACCCTCGGCTCCTGGCGCGCGCGCGTCGAGTTGGCGGCCGTCGCGTGCGCGATCGTCGGAGCGACCTACCTCACCTACTTCGCGAGCTCGCCGTTCCCCCTCCCGCGCGGCGTCCCGGCTCTGCTGATGGTCTGGACCTCGTTCCGCTTCCGCCCGCGCGGAGCGGCGCTCGCCCTCCCGGTCATGGCGATCACGGTGCTCCTCGCCGTCGCCGCCGGGGAGCTCGCAGAAATCCCGTCACTCGGCACCGGGCCCGCGACCGCCGCCTGGGAGATTGAAGCCTTCCTTTCCCTCAGCTTCGTGACCTCCCTCCTGCTGGCCGCGCTCAGCGAGGAGCGCGCGCAGCTGATCGAGCATCTGGAGCGCGAGGTCAACGTGCTGCGCGGCCTGCTGCCGATCTGCGCGCACTGCAAGAAGATCCGCGACGGGGAGAACCGCTGGCATCCGATCGAGGGCTACATCCAGAGCCACAGTGAGGCGACCTTCACGCACGGCATCTGTCCGGCCTGCGAGGAGACGCACTACGGCGAGCTGCTCCGCCGGGCGAAGTGAGGCGCGCTCAGAAAGCGCCGTCGCGCATGCGCGGCATGACGCCGACTTCGTCGAGGAAGCCGCTCGCGCCGAGGGTCGCGGCGATGGCCTCGGCGGCGCTGCGCAGCGGCATCATCTTCGGCGCCGGAAAGATGCCGCGATCGACCCAGCCTTGGATGATGCGCGCCGCCTTCTCGGGCGCCCAGGCGGCTGCGAACTCGGTGCCGCTCGTGTTGCCGAGCGTCACGTGGATGAAGTCGACGTCGGGGTGCTCCATGCGCCAGCCGGCGACGAGACCGGAGAGCGCCAGCTTCGAGACGCTGTAGAGCGACACGCCGGGCAGCACCTGGCGTGCGGAGTAGGAGCCGACGAACACGGCCCGCCCCCGGCTCGCGCGCAGGTGCGGCAGGGCCGCTGCGGTGACCTGCGAGGCTCCGATCAGGTTGGCGTCGAGCACTTCGCGCCACTCGGCGCGCGTCGCCTCGCTGAGCAGCACGAGGGGCGAGATGCCCGGGGCGTAGACGAACGCGTCGAGCCCCCCGAGCCGCGCGACCGCGCCGTCGACGGCCGCCGCGCAGTCCGCGTCCTCGGCGACGTCGCAGCGGAAGGCGTGCGCCTCGCCGCCCGCGGCGCGCACGGCGCTCGCGACCTGGTCGAGGCGCTCGATGCGGCGTGCGGCGAGTGCGAGCCGCGCGCCGGACTCCGCCGCGATCTCGGCCACCGCGCGCCCGATCCCGGAGGACGCGCCGAGGACGAGCACGCGCTGGCCCGAGAGATCGAGGGACACCGGCATGGAACGCGCCTCCGCGGACGAGGGGGCGCATCCTAGCCGTGTAGGTCCGCGTGCTCGCCGCAGTTTCGTGAGGAGGCAGGTCGGCCTTCGAGCGGGTCGTTCTGCGGCACGGCGAGGCATTGAAAACGCCCCTGCGGCGAGCCCTCTTTCGCGGCGGGTCGGCGGGGTTTTTGGACGCGGGAGCGCAGTTTTTCGGCGCGATCGCGCGCTCCCGATTTTCTTTCCGACAACCCCTTTCGACCCCCAGAATCGTGGGCTAAGATCTTCGGGCTTCGATCGAAAACCAACCCGCTTCGGCGGGTTTTCTTATGCGATCGACTTTCGCCTTAGACTCGCCCGATCGCCCGAGCCGACTACGCGCGCTGACGTCGCCGCACGAACCCTCCATCTCAGCGTGACCGAGGTCGCGCTGAGCCGAATGCCCCGGGCGATCGGCTCGGCCGGCCGGCTCCGCGAGCAGTTCGCCGCCGGCGTACTCGCTCACCTGGCCTATCAGCGCGACGCCCGCGAGGCGCTGCCCGGCTTCGAGGCAGAGGTCGTCGTGCGCGGCCTGCGCGAGCGCGCGGGCTGGCGGGTGACGCTCGGCGGGCGCTGCGACGGCGTGCGGCCGAGCGGCGCCGGCTTCGTCGTCGAAGAGCTGAAGCACGTCGCGTGGGGCGTCCCGAGCCGGGCGCTGCGCGAGGCCGCGAGCGTCCAGGCCGCGCTCTACGCGTGGATGCTCGAGGCCGAGCGCGACGCGGCGTGCGCTGCCGAAGTCGTGTGGCTCTCGCGCACGGGAACCACCCGCGAGCCGGCTCTGCTGTCGCGCTCCGAGGCGCTCGCCTGGTTCGACGAGACGATCGCTCGGGCCGCCGCCGAGGCGACCGCGCTCCACGAAGAGCTCGCACGCCGGCGCGCGGCGGCGCCGCACGTCGCGTTCCCGTTCGCGCAGCTGCGACCCGGGCAGGCGGAGATCGCCGAGGCCACCGTGCGCGCGCTCGACGCCGGCGAGCACCTGTTGATCGAGGCGCCGACGGGCCTCGGCAAGACGGCGGCTGTCCTCACGGCGGCCTTGCGCCACGCGCTCGCGAACGACCTCCGCTTGTTCGTGCTGACCAGTCGGACGCTCCAGCAGCGCCTCGCGCTCGAGACGCTGCGGCGCATCGCGCCCTCGGGCGTGCGCCTCGCCGCGCACCTCCGCAACAAGTCCGCGATGTGCGCGCGTGGCGACCTGAAGTGCCACGAGGACGTGTGCAGCTACGCGCGCACGCACCGCGCGGCGGTCGCGGAGCACGGGCTCGTCGCACGCGGGCTCGCGGGCGGCGTCGCGGAGCCCGACGCGGTGTTCGCGCTCGGCGAGGCCCACGGCGCCTGCCCGTACGAGCTGATGGCCGAGACCGCTCGCGCGGCCTGCGCGACGGTCGCCGACGCGAACTACGCCTTCGACCCCGTCGTCGCCCTGCCCGAGCTGCGCGACCCCGAGGCGCTCGCGCGCGCGATCCTCGTGATCGACGAGGCACACGGCCTGCCGGCGCGCGCGCGCGACGCCCGCACCGCGCGACTCGGCGCAGCCGCGTTCGCAGATGCGATCGCGCGCATCGCGCTCGGCTCGTCGGCTGCGCACGCGCGCATGCGCGAAGTCGTGGAGCGCTGCGCCGCCGCCCTCGAGCTACAGGTCGCCGACGCGGTCGGCGACGCCGCCGACGCCTGCGTGCTCGGCGGCTTCTCCAGCGCCGACGAGGAATCGCTGCGCGCGCTCGTCGAAACCGGCCTCGCCGAGGCGCTCGAGGATCTTGCCGGCGCGCCCGCATTCGGGCCGCACGAGGCGTTCCTCGCGATCGCCGGCGGCGTGCGCGCGTTCTTCGAAACGCCCACGGACGGCGCCTATCGGGCGCTCGCCGGCCGCGCGAACGGCGAGGCGTTCCTCGAGCGCGCGTGCCTCGACCCCGCGCCCGAGCTCGCGCGCATTCTCGGCGGCGCCCACGCCGTGGTCGCGATGTCGGCGACGCTCTCGCCCCCCGAGTGGCACGCGGCGCTGCTCGGGCTCGACCCGCAGCGCCTCGCCATCGCGCGCGTGGACGACCCGGGCCGCGCGAGCCGGCTGTGCGTCGCGATCGACGCGAAGCTGCAGTGCACCTACGCCACGCGCGAGCGCGAGCTTCCGAAGCTCGCGAAGCGCTTGTGCGCGCTCGCCGATGCGACTCCCGGCAACGTGCTCGTCGTGGGCCCGAGCTTCGCGTGGCTCGCCCAGATCGCGCGGGCGCTCGAGGACGCGGGGCGCCGCATCGCGTGCGAGGCGCCCGGCGGCGACGCGCGCGAGCGCGCGCGCTGGCTCGATGCGCTGCGCGGTGAGCGCGGCGTGCTCGGCCTCGCGATCGCTGGGGGAGCGCTCACCGAGGGCTTCGACACCAGCGGCCTCGGCCTGCGCGCCGTCGCGGTACTCGGCCCCTGCATCCCCGCCGCCGACCCGCGCCGCGAGCTCGAGCGCGAGCACTTCGAGGAGACGCAGGGCGACGGCTTCGCGCTCGCCTACGCCCTGCCCGGCATGACCCGCGTGATCCAGTCCGCGGGGCGGCTGCTGCGCCAGAACGACGACCGCGGCGTGATCGCGCTCTACGGCGCGCGCTTCCTGCGCGAGCCATACCGCGGGCTGCTGCCGGAGGCGTGGCTGCGCGGCGGCGAGCCCGAGGATCTCGTCGGCGATCCCGCCAAGGCCGCGCGCGCGTTCTTCCAGACCGGCGCATTCCAGACCGGGGTCTGACCCGGCATTCCTGCGTTTCGGACGGTTCCGGACGCTTCGAATCAGGTGAGGCGCGCGTCGCCGCCGCGGCCGCACAGCCGAGACACGATCGCGACGATCGGCTCGACGCCGGCGAGGAGCGCGGCGCGCGAGATGCTCTCGTTCGGCTGGTGCGCCTCGGCGAGGTCGCCCGGCCCGCAGATCAGCGAGTCGACGCCCGCTTCGGCGAAGCGTCCCGCGTCGGTGCAGTACGGCGCACCGCCCACGTCGCCGCCCCCGAACTGCGCGAGCAGCTCCGACTCGAGCCGCGTGCCCCGCGCCGCCAACAGGCCCGGCGCCGCGGTGGCGGCGCCCACCTCGACCGCGAGGGCCAGGTCGCTGCCCGGGTCGCGCAGCGGATCGCCTAACAACCGGGCGCGCGCCTCCTCCCAGAGCGCGAGCGGGGGCTCGTCGGGCAGCGGCCGGTAGCTCACGGTCAGCGTGCACGCGTCGGCGATCATGTTCGACGCGCTGCCGCCCTGGATCGTGCCGAAGTTGAACGTCGTGTACGGCGCCTCGGGGAAGAGCGCGGCAAAGCGCGCGCTCGGCCGCGCGCGTCGCTCGGCCTGCAGCCGGCCGAGTCGCGCCGCCACCTCCGCAGCGCCGGCGATCGCGTTCGCGCCCGCATCCGGCACGCTCGAATGTCCGCCCCGCCCGCTCACGCGGATCGAGAACGCCACCACGCCCTTGTGCGCGTGGAATACCCGCCCCGACGTGGGCTCGCCGATCCATGCGAGCTTCGGCAGCGGCGTCGCACCCAACAACTTCGGGAGCTCGGGCACGAGCCGATGCGCGCCGAGGCACCCGATCTCCTCGTCCGAGGTGAACAGCAACACGACCGGACGCGCGAGCTTGGCGGCATCGATGCGCGGCAGCGCGGCGAGGCACTGCGCGATGAAGCCCTTCATGTCCGACGTGCCGCGCGCGACCAGGCGATCGCCTTCGGCGGCGAGGCGCAGCGGGTCGCGCGTCCAGCCCGGTTGGTCGGCGAAGGGCACGACGTCGGCGTGGCCGGAGAGGATCAGCCCGTCGGGTGCGTCGGGCCCGAGCACCGCCACCAGGTTGGCCTTTGCGTGGACGCCCTCGCCCCACTCTTGGAGGCGAACGCGCGCCCCGGCCCGCTCGCAGCGTTCCGCCAGGCCGGCCATGAGCGCGCGATTGCCTCTGGCGCTGACCGAGTCGTGGGCGACCAGGTCGCCGAGAAGCGACTCCAGGGGCTGCATTCCAATCTCCAATCCCCTAGGGGATATCAACTTTCGTGAATCAAACACCGATTTCATTGGACACGGGTGCACACGAGCCTTGATTTGTGTCCCCGAGAGCGCTTTTCTACACCACTCCCTCCGACACGTACCGAATTTGGGAGCCCGACATGCCGATTTCGCCCGCCAAGCCGCTCACCGGCGCCGAAGTGCTGATCCGCTGCCTCGAGCGCGAGGGCGTCGAGTACATCTTCGGGCTCTCCGGCGGCGCCGCGATGCCGATCTTCGACGCGCTCGTCGACTCGAAGATCAAGCTCATTCTCGTCCGGCACGAGCAAGGCGCCACCCACATGGCCGACGGCTACGCGCGGGCGACGGGCAAGCCCGGCGTCGTGCTCGTCACCTCCGGCCCGGGCGCGACGAACACCGTGACCGGCCTGCTCACGGCGCAGATGGATTCGGCGCCGATCATCGTGATCTCGGGCCAGACGATCCGCGCGAACCTCGGCAAGGACGCGTTCCAGGAGGCCGACGTCACGGGCATCACCTACCCCGTCGTGAAGCACAGCTACATGGTGCGCGAGGCGAACGACTTCCCGCGCATCGTGCGCGAGGCCTTCCACATCGCGACCACCGGCCGGCCCGGCCCGGTGTTGATCGACGTGCCGAAGGACGTGAGCCAGGGCCCGGGCGTCGACCAGGTCGTGACCGAGCTCGACCTGCCGGGCTACCGCGTGCCGCAGCGCGGCGCCGCGGCCGACGTCGAGCGCGCGGCGCAGCTCCTGATGCGCGCGCGCCGGCCCGTGCTCTACGTCGGACACGGCGCGGTGATCAGCGGCGCGGGCAAGGAGGTGATGGCGCTGGCCGAGAAGCTGCGCGCGCCGATCGTGAACACGTTGCTCGGCAAGGGCGCCGCCGACGAGACGCACCCGCTGCACCTCGGCATGCTCGGCATGCACGGCACCGCGTACGCCAACAAGGCCGTCACGAACTGCGATCTCATCATGGCGATCGGCGCACGCTGGGACGACCGCATCACCGGCAAGCTCGACGAGTTCTGCGTCGGCGCGACGAAGATCCACATCGACATCGACCCGG
The DNA here is from genome assembly GCA_964501435.1 of uncultured Spirochaetales bacterium. Lineage (GTDB taxonomy): Bacteria > Myxococcota_A > UBA9160 > UBA9160 > UBA6930 > VGRF01. Next base: position 10,168 of record CAZCTH010000074.1, on the reverse strand, counting down.
CCGAGTTCAACAAGGTCCTGCGACCCGACGTCTGCATCCTCGGCGACGTGAAGACGGTCCTCGAGGACTTGATCCCGAAGGTCGGGCCGCTCGACACGAGCGCGTGGCTCTCGGAGTGCGAGGGCTGGCGCAAGAAGTACCCGCTCAAGTACGCGAAGAAGGGCGGCCTGCGCGCGCAGCACGTGCTCGACCGCCTCGACGCGCTGACCGAGGGCCGCGCGATCATCACCACCGACGTCGGCCAGCATCAGATGTGGGCGGCGCAGTTCTGCCGCACGCGCGAAGGCCGGCGCTGGATCTCGAGCGGCGGCGCGGGGACGATGGGCTTCGGCTTCCCGTCCGCGATCGGCGCGCAGTTCGGTCGCCCCGGCGAGGAGGTCTGGACGGTCGTCGGCGACGGCGGCTTCCAGATGACGCTGTGCGAGCTCGCCACCGCGTTCATCCACAAGCTCCCCGTGAAGGTGCTCATCATCAACAACAACTTCCTGGGCATGGTGCGCCAGTGGCAGGAGCTGTTCTTCGAGAACCGCTACAGCGGCGTCGACCTCGAAGGCAACCCCGACTTCGTGAAGCTCGCCGAGGCCTACGGCGTGAAGGGCCTGCGCATCACGCGGCCCGGCGACGTGGACAAGAAGATCAAGCAAGCCCGCGCCCACAAGGGTCCGGTGGTGCTCGTGGCCGAGGTCGTGAAGGAGGACAACGTCTTCCCGATGATCCCGGCCGGCGCGCCGATCGCGAACATGATCATCGAAGCGCCGAAGGAGCGCATGGAGAAGCCCGTTGGCAGCACCTGAGCACCGCCCCGATCCGATGGACGGCGTGCCCGCGATCACGCCCGCGCAGGCGCGCGCGCTGCGCCGCAACCTCCACACCATCTCCGTCTACGTGAACAACAAGCCCGGCGTGCTGGTGCGCGTGGCGCTCGTGTTCGCGCGCCGCGGCTACAACATCGAGAGCCTCGTCGTGTCGCCCGCCGTGCGCGGCGACTTCTCGCGCATGACGATCACCTGCTCGGGCGATCCCGAAACGCTCGAGCAGATCATCAAGCAGCTCGCGAAGCTGGTGGACGTCGTGCACGCGATCGACCACACGGGGGACTCCTCGTACGAAACCGAGATCGCGCTCGTGAAGGTGCGCTCGGCGCCCAAGGAGCGCGGCGAGGTGCTGCAGATCGCCGAGCACTACAGCGCGAAGGTCGTCGACTTCGGCGCCGACTCGCTGATGTTGCGCGTCTACGGCTCGAGCGAGAAGCTCGACGCGTTCCTCGCCCTGCTCGCCCCGCTCGGCCTGACCGAGCTGGTGCGCAGCGGCAAGATCCTGATGGCGCGCGGGCTGCAGGAGACGTGAGCTCCGTCGCGCCCGACGCGCACGGTCCACAGGACGCCCGTCACTCGTCCGTCACGCACCCCTCGCTCGCGCTCTTCACCAGCCGGATGTACTTCGCGAGCGTGCCGCGCGTCGCCTTGAGCGGCGGCGCGACCCAGGCGGCGCGGCGCCTTGCGAGCTCGTCCTTCGGCACGTGCAGCTCGATCAGGTTCTTCTTCGCGTCGAGCTCGATGCGGTCGCCGTCCTTCACGAGCGCGATCGGGCCGCCCTCCTGCGCCTCGGGGCAGACGTGGCCGATGATGAAACCGTGGCTGCCGCCGCTGAAGCGGCCGTCGGTGAGGAGCGCGACTTTGTCGCCCAGGCCGGCACCCATCAGGATCGAGGTGGGCGACAGCATCTCGGGCATGCCCGGGCCGCCCTTCGGGCCCTCGTAGCGGATCACGATCACGGAGCCGGCGCGAATGCGACCCTGCTCCGCCGCCGCGACCATGTCCTCTTCGCAGTCGAACACCTGCGCGGGGCCGGAGAAGCTGAGGCCTTCCTTGCCGGTGATCTTCGCGACGGCGCCCTCGGGCGCGAGCGAGCCGCGCAGGATCTGGATGTGGCCCGTCTCCTTGATCGGGTCGCTCAGCGGGCGGACGATCGGCTGCCCCGGCGTCAGCCCGGGCAGATCGCGCAGGTTCTCCGCGAGGGTCTGGCCCGTCACCGTCCGGCACGAGCCGTCCAGCAGGCCCGCGCCGAGCAGGAACTTCATCACGGCGGGCGTGCCGCCCACCTTGTGCAGATCCTCCATCACGTACTTGCCACTCGGCTTGAAGTCGGCGAGCAGCGGCGTCTTGTCGCTCGCGCGCTGGAAGTCGTCGAGGGTGAGCGACACGCCGACCGAGCGCGCCATCGCGATCAGGTGGAGCACCAGGTTCGTGCTGCCGCCGAGCGCGATCGCGGTGACCATCGCGTTCTCGAACGCGGCGCGGGTCATGATGTCGCGCGGCTTGAGATCGAGCTCGAGTAGGCGGCGCACGGCGGCGCCGGCGCGCCGGCACTCGGCCAGCTTCGCGGGGTCCTCGGCCGGCGTGCTCGACGAGTACGGCAGCGACATGCCGAGCGCCTCGATCGCCGCCGCCATCGTGTTGGCGGTGTACATGCCGCCGCATGCGCCCGCGCCGGGGCAGGCGTGGCGCACGACGTCGACGCGCTCGTCCTCGCTGATGCGCTGCGCGATGAACTCGCCGTAACACTGGAACGCGCTCACGATGTCGAGCGAGGCGCCCTTCTTCGAAACGCCGGGCTTGATCGTGCCGCCGTAGACCATGAGCGACGGGCGGTTGAGGCGGCCCATCGCGATCAGGCAGCCGGGCATGTTCTTGTCGCAGCCCGGGATCGAGACGTTGGCGTCGTACCACTGCGCGCTCATCGTCGTCTCGATCGAGTCCGCGATCAGGTCGCGCGACTGGAGCGAGAAGCTCATGCCGTGGGTCCCCATCGAGATGCCGTCGGAGACGCCCACCGTGAAGAAGCGCATGCCGATCATGTCGGCCGCGCGCACGCCCTCGCGCACGGCGTCGGCGAGCGCGCCGAGGTGCATGTTGCACGGGTTGCCGTCGTACCACATGGCGGCGATGCCGACCTGCGGCTTGTGCAGATCCGCTTCGCCGAGGCCGGTGGCGTGGAGCATCGCCTGCGAGGCGCCCTGCGACTTCTCCTCGGTGATGCGCGCGCTGATGCGGTTGAGCTTCGTGGCCACTTTCGTCCCTCTCCGAAGAAAGGGCAGCCTATCATCGCCTGCTCGCCCGTGCCGGGTCGTGCGGTGCGCCGGAGGCGACAGACGGAATGACGAAACGACCGCTCGCCCGCTCTGCGCTGCTCGCGGCGACGCTTTTCGGTGTCGGCGCGGCGGCGGCGCAGGAGGCCGCTCCCGCGCGCCCCTACGCCGTGACCGAGACCCGCGAGCCGTGCGCCGCCTACACGCCCCTGCGCGCACCCTTCTTCGGCGACACCCACGTGCACACGGCCTACTCGCAGGACGCCAGCACCCAGGGCACGCGCACCACGCCGCGCGACGCGTACCGCTTCGCGCGCGGCGACGCGATTGCGATCCAGCCCTGGCGCTCGGACGGCAGCTCCATGCGCTCCGTACGCCTCGATCGCCCGCTCGACTTCGCGGCGGTGACGGATCACGCCGAGCAGATCGGCGAGGTCCACGTGTGCAAGACGCCCGGCGCGCCCGGCCACGACTCGCTCGTGTGCCGGCTCTATCGCGGCTGGCCGCGCGCGGCGTTCTTCGTGATGAACGCGGCCTACTCCTCCGGAGGGGATCGCTTCGGCTTCTGCGGCGAGCGCGGCGAGCTCTGCCTCGAAGCCGCGCAGCACGTCTGGCGCGACACCCAGGCGGCCGCGGAGGAAGCCTACGACCGCAGCTCGGCTTGCCGCTTCACGAGCTTCGTCGGCTACGAGTGGACGAGCGGCGTGGACAACGGCAAGAACCTCCACCGCAACGTGATCTTCCGGAACGCGCACGTCCCGAGGCTCCCGATCAGCACGATGGAGACGGGTCCGAACGCCGCGCGGCTCTGGGATGCGCTCGCTACGGAGTGCCTCGCCGGAACGCCCGGCTGCGACGTGCTCACGATCCCGCACAACTCGAACCTCGACGGCGGCCTGATGTTCCGCTCCGCGCGCACGCTCGGCGGCGAGATCGACGCGAAGGAGGCGAAGATCCGTGCGCGCTGGGAGCCGCTCGTCGAGGTCATGCAGCACAAGGGCGACTCCGAGTGTCTCCTGGGCGGCGACACCACCGACGAGGCGTGCGGCTTCGAGAAGCTGCCCTACGACAACTTCGGCGGGCGTTACATGGCCTTCCGCGGGCAGCCGCCGCAGCGCGGGCAGTACGCGCGCGAGGCGTTGAAGCGCGGGCTCGCGCTCGAAGCGCGCCTCGGCGCGAATCCGTTTCGCTTCGGGCTGATCGCCAGCACGGACACGCACCTCGGCACGCCCGGCCTCGCGAGCGAGCGCACCTTTCCGGGCCATGGCGGCGCGGGCGCCGCCGACGCCGAGGAGCTGCCGCCCGGGTTGCCCGACGCGCTCGAGTTCGGACCCGGCGGGCTCGCCGTCGTGTGGGCCGAGGAGAACACGCGCGACGCGCTGTTCGCGGCGATGCAGCGGCGCGAGGTCTACGGCACCAGCGGCACGCGCCCCGTGGTGCGCTTCTTCGGCGGCGCCGACCTGCCCGCCGATCTGTGCGAAGACCCGGCGCTCGTCGCGACGGGCTACGCCAAGGGCGTCCCGATGGGCGGCAGCCTGCGCGCCACGGCATCCGCCCCGCGCTTCAGCGTGCTCGCGACGATGGACCCCGGCTCGCGAGACGAGCCGGCCGCTCCGCTCGATCGCGTGCAGATCGTGAAGGGCTGGCTCGGCGCGGACGGAGCGCTGCACGAGCGGGTCGTCGACGTCGCGGGCGGGGACATCCGAAGCAGCCTCTCGCCTTCGACCTGCCGCACCGAGGGCTTCGGCCACACCCGCCTGTGCGCGGTGTGGCAGGACCCGGACTACCGCGCCTCCGAGCGCGCGTTTTATTATGCCCGCGTGCTCGAGATGCCGACCTGCCGCTGGAGCCAGCGCATCTGCGTGGCGCGGGCGGTGGATTGCAGCAAGCCCGAGACGATCGGCGAGGGCCTCGAGGGGTGCTGCGCGCCGGAGCACCAGCCGACGATCCAGGAGCGCGCGTGGACGTCGCCGATCTGGGTGCAGCCGGAGTGAAGCGGCCGCTGCTTCGCTTCGCGGCGCTCGGTGCGCTGCTGTTCGCGCTCGAGCGCGGCTTCGGCGAGCGCGCGGGCGAAGCGCGGCCATTCCCACGTGGCGCGGCCGTGAGCGACGACGCGCTGCTGCTGCACGAAGCCATCGCGCGCGGGCTCCACGAGAGCGACACCGTCGTGCGCCGCCGTCTCGCGATGAATCTGTCGTTCGCCGAGGGCGAGCGCGGCCGCAGCGAGGACGCGCTCGTGCGCGAGGCGCTCGCGCTCGGCATGCACGAGAGCGACCTCGTGGTGCAGCGCCGACTCGTGCAGAAGATGCGCCTCGCGCTCGCGGACGAGGCGCGCGCCGCGGAGCCGAGCGACGCGGAGCTGCGCGCGTACCTCGCCGCGCATCGCGGGCGCTGGACCGAGCCGCCGCGCGTGCGCGCGACGCTGCTCTACTTCGCGACGCGCGCGCGCGCCGAGGCCGTGAACGCGCGCCTGCCCGCCGATCCGGCCGACGCCGTGTCGCTCGGCGAGCCGCTGCCCTTCGCCGCGCGCGGCCCCGCCCTCTCGAAGGCCGAGCTCGCCGCCCAGCTCGGCGCCGGCTTCGCGGAGGCGGTGTTCGCGCTCGCCCCGGGCGCGTGGAGCCCACCCGTCGAGTCGAGCTACGGCTGGCACCGCGTGTTCCTCGAGGAGCGCACGCCCGCCCGAGAGACGCCGCTCGCGATCGTGCGCGGCGAGGTCCGGGAGGCCCTGCTCGCGGAGCGCGCCGACGCGGCGGTGCGCGCCGCCCTCTTCGACCTCCGCGCCCGCTACGGGCTGCTCGGGGACGCACCGTGACCCCCTCCGCTCGCGGGGCTGAAGCGTTCGCGGACCCGTCGACGCCCACGGCCTCTCGATTGGCGCCGGCCCCTCGACTCCGGTTCGCGCTCGGACACGCCGCTCGCGCGGGGAGCGGCCGCACTCACCGGCTGAGGCGATGGTTCCCAGGCCTCGCGCAACCCCTTGCCGGAGCTCGCGAAGTGCTGGCACCGCGGAGGCTCGCCACCGCGCTGCTCGCCGCGCTCGCGTTCGCACTGCCGGCCGGCGCCCACAATCTCGCCCCCGCCTATCTCGAGCTGCGCGAGACCTCGGGCGGCGCAGTCGCCGTGCTGTGGAAGCTCCCGGCAGCGATGCCGCGGGGCGCGGACCTCGCGCCCGTCTTGCCGTGCCCCGCCGCCGGCGACGCGGCCGCGCCCCGCCCCGAGAACGAGGCGGTCGTGTTCTCGTGGCACCTCGCCTGCGCGGGCTCGCTGGTCGGCCAGCGCGTCGCGATCGACGGCCTACCCGGCAGCGGCACCGACGCGATCGTGCGCGTCGCGCTCGCGGACGGCCGCGAGATCCGCGCGATCCTCACCGCCGACGCGCCCGCGCTCGTCGTGCCCGCGCGCGAGCGCGCGGCCGCGGTGCTCGCCAGCTACGCACGGCTCGGCGTCGCCCACTTGTGGACCGGCCTCGACCACCTGCTCTTCGTCGCCGGCCTCGCGCTGCTGCTCGGCGCGACGCGCGCGCTCCTCGTCGCGATCACCGCCTTCACCGCCGGCCACAGCGCGACTCTCGCGCTCGCCGCGCTCGGCGTCGTGCGCGTGCCGCAAGCGCCCGTGGAGATCGCCATCGCCGCGACGATCGTCGCGCTCGCACTCAGCCTCGCACGCGCCCCGCGCGCGACATCGGGGCGAGGCCCAACGGGCGTGCCCGCGATCGCGCGTCGCCCGGCGCTGTTGCCGTTCGCGTTCGGCCTGCTGCACGGGCTCGGCTTCGCGGGCGCGCTCGGCGAGCTCGGCCTGCCGCAGCACGCGATTCCCCTCGCGCTCTTCTCGTTCAACCTCGGGATCGAGCTGGGGCAGCTCGCGTGGGTCGCCGCTTGGCTGACGGCCGCGCGGGCGATCGCGCGTTTCGCCGCGCCGCTCGTGGCGCAGCCGCGCTGGCGGGCCCTCGGCCGCGAAGCGGCCGCCACCGCCCTCGGCGCGCTCGGCGTGTATTGGTGCCTCGACCGCGCGACGGGCTGGCTCTTCCCGTAACGTGCGCCGGCGCGCACGCACCCCACGCCCTGGAGAACCGCGATGACCCGACCGAAGCCGTTCCGTTTCGGCGTCCAGCTCGCGACGCTGCCGCCCGCCGACTGGGCCGAGCGCGTCCGCCAGATCGAGCGCTGGGGCTACGACTCGATCCTGTGGCCCGACCACTTCTTCTTCCCGGAGTGGGACCCGGTCGTGGCCCTCGCGGCCGTCGCCGCGGCCACGACGCGCATCAAGACGGGCACGCTCGTCTACGGCGTCGACTACCGACACCCCGTCGTGCTCGCGCGCTCGGCCGCGACGGCGCACTTGCTCTCCGGCGGCCGCGTCGAGTTCGGCATCGGCGCGGGCTGGACCGAGGCGGACTACGCCGAAGCCGGCCTGCGCTACGACGCCGCGAGCGCACGCATCGAGCGCCTCGAAGAGGCGCTGCACGTGATCAAGGGCATTTGGACGAACGAGCGCACCACGTTCGCGGGCAGGAGTTATCAGGTGACCGGCGCGCAGCGCGCGGTCGAGCTGCCCTCGCTGCCGAAGATCCTGATCGGCGGCGGCGGCAAGAAGGTGCTCGGCGTCGCGGGCCGCCACGCCGACATCGTCGGCATCAATCCCAAGGTGGCGGAAGGCAAGATCACGGCGAGCGCGACGCGCGACGGCGTGCTCGAGCGCACGCGCGAGAAGATCCGCTGGGTGCACGAAGCCGCCGCCGCGGCCGGCCGCGACCCCGGCGCGCTCGAGCTGAACGCCCTCGTGTTCGGCACCGTGATCACCGACGACGCGAAGTCGGTGCGCGAAGGGCTCGGCAAGCTTTCCGGCCTCAGCGCCGAGGAGGTCGCCGGCTCGCCGCTCTATCTCGTGGGCTCCGCGCGCGAAATCCAGGACACGTTGCAGCGCCGGCGCGAGGAGCTCGGCATCAGCTACGTGGTGATCCAGGGCCGCGACTTCGCCCTGCTCGAAAAGTTCGCGGCGGAGGTCGTCGCCCCGCTCGCCCAGGCGGACGCGCGATGACCAAGCTCGGCATCGACTTCGAGAACACCGACCGCACCTGGTGGGACGCCGGCGGCGCGGACCTCTGGGAGGGAATCACGGGGGATCGCGACGCCGGCTCCGTCGTCGTCGACGACGACCTCGCCGCCTCGTGGCTCACGTCGGCCGCGACCCTACCAGGCTGGGCGACGGGTCCGGAGTACGCGCCGCACCCGATTCGCGCGGCGTCGCTCAGCGAAGACGATCCGGACGCGTAGCCGCAGCGCCAGCTAACCTGCGCGGAACCCGACCAGTCATCGGAGAGAAGATGGGCCTCGTCGAGCGCGTGAACGAAGAGATGAAAGAGGCACTGAAGGCGAAGCAGCCCGAGCGCCTCTCGGCGCTGCGCAACATCCGCGCGGCGTTCCTGTACGAGATGAAGAAGGACGGCGCGGCGACGCTCGCCGACGAGCCTGCGACCGCCGTGCTGCGCAAGCTCGAGAAGCAACGCCTGGAGTCGATCGAGGCCTTCTCGAAGGGCGGCCGCGAGGAGATGGCCGCCGCCGAGCGCGCCGAGCTCGCGGTGTTGCAGACGTTCCTGCCGAGCCTCGCCGACGAAGCGACGACGACGCGCTGGGTCGAGGAAGCGATCGCGGCAAGCGGCGCGACCTCGGCCAAGGAGGTCGGCAAGGTGATGGGGGCGCTGATGAAGGCGCACAAGGGCGAGATGGACGGCAACCTCGCGCGCGCGATCGCGGCGAAGAAGCTCGGGGGCTGAGGAGCCGCCGCTCCTCCCGCGCGCCGTGAGCCACACACCGCAGCGCGAGGCGACCCCGCTCGACTCCGCCGCACGCAGCGCGGCGTGGCGCGATCGCGCAGTGTTCGTCGCCTGGATGCTGTTGATCCTCGCGACGGTGCCGTTCGCGCGCGCGGTCGAGGCCTGGGTCGTCGACACGCTCGGCGCGCAGGCATTCCTCGTCGCCGTGCTCGCGCTCGTGGCCGCCGCGGGCGCGGGCGCGTGGCGGGCGTTCGCAAGGCTCGGCGTGCGCGCGCGCACGACGCTCGCGCTCGGCGTCGCGCTGTACGCGGCCACGGCATGGAACCTGCGCGGCAACCCCGTCGAAGCGGTGCACGTCGTCGAGTACGGCGTGCTCGGCGTGCTCGCCCTGCGCGCCCTCGCCCACGGCGGCCGCGACGCGCTCCTGGCTCCGACGGCGGCGCTGCTGGCCGCGAGCGTGGGCGCGATCGACGAGACGCTGCAGTGGCTCGCGCCGAGTCGCGTCGGCGACCTGCGCGACGTCGGCGTGAACGCGATCGCCGCAGCGGGCGGGCCCGCGCTGCTGGCGCTCGGCGTGCGGCCCGCCTGGGCGCGGCAGCGAGCCAGCGCCCACGGCCGCCGGCGGTTCGTCGCCGCGCTCGCGCTCGCGTGGGGGCTGCTCGGCGCGCTCTGCCTCAACACGTCTGCGCGCGTGGCGTGGCTCGCGCGCCACGTGCCCGGGCTCGGCGCGCTCGCGGCACAGGAGACCGGCATCCTCGACTACGGCGTCCTGCACGTGCTTCCGGGCGTCGGCCGCTTTCCTTCGCGGCTCTCGGCGGACGCGTGGCGCGCCGCCGACGCGGCCCGCGCCGCCGAGGCGGGCCCAAAGCTCGCGGCGAACGTGCGCGCGGCGAGCGCGTCGCCAGAGGGCGCGCCGAGCCCCTATGCCGAGTTTCTCTCGACGCACAGCGCAGTCGCCGATCCGTTCCTGCACGAGCTGCGCGTCCACCTGTTCCGCCGCAACCGCTACGTCGAGACCGCGGACCTGCACCGCGACGACCCCGCCTGGCGGGCCCGCGACCTCGCGGTCGCCGTGCGCGAGAACGCATTTCTCGACCGGTTCGCGCCGGAGACGCTGCGCGCCGGCGGGCTCGCCTGGAGCGACGCGCAGCGCGCGGAGCGGACGGCCCTCGACCCCGGCGGCCCCTACGCGAGCCGCGTCGCCGAGGCCGTGGTGACGCGCGTGCGCGAGGGCGACGTGGCGCTCGCGTGGGGGCTCGGCTGGGGTGCGCTGGCGCTCGCCGGGCTGCGCCTGCGCGGCGACGCGC
>CAZCTH010000073.1:0-27551 GCA_964501435.1 uncultured Spirochaetales bacterium | reverse complement strand
GCGCCACGCGGGCCGCCAGCCGGCGCGCGCCGCGCAGCACGGCGCCGACGTCCAGCCCCGCGATCGCGGGCGTCAGGAGCCCGCTCGCGGTGAACACCGAGAAGCGCCCGCCGACGTCGCCCGGGAACTCGACGATCGGGATGCGCTCCTTCTCGGCGTACTCGCGGAGCGCGCCCTTCCCGGTCGTGACGACGCAGCGCTCGCGCAGGTTCTTCGCGTGGGTGAGCGCGGTCCGCAGCACCTGGAAGCCGGCCGCGGTCTCCACCGTGCCCCCGGACTTCGAGACCACGTGGAGCAACGTCTTGCGCCGCGCGAGCAGCTCGACGAGCGCGCCGAGCGTGTCGGGGTCGACGTTGTCGACGAAGTGCACGCGCGGGCCGCCGCGCGCGCGATCGGGGAGCTGGTTGCGGTAGGGATGCCCGAGCGCCCGCAGCAACGTCTCGGCGCCGAGCGCGGAGCCGCCGATGCCGACGTGTACGAGGTCCGTGAAGCCTGCGCCGCGCAGGCGCTTCGCGGCGACGGCGATCTCCCGCTGGAGGTGGCTGCGGCCGAGCGCGACGAGGAACCCGGAGGGCGCCGCGTCGCCGAGCAACTGCGGCACGACGTGGGCGAGCCGCGGCAGCGCGCCGAGGATCTCCTCGCGCGAGACGCCGTGGTCGGCGCCGAGCGGCGGTGCCAGTGCGGCGCCCAGGTCGAGGCGCAGGTCGCGCGTTTCGTCCGTCATGCGATTCCCCCGTTCGCGCCTATGATGCCCAGATGCGCGCGGCCGTCATTCAGATGCGCTCGACCGACGACGTCGCGGCCAATCTCGCCGCGGCTCGCGCCCTGGTCGGCGAAGCCGCCCGCAGCGGCGCCGAGCTCGCCGCGCTGCCCGAGAACTTCGCCTTCATGCGCAGCGAGGGCCTCGCCTTCCCGTGCGCACAGGGCCTCGACGGCGAGATCGTCGGCACGCTCCGCGAGCTCGCGCGCGGCCACGGCTTGTGGCTGCTCGGGGGCACGTTCCCAGAGGCTGCGGAGGGCGGTCGCGTCCATAACACGAGCGTGTTGGTGGCTCCGAGCGGCGAGGTGGAGGCCGTGTATCGGAAGATCCACCTGTTCGACGTAGACCTCCGCGCGCAGGGCGGGAACCTATTCCAAGAGTCGGCGAGCATCGCTCCCGGCCGCGAGGTCGTGACCGCCAAGACGCCCTTCGGCGCGATCGGAATGTCGGTCTGTTACGACCTGCGCTTCCCGGAGCTGTATCGCCGCCACGCCGAGGCGGGCGCTCGCTTCCTCGCGGTGCCGAGCGCGTTCGCGAAGGAGACCGGCCGCGACCACTGGGAGGTCCTCCTGCGCGCGCGTGCGATCGAGAACCAGTGCTTCGTGCTCGCCCCCGCGCAGTGGGGGCAACACACTCCGGCGCGCGCGAGCCACGGGCGCAGTCTCGTCATCGATCCCTGGGGCGTCGTGCTCGCGGTCGCGCCCGACCGCCCCTGCGCGGTGGTGGTGGACTGCGACTTGGAGCAGCTCGAGCGCGTGCGCGCGAGCCTTCCCGTGCTGAAGCACCGGCGCCTCTGAGGCCCTGCGCGCCTCAAGCGGGCCCCACCGAGCGCCGAAGAGCGCGAGGTCCAAGTGTGGAGGCGGGGTGTCCGAGCGAAACGAGATCGGCGGTGGCGCGCGCCTCGTCATCCGCAACGGCGGATTCGAAGGCATGACCTACCAGATCGACGCCCTCGAGACGTTGATCGGCCGCAATCCGACGACCGACATCACGCTGCTCGACGAGGGCATCAGCCGCGAGCACGCGATCATCCAGTTCGACCCCGACACCGGTGAATTCACGGTCGAGGACCTGCAGTCCACGAACGGCACCAAAGTGAACGGGAAGCGAGTGCGCAGCAGCGTGCTGAAGTCGGGCGACGAGGTTCAGATCGGCCACACACGCTTTCAGTTCCTGATCGGCGCTTGAGGGCATTCGGCAGGTCATCGTTACGCTGAGCCGCCGAGTCGAGTTGCGAGCGAGGAGAACGCGATGCTTCGTCACGATCGAAGGTTGGGGCTGGCGGCGGTCGGGTTTGCGGTCGCGCTGGCCGCGACCGGCTGCGCGACGACCACCGCGGTGAACCCGCCCCCGGCGCCCGAGATGCTCCCGTATCGCGTCGGCCCGCCCGATCGCCTCGAGATCACGATCCTTCCCGACCCGGCGATCCAGCGCTTCGCGACGGTGCGCCCCGACGGCATGATCTCGATCGACCTCGTCGGCGACATCCCGGCCGCCGGTCGCACGACCGCCGAGATCGCCGAGGACATCCAGGGCCGCATCGCGCGCTTCAAGCGCGACGCCTCGGTCAACGTTTCGCTCGGGTCGTCGCTCAGCACCGAGATCACGATCATCGGCGAGGTCCGCACCACCACCTTCCCGCTGCAGCGCGAGACGCGCCTGATCGAGGCGATCGGCATCGTCGGCGGCCTGAAGCAGGTCTACTCCGACGGCGACGACGTGCGGATCATCCGCGTCGAGGACGGCCAGGTGAAGATCCTGAGCGCCGACATCGAGGCGATCCAGCGCGGCGACCTCTCGACGAACTACACGCTGCGCGGCGGCGACATCGTCTACGTGCCCCCCACCGTGGGCGCGAAGATCGGCTACTTCGTGCAGGGCCTGTTCCTGCCGCTGCAGTCGATCCTCGGCATGGGCGCGCGCGTCGGCGGCGCCGTGGCGACGGGCGGCGCGAGCCTGATCGGCACCGGCGGCGGCGGGCAGCTTCCGCGCCCCTGACCCGGCCGCGACGGCGGCTCGCCGTTACTCGCCCGACGCCTTCAGGACGACGGGGATCGTCTGCGCCAGGATGCGCAGGTCGAGGGTGAGCGACCACGCGTCGATGTACTCGAGGTCCATCTGCACCCATTCGTCGAAGTCGCTGACGCGATTTCGTCCGCCGACCTGCCACAGGCACGTGAGGCCAGGGCGCATCGAGAGGCGCCGGCGCTCGAAGGTCTCGTACTGCGCCACCTCGTGGGGCAGCGCCGGCCGCGGCCCGACGAGGCTCATGTGCCCGCGCAGCACGTTCCAGAGCTGCGGCAGCTCGTCGATGCTGAAGCGCCGCAGCCAGCGCCCGAGCGGCGTCACGCGGGGATCGTTGCGCATCTTGAACACGGGGCCCTGCATCTCGTTCAGGTGGGCGAGCGACGCCTTCTGCGCGTCCGCCCCGTCGACCATGGTGCGCAGCTTGTACAGCGTGAAGCGACGGCCGTAGAGGCCGCAGCGCGTCTGGCGGAAGAACGCGGGTCCGGGAGACGAGAGCCGGACCGCGACGGCGGCGACGGCGATGACCGGCGCCGCGGCGGCGAGGCCGACCGCCGCGCCCACGAGATCGACGCCGCGCTTCACGGCGAGGCGCGTCGGGCTGTGATGGACCGGGGCGAAGCGGAGCGCCGCGAGCCCGCCGAAGTGGGTGACCTGGGGCGGCGGGAGGTAGTCGCCGAACACGTCCGACAGCAGGTTGAACGGCACGCCGGCCTCGCCGCACGCCGAGACGACCGGTCCGATCTCGGTGAACATCGAGCGCGGCGCGGCGATGATCACCTCGTCCACGATCTCGTCGCGCAGGATGCGGCGCACCTCGACCAGCTTGCGCATCGCCGAGGGGTCGATTTCGGGTGCCACGGGCGTGTCCGCGTCGTCGAGGTACCCGATCACGCGCAAGCCCCAGTGCGGGTTCTGGTCGATGCGGCGCTTTACCCCGATCGCCCGGGGCCCGGAGCCGACGATCAGGACGTTGCGGGTGTTGCGGCCGAGCCGCCGCGCGACCCGCAGCAGCCCGAACAGCGCGAGCCGCTCCGTCATCAGGATCGAGAACTGCGCCGCGCCGAACAGCAGCGGGAACCTCGGATCGAGGGGCGCCCCGGAGATCGAGACGGTGGCGGTGAGCAAGAGCGTGCACAGGAAGCCCGCGGCGGCCAGCCGCCCGACGATTTCGTCGATCGAGGCGCGCCGCTGCGAGTCGTAGAGGCCGAGCTGCTGGAGGGTGAGCGGCCACGCCATGCAGGCGCACAGGGCGACCGCGAGGAGCGACGGGGTCAGCTCCCAGCTCTCGCCGGGCCGCACGCCAGTTGCGAACGGGAAAGACAGCATCAGGATCAGAACGAGGCCGCTCAACGCGACGTCGAGCGCCACGAGGCCCGAATGCACGCTTTCGGAATGGCTGCGCAGCATCTGTGGTTCGGATTCCCGGCCGAATGCGCAACATCGCCGCAGCTCGGCACCCAGTGGGTGTCCCGTTGCGGGGGAGACGTTGCGGCCGTTCGGAAAAAACCGGGTGCCTGCGCAGCTCCCGGCCAGGGGCGACCCTCGCCTGGCGGGATTCTGCAGCCTGTCGCGTACCCTTTTACACCGGGTGAGCCACGAACGCGACGAGGTTGTGGGCGAATGGGGGCTTCTGTGGCGCGCGGTCAGCGCCGAGCGGTTGCGTGGCGGGCGGCTTCACTCGCCGCGCGGGGCGACCGATGCGGTGAATCCGTGCTGCGGCTCGCGCCACGGGAGGGTTCCGGGCATGTATGAGTCGTTTTTCGGCCTGCGCGAGCCCGCCTTCTCTCTGGCGCCCGACCCGCGCTTCCTGTGGCTCTCCGAGACCCACGAAGAGGGCCTGGCCGCGCTCGTCTACGGCATCACCCGCCGCAAGGGCTTCATGCTCCTGACCGGCGAGGTGGGCACCGGCAAGACCACCCTGCTCCGCGCCGCCCTCGACCAGATCCCGGCCGACACCGAAGTGGCGCTGCTGATGAACACGGCCGAGCTGACCCCGACCGACCTGCTGCGGCTGATCGCGGCCGAGTTCCAGCTGCCGGGGCCGTTCAGTGCGAAGGTGGACTACATCATCGCCCTCAACCGCTTCCTGCTCGAGCAGCTCGAGCGCGGCCTCAACACCGTGCTCATCATCGACGAGGCGCAGAACCTCGATGCGACCCTGCTCGAGGAAGTCCGGCTGCTCTCGAACCTCGAGACCGACACCGAGAAGCTGCTGCAGATCGTGCTGACCGGTCAGCCGGAGCTGCGCCAGAAGCTCGGCGCCGCCAACCTGCGCCAGCTGCGCCAGCGCGTCGCCATCGAGCACCACGTGATGCCGCTGCGCCTCGAGGACACGGCGCAGTATCTGCGCCACCGCATCGAGGTCGCGGGGGGCCGGCTCGAAGACGTGTTCGAGCCCGGCGTCGAGTCGGTGTTCCACGAGTTCTCGCAGGGCTGCCCGCGCCTGATGAGCCTGCTCGCCGACCGCGTGATGCTCGCGGCCTTCTCGAAGCAGCTGCGCCCGGTTCCCACCTTGCTCGTCGAGCGCAAGGCCAAGGAGATGGCGGCGGTGCGGCTCAGCGAAGCGCCCGCGACGGAGGTGCCCAAGCTTGGGTGAGATTTCGGACGCGCTGCGCCGCGCACGCGAGGGCTTTCGCCGCGAGCCGGCGTCGGCATCGGCGCCCGCCGTCGCCGCGACGCCGCTACCCGCGGCGCTGCGCGACGCGGCGAGCGTCAACCACGCGCCGCCGCGGGACGCCGCCAATGCCGTCACGATTCCCACCGACCCCGAGGGCGACTGGCAGGGCCGCGCGGTCCTGGCCGCGCCGCGCTCCGAGGTTGCCGAGGGCTACCGCCACTTCGCGATCCGCCTGCAGCGCAAGCTGAAGGAAATGGGCGCGCGCTCGGTGATCGTCACCAGCGCCGCGCGCGGCGAGGGCAAGACCACCACCGCGAGCAATCTCGCGCAGGGCCTCGCCTCGATGGCGAGCGGCCGCCGGATCGCGTTCATCGAGCTCGACGTGCGGCGCCCGAGTGCGGCGCGCGCGTTCGGCGTCGCGCCGACGGTCGGCATCGAGCGCGTACTGTCGGGCCAGGCGCGCCTCGCCGAAGCGTGCATGCACACGCAGCTCCCCGAGCTCGACCTCTACCTCGCCGCGGCGCCCGCGCGCGACCCGCTCGGCGCCTTGTCCGCGGCGAGCACCGGGCAGCTGCTGCGCGATCTCGCGCGCCAGTACGACCTGGTCGTCATGGACTCCCCGCCCGTGTTGCCGGTGCCCGACGTGCCGCTGCTGGCGGCGCACGCGGACGCGATTCTGCTCGTCGCGCGCAACGGCGTCTCGCGGCGCGCGGCGCTGCGCGAGACGATCGAGTCGATCGGCGACGCGAAGCTGATCGGCGTGTTCCTCAACGAAGGCCGGACCCCGCGCCATCGCCGCTACTACGGCTACTACGCGTACGAAGAGCCGGGCAAGCCGCCCGAGGACGGGAGCCCGTCGTGAGTCAAGACGAAGAGTCCGGACAGCTACCGGCGTTCCTCACGGATCCGCGCGGCGTGTTCAATCGGCGCTGGCCTTGGCTCGCCGGCGTGGTCGCTGCCGGCGTCGTGGCGACGGCGATCTACGTCGCCAACGTGCCGATCACGTATCTCGCGTCGGCGACCCTCGTGGTGAACGACCAACAGATCTCCGACAAGTTCGTGACCACGACGGTGTCGGAGACGCCGATGCAGCAGATCGACGCGATCGTCGGAGAGATCCTCTCTCGCGAGCGGCTCGCGCCGCTCGTGGACAAGCACCGCCTCTACCCGGAGCTGCGCAAGCGGACGACGATGAACGATCTCGTCGGCCTCGCGCGCTCGAGTGTGATCGTCACGCCCTCCTCCCCCGTCGGCTCCGGGAAGCGCGGCGCGCCGGCGAGCGTGTTCACGATCTCCTTCCGCGACGGGGACCCGCGCGCGGCCGCGGCCATGGCGAACGACCTCGCGACGCTCTTCACGGCCGCTGCCGGCAACGCGACCGGCGAAGCCGCGCGGACGACGCAGGACTTCATGCGCTCCGAGAAGGAGCGCTCCGAGCGCGAGCTCCGCGCGCAAGAGCGGCTGCTCTCCGAGTTCAAGGAGAAATACCGGGGCGAGCTGCCGTCGGAGCTCGCACAGAACACGGGCAAGCTCGAGCGGCTCGCGCTCCAGCGACAAACCCTGACCACGCAGCTCGAGGCCGCGGAGACCCGCCTCGCGGACATGGAGAAGCTGGGAGACCTCGCCAACCCTTCGTCGCCGTACTCCCGGCTCTCGGCGCTGCGCTCGAAGCTCGTGTCGGAGCTCGCGGTGAACACCGAAGAGCACCCGAACGTGATCGCACTGCGGCGCCAGATCGAGGCCCTCGAAAAGGACGTCGCGTCGGGCTCGACGTCGACCGGCAACCCGGCCGAGGACATCGCGCTGCGCACCGCGCGGGATGCCGTGAACGCGCTGCGCGACCAGCTGGCGCGCACCATCGCCGAGGCGGCCGAGCTCGAGGCGCGCGTCGATCGCACGCCGCAGCGCGAGGAGGAGTACCTCGCGCTCACCCAAAAGCTCGCGGTGCTCCAGGAGACCTACATCTCCAATCTGCGCAAGCTCGAGGCGGCGGATCTCGCCTTCAGCGTCGAGTCGGCGCAGCGCGACAAGCTCGTCAAGGTGCAGGACCGTGCGGTGCAGCCCTCGGAGCCAGAGCGGACGCGCATCAAGTATCTCGTGGCCGGCCTCGTGGGCTCGGTGCTCGCCGCAGTCGCGATCGCCGTCCTGCTCGAGCTGGTCGACCCCGTGATCGTCTCCGCGAAGCAGATCGAGAACGAGCTCGGCCTGCGCGTGCTCGGCTCCGTGGGCAAGATCGCGTGAGGCGCCGATGCAGGCGCTGATCCTCGGGCTCGGCCTGCTCGCCGGCCTGTGGCCCGCGTTGGCCGAGTGGGCGATGCACATCGCCGAGCAGCCAGCGGCTGCGTACGCCCTCGTGTTCCCGCTACTGCTGTTGGCGGCTGCGAGGACGACGCCGCCGACGGAGCCCGATCGCGCGACCGGCCTGTTGTGGATCGCGGCGGCGGCGGCGGTCGAGGTCGTCGCGTTCGGCGGCGGCATCGAGCGTTTCGGCCGGCTTGCGATCCCGCTCGGGATCGTCGGCTACCTGCGCTTCACCGGCGCCGCCGCCATGGCGCCCGCGGCCCTCGCGTTCTTCATCGTGCCCGTTCCGCACGCCGTGGTCTCGCTCGCGCCGCTCGAAGCCGTGTGGCGCGCGTTCGCCGAGTTCATCGTCGGGAGCGCGGGCGCGGAGCTTCGCCTCGACGCGTGGGACAGCGGGGTGCGACTGGTCGCGCTGTTCGCCGGTCTCGGCTGGTATTTCGACGCGCGCAGCGGCGGAACCTGGCACGGCGCGCTGCGCCGCGGGGCGCAGCTCGCGATGCTCGGGCTTCCCGTGCAGCTCGGCTTCGTCGTCGCCGCCGTCGCCCTCTCGGGCGCGGGGCTGCCCCACGAAGCGCGCGCGCTCCTGACGCACGGCGCGTGGATCCTGCCGGCTTCGGCCACCGTCGCTGCGTTCGAGTTCTCCCGGAAACGCGAGGTGCCCCTCCGTGTCTGACCGCGCCGCGACCGTGGTCGCGCTCTTGCTGCTCCTGCTCGCGGGAGCGGCGGCCTGGTCGTTCCAGTCGCGCCCGAGCCTCGCGCCGAAGGCCGAGATCCTCGCCACCCTGCCCTACGACCTCGGCAGCTACGAGGGCGTCGACTCGCCCGTGGGACAGAACGTCGAGGAGATGCTGCGCGCGGACTTCAACGTGCAGCGCGAGTACCTCCACCCCCTCGGCCAGGTGGTCTGGCTGTACGTCGGTTATTACGGCACCGAGCGCGGCGGAACGCCCGAGCACACGCCGTCCGCGTGCTACGCCGCGCACGGCTGGCGCATCCTCGATCGCCAGTCGGTCGTCACCGACACCGAGACCGGCCACGAGGCCGTCGAGTACCTCGTGGAGTCGCGCAGCGGCCAACAGCAGCTCGTGCTGTTCTGGTACCGCTCGTACCGTTCGAGCGGCATCCAGTCGACGCTCGCGCTCCAGCTCGACCACGTAGTCGGCAAGCTGCGCGAGGGCCGCGGCGACGGCGCCCTCGTGCGGCTCTCGACGCCGCTGATCGGCATCGATCGCGACGCGGCGCGCGGCATGCTGGCGAGCTTCGCGCGCGAGCTCGAGCCGCAGCTGGCGACGGTGTGGCCGAGCGAGGCGCCCGCCGCACCGGCGAGCTCCGCGGCGCGCTGACCGCGCGCGGCTCAAGCCGCGCGCTTGTACTCGATCAGCCGCGCGTGCCCGCCCATCGCGCGGTTCCAGTGGAACCACGCCAGCCCCGCGAGCTGGGCCCACTTTCCGAGCACGACGAAGGTCGCGTAGCGGCCGGCATCGCGCGCCCCGGCGCCGGCGCGGCGGCGGCCCGACTGCACGCGCCACCAGAGCGCGCCGTAGGCCGCGAGCGCGAGCAGCGAGAGCCCGCCGCTCACCGGCGCGAGCCCGAACGCGAGGACCGGCAGCGCGCCGCCCCACGCGAGGATCGAGCGCACTTCCCGTGCCTTGAAGCGCTCGGGAGATGCGCCGTGAAGCGAGAAGTTCTCCGCATAGGCGTGCCCCGAGCGCAGGGAGCGCCTCCACCACTGCCCGAAGCGCAGCATCGCCGCGTCGTGCAGCGTCATCTCGCTCGCGAGCCGCTCGATGCGATGGCCGGCGGCGCGCAGGCGGAAGCACAGCTCGGGCTCCTCGCCCGCGATCAGCCGGGGGTTGAAGCCTCCCACGGCCCGCAGCGCGGCGACGCGCACGAGCGCGTCGCCGCCGCACGCGGCCGCCTCGCCCACGGGCGTGTCCCACTCGAGATCGCAGAGCGCGTTGTACACGCTCGCCTCCGGGTGCCGCTCGCGTCGCCGGCCGCAGATCGCGGCGACCTCGGGCCGCCCCGGAAGCCACCGCGCCACCGTCTCCCACCAGGCCGGCACGACCTCGCAGTCGCCGTCGACGAACTGCACCCACTCGACCGCGGGATCGACTTCGACGAGCGCCTCGAGGCCGGCGTTGCGCGCGCGCGCTGCGGTGAACGGCTGCGCGCCGTCGAGCGCGACGACGTGGGCTCCGCGCGCGCGCGCGGCCGCGACGCTGCCGTCGGTGGAGCCGGAATCCACGTACACGAGCGTGCGACCCTGCCCGCGCACCGAGTCGAGGCAGCGGATCAGCCGCTCGCCCTCGTTGCGGCCGATCGCGACGACGCCGATCCGCGTCATCGCGCCGTCCAGTCGAGCGCGCGGGGCGCGACCCCCTCCGCGTAGCGCGCGCAGCTGAGCGGCGCCGAGAGCCACTGGCCGAGCACGGCGAGGTCAGCGTCGAAGCGCGCCGCGACCCGCGCGGTGGCGGAGGGCGAGAGCGCCGGCCGGTCGCGCATCTGCCAGCGCGCCTTGATGCGGTCGCGCAGCGCGCGCGGGACGAGGGTGCGGCGCAGCGCCGTCGCGAGCGGGGATGCGATCAGTGCGTCGCGCATCGGGCTGCGGCGCACGCGCTCGGCCGACACGTTCTGGCGACCGAGCTCGCTCTTCCACGCGACGGGGCCCGCGTGGCCGACGAAGCGAGCGACGCGGGTGAGCTCTTCCTCCGGATGGGCGGCGAGGCGCTCGAAGAAGACGGGCAGGATCGCTTCCCTGCCGAACCGCTCGATCCACGGCGCGAGCTGCATCGCATAACAACCATAGGCGACGAGCTCGGGGCGCGACTCGATCGCTTCCTCGATCGGCTCGGTGTAGACGCCCTGGCTCCACTCGTGGATGTAGTGCGACACCAGCCGGTCGACGGGATGGCGCATCACGTAGACGAAGCGGCGCGTTCGCACGCTGGCGGTGAGTCGCTCGAGCGTGTGCGGGTGGGTCGGCAGCTTCGTGTAGTGCGTGCTCGACTCGCCCTTCAGCGCGCCGGCGGGCGCGGCGGCGAACAGCCCGCCGTACCACGCGAGCCCACGGGCCCAGGCGTCGTCGTCGCTGAAGAAGTTCGGCTCCTTCGGCCGGCTCATGAAGAACCCGGCGTTCGCCGCGAGCTGCTCGTGGAGCGTGCTCGTCGCGCTCTTCATCGCGCCGATGATCATGAAGTCGGGGCCGTCGATCACGCGGGCGGATCCTCCGGCGGCGCGAGCGGCGTCGCCCAGCGGGTCCACAGGTCGAGCGCGTGGCGCTCTGCGGTGTGCGGGCGCTTGCGGCCGAGCGTCTCGCGCAGGAACGAGATGCTGCGCCCGGCCAGCCACGCGAGGTTCGCGACCACGACCCCGGCGACGCCGCCGTAGTACTTCGCGAAGTAGCGCGCGCGCGAGGCGTAGAAGTACCGCGGCACGCGCTTGCGCTCGGCGAACGACTGCTTCACCGGCGAGCTGCCGCCGCGCAGGTGCACCACGCGCGCGGCGGGCTCGTAACGAACCCGCCAGCCCTTCTGCCACGCGCGCCGGCAGTAGTCCACGTCCTCGAAGTACATGAAGAACGCTTCGTCGAGGAGCCCGATCGCGCGCAGCGCTTCGCCGCGGACGAGCACGCACGCGAAGCTGATCCAGGGCGTGTCGTGGGGCGCGTCGGCGGCGGGCTGCGCGATCGTGTAGCGCGCCAGCAGGCGCGAGAGCGGGCCGGTCGAGGCGGCCGCCATCAGCTCGCTCGCCGGCGTGTGGAACCGAAAGCAGCTCTCCTGCGCGGTGCCGTCGCGGTCTTCGAGCCGCGGGCCGAGCAGACCGACCGTGGGCTGCGCCTCCAACGACGCGAGCAAGGTCGCGATCGCGCCGGGCCGCACGAGCGTGTCGCTGTTGAGCAGCAGGTAGTGCGCGGCGTCGACCGCGGCGATCCCGACGTTGTTGCCGGCGGAGAAGCCCCCGTTCCGCGGCGACTCGACGAGCCGCGCCCAGGCGCCCCAGCCGCGCTCGCGGATCGCAGCGCCGATGCGCGCCGCGGAGCCGTCGCCCGAAGCGTTGTCGACCACGACGACCACGGCGTTCTGCTGCTCCAGACGCTCGGGCGCGAGCGACGCGAGGCAGTCCACCACGAGGTCGGCACGCCGGTAGTTCAGCAGGACGACCGCGAGCGAGAGGTTCGCGCCCGCGGTGCTCACGAGCCCCGCAAGCCCTTGCGCGCCCAGCGGACGACCTTTTTCAGCGGCGCGGGAACCCGCGAGGCCCGGTTCTCGTGGGGATACGGCTCGCTCGGCGTCGGCAAGCCGAGAAACGACGTGAGCGGCGGCCACTTCTCGGCGCTCGCGATGTCGATCTCGCAGAAGTCGCCCGGCCGCGCGGCGAAATACGCGCGCGCCTCGCGGTCGTGCCGACGCAGGGCCTCGCGGAACTTGGCCTCGTCGAAGCTGTCGGTGCCGTACACGCGCTCGACGAGCTTCCGCACACGCGCGTTCGGTCGGAACACGGTGGGGTCGAAGTGATTGCGGCACGACGCCAGCCAGGAGTCCTCGTCGCGGGTGGTGAGGATGAAGCGCGAGCCCGGGAAGGCCTGGTCGAGCTCGCGATAGAAAGCGGCCACCGGCAGGTCGGAGAGCGCGTCGTACGACGTCGCGAAGTCCGTGGCGACGGAGAGCGCCTCGCCGTCGAGGCGAAGCATCGCCTCCGGGTTGTGGATCGACCGGTAGCCGAGTCGCTCGAGCGCCGCGTGCAGGCTCGTGGTGCCGGTCTTCGACAGACCGATGACGAACACTTTCTTCACGACACCTCCGCGTGCGACGGGCCACCGGTGGGTGGCCCAACGCCCCCGCTTCGTCACGCCTGCCCGCGAACCGTAGGCGTCGCAAATCCGCTCAGCCCGAGGATAGTGCCGGCCGCAAACATCCTGGAGACTACGGCCGGAGGCTGCCGCGCATGGACGACGGGAAATACGGCTCGCGCGGTGCGTACGCGCTGGCGCGGCTGCAGCGCAGCCTCTTGCGCGCGCTGCTGGCGCCGATCGTCCGCTGGGGCGGCCCGGAGGCCCTCGCCCCGGGCTGCACCGCGGTCATCGGGATGTGCTCCCGCCTGCCCGACGTGATGGCCGCCAACGCGACTTGCCTACGCGCTGCGCGTTGGCCGGAGCTGGCCGGCGTCGTGATCGCGGTCGATGGGCGACGCGGCTGCTTGCCCGCTGGCCTCGAAGAACGGGTGCGCGCCTGCCTGGGGGACCTGCCCTGCGAGTTCCACTACTACGGCCCGTTGCAGTCGCGCATCGCCGAGGCGCTGCGCCTGCCGTACGTGTACTCGTGGCTGTCCTGGTCGATCGCCCTCGCGCACGTCCGCACCGAGACGGTGCTGATCCACGACTACGACGCGCTGCTGCTCGGCTCCGCGATGCGCCAGCGCTACGACACCTTCCGCGCGAGCCGTGCCCTCGTGCAAGGCGTGCGCTGGTACAAGAGCAACGGCATCCGCGACGAGGACCGCCTCGCGACGACCTTCGAGGCGTTCGTCGACACGCGCTGGCTGCGGCGCTTCGCGCCGATCCGCATGTTCAACCAGATCGGGCGGCTCGGCGGCCGCAGCGTCGACTTCGACACGCTCCTCGAGCTCCAGGCCCGCGACGCCCCGCGCGAGGCGCGGACCGTGTGCCCGATGGCCGAGGACGAGCTGACCCACCCGTCGCAGATGATCCACCAGTACACGATGTTCCGGCGCCATCCCGCGGCCGACCTGCCCTGCTACTCGATGCCGATGATCCCGTTCTTCTCGTGGCTCGGCGGCCGCAGCGAAGCCCTCGCGAACGCCGCGGCGTGCCTTCGCACCGAGGCCCGCACGGACGTACGCCTCTTCGCAGACGACGTGCGCGTCAACCTCGGGCAGCTGCGGGCGGAACACGTGGACTGGCAGCTGAAGCAGATGCTGCAGGCGTGCCTCAGCCTCCGGGTCGCGCCGACGCCCGCGCTCCGCGAGTACGGCGACGCCCTGTACGCCGCGATCGACGTTGGCGAGCCCGAGCGCTGGAAGCACCACTTCCTGCCCGAACAACGCGCGTGGGTCGAGGCCGCTCGCGCTACAGCAGCACCGGCGCAACCGGCGGCGTAGCGGTGCCGCCGCCGCCACCGCCGCCACCGCCCGCGCTGGCTTCGAACACGCCGATGTCCGGCGTGGTCGGCCGCGTGGTGCCGGACACGTCCGACGGGATCGGGTCCACCACGCCGCCGGCCGCGAGTGGCGAGGCGGAAGTGATCCTCAGCACGGGGAAGCGAAAGCCGGGGCCGATCGCGGGCTCACCGGCAGCGCCGTCGAAGGGGTCCGTGGTCGCCACCAGGTTGCTCGCGTTCTCCGTCACTGCGGGGAACGGGTCGCACGTGCCGGGGCCGTTCTGGTAACAGACGTTGTTCTTGACCACGATGCCCGGGGCAGCCGCGTTCGAGATCGCGTAGGTCTGCGTGCCGCCGACGATGCTGAGCACGTTGCCGACGATCGCGATGTCGGCGGCGTTCTCGAACGTGATCATGCGCTCGTACGTGCTGCTGTCTTGCGTGCTGAAGTCCGCCGCATTCTGGAAGAATCGGAATCGCTTGGTCTCGGCGCCGGCGGTTCCCATGTTCACGAAGAACAGCTCGCGCTTGCTGTTGGTCACGTCCCAGGAGCCGAGGTTGCGCAACATGTCGCCGTCGTAGCACTTGGTCTGCTCTTCGCTGCCGGAGCCGGCCGAGCAGATCTGCACCGGCGTGGTGCCGAGGTCGTCGGCGCGCAGCTCGTTGCGCGTGATCGCGAACATCGAGGCGCTCGGGCTGTTGGGGCACGAGGTGGTCGCACCGCAGTCTTGCCGCAACGCGATCAGGTGGCGGCCCGACTCCTGGTCCTTGAGCAGCATCGCGTCGATCACGACGTACTTCCACTGCGGCAGGCGGATGTTGTGCTCGTTGTTGTTCGGGCTCGTGTCGATGCCGCTGATCTCGCCGCCGAGGAAGACCGTGTAGTTGCCGTAGATGAACGTCGCGGGCAGCCCGCTGTCGGACTGCTTCGTGTAGTTGAACTTGATGTAGTAGCCCTCGCTCTGCACGGCATTGCCGGTCGGGTCGACGATCGACAGGGCCGAGAACTCGTCGCCGGCCGCGTTCGAGGTATTCGAGTCGATGAGCGCGTAGCAACCGGTACCCGCCGCACCGCTGATGATGCGCGGCCCGACGCCCGAGCCGGCGAGCGTCACGTTGTTGAGGCGGAAGCCGGCGCACGCCGCCGCACTCGCGACGATCGCGGAGCTCGACGACGACGTGGAGGCGAACTTCAGCTTCGCGCGGCCGGATCCGTACGACTCCACGAGGCACGACTGGCTGCCCACCGGGATCGAGGTCGCGCTCGTGGAGAAGGTCACGCCGCCCTCGAGGAAGACGTGGCCACCGTTCTGCCCGCACGAGCGCAGGATCGTCGCGAGGTCGGTGTTCGTGCCGCCGTGCGCGGTGCCCGCGGGAAGCCCGGGGTCGTCTGCGCAGTTCGAGTCGTCGCAAAACGCGAGCGGCGTCGGCCAGGTGGTCTTCGGATTCTCGACGCACACCGCCAGCGACGCGCTGCCCGTCGTGCGCGAGCCATTCACCACCGCCGTCACGGTCAGACGCACGTCGTGCAGCGAGTTGGTGCCGCCATTGCAGGACTCGGCGAACGTCGTCGGCTTGAACGCGTGCGCTGCGACCACGCCCACGCTCTTGCCGAGGTCCATGGAGATGCCTCCGCGCGTGACGGTGCCGAGCGAGGTGTCGTCCCAGGACCAGTCGAAGAACACTTCGGGCACCCAGCCCGTCTCGTTCACGGCCACGCCGTTGACGGTCGTGGCGCTCGCCCAGCACGTCATCGGCGTCGCGTAGTCGATGTTCAGGGTGCCGCCCGCGGAAGCGGTCTGGCCGAAGCTGCGGCACGTGAAGCGCGCGGCGACCTGCGCGTCCGCCGGCGCGGCGAACCCGACGGCCAGCAGCCCGAGAATCCCCAAGGCAAATCGTTTCGACACAGCGTGTCCCCCAAAGCTCGTTCGACGACGTTGGTCTGGCATCGGATCGCACGGGCCGGGCCGGTGTGATGGGGATAACCGCCCGCTGCGTTCCCGCTGCGCGCCGCGCAATCCTCTAGCAAGACCGGCCTGCCGTCCGTGATGGGCGTCTCCGAATCGTCCCGGTAAAACCGCCGAGGGCGCCGGGGCGTCCGGCCGCACGTTGCACGGGAGCTGCCGCCTCCTGGGCGCGATCATGCGCGACACGCGGACGGTCGAAACAGGCACTCACCCGTCGGGAGTGCCGCCGCTTTGTCCTCTGCTGCCCATGTCTCTCGCGCCGAGCGCGTCCTCGTGATCTCGCCGTGCCGAGACGAGGCGCGGACGCTGCCGCGGACGATCGCGGCGATGCGCGCGCAGACCCGGCCCCCGGACCTGTGGGTGGTGGTGGACGACGGCTCGACCGACGCCACCCCCCAGATCCTCGCCGAGGCGGCCCGGGGCCTTTCGTGGCTGCGCGTGGTCACCCGCGCCGACCGCGGCTTTCGGAAGCTCGGCGGCGGCGTGATCGACGCGTTCTACGAAGGCTGGCGAGCGGCCCCGGGCGACTGGGACTTCGTCGCCAAGATGGACGTGGATCTCGAGTTCTCGCCCCGCTACCTCGCACGGCTGCTCGAGGAGTTCGCGCGCGATCCCAAGCTCGCGGCGGCGAGCGGCAAGGTGTTCCGGCCGGAGGGCGACCGCCTCGTGCCGGAGTTCATGATCGACGAGATGGTGGCCGGGCAGTTCAAGTTCTACCGGCGGGCCGTGCTCGAGGAGATCGGCGGCTTCGTGCGCGGGTTGATGTGGGACGGGATCGACTTCCACCGCGCGCGCATGGCGGGCTACCGGACCGCGAGCATCGACGATCCGGAGCTCAACCTGTTGCACCTGCGCCTGATGGGCTCGTCCGATCGCAGCGTCTATCGCGGTCGCCTGCGCTGGGGCGAGGGCCAGTACTTCATGGGGAGCTGGTTTCCGTACGTGCTCGCGAGCGGAGCCTTCCGCATGCGCGAGAAGCCCTACGGCATCGGCGGCCTGCTCATCCCCATCGGCTACCTGCTCGCCGCGCTGCGTGGGCGTCCACGTTACGAGGACGCCGCCTTCCGCGGCGAGCTGCGCCGCTGGCAACGCGAACGCCTCGCGCGCGTGCTGCACGGCGCGGGTGCACGATGACAACCGCTGGGGGATCCATGGACCTGTACTCGGAAGCGCTGAGCAAGCACCTGCGCGAGCTCGCCGAGCGGACGGCGGAGACGTACCGGACGAATCGGCCGTTCGCGCACATCGTGATCGACGACTTCCTGCCGCCCGCCGTGCTCGAAGCGGTCGTGCGCGACTACCCGGCGCCCGAGGATCTGCCGTGGATCCGATTCGACAACAAGGAGGAGCGGAAGCTCGCCTTCAACGACGTCGACCGCTTGCCCGAGACGGTCCGCCACGTGCTCCAGTTCATGAACTCGC
Source organism: uncultured Spirochaetales bacterium (assembly GCA_964501435.1). Lineage (GTDB taxonomy): Bacteria > Myxococcota_A > UBA9160 > UBA9160 > UBA6930 > VGRF01. Next base: position 10,337 of record CAZCTH010000073.1, on the reverse strand, counting down.
CCACGATGCTCGCGTTTCTCGAGCGCATGACCGGCATCGAGAACCTGATCCCCGATCCCTACTACGTGGGCGGCGGGTTGCATCAGATCCGGCGCGGCGGCCACCTGGGTGTCCACGTCGACTTCAACAAGGACAAGCGCTTCCAGCTCGACCGTCGCCTGAACATGCTGATCTACCTGAACCGCGACTGGGCCGATGCCTACGGCGGCCACCTCGAGCTGTGGGACGCGAACATGCAGAAGTGCGAGAAGCGCGTGCTGCCGGTGTTCAACCGCTGCGTCGTCTTCAGCACGACCGAGACGTCGTATCACGGCCACCCCGACCCGCTCACGTGCCCGGAGAACCGCGCGCGCCGCTCGCTCGCGACTTATTACTACACCAACGGCCGACCGCAGGAAGAAGCCGCCGAGCGGCACTCGACGATCTTCCGCGAGCGCCCTGGCATCGACACCGGGCTCGGGCGCCGTGCGAGCGAAACCGCCAAGCGCGTCGCGCTCGCGATCACGCCGCCGATTCTCGTGTCGGCGGTTCGGCGTCTCGCGCGGAGATGAGCCGAGCGGCCGCCAACCCGGCCAGCGCGGCGAGGTACGGCACGGCGGGCAGGTGATAGCGATCCTGACCCACCGTGATCGCGTGCACGAGCGCGAAGTAGACCGAGAGCCCGAGCGGCGTGCAGCCGAGCAGCCCGCGCACCCCCGAGGCTTGCGCCACGACCGCGACGCCCGTGGCCGCCGCCGCGAGCGCGAGCCACCAATACACGGTGCAGAATGCCTTCAGCGCGGCGAGCCCGCGCTCGCCGAGCGGGGCGAGCGCGCGTGCGTTCCACGCCACGCCGATGGTCTCGCGCCCGTAGGTGATGGCGAGCTTGCGCGCCGCGAGCGCGAGCGCGGCCCCGGGATTCTCCGCCATCCAGCGCTTCGCCGCGTCGCCGAGGATGGCGTCGCGCTCCGCGGTGTTCAGGCCCTCGAGGCCCGGTGGAAGCGGCATGTAGCCGCCCCGAGACGCGGGGTTGTTGCCCATCCACAGGTTCGTGCCGCCGTTCGCCGAGATCAGCACGGTGCGGCCGAACACGCGCTCGTTGCGCAGCGCCCAGGGCGCGATCGCGACGGCGATGGTCGCCGACGCGATCGCCGCGAGCGCCGCGCAGCGCGCGAGGGGCATGCCGCGCACGGCCGCGATCAGCGCGAGGCCCACGCCGAGCGGCAGCGCCGTCGGCCGCACGTAGCTCGCGGCCGCCAGCGCGAGGCCGACACCGAGCGCACTCAGCGCCCTGCGGCCCGGCGTCTCGCCCCGCCCGGCGCACGCGACCGCCGCGAGCAACGCCACGTCGAACGCGTTCTCGCTCGAGAGCACGGTCGTGAACGCGATCTGCGCGGGCCAAAGCGCGAGGGCGAGACAGGCAAGCCGCGCCGCGCGCATCCCGAACCAATCCGCGGTCACCACGCCGAGCAACGCGAGCTTCGCCGCGGCGAGCGCCAGGTTCACGAGCACGACCGCCACCGCCGAGATGCCGAGCGCGCGATAGGCCAGCGAATAGAGGAACGGCGCCCCGGGCGGCCAGTACGCGTCCGGCCGCTCCGGCGTCCAGCCGAACACGCCGTGCAGGGCCAGGTTCGACGCGAACACGTGATAGGCGTTTCCGTCGGAGACGGGCAGCACCGGCACGACCAGCGCCCAGAGCGCGCGCAGCGCGAGGCCGATCCAAAGGGCGCGGCGCAGCGCAGGGTCGCGCAGCACGCGCGCGGCGGTCTCGCTCATGGCGCGCTCTGCGCGGCCGGCTCGATCAACGCCCAGCTCGCCCCGAAATCGAGGGGGAAGCTGCCGCCGGCGCCGTCGGGCGCGAGCGGCAGATCCGTGCCGTATCCCCCGAGCGGTCGCAGCACGCGGGCGGCGGCGCCCGCCAGCCAGCCGCGCCCGCGCACGGGCTCGGCACGCCACGCGCTGGGCCCGTGGGCGCAGGCTCGCGCGGCGACGCTCACGAGGATTCGCCGCGAGCGATCGAGCGGCTCGCCGTCGAGGCTCGCGAGCGACACGGCCGCGTCGGTCCGCGCGTCGATGCGGACGTGCGACAAGCGCACGGGGCCGCCGGAGAGCGCGCCGGCCGCGAACTGCGAAAGCGGCGTGTCTCCGAGCACGCGCCCGGCTGCGAGCTCGCGAACGATCTGGCCCGTGTCCGAGACGACGCGGGTGGCGTCGGCGCCGATCGGGCCGTGCGTCACGTCCGACACGACGCGGCCCCGCAGAGGCGCCGGCGGTCGCAGCCACGGGAGCTCCTTCACCGCGGGCAGCGCGAGCGACACGCGGCTTTGCTCGAGCCACCCCGGCAGCGCGAGGAAGCGCTGCGGCGCGCCGGCCTCGGCGAACACCTGCTCGCGCGTCGGCGTGAGCACGACCCGCTGCCGCGCCGGCGCCACGTCGCCACGTCGATAGAGCAACGCGGCGGCGGGCATGAGCGGGAGCGTCGCGGGATCGCGCGCCGCATTCCAGAGCGAAGCGCGCGGGCGAGCGAAGGACTTCTGGGCGTACGCGAACAGCATCAGCCCGTCCCAGTCCTGCAGGGCGGCGATGCTCGCCATCCACAGGTGCGCCTCGTAACGTTCTCGCTGGAGCGGCTTGCCGTGATTCCACTCGCTCACCGTGAGCGGCTCGTTCGCCAAGTGGCCTGCGCCGATCCAGCCGAGAAAGCCGAGCTGCTTGCGCGGATCCGAGCGCAGCACCGCCCCTCCGCCATAGCTGTGCACGTCCACGAAGTCGCCGGCCGAGAGCGCGGCGAGCGCGCTCGTGCCGGACGATCCCCAATAACTCGTGAAGGCGATCGGCACGCGCACGCCCGTTTCGCGGAGATGCGCGCGGGCCCGTTCGGCGACGCGGTGCTCGAGGTCCGCGAGCAGCAGCTTTGCCGGCCCGGGCTCCCAGGTGCGCAGGAGCGCGTCCACGGGCAAACCGGTGCGCGCCGAGAGCTCGCTCGCGGCCTCGCGCAGGCGCTCGCGATGCCACGGCGTGCCCTTGTCGGCGGCGAACAGGTTGCCGAAGTGGTGCGAGAGGTCGTTCTCGTTCGAGACGAGCACGGCGGCGATGGCCGGATCGTCGCGGTAGCGCAGGCCGGTGAGCTCGTTGCGGTGTCCGAGGAAGGCATCGGCGAAGGCGAGCGTCAGCTCCTGGAGGCGCTCGTTCAAGTACAGGAAGCCTTTCGCCTTCGGCGCGTCCGCTCCGCGTTTCAGCTCGGCGAAGCCGGGGATGCCCTGGTCGGGGCGAAACACGCGACCCGTGTGCAGGTCGAGCCAGACGTAGATCCCCTGCTCCTTCAGCTTCGCGATCCAGCGATCGAGCTTCCGCATCGCGACGGGATCGAGGATCTCGCTCCCCGCCGGCGCAATGACGTTCGGGTTCACCCAGCTGCCCGAGTCGTGGTGGTGCAGGCGGACGAGGTTGAAGCCGAGCCGCGCGAGGCGCTCGGCTTCGGCGTCGATGAGCGCATCGGGCGTGCGGAAGATCGCGTCCGCGACCACGTTCACGCCCCAGAAGCGCGCCGGCGTGCCGTCCTCGAACACGAGCGACTCGCCGCGCGCCGTGACGAAGCCGTGGCGTCCCGCGGGCGCACCGCCGAGGAAGCGCAGATCGGGCGTCTGCTCCAAAGCCCTGGGCGCCCAGTGGCTCTGCTCCGGCCCACACTGCGCGACCTCGGGCTGGGCGCTCGCGCCCGCGGCGACGGCGAGGCTGGCGACGAGAGCGGCGAGCGGGCGCCTCAGGGCGATCTCCTCGCGGCGTTCGCGTCGCGCCGCGCCTTCAGGCCGCGCGCGAGGCTCACCGGCCGCGCATTCGCGAGATCGGGGCCGTCGCTCGGCGCGGGCTCGGGCGGCGCATCGCTCGGCGCCGGCGGCGCCACCTCCGCGCGGCGCTGCGTGAACCAGCCGGCGCCCGCGCCGAGCGCGACCACCAGCACGGGGGTGACCATCGCGTTCGACAGGCAGTCGATCCAGTACAGGACGAGCACGACGCACAGGCCCGCGACGGGGACGAACTCCGGGCGCGTGTAGAGCGCGGCGCGATGGCGGCGCATCAACAACACCGCAGGCAGCAGATACAGCGCGAGGAGTGCGACCACCGAGGTCCAGCCCGAGCGGCTGAGCGCGATCACCCACAGCCCGTCGGGGATCGAGCGCTCGCCATCGACGCGCACGTCGCCGCGCCCGTAGCCGCCCCAGCCGAGCAGCGGCCGCTCGAGCGCGTGCTCCACGTACATGTCCTCGCTCCGCAGGCGCACGCCGAGCGAGTAGACGCGCTCTTCGTCGAAGACCAGCGCGGCCACGCTCTTGACCCGCTCCGCGTCGAGGAGGCCGACGCCGCGCAGCGCGGGGTAGGAGGCGACGAGCGCCACGAGCAGCGCCAACGGCAGTGCGCTGCGCGTCGAACGGAAGACGTAGAAGAGCCCAATCCCGACGAAGGCGAGCGCGGCCGCGCCCTTCGCCTTGCACAGCACGAGCGTCACGAGCAGCGCGTAGGCGAGCCACTTCGCCGGAACGCCGTAGATCTGCTTCAGCGCGCCCGAATGCGCCATCCACCAGGTCATCACCGTGGACGCCGACATCCACATCGCGACCTGCAGCGAGCTGTCCATGAACACCATCGGCCGGTAGCCGCCGTAGCGCAGGATCATGTAGAACGGGACGGTGCTGAAGCCGTAGAAGGTCGAGTGAAGCTGCGGCGAGAAGCGGATCTCCCACAGGCAGAAGGGCATGTACAGCAGACCGCCCCAGACGATCCCCTTGGCCAGCTCGCGCAGGCCGTCGCGATCGGAGAAGTACGTGCGGCCGAGCCAGTACGGCAGCCCGAAGAGCACGAGCCAACGCGTGACGGACGACACTCCGTCGTAGGCGCCGAGCCCGTTCGAGAGCGACGTGAAGAAGCGCCCGCCGACCCAATAGAGGACCGGGAGATCCACCCAGCACGGCCGCAGGCGTAGCGGGCGACCGCCGTCGAGCACGATGGAGACGAGGAGCACCACCGAGAGCGCCGAGTACTTCGAGTACTCGGGCAGGCCCTGCAGGCTGTAGGCGCCCTCGGGCAGGAAGAGCGCCGCGAGAATCACCGACCAGAGCACGGCCCTGCGCGCCGGCATCATCAGGAACATCACGACGACGAGCACGGGGAAGCCGAGCAACAGGATCGGAACGAGAACCGTCGCGCGCGGGCTCGAGAACATCAGCGCCGCCACTCCGGCAGCGAGCGCCCGAGCAGCGTCTCGAGGGCGGCGAGGTCGCTCGCCAGCGCATCGCGCATGGAGGCGCGCGTTTCCGGATCGAGCGGCGAGAGCTGACCGCGGTGCGTCTCCACGCGCGCGCGCTGCCAGCGCAGCGCCACGTCGGGCCGCAGCAGCCAGCCGCGCACGCCGCCGCGCAGCGACTTCGGCAGGAGCCGCTTCGCGAGCTGCCAACCCGGCAGCGCGCGGATGCGGCGGATGATCCTGCGCATTCCGCCGCGTGCGACCTTCGTTCCGTATTCGTTGTCGACGCGCAGCGCTTCGGCGTCGAGGTCCTGCACCGTCACTCCGAGGAAGCGCTGGAGCGCCCGCCACGTCTCGGCCGGCTGCGCGCGCAGGTCATCGAGCGTCATCACGTGGATGCGTTCGCGCGGGAAGTGCGCCAGGTAGCGCTGCAGCTGCATCGCGTAGCGGCTCGCATCGAGGATTTCGGGGATCTCCTCGAGGGCGTCGCGCAGCGAGAGGACCGGGCCCGTGCCGCGTGCGAAGCGCTCTTCCATCACGTGACGGTAGTGGGAGTACGCGCGCTCGACCGGGTGCCGGAGCTGGTACACCAGCTTCACGTGGGGGAGCTGCTGCGCGACCAGCGCGGGGACGTCGCTGAAGTGCGGCGCGCGGGAATAACAGGTGGATGCCTCGCCCGCGAGCTGCCCCGGCTTCGCGCCCGCGAATTGCGCCGCGTACCACGCGAGCCCGCGCGCATAGCGCTCGGGTCGGCTGAAGAAGCCGGGCTCCTTCGGCTCGCACATGAAGATCTGCGGGTGCTGCGCGAGCATGCGAAAGAGCGTCGTCGACCCGCCCTTCATCGCGCCGATCACGAGGAAATCGGGCATCCGTCCGGCGCCGGCTGCCTCGCTCATGGCATGCCGTGCATCGCGAGCGCCAGCCCCAACGCCAGCGCCGACCCGCCGAGCGCCAGCAAGTCGAGCCGCGGCAGCCAGAGTCCGATCGGCCGCAGAAGCAGCGCGAGCGGCACGTAGGAGAGCCAGCGCCCGATCACGAGGCCGAACAGGACCCCGCGCGACCCACCCCACACGGCGAAGCCCACTCCGATGCCGCCGAGCGAGCACGCGGCCTGCGCGCCCTGCAGCACCATGTGGCCGAACGAGTTGCCGCGCGCCATCAGGGCGCGCTCGGCGGAAAGGCTCACGATCGATGGGACCGTCGCCGCGGCGAGCAGCGGGACCATCCAGCCCGCGTCCTGATAGCGCGCGTCGTACAGCCACTTCACGAGCATCGGCCCGAAGAACCCGAGCCCCCACAGCACCGGCAGGGCCGCGGCGAGGATCGCGGCACGGAAACGCTCCATCTGGCGCCGTTGCTCTCCGAGGTCGAGCGTCTTGAGGCGCGCGTACACCGGGAAGAGGATGTTCGCGGAGAGCTGCTGTGCGATCTCGGGCACGCTCTGCGTGAGCCCGAGGGCGATCGCGTAGACGCCGAGCTCCGCGACGTCGAGCATCTTGCCGAGCGCGAGGCGATCGCCCTGGTTGACGAGGAACGTCATCAGGCTCGCGGCGAACACCCAGCGCCCGAAGCCGAGGATGTCCGCGACCGCGGCGCGGTCCCAGGCGAGGCGATTGCGATAGCCCGGGATCATCCGGAAGCTGAGCGCCAGCTGCATCAGCGAGCCCGTGACGGTGCCGGCGACGAGCGCCCACACGGTCGGCGATGCGAGCGCCCAGGTCACCATGACGGCGATCGCCACCGATTTCGCGAGGATGTCTCGAGCCACCTGGCGGCCCACGCGCACGTTGCGCATCAGCGTGAACGCCGCGGTGGAGCGGAGCCCTTCGATCAGCGAGCAGACGGCTGCGATGCGGATCAGCCAGGCCGCCTCGGGCTTGTCGAACGCGTCCGCGATCGGCCCGGCGAGCAGCGCGAGGCCCGCCGCGATCGCGGCGCCGCGCACGATGCCCACCGTCCACGCCGTGTCGCGGAAGCGCGGCTCGTCGCCGCGCTCGTTCTGCACGATGCTTCCGCGAATCCCGACGTCCGTCATCATGCGCGCGCCCTGGAGCACCGCGTTCACGATCGCCATCAGGCCGAAGGCTTCGGGAAAGAGCAGCCGCGCGAGCAACAGGTTGCTGCCGAAACGGATGATCTCGCCGATCGCCCGGCCGCCGAGCGTGATGACGGTGCCGCGCAGCGCGAGCTTTTCGAGCTTCGTGGTGCGCTTCGCGGTGGGCGGCGCGTCGGAGCGCGGGGTCGCGCTGGTCATGCGGGCGCCCGCCGGGCGGCGCCGAGCGCGCGCGCCGCGCTCGCCAGCAGGAAGGGCAAGTTCCGCAGCAAGTAGCGATGCAGCAGGCGGCCCGGGTCCTGCGCGGCGCGGTGCAGCCACTCGAGCCCGATGCGCTGCACCCAGCGCGGTGCACGGCGCTGCTGCCCCGCGATGAAGGAGAGCGAGATGCCGCAGCCGAGCCACCACGCGCCGGGCAGCGCCGGCGCGAGCTGCTCCGCGATCTGCTCCTGCTTCGGCGTCCCGAACGCGCAGTAAACGAGGTCGGGCCGGGCGGCGACGAGCTGCGCGCGAATCCCCTCGAGCTCGCTCGCGGTCGGCGGCGACGAGACGCGCGGCGCAGCGAGCCCCACGATCTGCAGCTGCGGGTGGCGTTCGCACAGCACCCGCGCCGCGCCTTCGGCGGCGCCGGGGTCGCCCCCGAGCAAGAACAGGCGGCGCTGCTCGCGCTCGGCGCGGGCCGCGAGCAGCCACACCAGATCGGACCCGGCCACGCGCTCGGGCAGCGGGCGCCCCGCGAGGCGCGCGAGCCAGAGCACGGGCATTCCGTCGGCGACGCGCAGCGTCGCGCGGCCGTAGAGGGCGGCGAGATCGGGCCGCTCCGCCGCGTGCTGCAAGAAGTCGAGGTTCGCGGTGACGATCGTGCCCGCCTGCCCGCGCGCGATGCCTGCGAACACCGCGTCCGCCACCTGGCCGCGCGTCATTGCGTGGAGCGACAGCACCCCGACCTGCACGAGCTCCGACACGCTTCGCCCCGTCCCTTCGAGTCGCCCTTGGCTCATCGGCCGGCGCGCGGCTCGAACCGAGCCTTCAGCCGCAGAAACCGGCTCTCGAACCCTCGATAGCTGATCTCGGCCACCGCGACGGACACGGCGAGCGTCCCGACGAACCGCAGCGCGTTGCTTTCGACCCCGCCGAAGGCCTCGCCCAAGCGGCCGACCGCGTGCATCGCGAAGAGGTGATAGAGGTAGACGCCGTAGCTGACGGCGCCAATGCGGGCGGCGGGCCCGAAGCGAAGCGCGCCCGCGAGGCCGTTGTCCTCCCGCACCACGCAGGCGGCCACGAGCGCCGTCATCGTCAGGTGGATCGCGAGACGCGGTGCCCCGCTGAGGTTCCCTGGCCACGCGGCCAGCAGGAGGACGGCGCCGAGGGCGACCGGCGCGGCCGAGCGCGCCGCAGCCCAGCGGGCGATCCGCCGGAAGGCCCCTTCGCTCGCCAGCGCGTGGGCCAGCGCCGCGCCGAGCAGGATGGGCGTGAAGGTCGTCTGGAGGACCGGCAGCGCCGATCGCGGCAACCCGGTCACTGCCACCACGGCACCGTCGAGCCAGCCGAAGTTGAGCGCCTGGTTCGCGAGCAGTGCGCCGACGATCGCGGGCGCGACGAGGCGCGAGGCGAAGCGCTCGAGGGTCGGCCACACGAGGTAGAACTGCTCCTCGGTGGCGAGCGACCAGGTGATGCCGAACAGCGTCGTGACCTCGATCCAGTTCGAGGTGTACGTCAGCAGGTACGGCAGCTCTGCGAAGAACGGTTCCCGCATCCGTGCGCTCGGGAACACCACGCCGAGCGCGAGCGCGACGCCGAACAGCAGCGCGAAGTATGGCGGGAAGATGCGCAGCGTGCGGCGCATCCAGAAGCGACCGAGCGAGATCGACCCCGTCTGGCGCCGCTCGCGCAGCAGCAACGTGGTGATCAGGAAGCCGCTGATCACGAAGAACAGATCCACCCCGAGGAAGCCGTGGGCGAGCAGGCCGGGGCCGCTCGCCTGCAAGCGACTGTGGTGCCAGACCACGGCCACGATCGACAGGCAGCGCAGGCCGTCCAGGGAGCCGAAGGCGCGCGTCCCCGCGAAGCGCTCGAAGCTCGGCTCAGGGGCGGTGGACATGAGGGTTCGTAGCCTTTCGCGGCTCAGGCGTTGCGTGGCAGGTTGCCGATAAGCGCGGGGTGATCCAGTCGGCCGCCCATCGCACGCTCTGCGCGCGCGCCCTCCGCCCTGGCGGCGGGGCGCGCGGCGCCGCGCGCCCGCGCTCGTTCGGTTACGGACGCCGCGTGCGGCGACTTGACGCATCCTTCGCGCGAGGCGCGCCGTGAGCGAAGCCGCGCGCACGCCCTTCCCCGCCGGCCCGAACATCAGCGCCTACGTCCCGAACCCCGACGTGGACCACAGCCTGGCCTATCTCGCGGCCAAGCTGACGGAAGCGCCGGGCTGGGTGGGCGTGTGCGGCCCGCCGGGCGTCGGGAAGACGCTCGTGTTGCGCCTCCTGTTGCGACGCCTCGCCGAACGTTTCACGCCGGTTTACGTGCCCACCGCACAGCTCCCGCCCGACGAAATCGGGCGCTGGGTCGCCGAGCAACTCGGCGCGCCGCCCGATCGGCCGCTCGCGGACGTCGCACGCGGGGCCGCGGCGGACGGCCGCCCCCTGCTGATCGGAATCGACGAAGCGCAGCTGGCCGGCGACGGGCTCGCCGCCTGGCTCGATGGCCTGTGCACGAGCGACACGGCGGTGCGCGCGCTGGTCGCGTGGAGCGAGGTGGAAGGCCTGCGCGCGCCGAGCCTCAGCCGACGCTGCGCCACGCGCGTGTTCGTGGACTCCCTCGACGTCACGCAGGTGCCCGCGTACGTGACCGCGCAGCTCGCGCGCGCGCAGGCGCCGGACGAGCTGCACCGGCTGCTCTCGGGCCGCACGCTCGACCGCATCGCCCTCGCGAGCGGCGGCAACCAGCGCTCGATCCAGCGCCTCGCCGACGCCGAGCTCGCGGCGTGGCACTGGCGCCAGCGCGCCGGGGAGCCGCTCGTCGTGCGGTCGGCGGCGCCCGCGGCGCGCCGCGCGACGGCGAACGCGC
>CAZCTH010000072.1:0-27610 GCA_964501435.1 uncultured Spirochaetales bacterium | reverse complement strand
GTGCGCGGGCGCGCCGCGCCGGGCTGCGCGCAGCGGGCGCGCGTGCCGTGCTCGGCGCTGCATTCCGGTGCGGCATGCTGCCATGCGGGTTCCGCATCGGTTCGCATTTGCGCGTGCGCGCTGCCGGGGCGATGCACGTCGACGCGTCTTCGCGTACCACTTCGCCGCAAGGCGGCAGCCGCGCGCAGCACGGGCGCGCGGCACCCGCGAAGGAGACGCTCGATGCGAACGCGACCCTGGCTCCTCGCCCTCATGCTCGCGATCGGGGCCGTGGCGTGCGGCAAGGATGAATCGGCAACGGAAGCCGCGCCGGCCGCGGACTCCGCGGCCCCCGCAGCGGCGGCTGCAGACGACTCGGCGCCGCCCGCGGCCACCGCCGCCGCCCCGGCGGACGCGAGCGCGGCAACGGCCCCCGAGGAAGATCCCGCCGTCGCCGAGAAGCGCGCGGCGATCGCGTTCGCGCTCGCGGAGCAGCAGATCGCCGCCGATCCCCTCGGCCAGTGGGCGACCGCCGCGACCGCCAGCTCGTCCTACAACGACGCGAAGGACCAGGCGTCCTACGCGGCGTGGCAAGCCACCGGCGCGCCGAACGTCGAACGCTACGGCGACGACGGCAACTCGTGGGCGAGTCACGCGGCGGACGGCGGCATCGAGTGGCTGCAGGTCGAGTTCGCGACGCCGGTGCACGCGGCGGAGCTGCGGGTCCGCCAGAACCACGCGCCGGGCGCGATCATCCGCCTCGACTGGATCGACGAAGCGGGCGCGGCGCATCCGCTCTGGGAAGGCCTCGACGAGACGGCCTACGCCGGCAACCAGATCACGTGGTTCACCCGGAGTGCGGAGCCGACGCCGTTCCTCGTGAAGGGCGCGAAGATCACGCTCGCGACCAACGCCGTGAGCGGCTGGAATGAGATCGACGCGGTGCAGCTGGTGGCCGCACCGTCCGCGGGGGCGCCTGCAGCGGCGCCCGCGGGCCCGGGCCAGTAGCCGTGGGCGCGAGCGCATTCGACCTGAGCGGCCGCGTCGCCGTCGTGACGGGCGCCGGCAAGGGCATCGGCCGCGGCATCGCGCTCGCGCTGGCGCGCGCGGGCGCCGACGTCGCGCTCGCGGCGCGCACGGCGGCAGACGTGGAAGCGGGCGCCGCCGAAGTGCGCGCGCTCGGGCGGCGCGCCATCGCGGTGCCCACCGACGTGACCGACGCCGCGCAGCTCGAGCACCTCGCCGAGCGCACGCTCGAAGAGCTCGGCCGGCTCGACGTGTGGGTGAGCAACGCGGGCGGCCTGCCGGACGCGACGCCGCGTTACCTGACGCGCACCCCCGAGGACCGCTGGGACGCGCAGCTCGACCTGAACCTCAAGTCCGTTTGGGCGTCGGCGCTGGTCGCCGCGCGGCACATGGGCGAGCGCGGCGGCGCGATCGTGAACATCTCGTCGCGCGCGGCGCTCGGGCCGTCGCTCAAGAACGGCCCCTACGCCGCGTCGAAGGCCGCGGTGAACAGCCTCACGCAGACGCTCTCGGTCGAGCTCGCGCCGCGCATCCGCGTGAACGCCGTGGCGCCCGGGCCGATCCCGACGGAGAACTTCAACGCCTCAACGAAGTTCCCCGACGGCAAGCCCGTCGAGGAGATCCTCGGCATCCCGCTCGGTCGCATGGGCACGCCCGACGACATCGGCAACGCCGTCGTGTTCATGGCGAGCGACGCCGCGAGCTGGATCACGGGGCAGTGCCTGTACGTGACGGGCGGGCTCTAGCGCCGCGCGACGCGCGCCACGCGACGTCAGCGCGCCGGCGCGTAGGGCGCGGGCAGCTTCGCGTAGGTGGCGTGCAGGGCGAGGATCAGGTGCCGCTCGGTACCGTTCTCGCGGTGCACGTTGCCGATCGCGTACTCCGGCGACGTCATCATGTCGACGAACGCGGCGGGGTTCGGGTACCAGACGAGCGCGACGTAGTCCCAGTCGCCTTCGACGAACGCGCCGAGCGCGACAGTCTTCACGTCGCCCGCCCACACGATCGTGCCGCCGCGCGCCTTGAAGAGCGGGGCGGTGTGCGCGCTGTAGCGCAGGTACGCGTCCCAGCCGCTGCCGTCGCCGTCGAGCGAGCGCCCGCGGAACTTCATCAAGTTCAGCATCGTGACCGGCGCGTCGGGGTCGAGCCCCTGCACCGCGTCGACTTGCAGCGGCTCCCGTAGCTCCGCCATCGCCTCCTCCTTCGCGCGCTCAGCCGCGCGCCGTTGCGATCCGTTCCGCAAGCAGCGCCAGGTGCTCGCGTCCCCAGAAGAGCTCGCCGCGCCACACGAAGCTCGGCACGCCGAACACGCCGCGCGCGTGGGCCTCGCGCATCACGGCGTCGAGCCGCGCCGGACCCTCGCTCGCCGCGAACTCGGCGAAGCCCGCGTCGGGGTCGGGGACGCCCGCCTCGCGCAGCTTCGCGGCGAGCACGTCCTCGCGCTCGGCGTCGAGCTCGCGGCGCCAGAACGGCGGGAAGATCGCGCCGAGGAACGCGTCGACCCGCGCGGGCGCGCGCTCCTTCGCGTAGAGCAGGGCGATGCTCGCGAGCTCCGTGCTCCAGATCTTCTGCGTCCCGCGGATCACGAGCCCGGCGCGGTTCGCCTGCCGGCGCACGTCCATGTACGCGTACCGGACCTTGCGCCACTGCTGTTCGGTGCGGGCGCTCTCGAGCACGGCGCCGGTCGCGGGGTCGAGGCGCGCGGAGCCGAGGTAGCTCGGGATGTCGAGCACGTACGGCAGCCAGTCGATCGCGACGCCGCGCTCCGCCGCGAGCGCGCGCACCGGATCGAGCGCGAGGTACGCGTAGGGCGACTTCAGGTCCACATAGACGGCGAGCGCGTCCATCGCGCGAGAGTACGCCGCCGCCCGCCTCACGCGCGCTAGCGTTCCGCCATGCCCGCCTACGCCGTCTTCATGAACGACATCACCGACCCCGCCGGCTACGCCAAGTACCTCGAGGCCGCCGGCCCGACGCTCGCCCCCCACGGCGGCAAGCTGCTCGTCTTCGCCGACGAAACGCGCGTGCTCGAGGGCAAGCCGGATTACCGGCGCTGCATCGTGATCGAGTTTCCCGACCGCGCGCATGCCGAGGCGTGGTACGCGAGCGCCGCTTATCAGGCCGCCATCCCCCTGCGCCAACGCGCGAGCCGCGGCTGGGGGATCATCACCGACGCCGTGCCGGCGCAGGCGTGACGCCGCCGTGCCCCTGCTGACCGACGAGCACCGGCGCTGGATCGGCGCCGAGGACGCACCCGTCACCGTCGAGGTGAGCCGGCGCGAGATCGTCAAGTACGCGATCGCGACCGAGCAGCGCCTCGAGAAGTACCTGCGCGGCGACGAGGCGCCGCCCATGTTCGTGTTCAACCTGTTCGGCGCGCTGCGCCCCGTCGAGCAGCTGCGCGCCGACGGCCTGCCGCGCGGCCAGAGCGCCGGCCCGTCGCTCCCGCTGAAGCGCGTGATGGCCGGCGGCACCGAGCTGATCCAACACCGCCCGATCCGCCCCGGCGACCGCCTGACCGCGACCTCGCGCATCACCGACCTGTACGAGAAGAGCGGCGCCCAGGGGCCGCTCATCTTCACCGTGCGCGCGATGCGCGTGGTAGACGCGACCGGCGCGCCCGTGCTCGAAGAAATCCAGACCGCGATCGCGAGATGACCCGATGACCGAGCGGCTCACGACCCAACAACTGAGGCCCGGCACCGAGCTCCCGACGCGCGCCCACACGCCCACGAACGTGACGCTCTTCCTCTACAACGCCGCCGTCTGGAACGCGCACCGCATCCACTACGACGCGCCGTACACCACGCAGGTCGAGAAGCACCCCGGCATCGTCGTCGACGGTCCGCTCCAGGGCGATTGGCTCGCGCAGTGCGTCACCAACTGGCTCGGCGACGACGGCGAGCTCCTGCGCTTCGCCTACAGCAACCGCCGCGCCTGCTACCTGGGCGAGACGCTCACCAGCGGCGGCCGCGTCGTCGCCGTCGACCCGAGCGAGCGCATCGCGACGCTCGAGCTGTGGGTCAAGAACGACAAAGGCGACGTGACGTCGCCCGGCACCGCGACGGTTCGGCTGAAAGCCTGACCCCGTGTTCGGCTGAGCCCCGGGACGTTGGTTCACGAACGGCCGGGGACGTTGGTTCAACGGAGCGGTTGCTCCGCGTGGGCTACCGTCGTGCGATCGCGGGCGCGTAGCTCAGCTGGTTAGAGCACCTGCCTTACAAGCAGGGGGTCGCAGGTTCGATCCCTGCCGCGCCCACCAGCGAGCAGGGCAGGGCGTCGCCGAAAGTGACCCTCCGCGCCGAGAGCGCCGGCGCGGCCCACCGAGACGCGCGGACACCTCACCTGAGAAGTCCGCCATCTCCCGCGGAATGATTGTGGCTTGGCTTCGAGAGAGCCTAGAGTGCCCGAAGTCGCGAGTGCCCGCGCGATTCACGCGCGCGGCGTCCTCGACGAAAATCGGGAGGCTCACAATGCGCTTGGACCTTCGTCCCTCGTCCGTCGCCACGATGCTCGCGGTCGCAGCGGCCATCGTCCTCGTTTCCGGCGCCGCGCAGGCCCGCCCCAAGAAGTTCAAGCAGATGAACAGCTGCACGTGTGCCTGTCGGCAGGACGGGGAGACCGAGGTCCTCATCTCTGTCAAGGACTTCTATTCCGAGGCCGGTTGCCTCTCCTACAACAACACCGCCTGCGACGTGACCGTCTCGACGAGCGAGGGAACGCATCAGGTGACGGGATCCTGGGAAGGCTGCGTCGACCAGGGCAAAGTCTGGGTGAGCGTGATCAAGGGACTCCGGCCCGACGACCTGCCGAAGCTAACGGTGGAGCCCCGCGCCGTGCAGCCGCCGCCGAAAGCCTCGCCCGACGGCGTCAAGCCGGGCGCCGTGGCGCCCGCGCCGTCCACGACCCAAGGGGGCGAGCCGCCGAAGTCGGATTCGGGCGATGCCGCCGCGGCCCCGGGCGCCGATGGCTCCGGCGCGAAGGCGGCGGACCCGAAGCAGAAGTGAGAAGGCGGTCCGGGCACCGCCCGGCCCGTGCACGGATCGCACGGCTGCAGTCGAGACCGAAGGGAGACCCATGCCCACCACCCCCCTCCGCATCCAAGGCACCGTCGCCCCCGGCTTCGAGTCCGTTCACGCGCTCTTCGCCCACGAGATGCAGACGAGCGCCGAGCACCACGCACAACTCTGCGTGTACCACCGCGGCGCGCGCGTGGTCGATCTCTGGGCCGCGCCCGCGGACGACGCGGGCTTCTCGCCCGACTCCCTCGTGAACATCTTCAGCAGCGGCAAGAGCCTCGAGTCGATCGCGATCGCGCATCTCGTCGGGCGCGGGCTGCTCGATTACGCGGCGCCCGTGGCCAAGTACTGGCCCGAGTTCGCCGCGAACGAGAAAGGCGCGCTCACCGTCGCGGACGTGCTGCGCCACGAGGGCGGGATGGCCGCGTTCCGCACGTCGCTCGCTCCCGCCGACTTGCTCCCCGCGCAGCTGAAACGGAACAAGGTGGGCGCGGTCATCGAGCGCCACGCGCTGCGCTTTCCGACGAACGGCGAGAAGCGCGAGTACCACGCGATCACCCGCGGCTGGATCCTGAACGAGGTGTTCCGGCGCGTCGATCCCGCGGGCCGCACGATCGGCGAGTTCTATGAACAGGACGTCCGCCGGCCGCTCGAGGCCGACGTGATCGTCGGCGTTCGCGAAGCCGAGCTGGACCGCATCGTGCGGGTCACACCGCTCGGCTTCCTCTATCAATTCCTGCAGAGCCTCGTTCCGCGCGCGCTCGGGCGGAAGATCCAGCACCACTTCTTCCAGCTCGTCGGACGCATCCTGCGCATGCTGCCGGGGCTTCGGCACGCCACCACCGGCGGCGCACCGCCGCCCTATGCGGGGTTGACGGGATTTTCGTTCTTCAACGACCGCGTCGTCGCGATGGGCGAGACGCCGTCGGCCGGCGCGAAGTGCACCGCGCGCGGGCTCGCGAAGCTCGCGGCGGCGATGGCGGCTCGCGGCCGCTGGGCGGAGCGCGAGGTCGTGAGCGAGGCGGGCTGGCGGGCGATGCACGACGCGCCGGTCGAGGCGTTCATGGGCTTCGCGCCCACGGCCTTCACCCCGGGGCGGCGTGAACCGCTTCGCCGCGGTCGGCCCGCACGCGACGGAGCTCGAGCGCGCCTTCAACACGGGGCGCGAGGGTTATTACGGCTGGATGGGCTTCGGCGGCTCGATCTTCCAGTGGCACCCGGGGCACGAGATCGGCTTCGCCTTCGTGCCGACCGCCCTTCACGTGCTCGACATCCTGAACGAGCGGGGAAAGGTGTATCAGGCGGAGGTGGCGCGCTGCGTGGAGCGGCTGCGGGGATGAAGCTCCCCGTCGTGCCCAGCGGTCGCCCGCGCGGGAATCCCGAGAGGCCGCGGAGACCTGCGTGGCTGGTGGCCGTCGCGCTGGGGATCGTCGGCGCGAGCCACCTCGCGTGCGAAGAACACGTCGAGACGGATCTCGCGGTGCAGGCTCGGGACGCCGACGTCGACGCGGAGATCGCCGCCGAGGTCGAGGCCTGCGCGCAGAACCAGCGCGGCATGCGCATCATTGCGCGCAATGCGCTCAATGCGGCGTCGAACCCGCTCGCGGACCGCGTGGGCGCCATGGACTGGCGCGCGTTCTGCGGTTGCCTCGCGCCCGAGCTCCACGTGCTGGCGCGCTCGCGGAAGGAGGCTTCGAAGGGCGGCAAGGAGTGGCCTTACGCCGAGTTCGAGGTGGCCCGCGACGCGGTCGCGGTGCGCTGCGCCGAGGTGGGCATTCCGGCGACGGCGGCGGTGGAGTCGACCGTGCCGCCGCATCCGTCCGGCAACCTGCCCGCCAACGACGCGAAGTTCGCCGGCCTCATCGACCACTGCGTGAGCTCGCCGACCGGCTACCTCACCAACGTCCGAGTCCATCTCGAAGTGCAGAGAAGCCCGCGCGCATCCAGGGCGATGGAGATGGACCCGAGCGCCTACTGCCCCTGTTACGTCGCCCGCATGCGCCGTGGGCTCGGCGACGACGTCGCGCACCTGTACCTCGCATCGGCGCGACCGCCGGGCGACCTCGACTTCATCGCGATCGGCGAGACCACCGACGACGCGTACGACACCTGTGCGGCGAAGCTGATCCCCTTCGAATGAACGGGCCGGGGAGTCCTCACTCCGCCTTCGGCAACTTGATCTCCAGCGGCGGGCACCCCTCCGGCTGCGGCGCCAGCGGTTGCCGCGCGATCGCGCCCACGAGCTCGAGGTACACGCCGTTCGGGTCGATGGCGTGCACGATGCCGGTCTCGTCGGTGGCCGTGCCGGAGCAGCACGGGGCGATCTCGGAGAGGAACGGCACACCCTGCTTCTTCAGGATCGCGACGGCGCGGTCGACGTTGGCCGCGAGCAGAGCGATGCGCTGGATGCCGATGCGGTTGATCGGCGCGGGGTTGGCCGGCGCGGGATCGAAGGGGTCGAGCCACTGGGTCAGGCGCAACACGTGGCGGTCGCCGCGCTCGAGCGCGACGTCGGCGCCGACGACGTGGAACGGGCGATCGAGGCCGTAGGCGCGCGCTTCCTCGAGCGTTCCCTTCTGCTCGAAGCGCGCGACGCCCGTGTATCCGAAGCGCCGGTAGAAGGCGAGCGATTCCTCGAGGTCCTTCACGTTGATGGCGACGTACGGCATCGCGACGAGGTGCATGGAAGCCGCCGGGTCTCCGTGCGGCGGCGCCGTCTCGACGAGCTTGAAGAGGACGCCGTCGGGGTCGCGGAAGAACACGAAGCGATTGCCCGGCACGCCGTAGGGCTCGGACAGGAAGTGCACGCCCTTCGTCTTCAGGAACGCGACGTCGCTCCCGAGGTCGGTGGTGAGCAGGGCGGAGTAGGCGGCGCCCAAGTGATTGGGGCGCTCGTAGGGGGGCCGGCCGTCGAAGGGCGTCTTGAACTGGAGCAGGTCGATGCTCGCGGTGTTCAGGCTGCCGGGCAGGGCGATCACCTCGCCCTTCACGAGCTCGTATTGGCAGACGTCGTTCATGCCGAGCGCGCGCGCCATCGCGTGGGTGTTCGTGAGCGGAAAGCCGGTCACGCCTCCCGTGTATCCGAGCGTGCGGTAGAAGGCGCGCGCGCGATCGAAGTCCGGGGTGTGCGTGGCGAAGTGGATGCGCGCGAGCAGGCCGATGTCGTCGTCGGCGAGGGGGCCGATCGGAATCGCGGGGGGCAGCAGCGCCGGCGCGGGAGCGTCGGGCGCGGCCGATGCGAGGGTTCCGCCGAGCAGCACGGCGGAAGCGAGGCCTGCGAGAAGAGCGTTCGAGCGCACGGGACCTCCGGGGTCGCGGTGTGCGACCGTGGGTTGCGGCCGGGAGCCTCGCACACGGGGCCCCGCCTCCGCTCCAGCCCGCGAAAGGAACTCCCTAATGACCCTCCTGCTCGCCGTCGCACTCGCGGCGAACTTCTTCTTCGAAGCGCTCGCAGCGACGGCCCTGATCGGCGGCCCGACCGGGCTCCGCGGCGAGGCGGTGGCCACGGGCCGCTGGTCGATGCACTACGGCTTCGCGGTGATCGCGATCGCCAGCGCCAGCGCGTGGCTCTGGCCGCGCCGGCGCGAGCTCGCGGCGCTCACCCCCGTGCTCGGCATCCTCACCACGTTCCACGCCGCAGTGGCGACGTCGCTGCTCCTCGCCGGCGAGCAGCGCGAAGGCAGCATCGTGCACGTGGTGCTCGCGCTCGTGTTCCTCGCGCTGTTCGTGCGGCGCGATCGGCTCGCGGTCGGCTGAGCCGCGCTGCGGTGGAGCCCGCGCATCGGGTGCCGCCGTGGACCCGCCGCGTTCTCGGCGTATCGTGGGACGTCGCGGCGCCCGCGCCGGGGAGACCTTCGCCATGAAGACCGCTCTGCGCCTGCTCGGCGCCGTCCTCGCCACGCTCGTCCTCGCGCTCGGGGCCACGCTCGTGGTCGCCCGCTTCCACGACGGCCCGATCGCGATCCTCGCGGGGGGACCGTTCGCGAGCGGCGAGACGGTGACGGGCCCCGAGCCGGACTGGTCGTTCGTGCGCGACGTGCAGGAGGTCGAGTTCCAGCTCCTCGATCCGCCGCGCTCGCGCACGACCTGGATCCTCGCGCACGAGGGCAAGGCCTACATCCCGAGCGGCTACATGACCACGTGGTGGGGCCGGCTCTGGAAGCAGTGGCCCCACGAGGTCGAGCGGGATCCGCGCGTGTTGTTACGGATCGACGGCAAGATCTACGAGCGTCGCCTTGTCCGCCTGCAGGACGGCCCCGCCGTGGAGCCGCTGCTCGCCGAGCTGAGCCGCAAGTACACCGGCGGCAGCGCGATCCCGGCGGAGGCGGTGCGCTCGGGGTACCTCTGGCTGTTCGAGCTGGCGCCGCGCGACTGAACCGCGAGTGCGCCGGGCGCGTTCGGGCGTCCCGCGCATCCCCGTGCGCCAAGGAGGGTCGCGATGCGGCTGAAGCGCGCGTTCAAGATCGCAGGCGCCGTGCTGGGCGGGCTCGTGCTCGTTGCGGCGGGCATCGCCGCGTACGTCGCCACGCGCCCGCCCGATCCGTTCGTGCCGCTCTATGCGGAGCAGTGCGCCGTGTGCCACGGCGAGGCGTTCGAGGGCGCGCCCCAAGGGCCGGCGCTGGTCGGGCGCCCGCTCGCGCACGGCGACTCCATCGCGCAGCTGACGCAGAGCATCGCGAAGGGCTTCCCCGAGCGCGGCATGCCCGCGTGGTCGGGCGCGCTGAACGACGCGCAGATCCGTGGCCTCGCGATCCTCGTCGCCGAGCAGCGCGTCGGGCGCAAGTTCGTCGAGTTCAAGGTGAACAAAGATCTCGCGATCCCGACGGGGCCGATCGCGTCGGAGCGCGCGCGCTTTCGCATCGAGACGATCGCCACCGGGCTCGATCCGCTGGTGTTCGCGATCGCGCCGCTGCCGGACGGAAGCTGGCTCGTCACCGAGAAGGTGAAGGGGCTCCGGGTCGTCGCGCCGGACGGCACGCTCTCCGCGCCGATCGCGGGCACGCCCCAGACGAGCGGCTTCGGGCCGACGCTGAACGGGCTCGACTACGGCGTCGGCTTCCTGCTCGACGTCGCGCCGCATCCGCACTACGCCGAGAACGGCTGGATCTATCTCGTGCACGGGGACCTGTGCGCCGAGTGCAAGGGCGACGACGGGCCGCTCGTTCCGAAGACCATGATCCGCCTGGTCCGCGGGCGGATTCGCGAGGGCCGCTGGGTCGACGAGCAAGTGATCTGGAGCGTCCCGCAATCGTTCTACACGCCGGTTCCCGACATGGCCGCGGGCGGGCGCCTCGCGTTCTCGCAGAGCGGCCACGTGTTCGTCAGCGTCGGGATCAAGGCCGGCGAGGAGGTCGGCATCCAGGACCTCTCGACGCCCTACGGAAAGATCCACCGCGTCCACGACGACGGGCGCATCCCGGCGGACAATCCCTTCGTCGCGCGGCCCGGCGCGATGCCGAGCATCTGGACCTACGGCCACCGCAGCCCGCAGGGCCTCGAATTCGATCCGCGCACCGGCGAGCTGTGGGGAACCGAGATGGGGCAGCGCGGCGGCGACGAGGTGAACCTGCTTCGCGCCGGCGGGAACTACGGGTGGCCGCTCGTGTCGAAGGGGCTGCAGTACGACGGCACGCCGGTCGCGTTCGGCGAGAAGCTCGGGATCCGCTTCGATCCGAACGATCTCGTGTCGCCGGTCGTCGACCTGACGCCGTCGCCCGCGATCTCGAGCTTCGTCATTTATCAAGGCGAGGCGTTTCCGGATTGGCGAGGCGACTTGATCGCCGGCTCGCTGAAGGCGACCGAGCTCTACCGCTTCGTGATCCGCGACGGCGTGCACGTCCACACCGAGATCCTGCTGAAGGACCTCGCGCGCATTCGCGACGTCGCGGTCGGGCCGGGCGGCACGATCGCCCTGCTGCTCGAGCACGGATCGGGGTCGCGCATCGTGCGGCTCGTGCCGGAGCCAGAGCGCGGCTGACGGCCGCTCAGTGCCCGCAGGGCGCGCCGGCTCTCAGAGCGCCGGCGCGCACACCTGCTGAACGCTGGCGGTCGGCGGCACGAGCAGCGAGCGCGTCACGATCACCGCGTCGGCGGTCGTGCACGCGGCGCTGCCGCCCACGTTGCAGTGGTCGGGATTCAGCAGCGTCGCGGTCGGCGGCAGCAGCAGCGAGCGCGTGATCAGCGCGGCGTCGGCGGTGGTCACGCGGCCGTTGCCGTTCACGTCGCCGCATTGGCAGGCGTCCCCGATGCCGTCAGGCGGCGCAGCGGCGCCCACGCCGCCGACGTCGCTCTGGTCGACGTTCGCGAAGTTCGGGCAGTTGTCGCACGCGTCGCCGCGCGCGTCGGCGTCGGCGTCTTCCTGGCCCGGATTCGGAGTCGACGGGCAGTTGTCCGCGACGTCCGGCACGAGATCGGCGTCCGCGTCGCGACTGCCCGTCGCGTCGAACACGTTCCCCTTGCTCAGCGCGACGGGGATCGTCAGCACGTCGAAGGGATTCGCCGAGCTCTGGACGGAGATCGTCGCATCGAGCGTCAGCCCCGGCGGCGCATTGGCGGTGTCGGCGGAGACCGTGAAGGTCGCGGGGGCCGTCACGCCGGCCAGCGCCGGTTGGCCGTCGATCGTGAGCCACGACTGGTCGCTCGCGATGTCGAAGGTCAAGTTGCCGCCGCCGGCATTCTCGACCGTGAGCGCCACGCTTTGCGGCGCGGTCTCCGCGTCCGCGACGTGCCACGCGATCGCTTGCGGGCTCGAGGCGAGGGCGGGGCCCGGATCGGCGAGCGCGTCACCGACGACGACGTCGACCGCGGCGCTCGTCGCGAGCCCGAGGCTGTTGGTCACGGTGAGCGTGATCGTGTTCACGCCGACCTGCAGCGCGGAGGTCTGCACGGTGCGGCCGGTGCCGATCGTCCCGTAGGCGTTGCTCCACACGAAGCTCGTGTCGGGGATCGCCGCGTCCTGGAGGTCGCTCGCATCGCCCTCGAGCGTGACGAGCTGTTCCCAGCTCGCGCGATGCCCGTCGATCGGGCTCAGGATGGTGACCTGCGGCGCGCGTGGCGCGACCACGAAGGGCGCGCTGTCGGCACGGGCGGACTGCACACCGTCGGTGGCTTCGACGCGCAGGATCGTGGCGCCGCCGGCGAGCAGCGACGAGTCGAGGTCGTACGCCTGCGCGGTGACGCCCGCGACGACGGTGCGGAACGAAACGCCGCCGTCCACGCTCGCGAGCAGGTCGAACGCGAGCGGATCGCCATCGGCGTCGCTCGCGGCCCACGTCACGGTGACGACGCCGTCGACGGGGCTCGGAGCCCCGGGCAACTCCACGTTCGAGACGACGGGCGGCGTCGCGCTCACGGCGCGCGTCGCGAGCGCGGCGCCGGTCGCGTCGTCCACGATGCGCAGCTCGCGCGCATTCGGGTCGAACGGAACCACGAGGCTGAAGAGCGAGCGGCCCGGCACGTCCTCCACCGCGGTCGGCGAGAAGCCGTAGCTCGCGAGCACGTTGCTCGCGGCGTCGCGCAGCTCGAGCGTCGCGACGCCGCTCGGGATCGGCGGCGTCGCATCCGCGACCTGCGCGGTGCGCTGCGCGAGCACGATGTCGCTGGCCCCAGTGCTCGCGTCGAGCATCCCGGAGAGGAACAGCCAATCGCCCGCGACGGCGCCGCTCGCCGGCGCGATGGGTCCGCCGCTCCCAGACGCGGCGGCTGCCGGTGCCGGAGGATTCAAGGCGAACTGATACAGGCCTTCGAAGGTGTAGTCGCTGATGCGGTTGGGCTCGCAATACCCCATCACGTCGTAGGTGGTGTCGAAGTCGTAAGTGAAATGCCCGTACCCGAACGCCTCGTCGGGCGTGTCGAGGAAGGCGAGCTCTTTCGAGGCGGTCGCCGCCTGGCCGATTTGCGCTCCCGGATACGGGTAACCAGGATCGGCGGCTTTGTGGCCGCACGACGTGCCCGTGCTCGGGTGGCCGCGACCGAGCATGTGGCCGACTTCGTGTGCGGCGTAGTTGCGGAAGGTGATGTTGGACTCGGGCCCGCTCGGCCCGGTCGCCTTGAAGCCGCCGCCGTAGCCCCGCGTGAAGTAGGCGGGGTTCGGCGTCTGCGGGAAGTTTCCGTACGTGCGCCAGTTGGTGGGGATGAAGCCGTTCACCCCGCGTTCCTTCTCGATGTAGGCGTGCACGACGTCCGACGCGCACAGCTCGCGATCCGACGTCTTGTCCTTCGTGGGATCCGGATCCGACGGATAGCGCTTGACGCAGTCCGGGTGCGTCCGCTTCACGTGATCCTCGAGCGCCGCGAAGACGATCGTGCCCGCGTGGAAGTGAAGCGCGTTGCCGAAGCCGAGCGCCGAGTCCACTTGGGGCGCGCCGTGCGGATAGAGCCGCCGCATGTGCCGCTGGCTCCCGGCGACGTCCGCCGGCGCCGGCGCATAGGTGACGCCGTCGAGCGTGTACTGGACGTTCATGTAGTAGACGTCGGTGCGCGGCGACGGCGAGAACGCGAGCGGGCCGGCCGACCACGTGTTGTCGGTGGGATCGTTCTCGAAGATCTTCCCGTTCGGGTTGACGGTCGCGAGCAGCGTGAGGGGCCCGTTCAGCGTCCAGCGCAGCGGTAGCTCGAACTGGAACGAGCGCACCAACTGCCGCCGCGCCGGCGCTTGGATGACGTTGATCAGCTTGCCGTAGGAGTTGACCGGTTCGAGCGAGCCGAGAGAGCCTGCGGTCTGCGTCGCCCCGGTCAGCGTCGCGCCGACGCCTTCCACCGTGCGCGTGTCGCCCGACGTCACGTAGAACCGGACGATGGTTCGCTTGTTCTCGATCAGCCGCACGTCCTGGGAGAGGTTCTGGATGCCTTGCGTCACCTCGAGGCCCGTTGCCTGCAACAGGAACGCGGCGGGCGCGTTCTTCTTGATGCTCGCGATCAGGCCCGAGCTTGCGGACGGCGGGAACGGATCGTGCCAGATCACGTTCACGTCGTCGGTCTGGAGGTTGCGGAAGCCACTGAGCCGCGTCACCGGCGGCAGGATCAGCTGCGGGTTCGTGAAGGACGCGCGAAAGATGCGGTTGTCGACGGAGAACAGGCTCGGCGTGACTTCGAGGAAGAAGATCTCGCCGCTCGCGCGCGCGATGTCTCGGATGAACGCGTTCGGGCGTGATGCCGGCGCGGTGTAGACGACGAAGGGCGGCGTGCCGAGCGCGAACGTGTCGATGAGCAGCAGCTGATTGCCCTTGCCGACGTAGACGCTGTTGGCGTTCTGGCAGCCGAGTGGCGAGCACTGCGACTGATCGCCCTCGGAATGGAAGGAGAAGACGTTGCTGTCGATCGTCTGCGTCCCGGCGGTCTGCGTGTCGTAACGCCGGAGCGTCGAGCCCTCGAGCCACCACACCCAGCGCCCGTCGAACTGCAGGCGCGACATCGAGCCGGGCGGACGGCCGCTGACGAGTTGGACGCCGTTGCCGCTCTTGTCGAACCGCGAGAGGAAGTCGTCTGTGAGGGTGTGCACGAGCAGGAACAGGTCCGAGCCGTACTGAACGATCTCGTTTGCCGGGCTGCCGAGGGGCGGGGAGGGAAACACGGCGAGCGGCGCCGGAACGTCCCCGGGATTCGCGGTTCGCGGGAGCGACACGAGCCGCGTGCCGAGCGGGATCTGGTTGTCGAACCAGAAGAGGTGGGTCGCGTCGACTGCGAGGTTGGATCGCAAGACGAACGGGTTGCAGGCGCCCGCGGCGCGGGGCGGGTTGAAGACGAACAGGTCGCGCGTGCTGGCGGGATAGGTCGCCGCGCGCGAGATCTTGGCAGGGGAGGACTCGTTCGGGACGCCGGCCACGTTGCACTGCGGCGCGGTGTAGAAATGCAGCACTGGATCGGTGACGCGCGGGGGGCCGCCCGCGTCCCATCCGCCGACGGCCAGCTCGCTCACGTTCGCGGGCACGACCGTCGTCTGCGCGTGCCCGGGGCCACTCGCGAAGGCGGCGATGCAGGCGAGGAATCCCATCGGAGCCAACTTGCGCATCGTGCCCACGGCCTCTCGCTTCCGCAGCCGCCAAGCTCGGGACCGCTCGCCGTGAAGTACCCCGGGGCCCGAGGTCGAGTCCTCAGCGAGTTCTGAAATTTGGTTGAGAAGCGCCGCCGGCCCCGCAGCGCGCGGACGGCGCGACGCAGCGCGGGCGCCGTCCCCCGTGCACAGGTGCTGAACAGCGCTGCCCGCCGCGCGGGCAGCGCGCGCTCGGCCTACGCCCCGCGCCGCATCCCGTGCGCGCTCCGCGCCGTGGCGCGCCTTGCCGCGCGCGCCCCCCGGCCGCCGCGCGCCGGCTCCCCGGCGCGCCGCTCGCGGGCGGACTTCTCCGCGTACTGCTTGAACGCCCGCAGGCCGCGCTCGAGCGCCCGTTCGCCTGCGACGTCGCAGGGTTGCGCCGTGTCGCCGGCCACGTGAACGGTGATGCGCGCCCGGCCGATCGCGAGCGGCGCGAAGGTCACGTCGCGCTCGGCGAAGGGCAGGGCCGCGAACTCGCTCCAGCTCCGCAGCGCCTGCGCGAGCGGGGCGTGTACCTCGATCGAAGCGCGGATGGCGTGGCTCATGCGGCGGGATGAGAGCAAAGGCCATGCCAGCCCGCGTCGGCGCGAGGCGAGGCCACGCTGCATGCGGTTCGCCGGCGACCGTCCCCGCGCGCTAGTCCGCAAACGCCTCGACGTACGCCCCCAGCGCCGCCGCGCCGCCGGTGTGCACGAACACGAGCGCGTCGTCGCGCGCGAAGCGCCCTGCGCGCACTTCGGCGAAGAGCGCGGCCATCGCCTTGCCTGAGTACACGGGGTCGAGCAGCACGCCTTCGCAGCGCGCGGTGAGCTCGACCGCCTCGCGCATCGCAGCGCTCGGCAGGCCGTAGCCCGCGCCCTGGTGGCCGTCGACGACGTGCACCCGCGCATCCGCGGCATCCGGGTCGCCGCCGCAGCGCGCCAGGGTTTCGCGCGCGAGCGCGCGCACCTCCTTCGCGACGTCGTCGCCGCTCGGCTCGTAGACGTTCACGCCGAGGATGCGCGTCGCGCTCGCCGCCAGCGCCGCGCCCGCGACGAGCCCGGCCTGGGTGCCGCCGCTCGAGGAGCCGTGCACGATCGCGTCGACGCGCACGCCGAGCGCGCGTGCCTGTGCGGCGATCTCGTCGAAGGCGGCGACGTAGCCGAGCGCGCCGATCGCGTTCGAGCCGCCGATCGGCACGACGAAGGTGGAGCGCCCGGCTCGCGCGTTCGCCTCGACGATCTCGCGCGCGGCGTCCGCAGGGCGATCGGGCGCGACCACGTGCAGGCGGGCGCCGAGCAAGCGATCGAGCAGCACGTTGCCGGCGCTCCTGTACGCGGGCGCGCGGCCGGGCACCATGTCGATCAGCACGAGGTCGCAGGGCAGGCCGAGCTTCGCCGCTGCGGCCGCCGTCTGGCGCGCGTGGTTCGACTGCAGCGCGCCGAAGGTGAGGATCGCGCCGGCGCCCTCGGCGAGCGCCGCGCCCATCAGGAACTCGAGCTTGCGCGTCTTGTTGCCGCCGGTCGCGAGGCCGGTGCAGTCGTCGCGCTTCACCCACAGGTGGGGGCAGCCGGGCCCGAGGGCCGCACGCAGGCGGTCCATGCGCTCTAGGGGCGTCGGCCCGTGACCGAGGGCGACGCGGGGGAAGCGGGACAGATCCACCGGGCGCCTCCGAGGCGGCCTCGATAGCACGCGGCGCAGGACGCGTGGCGGTGCCGCCCCCCTTGCGACCCGGGCGGGCTCTGGGCCACCTCTCTCGCACAGAGGAGCGGAGCCGTGGGCACCTATCAGGCATTGCGCGAGGCGGAGCGGCGGCGCGACGAGCGCTTGGCGGCCCAGCGGCTGACGAGCGCGCACGCGGAGCGGCGCTTCCGCGTCGTGACGATCGCGAACCCCAAGGGCGGCGTCGGCAAGACGACGCTCACCGCCAATCTCGCGGCCTATCTGCGCGCGCACCGCGAGGACATGCCGGTGCTCGTGCTCGGCTTCGATGGCCAGGACGGCCTCGACCGAACGCTCGCCCTCGGGCCGAGCCTCGGTGGGCCCGACCTGGTGGAGGCGCTCGCGTCCGGCGATCTCGGCCGCGCGACGCGGGTCGGCCAGTTCGGCGTCGAGTTGGTCCCGAGCCCGCCCTCGCGCGAAGCGCTCACCGAAGCCCTGGGCGGTTCCGCCGGGCTCGCGTGGCTGCTCGGCTCGCGCACGACCGACGGCGTCGTGCTGATCGACACCGGCAGCGAGATGGGCGCACCGGTGCGCGCGGCGCTCGCCGAGAGCGACCTCGCGATCCTGCCCGTGCGCGACCTCGAGTCGCTCGCGCAAGCCGAGAAGCTGCTCGCGCTCGGGTTCCCCCGCGAGCGCGCGCGCATCGCCCTGTCGGGCCTCGACCTGCGCGTGAAGTTCGACCACCCCGAGCGCGGCGACGTGCTCGCGCTGCTGCTCTACGAGCTGCGCGTGCGCGGGCTCCAGCACTTCGCGACGCCGATCTCGCGCAGCCCCGCGGTCGAGGCGCTCGCGACGTCGCCCGACGGGCGGCGCCGAACCGTTCTCCACGGCGCGCCGACCTCGATCGTGCACCGCCAGCTGAGCGCGCTCGCGAGCGAGGTGCTCGAGGCGCTCGACGCGCTGGCGCCCCGGAGCGCGCCGTCGCCCGCGCTGCGGCCCGCGCCGGCGCTGCACACCGCGGAGCCCTCGAGCGCGGCGCCGAGCGGCGGCCTCGCCAGCTGGGTTCTGACGCGGCGCTGAGCGCGCCCCCGGCGCTGCGATTGCGCCATTCGACGCGTGCGGGAGCGGGAAGCCATGGCGGCGGCAGCGCAGAGCGGAGATGCGGAGCGCGGGCGCCACGCGGGCGTCGACCACGACGTGATCGTGATCGGCTCGGGCTTCTCGGGCCTCGCGGCCGGCGTCACGCTGCGCAAGCTCGGCATCGCGTCGTTCGTGATCCTCGAGCGCGAACGCGAATTCGGCGGCACCTGGGTGCAGCACCGCTACCCCGGCCTCGAGGTCGACCTGCCGTTCTTCGTCTACTCGTTCCCGTTCGCGCCCAAATCGGACTGGAGCCAGCTCTATCCCCCCGGCGAGGAGCTCGCGGCCTATACCCGCGACGTCGCCGAACAGTACGACCTCGTGCGCCGCATCCGCTGCAACGCGGCGGTCGCGCGCGCCACGTGGGACGAGGCGGCGACGGCCTGGCGCGTTGCGCTCACTTCCGGCGAAACACTGAGCGCGCGCTTCCTGGTGAGCGCCACGGGTCTGCTCGTGATCCCGAAGCTGCCGGCGATCCCTGGCATCGAGACGTTCGCGGGCGAGCTCGTTCACACCGCCCGCTGGAACCCGGGGATCGACCTGCGCGGAAAGCGCGTCGCCGTGATCGGCACCGGCGCGACGTCGATCCAGCTCGTGCCCGCGGTCGCGAACCAGGTGGCGCAGCTCGACGTCTACCAGCGCACGCCGATTTGGCTGATGCCGAAGCCGAACCCGAAGCTGTCGCCGGGCTTCCAGCGCGCGCTGCGCGCCTTCCCGTTCCTGCAGCGCGCGATGCGCTGGGGGGCGAACCTCGTGGGCGAGGCGTTCCTCGGCCTCGGCTTCGTGAACTACGTGCGCTTCCCCGGGCTGTTCCGCGCCATCGAGCGCTCGCTCGCGGCCAACGTGCGCGCGCAGGTGCGCGACCCCGCCCTGCACGAGAAGCTGATTCCGAAGTACGCGTTCTTCTGCAAGCGGCCGAGCTTCTCGAACGAATTCCACGCGACGTTCAACCGCCCGAACGTCGCGCTCGTCACCGAGCCGATCGCGCGCGTCACGCGCGACGCGGTCGTCAGCGCCGACGGCACGGAGCGGAAGATCGACGCGCTCGTGTGCGCGACGGGTTATCAGGTGTTCGAGCGCACCGGCATGCCGGGCGCCGAGATCCTCGGCCGCGGCGGCCGCAGCCTCGGCGAGCTGTGGGAGTCCGAGCGCTTCCAGGCCTACGAGGGCGCGACGGTGCCGGGCTTCCCCAACCTTTTTCTCTACATGGGGCCGTATTCGAACGCGGGCGTGTCCTACTTCCTGATGCTCGACACGCAGAGCAAGCACCTCGAGCGCTGCCTGCGCGAGGCGCGTCGGCGCGGCGCGAACCACGTCGAGGTGAAGGCCGCCGCGCACGCGCGGGACTTCGCGAAGGTGCTGCGGCGGCGCGAGAGCACGGTGTTCTTCGGCGGCGGCTGCGCGGGCTCGAACAGTTATTACTACGACGCGCGCGGCGACACGCCCGGGCTGCGGCCCGTGACGGGCTTCGAGCATTGGATCGCGAGCCGCACGTTCGACCTCGGCGACTACGATTTCGACTGGCGGCGCCCCGCGGCCTGGGCGACCCACTGAGACGCGCCGTGCGCGCGAAGGAGAGCAGGACGATGCAGGAGTTTTCGGGACGGACCGCCGTGGTGACGGGCGCGGCGAGCGGAATCGGGCGCGGGCTCGCGGAGCGCTTCGCGCGCGAAGGCATGAACGTGGTGCTCGCCGACGTCGAGGAGCGCGCGCTCGGCGCCGCCGTGGCGGAGCTCGCCGGCCGCGGCCATCGCGTGCTCGGCGTCGTGACGGACGTGATGAAGCGCGCGTCGGTGGATGCGCTCGCGGAGCGCGCGATCGCCGCGTTCGGGAAGGTGCACGTGCTCTGCAACAACGCCGGCGTGCTCGGCCGGCGCGAGGGCGCGCGCGCGGTGTGGGAGCTGCCGACCGCGGACTGGGAGTGGGTGGTCGGCGTCAACCTGTGGGGCGTGATCCACGGCGTGCAGGCCTTCGTGCCGCACATGCACGCGCACGGCGAGGTGGGGCACGTGGTGAACACCGCCTCGGTCGCCGCCTTTCTCGGCGGCGGCGGGCCCTACGGTGTGACCAAGCAGGGCGTCGTCGCGCTCAGCGAGAGCCTGCACGCCGACCTCACGGCGCGGCAGTCGCGGATCGGCGCGAGCGTGCTGTGCCCCGGCTGGGTGGATACCGCGCTCCCGAATGCCGAGCGCAATCGCCCGGCCGCGCTCGACGCGGGCGGCACCGCGGCAGACGGGGCAGGCGGCACCGCCGACACCGCGCGCCACACGCTGCCGACCGGCAAGTCGCCCGCCCAGGTCGCGGACGCCGTCGTCGAAGCGATCCGCGCGGAAAACTTCTACGTGCTGCCGCATCCGGGCTGGGACTTCATCCTCCGCGCACGCTTCGACGCCGTGCTCGCCCGCCGCGGCCCCGCGCGAATCGACTTCGCCGAGATGATGAAGCGGCGCGAGGCGGGGGAGGTGTTCTAGTCGAGTGCGGGTGGGCGCGCCGGGCTCCCGGAACGCTGCATACTCGCGGCCCGAGCCCGGAGGCGCGCCGATGCAGATCACCCAGGATGCTCCCAAGACGCTCACCCACGAGGCCGCGTGGCGGCTGTGCAAGGCGACGATCGACAAGGCCGACGAGCTCGGCCTGAAGATGGTCGTCGCGGTCTGCGATCGCGGCGGCAACCTGCTCGCGTTCCTGCGCAGCCCGGACGCGTTCCTGGTCTCGATCGGCGTCGCGCAGGACAAGGCGTTCACCTGCGCCCAGTTCTCGTGCATGCCCACCGACGAGGTGAACGGCATGATCACGCGCAGCGGCGAGACGGTGCGGCTCGGCGTGATGGTGCGCCCGCGCATGGTGACGTTCGGCGGTGGCGTGCCCGTGCGGGTGGGCGGCGAAGCGGTCGCGGCGCTCGGCGTGTCGGGCGGCAGCGAGGCCGACGACCTGAAGTGCGTGCGCGCGGGACTCGCGGCGATCGGCGCGGATGCATCGGTCGGCGCGGAGACGGACTAGCGCGATGTCCGACGTGATCGACGTGAAGGCCGCGCACCGCTTCGACGAGGCGCGCCTCGACGCCTACCTCGCCGCGCACGTGCAGGGCTACGCCGGGCCGCTCACGGTGCGCCAGTTCGAGGGGGGCCAGTCGAACCCCACCTACTTCCTCGCGACGCCCGGCGCGCGCTACGTGCTGCGCCGCAAGCCGCCCGGCGCCCTCGTGAAGTCCGCCCACGCGGTGGAGCGCGAGTACCGCATCATCCGCGCGCTCAACGCGACCTCGTTCCCGGTGCCGCAGGCGCTCGCGCTGTGCGAGGACGCGGGTGTCATCGGCACGACCTTCTTCGTGATGAGCCACGTCGCCGGCACGCCCGTGTGGGACGTGTCGTTCCCCGATCTCACGCCGGCCGGGCGTACGGCGCTGATCCACTCTTATGTGGACACGCTCGCGGACCTGCACCGGCTCGACCCTGTGGCGCTCGGCCTCGCCGACTTCGGCCGCCCCGGCAACTACTTCGCGCGCCAGGTCTCGCGCTGGTCGCGCCAGTTCGACGAGACCGAGACGGCGCCGGTGCCGGAGATGCGCGAGCTCGGCGCGTGGCTCGAGAAGTCGATCCCGGAGCAGGGTCCGACGGCCATCGTCCACGGCGACTACAGCTTCAACAACGTGCTGCGGCACCCGAGCGAGCCGCGCGTCTCGGCGGTGCTCGACTGGGAGCTCTCGACGCTCGGCGACCCCCTCGCGGACTTCACGTACTTCACCCAGCACTGGTTCGGACCGCCCGCGGAGCGCAGCTTCACGGGCCGCGACCTCGCGGCCCTCGGCGTGCCGTCCTACGAGGCCGTGCGCGAGCGTTATTGCGCGCGCGTCGGGCGGCCCGTCTTCGCGAACGAGGGCTTCTATCGCGCTTTTCACGCGTTCAGAAGCTCCGCGATCCTGCAGGGCATCATTCGCCGCGTGGTCGATGGCACGAACGCCGGCGCGATGGCGCTGCAGTTCTCGCCCGAGGACGTGCGCGCGGGAGCGCGGCGCGGCCTCGCGGCCGCCGCGCGGAACGGCTAGCGCGAACGGACGCCGACCGGGCCCGCGACCGGCCACACTCGCAACTTCGCCCCGATTAGTGCGGCGAATCGCAGAAATGCGGTACCAAGCTGTTGCACCGTTCTCCTCCGCGCGGAGGGGGACCATGGGTCGCTCGGACCTAATGACTCCGCGAAGAGCTCGAAACGCTCGACGGCAACAATGCCAAGGGGACCATCAATGAAGCGTTCTTCCTGGGTGCGCGGCTGCGCACCGATCCTGTCGATGCTGCTGGCGGCGCCGGCATTCGCTCAGGAGGCGGCCCCGGCCGCTCCCGCTGCGCCGGCCGAAGCCGATCGCTCCGGTGGCGTCGAAGAGATCATCGTGACCGCGCAGAAGCGCGAGGAAAACATCAACGACATCGGCATGTCGATCCAGGCGGCGACGGGCGATCAGCTCGCCGAGCTCGGCGTGACGGAGCCGGCCCAGCTCGACAAGGTCGTGGCGGGCTTCAACTACAACGTCACGTATTACGGCACGCCGATCTACACGATCCGCGGCGTCGGCTTCCAGGACACCGCGCTGGCGTCCACGCCGACCGTGTCGATCTACATGGACCAGATGCCGCTGCCGTACTCGGTGATGGCGCAGGGCGCGGGCCTCGACCTCGAGCGCGTCGAAGCGCTGAAGGGTCCCCAGGGCACCCTGTTCGGCCAGAACGCGACGGGCGGCGCGGTGAACTACATCGCGAACAAGCCCACCCCGGAGTTCGCGGCGGGCTTCGACGCCTCGTACGGCCGCTTCAACTCGGTCGATCTCTCGGCCTACATCAGCGGCCCGCTCACGGAGACCCTCTCGGCGCGCTTCGCCGCGGCGACCCGGCAGACCGGCCCCTGGCAGAAGAGCTACACGGCCGGGCAGGGCCTGCCGCCGGATCCGTACTGGACGGCCAACAACCGCAACTACCGCCGCGACAACGAGCACGGCTCCCAGGACTTCTACAACATGCGCGGCCAGCTCATGTGGGAGCCCTCGGACGCCCTGAGCGTGCTGTTCACGGCCAGCGGCTTCATCGACAAGGGCGAGTCGCAGATGCCGCAGCTGTACGGCATCGCGACGCTCAACCAGGTCAACGGCGTGAACCCGTTGATCGCGAACTCGCAGCCGGCTCCGCGCAAGGCGCGGCTCGCGGACTGGGGCCCGTGCGTGAACGTCAGCGGCGGCTCACCGGCCGACGTGACCGATCCGAACCCGATCCCGGACTACAGCGTGGGCGAGATCAACCTCGCGAACCGCATGTACGACCGCTGCGAGAACGCCGAGCGCGACAACTCGATGTACTCGACGACTCTGCGCGTCGACTTCGACCTGACGGACGACCTGACCCTCACCTCGCTGTCGAGCTGGGGCAAATTCCGCCGTCACGCGACGCTCGAGAGCGACGGCACGATCTATCAGGACTACGAGTCGTTCCAGCTCGGCTACCTGAAGTCCGCGTTCCAGGAGCTGCGCCTCTCCGGCAGCATCATGGGCGAGGGCAACTGGGTCGTCGGTGCGAACTACGAGAACACTTCGACGTGGGACAGCTTCCTGCAGACCTACGGCCTCTCGACGGCCGTGCCGACCCTCGTGCCGGCGGTCTTCACGGGCTGCCCGGTGGCCGACTTCGCCCAGATCCCGGGCGCGCCGGCCGGCGTCGTCGCGTTCCACGCGAACGCGGTCACCCAGAACTGCTTCGGTCTCGACGGGAACAACGCGTTCGCGCTGGTGAACACGTCGCACCCGCTCGGGCCAACGAATCCCAACAACCGGCAGCTGATCGACACGTACGCGTTCTTCGCGAACCTCGAGTACCCGATCCTCGACACCGTCACCCTGCAGGGCGGCGTCCGGTACACGAACCAGAAGCGCGACTACCGCGGCTGCGGCTCCGACGGCGGGGACGGCACCTGGGCGGACATCGCCCAGGAGATCCAGCGCCTGCTCCAGTACCTGAACGGCAACGCCGCCATCACCAGTGGCGTCGACGCTGGCCCGGGCAACTGCGCGAGCACCGGCCCGGCGCCGCTGTTCCTGCCGGTGCCGACCGGCTTCACCGACACGCTCGACGAGGACAACGTCTCGTGGCGCGTGGGCGCGAACTGGAACGCCACCCCGGATGCGCTGATCTACCTGAACATCAGCCGGGGCTACAAGTCGGGCAGCTTCCCGACCGTGGCGAGCGCGGCCTTCACGCAGCTCTTCCCGGCGAAGCAGGAGAACCTACTCGCCTACGAGTTGGGCGCGAAGCTCGGTCTGCTCGACGGCAACATGCAGCTGAACGGCGCGGTCTACTACTACGACTACAAGGACAAGCAGGTCCTCGGTGCGATCAACGACCCGATCTTCGGCTCGCTGCCCGCACTCGTGAACGTGCCCAAGTCCCACGTGATCGGGTGGGAGCTCTCCGGTGTTTGGCAGATCTTCGAGGGCTTCCGCATCACGCCCTCGGTGAGCTACGCGAAGAGCGAGATCGACGGCACCTTCCGGAACTTCGATCCGTACTTCAACAGCGCGCTCAACGGCTCGACCAAGGACTTCTCGGGCCAGCCGTTCCCGAACGCGCCGAAGTGGCAGTCCAACATCGACGCTCAGTATGAGTTCCCGATCGGCGAGTTCATGGCCTTCATCGGGGCGAACCTCAACTACCAGAGCGCGACGCGGGGCTTCTTCTACGACACCTGCAAGGAAGGCCCGCCGGTGACCTGCACCGACGACTTCCTCGCGGCGAACCCGCAGAACTACGGCGATCGCAAGCTCACGGTCATCGACCGCGCGCTGCTCGACGTGCGCGCGGGCATCGAGCGCGGCCCGTGGCGCGCCTACTTCTGGGGTCGCAACGTGACCAACAAGTTCTACTGGAACCAGGCGCAGCACGTGAATGACACGCTGCTGCGCTTCACGGGCCAGCCGGTCACGTACGGCATCACGGTGTCGTACAAGTACGGCGAGTAGTCGTCCGCCAACCGACAGGCGCTGGTGCTCGCGAGAGCACCAGCGCCTGTTCCTTTTCCGACCTCCGAACTCTGCGAGGAGACGCGCATGGACCTCGATCTGGAACTGGTCACGGACGGGCTGCAGTTCCCCGAAGGCCCGATCGCCATGGCGGACGGGTCGGTCGTGCTCGTCGAGATCAAACGGCAGACGCTGACCCGCGTCCGACCCGACGGGAAGCACGAGATCGTCGCGCGGCTCGGCGGCGGCCCGAACGGCGCGGCGATCGGCCCCGACGGCGCAGTCTACGTGTGCAACAACGGCGGCTTCGGCTGGATCGAGGGGGAGGGCGGGACGCTCGCGCCCCACGGCACCGCGGACGACTACGTGACGGGCTCGATCCAGCGCGTCGACCTCGCGAGCGGCGCCGTCACCGTGCTGTACGACGCGTGCGACGGCGTCCGCCTCCGCGGCCCGAACGACATCGTCTTCGACGCGACGGGCGGCTTCTGGTTCAGCGACCTCGGCAAGGGCAACGGCGACGTCATGCACATGGGCCACGTGCTCTACGCGCGGCCCGACGGCTCGAAGATCACGCGCGCGCGCGATGCGATGCTGACGCCGAACGGTGTCGGCCTCTCGCCCGATCAGCGCACGCTCTACGTGGCCGAGACCCACACGAGCCGCGTGTGGGCGTTCCCGATCGAACGCCCCGGTGTGCTCGCGCCGCCCTCCAGCCTCTTCAGCGCCGGCAGCGTGCTCGGCCCGCTGCCCGGCTATCAGCTGCTCGACAGCCTCGCGGTCGAGGCGGGCGGCAAGGTGTGCGTGGCAACGCTCGTGAACGGAGGCGTCACCGCCTTCGACCCGAGCGGCGGCACCGAGCACTTCGCCGTACCGGATCCGCTCACCACGAACCTGTGCTTCGGTGGCGACGACATGCGCACCGCCTGGATCACCGCCTCGAGCACCGGCAAGCTCTACAAGTGCCGCTGGCCACGGCCGGGCCTGAAGCTCGCGTTCAACGCCTAACTTCCCGAATTGGGGTCAGACCCCGATTCGGGAAGTCGGCGGCCGGCGCGCTCGTAGGCCCCCAGTGCCGCCCGCTTCGTCGCTCGGGCTCATCGCATCGTCGTGCGCAGAGTGGGGCGACGGGCTACACCCGGGCTGCTCCCCCCGCGCAACTGGCTCGGGTTGGAGCAGCGCGCGGAAGCGCGGGCAAGGCGGGCAGGGCAGGACCTTCGCTGCACGGCGTGGGTTGGAGCTTCCGCACGAGCTCTTCTCGAAGGAGGGTTCGGCATGCGTCGCGTGTTCGGGATCCTGACGCGAAGCCCGGACGGCCGCTGGGAGGCCGAGTTCCCCGACCTACCGGGATGCGCGGCCCGCGCGGCGTCCGTGGAGCTGCTCCGCGTCGCCGCCCGCGGCGCGGTCGCGGCGGCGCTTCGCGCGAGCCGAGATCGGGGCGAGCCCGAGCCCGAGCTCAGCGACTGGGACAAGCTCGCCCGGCATCCCCTCGCGCGCGGAGCGATGCTGCTCGCGATCGACGTGCCCTGAACGCCCCGCGCCCCTAGTGCGCGACGACGTGCCCGCCGTCGACGTTGTAGCTCTGCCCCGTGATCCAGGCGCCCTGGTCCGAGCACAGGAACACGACCGCGGCGGCGATCTCCGTCCCGGTGCCGGCGCGTCCCAGCGGGATCGCGCCCTTGATGAACGCGTCCCACACCTCGCCGCGCCCGAGGTCGTCCATGCGCGAAGTGTCGATCACGCCGGGGCAGATCGCGTTCACGCGGATGCGGTGGGCGCCCACCTCCTGCGCCATCGATGCGGTGAGCGCCTGGAGCCCCGCCTTCGACGCGGCGTAGGCGGCGGTGTTCGGCGGCAGCGCCTTGCCCGCGATCGACGAAATGTTGACGATCGCGCCGCCGCGGCCCTGCGCGACGAGCTTCTGGCCGAAGTACTTCGACATCAGGAAGCTGCCGGTGAGGTTGACGTCGAGCACCGCGCGCCAGGCGGCGGGCGCGAGATCGACGACGGGCACGCGATCTTCGCCGCGCGCGGCGCCGGCGTTGTTCACCACCACGTCCACGCGCCCGTACTCGCGCATCACGCGGTCCGCGAGCGCGGCGACGGAGCGATCGTCCGAGACGTCGGACACGAGCGCGAGCGCGCGCCGCCCGAGGGCGCGCACCTCGTCCGCGACGCTCTCGATGTCGCGCCAGCCCGCGGCGCGCTCGTCGGCCGGGTAGCGCTCCGGCGGCCGGCCCGTGCCGGTGAGCACCACGTCGCAGCCCGCGCGGGCGAGCTCGACCGCGATGGGTCGCCCGATCGAGCGCATGCGGCCCGCGCCCGTAACAACCGCCACCTTGCCCTCGAGACCCGTCAGCGCGTAGCCCGGCATCGTTTCTCCTCGCCGCCGCACGATATCGCGGCGCCTCCGCGCGAGGCTCCAGTGGCGCGCCGTCCGGACGATGAAGGGGCATGGCGGCGGCAGCGCGAACGACTCCGGGCACCCATCCGCCGGCGCGCGGGGCGGGGGCCACCACCGCGGCGCTCGCCGCGCTCGAGGCGCAGCGCCAGCGCGCGTTCGCGTCGGGCCGGCGCACGTGGGCGCGCATCGCGCTCGCGCTGCCGCTCTCGTTCTTGCCGCTCGCGCTCCTCGTCTGGACGAGCGGCGCGCCCGCACCGGGTGCGGCGGACTCGCTGCTGCGCAGCCTCGCGCGCGCCGCCTTCGAAGCGCTCCCCCCGGCGTTCGCCGCCGGCGCCGCCTTCGTAACGCCGCTCGTTGCGCTCACGGGCTGCGCG
>CAZCTH010000071.1:0-27686 GCA_964501435.1 uncultured Spirochaetales bacterium | reverse complement strand
GACGGCGCTCGACACGGGCGACGCCTGCGCCGCGCTCGCGCGCCTCGCGAGCCGCGCGACGGCCGCGACCGCGGAGCTGCGCGCCTTCGCCGCGGCGTGCGCCGACTACTGCCGCGCCTGCGCCGAGGCGTGCCGCGAGCACGCGGAGCATCACGCCACGTGCGCCGCGTGCCTCGACGCGTGCGAGAAGTGCGCGGCGGCGTGCGACGCGCTCGATGCCTGAATCCGGAACGGAGGATGGCCCCTCCCGAAGCGATCTTCCGTCGAGGACTCACTGGTTTTGGCGCACCGTGATCTCCGTGCCGGTGTGGATCCCCGACCCATTCAGCCCCGTCACGCAGTGGAAGACCAGCGAGTAGGAATCGGCCCCGCTCGCAGACTTGTCCACGGCGACGTCGTATACCCCAGCGCCGCCATTCACGAATACGAACGGGCTCGCGACGGCATCGGCGTCGGTTGCGTCGGAGGAGCTCGCGAGGGCGGCACCCTTGCGCACCTGCACGCTCAAGATCGGCGCGGCGACCGGCGCGAGGTCGAGCACCTGCACGATCAGCGACGCCGGGACTCCGTTGCCGTCGTCCGAGCACGTGACCAGGTAGTAGTCGGTCGCCGACGCGGCAGCGCCGAGCGAATCGTTTTGGGTGTGGGCTGCGAGCGCCGACGGAGAGGACGCGAGGGCGAGAGCGAGCAGCGCGCGGGCGGTCTTCATCGAGGCGGGCCTCAAGGCAGCGCCGGCGCGCAGGCCGGCAACACGGTGGCGGCAGGCGGGACGAGCAGGGCGCGCGTCACGATGACGGCATCGGCCGTCGTGCACGCCGCGCTGCCGCCCACGTTGCAAAGCTCGGGCTTCGTGAGGGTCGCCGTGGGCGGCGTGAGCAACGAGCGCGTGATCAGCGTGGCATCTGCCGTCGTGACGCGGCCGTTTCCGCTCACGTCGCCGCACTGGCATGCGTCGCCGATGCCATCGGCCACCGACGCGGCTCCGACGCCGCCGACGTCGCTCTGGGTCGGATTGGAGACCGTCGGGCAGTTGTCGAGCCAGTCCGAGACGCCGTCCGCGTCGGAGTCCTCGGCGGCGCCGATGCGAAGCGTTGCGGTCGCGCGCGCACCTGGGCCCTCGGCCATGCTCGTGAAGCGGATCAGCTCGCCGGCGCCCGGAGCTCCCGCGCCGGACGCGACGTCCGTCGCGAACGGGAAGCTCGCGATCGCACCGGGCGCGAGAGTGGGGATCACCCACTGGACTCGCTCCCGAGGCTCGCACTGCGCGTCGCCGTCGCCGGAAACCGCGCAGTTGGCGCCCGCGGCGCCCGACTGCGGAAACGGCGCCGTGAAGGCTGGCACGCGCGTCTCGAGCACGAGGCCGTTCAGCGTCGCCGCGCCGGCATTCTCGATCGCCAACCCGAGCGCGAGCGGGGCGCCCGCCACGGCGGGATCGGGACCGGCCGCGAGTGCGATGCGGAGCGCCGGGCTCGGCTGAACGACCTGGACGGCGCTCGCGCGAGCGGTTCGCGTGGGCGCCGGCAGATCGACGAGGCGTGCCTCGAAGCGCACGGGCGTGCCCGCCGCGACCCCGGAGCCGACGCGCAGTGTCGCGACGCGTTCTCCTCCGCGCCCAGCCGGAATCGCGCCGAGGTCCCACACGATCTCGCCCGCGTTGACGAATCCGCCGCCGCTCGCTTGGAGGAATGTCGCGCCCGTCGGGATCGCGAGAGAGAGCTGCGCGTCGCCTGCGGCGATCGCGCTCGCAAACACCGCCCTGAGCGTGACGTCGTCCCCCGGAGCGATCGGATCGGGCGACAGGTCGAGAGCGAGCGCAAGGGATGGCGCGCCCTCGATTCGCAGGGCGGCTTCGGCCCAGCGGCTCTCGCCTCCGCCGGCGTCGAAGAGCTCGGCACGCAGCGCTGGCGCGGAGCCGATCGGCGGTGCCGACCCTCCGGTGAGCAGCTGTGGCGCCAGCCCGACCGACGTTCGCGCGCCCGGCGCCAGCGACGGAAGCGACCAGCGCACGCGCTCCCCGGGCTCGCAGATCGCGTCGCCGTCGCCCGCGCCGGTGCAGGTACCGCCGTGCGTCGCAAAGTTCTGGTCGAAAGACGCGACGCCGTCGGGGAGGGACAGCTCGAGCGTCGGGGCGAGCGCGGCGCCTCCGACGTTCACCGCGGTGAGCTGCACGTCGAGTGAGTCGCCGGGCTGAGCGGGATCGGCATGGGCCTCGATCTCGAGGGCCAGCGGCGACAGCGCTGCGACGGCTCCGACATCCGTCGCGCGCGCGTTGCGCGTCGCGACTCCCACCTCCTCGATGCGCGCTTCGCTGCGCAGCAGCGTTCCATTCGCCGCGCCGGCGGCGGCCCGCAGCGTGGCGGAGCGCTCGCCCGCCTCGCCGGCGCCGACTAGGCCGAGCGGCCACGAGACCACGCCCCCGACGAAGGTCCCGCCGCCCGTCGCGGAGACGAAGGTCGCGCCCGCCGGAACCGTCAGGCTGAGCGTCGCGTTGCGCGGCGTCGCCGTCGGATTGCCGAAGCGTATGCCGAATGCGACGTCGCTCGAAGCCGGCGCCGGGTCTCGGGACGCGAGGAGCGTCAGCGCGAACGGCGGTGCGCTCTGCACGATCGCTGCCTCGTTCGCGCTCGCGCGCGGGGTGGCGCCCTCGAGCACGCGCGCTGCCAGCGCGATCGCGGCGCCATTCGGGGGTGCCTGCGCGCCGCTCGCGATCCGCACCGGGACCGTCACGCTCCTGCGCGCGCCCGCCGCGAGCGTGCCGAGCGGCCAGGCGACCGTCTCGGCGGGTTCGCAGATCGCGTCCCCGTCGCCGGAGCCCGCGCAGCTGCCTCCCGCGCTCGCGAACGCGGCGGCGAAGGGCGCAGTTTCGAGAGGAAGGTCGAGGGCGAGCGAGAC
The DNA here is from genome assembly GCA_964501435.1 of uncultured Spirochaetales bacterium. Taxonomy (GTDB): domain Bacteria; phylum Myxococcota_A; class UBA9160; order UBA9160; family UBA6930; genus VGRF01. The sequence continues at coordinate 24,794 of CAZCTH010000071.1, read as the reverse complement.
GTTCGCGACCGCCGTGGCGCCGGGGTTCGCCGCGGTCACTTCGACCGCGAGCGCATCCCCGGGGCGTACCGGATCGGCAGCGAGCGCGAGGGCGACGGCGAGAGGGCTCGCGGCGCCGCTCACCAAGGTGCCCGTCGGAACGCCGCTGCCGTTCGCGCCGGTCATGCACTGCACCGAGAGCGTGTAGGCCTCCGCGCCGGCGCCGGTCTTGTCGACCCAGACTTCGTAGCTTCCTGCGCCGCCGTTGATCCAGACTGGAGGGCTCGCCCCGCCATCGGCATCTACGGGATCGGTCGTGTTCGTGGCCGCGCTTCCCTTCAGGACCTGCGCGCTGACGAGGGGGGCAGCGGACGGCACGTCGTCCGCGATCTGGACGAGGAGCGACGCTGGCGCGCCGGAGCCGTCGTCGCTGCAAACGACGGGGTGGCGGGTCGCCGACTCGGCGGCCGCACTGAGCACGCCGGAGACGGAGGCGCCAGAAGCCGGCGACGCGCCGAGGGCCGCGGCGGCGAGTGTGAGAGCGAGGAGGCGGATCATCGCACGCATGGCAGAGAGCCGGCGGCACTGCTGCGACCGCAGCGCCGCCGGCAGATCTCGACTTCGCTCAGCGCTTCGGCCAGTAGCCGGGGATCGGCAGATCCCGATCGAGCTGCTGGGCCGACGGCTCGACGGTGAGCGTCACGCCCGCAGCGCAGGCCGACGGATCGAGCGGATTCTTCACCAGGTCGCGGTTGACGGTCAGCGTGGCGGCCTCGCCGATACCCTCGACGCCCGCATGCGCGCCCTCGGTCGCGAGGACCGAGCCGTTGTCGGGAATCCAGAGGTTCACCTTGTTCGGGTCGAGCACCGGCGGCTTGACCGAGCAGATGTCCGCGACGGCGACCTTGACGAGCAGCCGGGTCACACAGCTTCCTGCGACGAAGCTCGGTGGCGTGAACTGGAAGGGCACACGGCCGAGCATCAGCGGGTGGAGATAGCCCGCCGCGCCGAAGAAGCCGACGTGATTGCCGTTCGGGTCGAGCTTCGGGCCGCCGCGCGTGAAAATGCTGCGGTCCTGGATCCCCCGCGCGAGGCCCGCGAGCGTGCCCTGCGCGATCACCTCGCTGAGATCCTGCACGACGTAGCTGGGGTCGCTCGAGGTGAGCACCGGGTTCTCGCCCGGGAACACCACGCTCTGTGCGATCACGCCACCGTCGGCGCCGCAACCGTGGCCGACGCGCAAGGCGTTGTCGTCTCGCACGCCCTCCGTGGCCTGTGCCTTGACCGTGGTGTGCGCGAGCGCGCCGCTCGCCGAGAACGCCATCGCCGTTGCGAAGAGGAAGAGATGCATCGAGAACCGCTGGATCCGCATGGGAACCTCCTTGGGCGCGCATGGTACGACCCCTCGCCGCCGCGAGAACGCGACACGATGTCGCACGAGACGCGCGGGCGGTCTCCGACGTAGCGTTCGCCTCCGCTCCGGGTTGCGACAACGTGTCGCAGGCGCGCGACGCGCTGCCGCCGAGTACCGTGCCGGGTCCCGCAGAGGCAAGCCGAAGAGATGCGACGCCGTGCCTTCCCGCTGCCGGTCCGTAGGGCGATTGCCTTCGCGCTCACGCTGTTCTGCGTCTCGGCGCTGCGCGCGGAGCCGGCGCTGGCGCCCGACTGCGAAGTCGCCTTCGGAAATGGCCATCCTCCCGTCGCGCTCTCGAGCCTGCGCGGCGAGGTGCTCTACGTCGACTTCTGGGCGTCGTGGTGCGGACCCTGCGTGGATGCCTTCCCGTTCCTGAACGACCTGACGCGCGATCTCGGCGGGAAGGGGCTGCGCGTGATCGGCATCAATCTCGACGACGACGTCGAGGATGCGCGCGCATTCCTCGCCGAGCATCCGGCGCGCTTCGCCGTCACGCTCGGCAACGGTGCGGCCTGCGCGCGCGCGTTCGCCCTCCGCGGCACGCCGGCCAGCTTCGTGATCGATCGCGCCGGCCGCGTCCGCGCCGAGCGCTACGGCTTCCGCGCCAGCGAGGCCGCGGGGCTGCGCGGCCTGCTCCGGGGGTTGCTCGCCGAGCCGCCGCTGCAGGAGACGCCGTGAGCGCGGTGCGACTGCGAGGTGTTCTCGCGGCGCTCGCGGCGATCACGTGCACGAGCTGCGCGAGCGTCGAGCCCTGGGAACGCGGCACGCTCGCGCGGCCGGAGATGGCCGTGGATCCGAGCCCGCTCCAGAGCGAGGCGCGCGCGCACGTGTACGAGAGCCGCGAGGGTGCGAGCGGCGCGGCGACGAGCGACGGCGGCGGCTGTGGTTGTTACTGACGCGCAGCATCGGTTTCTGCGCGCAGTCGCGCAGTGCGTCGCGAGGCTCCTCCGCCGCGTTCGCGCGGCCCGCGCCCGAGAGCGCCGCGCTCGCGCCGCGGTCACGCGGACGCGCCGCGCCCCGGCGTGCCTCGACGCCCTGACCGGCGCCGCGCTGCTGCTGCCCGGCCTCGCCGGTGCTGCCGAAGGCGACGGAGTCGACGTGCAGCTGCTGCACTACCGCGAGGGCGAGCGCGCCATCCTCGGGCTCGAGAGCCGCTACGACCCGATCGAGGCCGACACGCTCACCACGCGCGCGCGCTTCACCCTCGCGGACCGCCTCCGGCTCCGCCTGGACTACACGCAGGACACGTGGTCGGGGGCGACGCCGGTCGCGACCGCGCCCGCGGAGTTGCGCGGCAACTTCAGCAACGATCTCGACGGGATCTCGAACGCCTCGCCCTACCTGCAGCCGGGGCGTACCACCTATCTCGACATCGCGACGCTGCGCCCGCTCGCGACCGACGGCTACGGAAACCTGACCGGAGGCTTCGACGACCGCCTCGTCCACACGCTTTCCGGCGCCTCGCCGGAGACGCGCCGGCAGGCGGATCTGCTGCTCACGTACGAGTGGGACGAGTCGGCTCTCGACGTCGGCGGCGGAACGTCGCGGGAGCGCGACTACGAATCCGTGTTCGGCAGCCTCGGCGGGCGCTTCGACTTCGACCAGAAGCGCACGACCCTCCGCGTGGGAGGGAGCTTCACGCGCAGCGAGACGCAAGCGCGCCTCGACCACGACGCGCTGCCCTACCTGTACGATGCGGTGGAAGTCGTGCGCGACGAGCGGCGCGACGTCGGCCTCCACGCGTCGCTCTCGCGCGAGCTGAATCGCGGCGCGCGGCTCGAGGCGAACGTCGGCTTCGGCCATGCCAGCGGCTATCTCGCGAATCCCTACAAGGCCGTGCAGGTGCTGTTCATCGATCCCGACGCGCAGGCCTTCGCGCCGCCCGGGACGTACTACACGGTGTCGAACGCTCTGCGCGAGCGCCGCCCGCGCTCGCGCGAGCAGGGCTCCCTCGATCTGCGCTACGTGCAGCACGTCGCCGCGACCGACGCCGCGCTGCACCTCGGCTACCGCTACTTCCGCGACGATTGGGGCATCGGCGCGCACACCTTCGAGGCGGAGTGGGTACAGCCGCTCGGGCGGAGCTGGCGCATCGCGCCGCGCGTGCGCTTCTACTCGCAGAGCGCCGCCGACTTCTACGCGCCGTACCTCGTCACGCGCCAGGCGCCGTTTCCGCCGGTCGTCGACCCGCTGCGCGGGCAGGTGTACGTCAACGCGAACTCTCCCGAGGACGGGCTGCGCTACTTCGACGATCCGACGCTCGCGAATCCCGACGGCTACAACCCGAACACGGGCGATCCCGTCGTCGACGAGAACGGGGACCCCGTCCCGCAGTCGATCGCCGATCTGCTCACGCCGCTCACGACGCGGCTCGACCCGAACAAGCTGCCGGCGAAGTACTCGAGCGATCACCGGCTCTCGGGCTACGGCGCGATCAGCGCGGGCGTGACGCTCACCCGCGAACTGGGCGACGGCGTCGCGCTCGAGCTCGGTTACGAGCACTACACCCACGCGGGCGCCCTGAAGCTCGGCGGTGGAGGCGAGAAGGGCTTCGCGGACTTCCGCTTCGATCTGCTCAGCGCGCGGCTGAACGTCGCGTTCGGCGCCTCGGGGCGCGTGTTCGCGACGCCCAGCGCCGCTGAGGACGAGGCGCACGCGCAGCACGAGGGCCACGCGGCCGAGCGGCACGCACACGCCGGCGCCCCCGCCGGCGTGATGTTCGATCACCTGCTCTCCACGCAAGGCGAGGTGATGGTCGGCTACCGATACACGTTCGCCCGCCGCGCGGGCGGCATGCGCCAAGGGTCGCGCGCGCTGAGCGCGGCGAGCGCGAAGGCCGAGGGCTGCGCGGGCGCGCCGTGCCTCATCCTGCCCGAAGCGATGGACATGCACATGCACATGCTCGAGCTGATGTGGGCGCCCACCGACTGGCTGACGCTGATGGTGATGCCGCAGCTCACCGACATGTCGATGCGCCTGCGCGGCGTCGCGACCGACGCGGAGCTGATCGCACTCCCCCACGAGCTGAACGGCCTCTACCAGCACCACATCAGCCACGAGCACGAGACGGGAGGATTCGGCGACACGAGCGTCGCCGCGCTGGTGCGCCTCTTCGACGGCGAACGCCATCACCTCCACGCCGGCCTCGGCGTGAGCGCGCCGACGGGCGAAGAGAACGTCCAGCTGCGCGACACCCACGCCATCGACGCGGGCGCGACGCACTACGGCATGCAGCTCGGCAGCGGCACCTGGGACTTCGAGCCGAGCCTCACGTATACGGGGCGCGCCGAGCGCTTCACCTGGGGCGCCCAGTGGAATGCGACCGTGCGGCTGCGCGACCACAACGCCGCGGGCTACGGGCTCGGCGACGCGACCCAGCTCAGCGCGTGGGGCGCCTACGACGTGACGCACTGGCTCACCGGCTCGCTGCGCGTCGTCTACGGCTGGCAGGGCTCCATCCGCGGCGCCTATCGCGGCACGTTCTACGCGTTCGGCCCCCACGACGAACCTCGCAACCACGGCGGGCAGCTCTGGGACCTCGGCATCGGCCTCAGCGCCGCGCTGCCGGGCACGGCTTTCAAGGCGCATCGCGTGCGACTCGAATGGCTGCAGCCAATCGCAGAGGATCTGAACGGCACCCAGCTCGACCGCAAGGGAGAGCTCGCGCTCAGCTGGAGCCTCTCCTTCTGACCGAGCCCTTCAGCTCCGCACGCGTTGCAGCAGTGCATCGGTACCGAGCGCGACGAGCATCGACGCGCCCGCGAGCGGGAAGAACGCGCCGAGCGCGATCGCCGTGGCGATCACCGCGGCGCCGGGCCGGAAGCCCGGGGTGCGCGGCGGCGCGGCCAGCGCGCCGGGCGGGCGCCGGCGCCACCAGGCGAGCACGCCGAGCACCACCGTCGCGACGGTGAGCACGCAGCTCGCGGCGAGCACGAGCTGATTCGCGAGGCCGAACTGCGCGCCCATGTGGATCATCACGCCGAGCTCGACCACCTTCCCGAGGCCGCTGTACTGCGCCCAGCCGATGTCCTCGAGCACCGCGCCGCTGCGCGGGTCGAGGTGGACCGTGCGCTGCGCCTGCGCGGTCGCCGGCACGAAGCTGAGCGTGAAGACCCCCGTCTCACCGCGCGGGTAGATCACGCTGAGCCCTGGCGCTTCGAGTCCGCGCACGCGGGCCGCGCCCATCACGGTCGCGAGCGGCACGCGCGCGCCGGGCGCGGGCTGCAGCTCGGGCACACCGGCCTTGCGCACCGCCCAGGGAAGGTCGCCGAGTGCCGCGTCGTGATCGTGCACCGACGCCCGCGCCGCCACGTCCGGCGCGCCGGGGACCGTCGGCGCAGCCTGGAAGTTGGGCGACGGCGCGAGCGCCGGTGACAGCGTGCCGAGCTTCGCCACTTGCTCGCCCCAGAATCCCGACCACGGGAGGCCGGAGAGCACGAGGAAGGCGACGATGGCGGCATTCCAGAATGACGGAACGGCGTGCAGGTCCCGGTACAACAGCCGGCCCTTGGCGTCGAAGCGCGGCCAGAAGACGCCACCGGAGCGCGCGCCGCGGGGCCACCACAGGAAGAGCCCCGTCACGAGCAGGATGAAGGTCCAGCACGCCGCGAGCTCGACCAGCGTCGTGCCGAAGCGGCCGGCCAGGAGCTCGCCGTGGAGCTCGCGCACCACGTTCATGAAGCGGCTCTCGACGGGGAGGTCGCCGCGGATCGCGGCGTTCGCGGGATCCACGAACACCGCGCGCAGCTCGTCGCGCGCGGTGCGCACCTGCCACTCCGCTGCGCGGCCTTCCCGCGGAACGGAGAAGCGCACCACGGAGGCGCCCGGGTAGGCCCCCAGCACGGCGCGCTCCTGTCGCTCCGGTGGAACCGACTCCGCACTCGGCGCGACGCGCACGAGGTCGCGATTCCACCAACCCTCGAACTCGTGGTCGAACAGGTAGAGGCCGCCCGTCACGGCGAGCACGATCAGGAACGGCGCCACGAGCAGGCCTGCGAAGAAGTGCCAGCGCCACACCCAGCGATAGAGCGCGGTGTCGCGGCGGGCGTCGTCGTCGCGGAGGGGCGTCATCGGCTCGCTCTAGAACTCGTAGGTCACGCGGAAGCTCGCCTGGCGCGGTTCGCCGGGGTAGACGGTGAACACGCCATCGGGCGTGGGCGGTGTCTGCGCGGTCTGCGCGGCCAAGGGGGAAGCGAGCGACAGCAGCAGCGACAGCGAGATGGCCGGCGAGAGCCGAGAGCGTGCGCGCATCGAGCGAGCCTCCGAAATGAGGCGCGCAATCTATGAGCGCGCGCGGGGCTCCGCGCTGCGTCACGTTGTCGCAGAATCGCGGCGCGAGCGACGCCGAGCGTCGCGGCGCGCGAGCCACAGGCGTACGCCCGTGACGCTCAGCCCGACGGTTCCCGCTCCCGCTGCGAATGCGATGCCTTGCATCGGCACGCCTCCGACCCGTGCCGTGTGCAGATGACCGAGCCAGCGGGTGACGACGTCGCCTGCGCGCTCGCTCCGAGACGAGACCGACGCGCGGAGCGTTCCGTCGGTGGCGTCGAAGCTCACGCGCGCGAGCGGCCGTACCGGCGAGCTCGTCTCTTCTACCCAGTACGTGTAGAGCCCCGTCTGTGCGTCGTAGGCGAGCATGCGCGGACGACCGAGCGCAACCTGTCGCTCCGCCAGATGCGTCCGCGCGAGTCGCTCCGCAGTGGCGCGCGCGGCGCGCCAGTCGAGTGCGGGAGCCTCGATCGGGTCGGCACGCGTCGGAAGCTCGAGACTCTCCCGAAGGCCGAGTACGACTCGTGTCACGGGCCGGTAGACCTCACCCAGGTTGAATGACACGGCCGACCACGCGAATACGAACAGGGCAGGCCAGAGCCAGAGTCCGCTCGCCAGGTGGATCTCGTAGTTGCGCCGAAAGGATCTGCCGCGCCGCGTGATGCGCCACGCCCGCGCCCAGGCGCGGAGCCAAGCGGCCCCGGTCTTTGCGCGGGGAAACGTCAGGGTGACCGCGAGGATGCAATCGAGCGTCCACGCGAGAGCCAGCGCGCCGAGCGTCAGCTGCCCCGCGCGTTCGAGCTCGCCCGGAAGCGCGAGCGCGTAATGCAAACGGTAGAGAAACGGCATCACTTGCGAGCGCGCGAGCGACGCGCGCCCAAACTCCCTCGCGCCGAGCGGCTCACCGTCGTAGGGATCGACGAAGAGCTGATCGAAGTCGAGGGCGTAGGGGTCCCCGGTCGCGGGATCCGTGCGCGCGTACACCCAGATCGCGTAGGCACGGCCCGGCTCAGGGGCGAGCGCGATTTGGTCGACGGCGAGACGCGGGTCGCGCGCGAGCGCTCGCTCGACGAGCGCGATCGGATCGGCGAGCGGTGTGTCGCGAATCGGCACCGTGAGCAGCGACGGGTTGAGCGCTCGGTCCAGTTCGCCGTAGAACGCGAGCGCGCATCCCGTCGCGCCAACGAGCGCGAGCAGTCCGGCCGCTGCGAGCCCGAACGCTCTGTGGATCGCGAGCGCGACGGCCCGCACGCGCCGCGCGCGGCCCAGCCTCAGAACTCCACGCGCAACGAGGCCATCGCGCTTCGCGGGGGCCCGAACTGCGCGCCGTAGTTGAAGTAGCGCCTGTCGGTCAAGTTCTCGACGTTCAGCTGCGCGGTCGCGGAGAGCCCACGAAGCGCGAACGCCCAGCTCGCGTGCAAGTTCACGAGGGTGTAACGGGGAAGTCGGATCTCTTCGTACAGGTCGTTGAACACGTTGCCGCCGTGAACCGCGCCACCGCCGACCTTCAAGCCCGCGAGAGGACCATGCTCGATCGCATACGTCGCGAACACGGATCCCTGATGGCGCGGTACGGCGAACAAGCGGTTGCCCGTGGTCGCGGGCTCGGTGCCCGAACCGATCGGATCGCCGTTGTCGTCGAGGATGGGTGCGGAGTCGCGCGTGACTTTCGCGAAAGGCATGTACGCGTAGCCCGCGATCACGCGCAGCCCGGGGACGATCTCGCCGGAGAGCTCCGCCTCGATGCCCTTCGCCTCCGCGGCGCCGATCACGATCGTGTCGCCGTCCTCGTCGGCCGCTGCGATGTTGCGCTTCGTGAGGTCGAACCACGCGAGCGATGCGGAGAGGCGACCGCCCAGCTCCGCCTTCACGCCCACCTCCCACTGGTCCGCGAGCTCGGGCGGCAGCGGGGGCTCGCTGGGGTCCATCTCGTGCGGCTGGCCGAAGTTCTCCGTGTAGCTGGCGTAGATGGAGAGCTCGTCGAGGGGGCGCCACAGGACGCCCGCGCGAGGGCTCACGCGGTCGTCGTGGGATTGCGCTCCCTGGACGCCGCTGCGCCGCCGGTTCGTGCGCGCGTCGTCGTATCGCACGCCGGCCAGCACGAACCATCCGCCGGGTAGCTCGATCTGGTCCTGTGCGTACAGCCCGTACCACGTGACGACACCGGAGAGCGGCCGGTTGAGCGACGGGTCCAGGCTGAGCGGGGCCGTGAGATGGGTCGGCGCATACACGTCGATCGCGAGCTCGGGAATGTCCTCGACGACGATGAGGCGCGGGATCTCGTTCGTCTCCCGAAGGTGGTCACCGCCGACGAGGAGGGTGTGACGCAGCGGGCCCGTTTCGAGCTCACCGGTCAGGTCGACGCCGTTGAAATAGACGTCCGTCTCCCGCCGCGTCGACTGCACGCCGCGGTTGAAGATCGTCTCGTCGACGTAGTCCGGGTCGACGGGACCGGTGATGTAGAAGTTGAGCATGTGCTGGTCGAAGAGCGACGCGTTGAAGCGATGGCGGAGCGTCCATGCGTCGCCGAGCGCGCGCGACCAGTGCACGCCCACGAGCGTGGTCTGCGCGTCCACGAACGCGGACGGCTCTCCGAGGTTCGTCCGCCGGGGGACCGGCCCGATGCCGCCGACGGCGTACAGCTCGGGGAGCCGCGGGATGGGCATCACGTGGTCGTCGAGGTGCTCGACCTCGACCACGACTCGCGTGGCTTCGTTCGGCTGCCAGCTCAGCTTCGGCGCCAAGAAGAGGCGCTCGCTGTCCTCGAAGTCGCGGAACGAGCCACTCGTCTCGTAGGCGGCGTCGAACCGGTAGAGCCAGTCTCCGTCATCGTCGAGCGGCCCCGTGCTCTCGGCGGCGGTTCGATAGAAGTCCCAGGAGCCGATCTGTTGGGAAAGCGAGGCGCTGCGGTCGGCGCTCGGCTGCTTCGTCACGACGTTGATGATCCCCCCCGGCTCCGCCCGGCCGTAGAGGATCGAGCCCGGCCCCTTCAGGACCTCGACGCGCTCGACGCTCGCGAGATCTCGGTGGCCGGGCGTCGCGCTCCGGAATCCGTCGCGGTACGTGGTGTTGCCCGCGAATCCCCGCAACAGGAACTCGTCGGTGAGATTCGCGTTGTGCGCGATGCGTCGCACTCCCGCCACGTTCGTCAGGGCGTCCTCGAGGCGCGTCGCCTGTTGGTCGCGAAGGACCTGGAGCGACACGCCGCTGACGCTGAACGGGGTCTCGATCAGCGGGACGTCGATCTTCGTCGCGCTGACGGCGCTTCGGATCGCGTAGGCGCTGGGATGGCCGATCACGACGACGGTCTCGACCTTCGCCCCGTCCCGCGCGGTCTCGGCGGGCGGAGCGGACGGCTCGGCCTGCGATCCGACGGCGCGGGCGAGGATCAGCGCTACGAGCGCGGCGCGCACGAGCGTCAGAACGCGACCTCGACCGTCGCGAACGCCGAGCGCGGCGCGCCCGGGCGCACCACGGCCTGCGCGAGGTACGCGTAGGGCGTGAAGTAGTCCTCGTCGAAGAGATTCACGACGCTCAGGCCCAGCCGGAACGGGCCGATCTCGTAGCTCGCCTGTGCGTCGAACGTGACGTAGCCGTCCGAGCGCAGGGTGTTCGGCAGCGTGAGCTCCGCGTGGGTCGCGCCGGACATGCCGAGGCCGAGCCCGAGGCCCGACAGCGCGCCGTTCTCGATGCGGTACCGCAGCGCGAGCCGGCCGGCGTGACGCGGCACGCGGGCGAGCGTGTCGCCGCGCGGGATCAGCGCGTCGCGCGCGACCTCGGCGTCGGTGAAGGCGTAGCTCGCGAGCAGCGACCACGCGGGCGTCGGCTCGAAGATCACGTCGGCCTCGACGCCGCGGCTGCGCTGCTCGCCGGTCTGCACGGAGAGCCCGGGGTTCAGCAGGTCCGGCGTCGGCACGTTCGTGCGTTCGATGCGATAGCCCGCGAGCGTGCCGCTGAGCCCGATCGAGGAGAGCGCGAGCTTCATCCCGCCTTCGACGGACTCGGAGCGCTCCGGGCGCGGCGACCCGGCGCCCGTGAAGAAGAGCGAGAGCCGCGAGCCCGTCGCATAGCCGGCGAACAGCGAGACGCCCTCGAGCACGTCGACGGTGAGGCCCACGCGCGGGTCGACCTCGCCGTAGCTCTCGTCGTTGCCGGCGCCGCCGACGCGCTCGTCGATCGAAAGCCGGCTGTAGCGCAGGCCGGCCAGCACGTGGAAGCGATCCGCGACGGTGACCTGATCCTGCAAGTAGACCCCGACGGTCTCGTAGTCGGTCACGAAGAACGAGGTGAGCGCGGGCTTTGCGCCGAAGGGCGCGTCGCTGCTCGGGTCCGCGAAGTCGATGATGCCGATCGGGAAGAAGTCGAAGCCGAGCGCGCCCTCGTACTTCGTCGAATCGTATTGGACGCCGCCGAGCACCGTGTGCGCGAGCGGCCCGGTCTCGAGCTCCCACGTCACGCTCGCGTCCGCCGTCCACTCGTCGACGTTGGAGGGCAGGCGGCCCTTGATGATCGGATAGGCCGTTCCGGTGGGCGGGAAGAACGCCGGAAAGATGAAGGAAGCGAGCTCGTCGAACTCGTTGGCGTAGCGGCGGACCGTCAGCGTCGCGGCGAGCGCATCGCTGAAGCGATGGGTCAGCGCGCCGCTCACGTGCCAGTTCTCGATCTCCGTGTCCGGCGCGTCCGTGGCGCCCGAGAATCGGTCGGCACGGACGCCAGGCGCATTCGCGATCTCGGCCGGCAGACCGGCGTACTCGAGCTGCTCGATGCGGTTGTATCCCGTGCGCAGCACGAAGTCGGTGTCGTCGCCGAGCGCGAGCGAGAACGACGGGCTCAGCGTGATGCGTTCGATCTCGACCTCGTCGACGAAGTCGTCCGAGCGCACGTACTCGCCCGCGAGGCGCACCGCCGCGCGCTCGCCGAGCGGCTGGCTCAGGTCGAGGCTCGGCGCGTAGGTAGAGAAGCTGCCGGCGCGGAAGCCGAAGGCGTAGTGCGCTTCGGGCAGCGGCGTCTTCGAGACGAGATTGATCAGGCCGCCGACCGGTGCGCCTGCGCCACCACCGAACAGCACCGACGTCGGGCCCTTCGCGACCTCGATGCGCTCGGTCGCGGCGAGGCTCGACGGATCGATCACGGCGGTGTCCGCGTAGCCGATCAGACCGTCGAGGAAGATCTCGGCCTCGAAGCCGCGCACGAGCGGATTCGTGAGCACCGCCTCGGAGGGCTGCGCGGGCACCACGCCCGACACGTTGACCAGCGCCTCCGCGAGCGTGCTCGAGGCCTGCTCGCGAAGGAGCGTCGGCGTCAGCACCTGGATCGATTGCGGGATCTCGGCGAGCGGCGTCTCGACACGCGCCACGCCGACCTCGCGCGGCTCGTAGCTCGCGGGCTGCTGGCCGACGATCTCGATCTCCTCGGGCGCCCAGCTGCCCGCCGCATTCGGCGAATCGCCTGGGGCGGCCTGCGCGAATGCGGCGCTTGCGAGGGCGCCGAAGGAGAGGAGGCACAGCGAGAGCGTGCGGAACATCGGGTCTCCGTTCTGGTTCTGGGATCGGGGTCGTCGGAGCGGGCGGTGCGCGGCGCGGGCGTCGGCGCCTCAGCCGAGGCGCGCTCTCGCGCGGTGCGCCGTGGCCGAGGCGGCGTCACGAAGGCCGACGAACATCTCGTCGAGGAACGCCTTCGCCTCGGCCGGCGCGCGCTCGGGCGCGCCGGCGTCGAAGGGCGGCCTCGGGTCGTACTCGAGATAGAGCTGCACGGCCTGCGCGTAGAGCGGCGAGCGTAAGCGCGCGACGAGCTCGAGGCCGAAGTCGAGGCCCGCGGTGACGCCGCCGCCCGTCATGCGGTTGCGGTCCACCACGATGCGACCCGGCGTCGGGATCGCCCCCAGCTCCGCGAGCACGTCGCGCGTCACCCAGTGAGAGGTGGCGCGATAGCCGTTCAACAGGCCGGCGGCGCCGAGGATCAGCGAGCCCGTGCACACGCTCGTCACCCAGCCGGCCGTGGCGCCCTTCGCGGCGAGGAAGGCGAGGACCTCCGCGTCCTCCATCATCGTCAGCGTCCCCGGAACGCCACCGGGCACGAAGAGCACGTCGAGCCGCTCGGGGCACTCGGCGAACGACGTCGTCGGGGTGACCGGGATCAACGCGGGATGCTCGGGCCGTTCGTTCGCGACGACGTCGCGCGTCTTCCAGAGCAGGTGGATCTCGCGGTTCATCAGCGACTCGAACATCGCGAGCGGTCCAACCAGGTCCTGCAGGAACATGCCCGGATAGACGAGCATGCCGATCGTCAGCTTCGGGCCTGCGCCGAAGGCGGCGTGGCGCGCCATCGCCTCTTCGTGGGCGAGCGTGGCGGTGGCGGCGTCCGTGGCGGGTGTTTCCTCGCTCCGCGCGAGGCGCGACAGCAGGAGCGCCGCGGCGGCGCCGGCGGTGAGCTTTCCGAACTCGCGTCGCTGCACGATTCCCCTCCGAGCACGCGCCGGTCCGCGCGATCGAACGCAAGCTAGGGCGGCGTCGAGCGCGCGGGATGCGACAAATCGTCGCGCACAAGGGGAGAATGTCTTCTCTGGCGGTGAATGGTGCCGCGATCATTTCATCGACGCGCCCGAACGCTTTGCTTCGTAGGGAGCGGCGGACGCGGTTCTGTCGAGTGAGCGAGCCAGAGGGCCGTCATTCAGTGTCAGTGGGCGGGCGGCTCGCGAAGGGTACGCATCACTCGCGCTGACAGGCCCAGACCGGGTAGGGCCACCAAGGCGAAGCCCGCGGCGATCGCCATCCACTCGCCGAGGGCTCCCGCGATTCGGCCACTGTGAATCGCGACCACGTGTGTCGCCAAGAACTGCACGGTTCCTGGTCGAGTCCGGGAGGCGGGGAGCCGCACGCATCGAGTGCGATCGCGAAATCGCCCCGCGCGGGCACTCGCTCGCCGGCTCCGCGCAGCCACACCCGATAGCCGCCTTCCTCGAGCGGCTCGAGCGCTCCGAGCTCGCTCCCACGCCTCTGCGATTGCGCGATCGAAAGAGCGGAGCCCGGGGACAAAGGGGCTGAGGGGTGGCAGGGTGGCGGCGTCGAAATCTCTTCCGTCGCGCCCAGCGTACTCCACACGGCCTTCGCGAGGGCCTTGTCCGTCATCAGCAGGCCGGTCGCGCCCGCCACGAGCAGCAGGGGCGACGCCAGCAAGCCGATCGCAAGATGCAGCTGTCGCAGCGTCGCGGGATCGGCGAGGCGCGGGCGAGGGAGCCAGCCGCGGCGTCGAAGGTTCGGGAGGGCCAGCAGACCGGTCAGCGAGAGCGCCAGCAGGAGCCACGCGCTCGCGGCGAGGAACTTCCACATCACGGCGAAGGGCAGGAACATCGCCATGTGCAAGCGCAGGGGCCAGAACGCCCAGCTGTCCTGCGCGACGAAGTGCGCCAACGGGGCGCCCGTGCGCGGCTCGACCACGATCACGCCCGTGACGGGCCCGTCGTCGCGCATCGTCGAGTACATCATCGTCGGCGCCGCGATCCGAAGCGGCGTCGCGAGCGGCGCGTTGAAGCTCTCGATCGCAGGTAGATCGCCGAACGCATCCTCCGCGCGCTCGATCCATCGATCGAGCGATGCCTGCGCTGCGCCAGATCCGCCCTCGGGCAGCGACGGTAGTCCGTACTCCCAAGCAAAGAGCGTCGGAGCGACGACCAAGCCGATGCCGGTCAGACCGACCAAGCCCAGATAGAGGCCGGTGAGCGCGCCCACCCACGCATGCGCGCGCCGAACCAACGCGCGGATCCCATCAGAACGCATAGCCCAGTGAGAGGCGGGCGAGGAACGGCTCCCCCACCAAGACGCCAATCCCGCCGATCGACGCACTCGACGGGAAGTATTTCTTGTCGAGTAGGTTGTAGAGATTGAGCTGCAAACGGACACCGCGGAGCTCGTAGCTCAGCGTGGCGTCGACGGTGGCGTAGGCCGGGAGCCGGTACGAGTTCGGCAACGTTCCCTCTCGCTTGCCGACGTACCGCACGCCCATTCCGGCGCCGAACCCGTTCGCGAAGTCGTGGTGCGCGTACAGGTTGAGCTGATGGTCGGGAACGTTGATCGGGCGAGAGCCCGCGAAGTCGGTGTCGCGGGTGATCTCGACGTCGGTGTAGGCGTATGCGAGGCCGAGGTTCCACTCGTCGGTGGGGTGAACGGCGAAGTCGGCGTCGATGCCTCGGCTCCTCTGCTTGCCGGTGGCGATGCTGAAGCCCGCGTGCAAGGGGTCGGGATCGCTCGCGAGCACGTTGGTTCGCTCGATCTCGTACAGGGCGACCGTGGCGTTGATCCGCCCGTCGAGCAGCGCCGACTTCAAGCCGACCTCGAAGCTCTCGCCCTCCTCCGGATCGAACGTGCCGCCGGCGAACGAGACGCCGAAGTTCGGGTTGAACGAGCGTGCGTAGTTGGCGTACGCGGCCAGCTCCGGCGTGACCTTGAAGACGGCGCCGACTCGGGGGATGAAGACGTCGTCGTCTTGATCCGTCGTCGTGCTCCCGACGTGGTCGCGGACTTCCGTGTTCACGGTGTCGTAACGCAATCCCACCACGAGGTCGAAGCGCTCGCCGATCGCGATCTGATCCTGCGCGTAGATCCCCAGCAGCTTGTCCTGGCGTGCAAAGTCGGGATCCGCCGGAAACAGTGGCCCGACGGGAATGCCGTACGCCGGCGCGTACAGGTCGATCGGGCTCTGGAAACCGAAGGCGAACGACTGATCGACGTCCTGGTTCAGATAGTCGAGGCCGACGACGAGCGTGTGAGACAAGATGCTCGCGTCGAGCTTCGCCTCGAGGTTGGTGTCGAGCGCGATCGAGCGATCCCTGTTGCGAAACGCGCCAGCGCCTCGATTGAGGGTTCGCTCGTCGGGGTCGAGGAACAGCGCGATCGTCAAGTTCGAGAGCACGTCGGCATCCGAGAATCTGAAGTTCTGCCGGAGTCGCAGCCCCTCGGAGAACTCGTGCTCGAACGCGTAGCCGATCTGGCCGCGCTCGATCGACAGCCGGTCGAAGGACGGCTCGCGGATGTTCAGCTTCCTCCGGAGGCGGCCGTTGACGTTCGGCAGAATCGTTCCCTGCGCTGGGAGCCCGACGTACGAGCCGTCGCTCTCGTCGTCCGTGTAGGCGCCGAGGAGCGTGAGGTTCGTTTCGGGAGTGATGTCCCACCGCAGAGTCGGGGCGACGAACGCCCGCCGCTTGTCCATCTGGTCGACGAAGTCGTCACTGGAGCGATAGACCGCGGCGATTCCCGCGCTGAACCTCTCGTCGAGGGCACCTCTCGCGTCCAGGCGAGCCTGCACGAAGTCGTACGCTCCGTAGGTCGCTTCGATCAACGCCGAGCGATCCCGCGCAGGCCGGCGGCTGATTTCGTTGATGGCGCCGCCCAGTGCGCCTTGGCCGAAGAGCACGGAAGACGGTCCCTTCAGGATCTCGACGCGCTCGAGCCCGAGGAGCTCGTAGGAGAAATTGGTCGCGCCACGCTCGACGCGCAGGCCGTCCAGGAACACGTCGCTGCTGGCGTCGAACCCGCGTACGAGCGGGAAGTCGAAGGTCGCGCGGCGACTGCCTCCGTCGGAGACGCCGCTCGCGTTGTAGAGCGCCTCGGTCAGCGTGACGGGGCGCCGGTCGTCGATCAGCTGTTGCGTGATGACCTGCACCGACTGCGGAAGGTCGATGAGCGCCGTTTCCGTCTTCGTGGCCGAGGTCACCGTCAGCTCGTTGTACGCACGGCCCGTCACGACGATCGTCTCGTCGGCGTCGCGGTCCGGAGGGTTGGGATCCGCCAGCGCAGGCTGCGAAGAGAGGGCGAAGAATGCGAACGCGAAGAGCAAGGGCTTGTGCATACACGACTCCCAGCGGCCCCCGCGGCACTGCGCAAAGGCGCCCGGCGTCCCGCTCAGCGAGCGGCTACGCGGGCGCGCGGCGCGAACCCAGCGCGCGCGGAGGACTCGCCGGCACCGTAGGTCGGAGCGCACGCGGCTGGGATGCGGCACGTTGTCGCGCTGCGCGATCGGCTCGCGCGAACGTGAAGTCGGCGTGAGCTCGATCCGTCGCCGCAGCGCGAAGCTTCAGCACGCGCACAGCGCGTTCAGCGCGCTCGGCCCGCAGTGCGCCCGCCTTCGGCCAAGGGGCCCCCGACGTTCCCCGCGACGTCGACCCAGAGATGCGGGAGGCCGAGCTCGCGCAGCCACGCGGGCCCGTCTTCTTCCTTCAGCATCGCGATCGTCGACGCGCTACCCGCGACGACGCACAGGTCTCCGACGACACTGACTGCGGCGAGATGGCGCACGGGCCAACCTGTTCGCGGATTCAGGATGTGGCCGTAGCGCACGCCGTTCAGCGTGAGGCAGCGCTCATAGTCTCCGCTGCTCGCGACGGCGCCCTCTCGCAGCGCGATCGCCGTGAGCGCGGACTGCTTCTCGCGCGGATGCTGGATTCCGATGCTCCACGGGCGCTCGTCCGGATGGGGCCCGATCACGCGGATGTCGCCGCCGAGGTTGATCATTCCCCGGCTTGCACCCGCGCGCCTGCACGCGGACGCGACGCGATCGGCTGCGTACTCCTTCACGATGCCGCCGAAGTCGAGCTCCATGCCGGCCTTCGCGAATCCGAGCATGGGCGGCTTCCAGTCGATGAGATGCCACCCGATTCGCTCGAGCAGCGCCTCGACCGCATCTCGCGATGGCACGCGGCCCGACTTGAAATCCCAAGCCTTCCGCAGCAGTCCAGACGAGATGTCGAACAAGCCCCCGCTCTGCTCGTGACACGTGGCAGCGTATCGGAGGAGACTGGCCGTCTCGCTGTCCACCTCGATGCGTCCGCCGCGCGCGGCGACCCGGTTGATCTCGGACAGAAAGCTGTCCGGCAGGTAGCGCGAGTAGCGTCGCTCGAGCCGCGCGACGTCGGCGATCGCGTACTCCGCGATGGCACGCCCATGCGCGGCGTCCGCGGCGTAGATCTGCAGCTCGCACGGCGAGCCCATCGCCTGGAACGGGACCGTGAGCAAGCGCAGCGGTGCGGCGGCGCCGCCGCGCCGCGAGCGCCGCTTCGCCCGAGGGGCGCTCAGAAGTGCGCGCTCCAGGCGAGCGTGAGCGTTCCGCGCCGCTCTCGCTGGAACCCGTTCACGTCGTCGCGCAACGGCTGCAGCCATTCCGCCTTCAAGGTCGTACCTGCAAACTCGCCTCGGGTGATCGTTACGTTGACTCCGACGCCCAAGTCCCAGAAGTGCCCCCCGTAGTTCTCGGGGAAGTCGAAAGGGCCGACGTGCTCGGGGACGAAGATCGTTCCGGTCGCGGGATCGATTTGCGAGGACGGCGGATGGGCTCCCCGGATCGCGCCCTGGGTCGTGTAGATCGCCCGAAGGGTCGTCGTCAACCACGGGCTCCAGCGGAAGCCCCCAGGCGCTCGCCTGAAACGTCCTACCCGGTGCGCACCCCGCATCACTCTTGCCCTCACAGGAGGCGACCCCCACCGCGCGACGGAAAACGCAATCTGCGCGAGGGGAGGCGTTCGATGCGACATGTTGTCGCGGGCTCCCGGCGCCCTCCGCGTTCGCGATACTCCCCGCAATGTCCTCTCCCCCTTGGGTTCCGCTTCGGACCGACGCCGGCATGCAGAGCCTGCGACGCCTGCTCGCGCTCCGGTGGCTCTCGATCGCGGGGCAGTTCGGTCTCGTGTTCGCGACGAGCGGGATGCTGGGTACGACGCTTCGACTCGCCCCGATCCTCGCGATCGTCGGCTGCGAGGTTCTCCTCAACGTCTTCACCCACGTGCGCAGCGCGCGCGGCGGCGCGGTCTCCGACGGGGAGCTGTTCGCACAGCTCACGCTCGACGCGTTGGCGCTGAGCGGCGTGGTCGCTCTGGCCGGCGGCGCGTCGAACCCGATCATCTCCCTCTACCTCCCGCTGGTCGCGATCGCGGCGGGCGTGCTCCCGATGCGGCTTGCCGCGGCGTTCGCGTCGCTGTGCGTGGCCGCCTACTCGGCGCTGGCGTTCGGACTTCCGTCGCCGCACGTGCACGACGCTCACCTCGCGTTCGAGCAACACCTGCTCGGGATGTGGCTCGTCTTCGTGCTGTCGGCGCTCACGATCGCCTTCTTCGTCGCGCGCATGACCGCGGCGATTCGCGCACGCGACGCCGAGCTCGCGCGCGCTCGCGAGGCCGCGCTGCGCGACGAGCGCGCCGTCGCTCTCGGCAACCTCGCCGCCGGGGCCGCGCACGAGCTCGGTACGCCGCTTGCGACCATCGCTGTGTTGGCAGGCGAGCTCGCCCGGAACACGCAGATCGACGCCGGCGCGCGCGAGGACCTGGAGCTGCTGCGCGAGCAGGTGGGCGCTTGCAAGGACATCATCACGCGACTCGCAGCGCAGGCCGGGCGGCCGCGGGCGGAGGCGGTTCACGCCGTCGCGCTCGACACCTGGCTGGAGGACGTGACGGCGCGCTGGCAGGTGCGGCGAGCGCAAGTGAGCGCGAACGTGACGGTCGCCGGATCCGACGACGCACCATGGATCGCACCGCCCCCGACGCTCGCGCAGGCGCTGTGCAACGTGTTCGACAACGCCGGCGACGTGAGTCCGCGCGAGGTCGAGATCTCCGCGCGCTGGGATGCGCACATGCTCGCGATCGACGTGCTCGATCGTGGCGCGGGCATTGCGCCGATCCTGCTGCCACGCCTCGGCCGTGAGCCCGTGACGACTCGCGCCGACGGCCATGGCCTCGGGCTCGTGCTCGCATTCGCCGCGGTCGAGCGGGCCGGGGGCCGCATCTCCTTTTCACCCCGGCAAGGCGGCGGGACGCGAGCGCACATCGAATTGCCGCTCGAGGCGTTGGGGGCGGCATGAGTGCGGCGGGCGATACAGGGAGCGCCCAGCACGGACGCCTGCTTTTCGTGGAGGACGACGCGGCATTCCTGCGTGTGATGTCCCGCGCTCTCGAAGCGCGCGGCTTCGACGTGGAGTGCTTCGCGCGGGCCGACGCGGCGTCGGAGCGTGCCGCGGGCTTGCCGGCGCTCGACTATGCGCTGCTCGACTTGAATCTCGCGGGGGAGTCGAGCCTGCCGCTGATTCCCGCGCTGCGCGCCGGACACCCCGACTGCCGCATCGTCGTGCTCACGGGATATGCCTCGATCGCGACGGCCGTGCAGGCCATCAAGCTCGGCGCCGCCGAGTATCTCGCGAAGCCCGTCGACGCCGACGCGCTCGCGCGTACGCTGCTCGGCCTCACCGCGGACGAGCCCGTCACGTTCTCCGACGCGCCGCTCACCGTCTCGCAGGTGGAGTGGGAGCACATCCAACGCGTGCTCGCCGAGCACGGCGGGAACGTCTCGGCGACGGCGCGCGCGCTGCGCATGCATCGCCGCACGCTGCAGCGCAAGCTCGCGAAGCGCCCCGACACGCCGCGCCCGGGCGAGTGAGCGCGCCGTGGAGACGACGCCGCTGCCCGTGTTGGATCTCGCCGCGCTCGAGCGCGGCGGCGACGCGCTGCGTGCGCTCGACGACGTGTGCGCGGAGTGGGGCGCGTTCCACCTGGTGGGGCACGGGGTGTCGCCCGCGACGCAGGCGGAGGCGCTCGCGCAGATGCGCGCCTTCTTCGCACTGCCGGTCGCGGCGAAGCGCGCGATCGAGCGCACGGAGACGAATCCGTGGGGTTGGTTCGACCGCGAGCTCACCAAGAACCGACGCGACTGGAAGGAGATCTTCGACTTCGGGCCGCCCATCGCGCGCGGGCCGCTGGCCGGCAGCCAGCCGCAGTTTCCGGCGGAGCTGCCGGACTTCCGCGCGTTCCTGGAGGGCTGGTTCGCGACCTGCCACGCGCTCTCGCTCCGCGCGCTCGACGTCTGTGCGCGCGCGCTCGGCGCCCCGCCGGCTGCGCTGCGCAGCGCCTTCGCCCCGGAGCACACGAGCTTCCTGCGGCTCAACTTCTATCCGCCGTGTCCGGCGCCGGCTCCCCACGACCTCGCGCTCGATGGCGACGGGGAGCTTGGCATTCGCCATCACACCGATTCCGGCGCGCTGACGATCCTTCTGCACGACGCACATCCGGGGCTGCAGGTTTGGCAGGGCGGCTCGTTCCGACTCGTGCGCCCGCTGCCCGGCGCGTTCGTCGTGAACCTCGGGGACATCCTGCAGGTGTGGTCGAACGATCGCTGGCGGGCGCCGCTGCACCGCGTGATCGCGCACGCGGATCGCCAGCGAATCAGTGCGCCGTACTTCCTGAATCCCTCGGTCGACGCGGTGTACGCGCCGCTGCCCAGCCAGTGCGGCGCCGCGCGCCCCGCGCGCTACCGCGCCATCGCGTGGGCCGAGTTTCGCGCGCGCCGCGCGGCGGGCGACTACGCCGACGTCGGCGAAGAGGTGCAGATCTCCGACTGGCGGAGCTGACGCGCGTCAGCGCGCGCCGCGCGTCGCGAAGTACTCGTCGTAACGGTGCACGAAGTCCTTGCCGGCGTGGGGGAGGTGGCAGGCGCGGCAGGTCGCGGGATCGTCGGGTGCGGCGCTCTTGCCGTCGGGGAGCAGGGCGCCGTAGACCCAGTCCCCGTTCCGCAGCGCGGGCTCCGCCACGCCGTCGCCCCAGCCCGGCCCCTTCGCCATCAGGAAGATCTTCTTCAGTTCGCCGCGCACGAGCCGTCCGTCCGCGCCGGTCGCGAGCTCGCCATTCGGGAGCGCGCGCGCCTCGTACAGCTCCATCACGAACTGCGTGCCATTCGGGAACGCCGATCCGGCTTGGGTCGCCGCGCCGGTCGGGTTCACGTAGATGTCGCGGACCTGCTTCGCATCGGGGCGCTGCACGTCCACGAGGAACTTCGGCCACGCGCGGTAGTCGCTCGGCAGCGCGAGCGCGCCGTCGGCCGGCGGCGCCGTGGGCGCGATGGGCGCGATGGGCGCGGGACTGGACGGGACGCAGGCGAGGCCGGCGAACGTGAGACCGAACAGCAGCGAACGCAAGGGCACCTCCTAGTGCTTCGGCAGATAGCGGCACGCGCGCATTGCATCCAGGTGCTGCACGATGCACTCCTCGCTGTCGATGCAGTCGCCGAAGCCGAGCTGACGCGCCTTGATCGTCGAGACGAGCGTCGGAACCGGCGGCGGCGCCGGCGACGCCCAGAGGATGTCGGCGTACTGCCAGCTGAGCCCGATCAGCGCGTCGAGATCCGCGACGTGCAGCGACTCGCGCTCGGCGAGCCGCCGCCAGGTCGCGGCGTGCTTCGGCATCGCGTCGCCGATCGGCACGGCGCCGGGCGCAGGCGGCGAGAGGTCGACCTGCATGCCGAACTCGCTCGCCAGGCGCTCGAAGAACGTGCGCCACACGACCACGTCGCCGTTCGTCAGGTTGATCGCCTCGCGGTTCGCGCGCGGCTCGCGCCAGCTCCACTCGATCGCGGCGGCGATGATCCGCGCGTCGATGCATTCGGTGAGCATGTGGGGATGCCCCGGGTAGCGCAGTGGCTGGCCGAGCTCGCGCAGGATCGCGGCGTAGGCGCCGAGCGCGGCGACGGGATTCATGGCGCTCCCGATGGCGTTCCCGAGCACGACTTGCGGGCGGAAGATCGTCCACGCGAAGCCGTGCTTCGCCGCGCGCGCCTCGAGCTCGTCCTGCTGCACGAAGTAGAAGTTCGCGTGGTTGCGCTTGGCGTCGCGCTCGCGCGCGGGCACGCGCATCGGGAGGCCTGCGTGGGCGCCGTAGGCCTTCGTGCCCTGCAGCATCGCCACGTGAGCGAGCGGCGCGCCGTCGAGCGCGGCGAAGGTGTTCGCGAGCATCGCGCCGTTCACGTCCACGTGATCGGGCGCGAGCCAGCCGCGAATCAGCTCGGGCTTCTCGTAGAGCGCGGCGTAGACGAGGTGCGTCGCATCGCGGTGCGGCGCGAGCGCCGCGCGCGTGGCCGCGGCGTCCTGCAGGTCGCAGCGCAGCCACTCCACCGGCCGGCGCGCGCCGCGGAGCGAATCCACGAGCCCCGCATCCGGCGCGCGCCGCGCGAGCCCGACCACCTGCACGCCGTCGCGCGCCGCGAGCCGCTCCACCACCGCGCGCCCGATCACGCCGAGCGCCCCCGTCACGACGACCTTGGTGTGTGCCATGCGGGGCACGTTATCGCGCCACACCCAGCGTTCGCGCGAGGCCGGGGACGTTGGTTCACGAGTCTCGGGATCCGCCCTCGGGGCGCATCTCGTGAACCAACGTCCCCGGCCGAGGCACATGGATTGCTGTACCCCCTGCGCCGATGACCACCATTGCCGTCACGTCGTGCGCGAAGATCCAGGCCGTCGAGAAGCAGAAGGTCTGGGGCGAGATCGCGGAGCGCGAGCCCGACGCGCTGCTGCTGCTCGGCGACAACGTCTACATGAAGCGCGAGGACCACGACGATCCGGCGCAACTCGCCGACGATCTCGACCGCCACTGGTTACGGCAGCTCGCGGAGCCGCACTTCGCCGCGCTGCTCGCCCAGCTGAAGGGGCGCGGCGCCAGCGTGCTCGCCACCTGGGACGACCACGACTCCTTCGGCGACGACCGCTACGGCGCCGACCTCGATCCGGCCCTCGTCGCGGCTGCGCGCGCCGTGTTCCACCGGCGGGCGCCCGTCACGCACACCGGGCCCGAGCTGTACTGCAGGGCCGACGTCGGCGACGCGCGCATCCTGATGCTCGATGCGCGCTCGTTCCGCACGGCGAAGGACGCAGAGCGAGATCCGGACGGCATGCTCGGCGCCGCCCAGTGGCGCTGGCTCGAGGCGCAGCTCGCGTCCCCCGGCCCGCGCTACACGCTCGTCTGCAACGGCTCGCCGCTGCACGACTACCGCAGCGAGGGCTGGCTCGCGTGGCCTGCGGCGCGAGAGCGCCTGGTCGGCTTGCTGCGGGACCGCCCCGGCGTCCTGTTCCTCGCCGGCGACGTGCACGACAACGAGATCGGGCAGGCGGACGGCGTGATCGAGGTGATCTCGTCGGCGGTCGCGCGCATCGGCAAGGTCATGCGCTGGAAGCTCGCCAACTACGGCGTGCTCGAGCTCCGACCGGGCGGCGTGCGCGTGAAGCTCCGCGGCCGCCAGCCCAAGCAGCGGCGGGACGCCTGGATCCCGCTGGACGACTGGCGCATTCCGAGGGACGAGCGCACGAACCGGAATCGCTGAAAAGCGGGTCGCTGGCGGAATCCTCCGCGCGATTTGCGGATAGAGGGAAGTGAACCTCGAACCCGTCCGGAGGACGTCATGAGCAAGCTCTTCCCCCGCAACGAAAACACGCTGGACCGAGCCCTGCGCGTCGCGCTCGGCGCGGCGCTGCTCGCCGCCGCCTTCGTCGGCCCGAAGACCCCGATCGGCTTCGTCGGCATCGTTCCGCTCGCCACCGGCCTGCTCGGGAGCTGCCCGCTCTACACGCTGTTCGGCTTCTCCACGTGCCCGATCGCGAACGCGAAGCCGAGGACGTAGCCCTCGTCGCGCGCGCGGCGCGCGGCGACGCGGGCGCGTTTGCCGCGCTGGCGCGGCGCCATGCGCCGAGCGTGCTCCGGCTCGCGACCGCGATCGTGCGCGACGGCGACGCGGCCGCGGACGTCACCCAGGAGACGTTCTTCGCGGCGTGGCGCGCGGCGTCGGCCTATCGCGCGGAGCTCGCGCCCGTGCGCACCTGGCTGTTCGCGATCGCGCGCAACGCCGCGCGCAAGGCGCTGCGCGGCGCGCGCGTGGCCGAGGCCGCGGAGCTGAGCCTCGTGGAGCTGGGCGTCGCCGCCGGCTGGGGCGCCGACGACCCGGAGCGCGCGGTCGGGCGCGCCGAGGAGGCCGATCGGCTCGCGCGGGCCGTGGCGAGCCTGCGCCCCGCCGACGCCGAGGTGGTCCTGCTCCGCGACGTCGAGGGGCTTTCGGGAGAGGAGGCCGCGCGCGTGCTCGAGCTCGAGCTCCCGGCGCTGAAGAGCCGCCTCCACCGCGCGCGGCTGCGGCTGCTCGAGGAGGTGCGCATGCAGGAGCGGAATCTCGCGGAGAGCGAGCGCGAGGTCGGCGGGCTGCGCTGCAGCGACGTGCTCGCGCGTCTCAGCGACTACGTCGAGCGCGAGCTCGCGGCGCCCGAGCGGGAGCGCGTCGAGGCGCACCTGCGCGGCTGCGCCGTGTGCGAGCGCTTCGGCGGCCGGTTCGCGGCGAGCGTGCGCGCC
>CAZCTH010000070.1:0-27825 GCA_964501435.1 uncultured Spirochaetales bacterium | reverse complement strand
CGCCGCCGCCGGCCGCCCCGCCCGCGATCGTCGCGCCCACCGCGCCGCCGCCGCCGCGCGATCCGGTCGAGATCTACGCCAACGTCGCGCCGGCGCAGAGCGAGCCGACGGCCGTGCGCCCCGCACCGGGGTCGCCGCTCGGCGAGCTCGCGATGCTGCTCGCCGAGTCGGGCGACGCGCCGCTGTACGCGCTGATCGACTGCGCGGCGGGCCTCGACCTCGCGCTCGCCGCGCGGCGCCGCGGCCTCAAGCTCTACTCGCTGTTCGAGGCGAACCTCGCGCCGGCGATCGGACACTCCGGCCCCGCGCTGGCGGCGCTCGGCGACGAGCCGCTGCCGCTGCTCGCCGAGTGGGCCGAACGCCGTGGCGCCAACCTGGGGGTGCTGCTCGAGTCCCGCGCGCCGTTGCCGCAGCTCTACGCCCATCTCGTCGGTCTGTTCGAGGTTTCCGACGCGCGGGGCAACGCCTTCTACCGCCGCTTCTACGACCCGCGCGTGCTGCGACCGCTGCTCGCGAGCACGCCCGCCGGCGAACGGCCCGCGCTGTTCGGACCGATCGAACGAATCGTGGCGATCGGCGAGGACGATGCGTTCGTCGCCTACGCTTCGCGCGAGGCCACTCACCGATGAGACCCGCACACGGGCGTTCCGGAGTCCGCGCCGAATGAGCTGCGCCTGCGTACTGAAGTTGGCGGACTTGTTGAAGGCGCTCGTGCCGCCGCTCGACATCCCCGTGCCGGAGATTCCGGCGCTCGAGCCGCTCGCCGCGATCGCCGCGCCGCTCGCCGCGGCGCGCGGCATGACGAGCGCAAACTTCTCGATGCTCTCCGCGATGCCGCCCCTGCCGGCGATCCCGCTCGACCCGATGCAGCTCGCGCAGGTTCAGGCTGCGACGCAGGCCGCGAGCCAGATGGCCGCGATGGGTCTCTCGCCGCTGAGCCCGCTCACGCCGCCCCGCCTCGCGGCGACGATCGGCGCGCTGAACGTGAACTTCGCCGCGGTGCCGATTCCGGCGCCGCCGCCGGCGAGCCTGCTCGCGCTGTCGATGGTGTGCGCGCGCGTGACCGCGGTCCGCTCGATGCTCGGCGTCGACCTGCTCTCGCCCCTCGCGATGCCGAGCCTCAGCGCGAGCCTCGCCGTCGCACCGCCCCCCGCGCCCCCGCCGTCGCTGCCGTCGATCAGCGCCTACGCGGCGCTCGCCGGTGGCGCGAGCTCGCTCGGCGGGATTCAGGCCCTGCTGCCCGTGCTGAGCGCGATGGCGAGCCTCTCGATCCCCGCGATGACGGTTCCGATCCCGTCGCTCACGAACCTGCTCGCGACCGTGATGGCGATCGAGAACGTGAAGGCGGCGACGGGCATCCACCCGTGCATGCCCGGTGCGATTCCCGCGCTGCAGGCGCGCCTCGCGCCGCTCGGCCAGCTCGCGGGCTTCCAGATTCCGCCCGCGGCGATGGCCGCCGCCGGTGCAGCGGCGCCGTTCCTGCCGGTGCGCCCGATGCTCGGCGGCATGGCCGCCCTGCCGGGGCTGAACCTCGCGCCGCTCGCCACGCTGCAATTCCCGAATCTCGCGCCGCTCACGCTTGCGCTCACCGCGGTCAACGCGGCGGGCGTGACGTCGAGCTCGGCCTGCTCGTCGGGTTGCCCGATGGGCGGGAAGTTCTGAGGCCGCGATGAAGCCCGCCGCGCGCATCACCGACATGCACACCTGCCCGATGCAGACGCCGGCCGTCGTGCCGATCCCGCACGTCGGCGGGCCGATCCTGCCTGCGGGCTGCCCGACGGTGTTGATCGGGTTCTTGCCGGCCGCGCGCGTCGGCGACATGTGCATGTGCGTCGGCCCGCCTGACGTGATCGTGATGGGCTCGGCCACGGTGCTGATCGGCTTCCAACCCGCCGCCCGCATCGGCGACCAGACGGCGCACGGCGGCGTGATCGTGGCGGGTGCCCCCAACGTGCTGATCGGCGATGCCGGCGGTGGCGGCGGTGGTGGCGGCGGAGGCGGCGGAGGCGGAGGCGCCGCGCCGGGCGGGGGCCAGGAGGCCGTGAGCGCCACTTCGTCGGAGCAAGAGGCGCGGCGCCAGGCCGGCCCCGCGGCAGCGCAGGCG
The DNA here is from genome assembly GCA_964501435.1 of uncultured Spirochaetales bacterium. Taxonomy (GTDB): domain Bacteria; phylum Myxococcota_A; class UBA9160; order UBA9160; family UBA6930; genus VGRF01. Next base: position 25,721 of record CAZCTH010000070.1, on the reverse strand, counting down.
CAAGCGGGGCTCGACTCGCTCGCTGCGGCGGCGTCCGGACTCCCCGCCGAGGTCGCGGCGCAGGTCGCCCGTGCGGCCGCGGCGGTGTCGGCCTGGGCAGACTGGGCCGCCGCGACGCCCGATCAGTCCGCGTTGCTCGCGCGCGCGGCGGCCGCACAGGTCGCGACTCCCGGACAGAACGCGGCGGCGAGCGAGTTCATGAAGGCTTCGCAGAGCGGCGGCCCGCTCGTGGCGAAGCCGAAGCCCGAGCTCGCCTAGCCGATCCCGGCCACGATCAGCGCGTCCTCGCCGCGCAGGCCTGCGAGGACGACGAGCCCGGCCGCACGCGCATGGGCGATCTCGCGCTCCGTGAGCACGCGCTCGGCGGGCCCGACCTGCACGCGCTCGCCGTCGCGCGCTGCGGCAAAGGCCGGCAGCCATTCGAGTCGCCGCGTTCCGGCAACGAGCGCCTGCGCTGCGAACACCGCACCGCCGACCCACGCCGGCAGCGTGTCCTCGGCGTGCAGGCCGAGGCCCTCGGCGCCGACGGCCGCGTCGTCGTAGGGATCGCGTCCGAGGACGCGCGGGCCGACGAGTCGCACGCGGTCCTCCGTCACGGCTCGCAGCGCGCGCCACGCGGGGTCGTGCGCCAGCTCGCCGCTGCACGCGGCCGCGAGCAGCGCGGGCGTCGCGTCCGCGAGCACGCCGCAGCCGAGCGCTTCGGCGGCGCGCGCGAGCGCGGCGAGCGCCTCGCAATCCGCGTCGCCCGCGGCATAGGCGAAGCACGCGACCGCGAGCGCGGCCGGCTCGCCCGCGGGCCACGTGCGCGCTGCCTCGGCCAGCGCCTGTGCCGCCTCGGCGCGGGGCGTGTCGACGACGCGTACGCGCAGCGCCTCGCCCGTCTCGAGCGTGCGCAAGAGGCGGCGCAGGCCGAGCCAGCTCGCTTCGAGCGCCCGGAAGCGCGCGTCCGCGAAGGCCGCGCCGAGGCGCGCGCGCAGCTCGGCGTCCACGCGGGCCTGGCGCTCCGCCGGAACGCGCGGTGCGCTCGGCGTTGCGTCGATCCAGTCGCGGAGCGCACGGTCGAAGGCGTCCGTGGTGCGGGGCCGCGCCGCGCCGGGCGTCGCGGCCGTGTCGCCCAGCAGGGCGTCCAGCACGTCCGCTCCGGACGCCGCGTCGAGTGCCGCGTCGCGCGTCGGCGCGACTTCGTCCAGCGGGTCCTCGGCCGACTCGCGCGCTCGGAGCAACGCCTGCAGCGTTCGGCTCTGGGCGACGATGCCCAGCGGCGTGAAGTCGTCCGGGCGGCTGAAGCGGAGCGCGCCGACGCCCGAAGGGGCGGAATCGAGCCGGGGTGCGAGGCGCGCGAGCAGCGCATCGAGGTCGTCCCGGTCCACGGCCACCGCCGGCGAGCGGCGGCCCGAGCCGGAGAGGTCGGCCAGCACGAGTAGCCCGGCACCGGCTGGATCGGAAATTGTGTCGCCCGTTTCACCGCTCCCGATGCGTGCCCAAGGGTCCGTCATCGTCAGGTCCTCCCGACTGCGAGATTCGGAGTTACCTCGCCCGGCCCCACGGCCACAAATTGCGGCGGGCCCACGCGAGTCTTTTGTTGACCCCCGCAACTGATTGGTGTTTCCTGCCGCGGCGGCTCCGCTTTCCCGCCTTGAGGTGCTGGACACGATGCTCGACCTCGACGCCCTGCTTGGGCCGATCTCCGAGGACGAACCGGCCGGCCCCGACCTGCGAGATCTGCCCGACGACGTGTCGCTGTCGGAGATCGCGGAGATGCGGCGCGAGGTCGACCCCTCGATCGATCCCGAGGGCGCGAAGTCGGCGAATTGGCCCGGTGTTCGCGCCGCGTGCGAAGAGGTGCTCGCCAACAAGTCGAAGGACGTGCAGGTCGCGTGCTGGCTCGCCGAGTCGCTCGCGCGCACGGAGGGCTTCGCGGGCCTCGCGGCAGGCCTCGAGCTCGTGCGCGAGCTGCTCGAGCGCTACTGGGACGAGGCGTATCCGCGCGGCGAAGACGACGGCAGCGGCACGCAGAGCTTCGCGGTGCGCGCCGGCAACGTGAACTGGCTCGCCGCCGCGCGGGGCATGCTGCCTTCGGTGCGCGCCGTCGGAATCCTGTCGGGCGACAGCGACGATCGCGACGAGTGGTTGGGCTGGGAGGCCTACCTCGAGGCGCAGCGCGTCGACGACGCGTCCGCCAACAACAAGGCGCGCCACGAAGAGATGATCGCGGCGGGTGCCGTCACGATGAAGCGCTGGCGCCAAACCGGGAAGGCGACGCCCGTCGAGCGTCTCGTCGAGGCCCATGCCGGCCTCGTCGAGGCCGCCGCAGCGCTGGGCCGTCTGGCCGAGGCGTGCGATCAGCGCTTCCCGAGCGAGGACGCCCCGAGTCTTCTCGAGCTGGCCAACCTGCTCGGCGAGATGCTCGAGTGGCTCGAGCCGAAGCTGCCGAAGAGCGAGGGCGCGCCCGCCGAGGAAGAGGCCGTCGAGAGCGCAGGCGACGATGCGGTCGCGGAGACTTCGGACGAGTTGCCGACCTACGCGTACGCCGCGCCCGCAGCGGTCGCGGGGCCGATCGCGAGCCGCGCGGAAGCTTTCGATCGGCTGCGCGAGGTCGCGGAGTACTTCCGCAGCGCGGAGCCGCACAGCCCGATCTCGTTTCTGGTGGACCGCGCCGTTCGCTGGGGCAACCTGACGTTCCCGCAGCTGATGCTCGAGATCGTGAAGAACGACGAGAGCCTCTCGCCGATCTGGGACGTGCTCGGCATCCACGCGCCGTCCCGCGACGACGTCGGCTCTTCGAGCGGGTCCGGCGAGTCGGACTCGGGCGGCGACTCCAGCTCCTCCGACGACGATGCAGCGAGCGACGACTCGAGCTCCAGCGACGATGGCGACTCGGTGTGGGGCTCCACGGAAGAGTGAAACCAAGGGCAAAGGAGGCCTCTGCAATGGCCGGTGAAAGCGTATTCGACAAGAAAGGCCGCGTGCGGCCGCCGCGCGTCCACATCACCTACGAGGTGGAGAAGAACGGCGCGCAGGTCCAGAAGGAGCTGCCCTTCGTCGTGGGCGTGATGGCCGATCTCTCGGGTCAACCGAAGACGGCGCTGCCCAAGCTGAAGGACCGCAAGTTCACGGAGATCGACCGCGACAACTTCGACGACGTGATGAAGAGCATGAAGCCGCGCGTCGCGATGAAGGTCGAGAACACGCTGAAGGGCGACGGCAGCGAGCTCGCGGTGGAGCTCGAGTTCAACAAGCTCGAGGACTTCACGCCCGAGGCGGTCGTCCACCAGGTGAAGCCCCTGAACGACCTGCTGGAAGTCCGCAACAAGCTGAAGGACCTGCTCGCGCGCAGCGAGGGCAACGACCGGCTCGAGGAGATGCTCGACGCGATCATCGCGAAGCCCGACCTCCGCGAGAAGCTGGCTTCGCTCTCGGGCGGCGACGACCAAGAAGGGAGCGAGTGAGCATGGCGAAGGCGCAAGCGCAGACTCCCGTCGAGAAGCTCGCAGAGCTCGACGGGCAGAGCCTCCTCGACGAGATCATCAGCACCGGCATCAAGCCGCGCGACGACGCGAGCCGCGAGCGCGCGGCCGACCTCGTGCAGACGCTCGTGCAGCAGCTGCTCGAGCCCGGCCAGGTGGTGAAGAAGGGCGTGACGCAGACGATCAACGCGCGCATCGCGGCGATCGACCAGCTGCTCTCGACCCAGCTCGACAAGATCCTCCACCACCCCGACCTGCAGAAGCTCGAGGCGAGCTGGCGCGGCCTGCACAAGCTGGTCAACAAGACGGAGACCGGCGAGGCGATCAAGATCCGCGTCCTCAACGTCTCGAAGCGCGACATGCTGCGCGACTTCCAGGCGGCGGCGGAGTTCACCGAGAGCTCGCTCTGGAAGGCGATCTACGAGAGCGAGTTCGGCACCTACGGCGGCGACCCCTTCGGCTGCCTCGTCGGGGACTACGAGTTCGGCAAGGGCGCGCAGGACGTCGAGCTGCTGCGGCAGATGTCGCAGGTGGCGGCGGCTTCCCACGCCCCGTTCATCTCCGCGGCGGGCGCCGAGATGTTCGGCATGGAGAGCTTCACGCAGATGCCGAATCCGCGGGATCTCGCCAAGGTGTTCGACAAGGGCAACCCCGAGAACACGAAGTGGCTCTCGCTGCGCGACAGCGAGGACGCGCGCTTCCTCTCGCTCGTGCTGCCGCACACGCTGCGCCGCCTGCCGTACGGCAAGGACAACAGCGTCGACGCCTTCAACTACGACGAGGACGTCACCGCAGAGCACAACGACTACCTGTGGGGCAACGCCGCCTACGAGTACGCCCAGGTGCTCACCGGCTCGTTCGCGCGCAACCACTGGTGCGTCGCGATCCGCGGCCCGGAGGGCGGCGGCTTGATCGAGGACCTGCCGATCCACACCTACCGCACCAAGGAAGGGTCGATCGGCGCGAAGATCCCGACCGAGACGCTGATCTCCGACACGCGCGAGAAAGAGCTCTCGGACATGGGCTTCATCGGGCTCTTGAACTGCAAGAACACGGACTACGCCGCGTTCTTCGGCGCGAACTCGATCCAGCGCCCCAAGAAGTACGACAACAAGGACGCGACGGCGAACGCGAAGCTGTCGAGCCAGATCCCGTATCTGATGGCGACGTCGCGCATCGCGCACTACCTGAAGGCGATGTGCCGAGACAAGCTCGGCTCCTTCATGTCGCGCACCGACTGCGAAGCGTTCCTCGGCAACTGGATCTCGCAGTACGTCGTCGCGGACGACACGGCGTCGCCGGAAGTGAAGGCGCGCTATCCGCTGCGCGAAGCGCGCATCGAGGTCGTCGACGACAAGGCCCGCCCCGGTTGTTACAAGGCGGTCGCCTATCTGCGCCCGCACTTCCAGCTGGAAGAGCTGAACGTGTCGCTCCGCCTGGTCGCGGATCTCCCGCAACCGGCGCAGAAGTAGCGAGGGGCCGGCGCTCGCCGCTCCGCTGAACCCTGAACCGAAACAGGAAGGAACATCGAGATGGACGCGTATCTGAAGTTCGAAGAGCCCAACATCGAAGGCGAGTCGCTCGACAAGGGCCACGAGAAGTGGATCGAGCTGACGGGCTGGAGCTGGAACCTGACCATGCCCATGACGGAAGGGAAGAGCTCGGCCGGCGCGCGCACGGCGGGCCAGATCAAGTGCGATCCCTTCAACGTCAGCAAGAACATGGACAAGACGTCGCCGAAGCTCTTCGAGTACATGTGCCAGGGCAAGCACTTCAAGAAGGCGACCATCGAGATCATGCGCAGCGTCGGCGAGGGCGACCGCGGCCAGAAGCAGACGTTCTGCAAGTACGAGATGGAGCACGTGGTCATCTCGACGATGGGGCCCGACGGCGGCAGCGACGCGCCGACCGAGCGCCTCACGCTCGACCCCGGCACCGTGAAGTTCACGTACACGCACACGGACCAGAAGACCGGCAAGTCCCTCGGCAAGGTCGAGGCGGCCTGGGACTTCCTGGCGAACAAGAAGGTCTGACGCCCGGCGTCGGTTCCGTTCAAAGACGGCAGCGGGCGCGAGCTCGCTGCCGTCGTACTTCCTGAGGCCCGATGCAAACGACCGTCGACGCGCTCTTCGATGCGGGGCGACTCGCGGATGCAGTCCGCGCCCAGACGGACGTCGTTCGCGCGAGCCCCGCGAATCGCGAAGCGCGCTTCGTGCTGTTCTCGCTGCTGTGCTTCGCGGGCGACCTCGAGCGCGCGGAGAAGCAGCTCGAGGCGCTCGGCGTCGGCAGCTCGCCCGCCGTCGAGATGCAGACGGTGCTGCAGCGCAGTCTGCTCGCGGCCGAGGCCCATCGCCGCGAAGTGTGGGCGGGGCGTGCGCGACCGATGCTCTCGCCCGACGCGCCGGTCGCCCTCGAGCGCCGCGCCGACGCGCTCGGGCGTCTCGCAGCGAACGACGCCGCGGGCGCGGGACGCCTGCTCGACGAGGCAGCGGGCGCCGCCGTCGCCGTCGCGGGCACGCTGAACGGCGAGCCCTTCGACCAACTGCGCGACGCCGACGACTTCGCCGCCTCGGTGCTCGAGGTGTTCGCGCACGGCCACTGCCTGTGGCTCTCGCTCGAGCAGGTGCGACGGCTCGAAGTGCAGAAGCCCGAGACGCTCATCGACCTGCTCTGGCCCCGGGCGAAGCTGCTCGACGCGCGCGGCAACGACGCGATCGTCCACCTGCCCGCGCTCTACGCGGGCAGCCACGCCCACGCCGACGGGGCGCACCGCACGGGCCGGGCCACGAGCTGGGAAGAGGTGCCGGGCGTCGGCGCGGTGCGCGGCGCGGGGCAGAAGCTGCTGCTCGCGGTGCGCGGCGGCGACGAACGCGAGTGCGCGCTGCTGGAAGTCCGCTCCCTCGTGGTGACCGGCTGATGGCGCGCTCGACGGCGACGAGTGTCCTGCGGCCGTCGCTGCTCGACCGCCTCGTGCAGCCGCAAGGCACGCGCGCGTTTCCGTCGATCGGTCTGCGCGAGCTCAAAGCCTCCGTCGCCCGCGACCTCGAGTGGCTGCTCAACACGAAGACCATGTTGAACGACGCGCCCGAGCTCGCGGACCTGCCCGAGGCGCGCGCGTCGATCCTGGCCTACGGGATCCCGGACTTTTCGAACGCTTCGTGGCGCAGCGAGGGCGACGCGCGCCGCATCTGCCGCGACATCGAGGCCGCGGTGAAGGCCTTCGAGCCCCGTCTGCTCTCGTCCACGGTGCGCGTGGTGATCCTGCCGAACACGTCGAGCACCGACATGCGCCTGCAGTTCCGCATCGAGGGCACGCTGCACGTCGAGCCGATCAGCGAGCCCGTCTCCTTCGACAGCAACGTCCAGACCGACACCGGAGCGATCGAGATCGAGGGGGTCGCCTGATGGCCGACGCGCTCCTCGGTTATTACGAACGCGAGCTCCAGTTCATCCGCAAGATGGTCTGGTCCTTCGCGGAGAAATATCCCGAGGTGGCCGGCCGGCTGCTGCTCGAGCCGACCAAGTGCGAGGACCCGCACGTCGAACGCCTGATCGAGGCGTTCGCGATGATCGCCGCGCGCATCCAGCTGCGGCTCGACGACGACTTCTCGGAGATCTCCGACGCGCTGCTCGGCATCGTCTATCCCCACTTCCTGAATCCGATCCCGTCGTCGACCGTGGTGCAGCTCTCGCTCGACGAGAAGCAGGTGCCGCCGCCGTCGGGAGTGCTGGTCGGCCGCAACACGACGCTGCATGCGCGGCCGGTGGACGGCGTGCGCTGTCGCTTCCGCACGACGCAGGACGCCCGGCTCTGGCCGCTCGAGGTGGCGGACGTCGAGGTGCGCCCCGCGCCGAGCGCGGGCGTTCCGGTCGACGCGCGCTCCGCGCTGCGCATCCGCTTGCGCGCGACGGGCGCCGCGAAGCTGAACGAGCTCGCCCTCGACCGCATCGCGTTCTTCCTCGACGCGCCTTCGGGCATCGCGGACGAGCTCTACCGCGCCTTCGCGTGCGACGCCGTCGGCGTGCTCGTGCAGCGCGGCGGCGCGCGTCCCGTCGTGCTGCCGGCAACGTCGCTGCGCGCGATGGGCTTCGAGCGCGACGAGGCCCTGCTGCCGTATCCGTCGGAGTCGTTCGCGGGCTACCGGCTGTTGCAGGAGTACTTCGCGTTCGAGGCGAAGTTCAGCTTCGTCGAGATCCAGGGCCTGCCGGGCGCGACGAAGGAGCCCTACGACCTGCTCGAGCTGCACGTGCTGCTGTCGCAGCCGCCGAGCCAGGTGCGCGTGCGACCCGAGCGCGAGCATCTCCGGCTCGGCTGCGCGCCCGCGGTGAACCTCTTTCCGCACACCTGCGAGCCGGTGTCGCTGACGCAGTTCTCCGTCGAATACCCGATCGTGCCCGACGTGCGCGCGCGCGGCTCGTACGAGGTGCACTCGATCGAGTCCGTGACGAGCGTGCGCCCCGGCGACGCGCGCGTCACGAGCTACCAACCCTTCTACGGCCTGCACCACGGCATCGCCCGCGACGGCGAGGCCGCGTACTGGCACCTCGCGCGGCGCCCGTCGATGGCGGTCGGCGACGAGGGCACCGACGCACTGCTGTCGGTGGTGAGCCCGGAGTTCCGCCCGACGACGCTCGACGTCGAGGTGCTCACGGTGAGCGCGCTCTGCACGAACCGCGATCTGCCCGCGCGCCTGCCGTTCGGCGACCCCGAGGGCGACTTCGAGATCGAGCGGCAGCCGCTCGTCGCGCGCGCGCGCTGTCTGCGCAAGCCGACGGCGGCGATCCGCCCGCCGCTCGGGCCGGGCTCGCGCTGGCGGCTCGTTTCGCATCTCGCGCTCAATCATCTGTCGCTCGGCGACATCTCGGTGGCGGAGGGAGGCGGCGCGCCGAAGCCGCAGCCCGCCGCGCTCGAAGCGCTGCGCGAGATCCTGCGCCTCTACGACTTCGCCGACAGCCCCGTCTCGCGGCAGCGCATCGCGGGGCTCGCGGGGCTCGCGACGCAGCGGGTGCTGCGCCGCGTCGGGCGCGGGCGCGACGCCGGCTTCGCGCGGGGCGTCGCGGTGCGGATCGACCTCGACGAGGAGCGTTATCAGGGGTCCGGGGCGTTCCTGTTCGCATCGGTGCTCGAGCGCTTCCTCGGGCTCTACGCGTCGATCAACTCCTTCACGCAGCTCGAGGCGCGCATCCGGCGCGGCAGCGAGCAGCTGAAGCGCTGGCCCCCGCGCGCGGGCGAGGTGCAGCTGCTGTGATCGCCGACCTCGAGCGCCTCGGACGACGCATGGAGTTCGTGCAGGCCGCGCGCCTGATGTGCCGTCGCGGAGAGAACGGCGAGATGGTCGGCGGCGACGCCGATCCGTCGCGCGAGGCGGTGCGCTTCCGCTCCGACGTGTCCTTCGCATTCCCGATCTCCGACGTCGTGTCGATCGAGCCGCCGGCGCGAGAAGGCGAGCCGCCGCGGCTCACGCTCGCGTTCCTCGGCGTCGCGACGCAGGCGAGCTTCGGCTCGCTGCCGATGCCGTACGCCTCCGCGATCCACGAGCAGCAGCGCGAGAAGTCGACCGTGCTGCGCGAGTTCCTCGACTGCTTCAACCATCGCCTCGCGTCGCTCTACTTCCGCGCGTACGCGAAGTGCCAGCCTGCCGTCTCTGCCGACGTCCCGGGCGTGGACAATTTCGCGCGCACCCTGCACGGGGTCCTCGGCCTCGCGACGGGGGGCCTGCGCGAGCGGCTCGCCGTCCCCGACGAAGGCCTGCTCGGTCGCGCGGGCTTGCTCGCGATGCGCCCGCTGCCGAGCGTCGTGCTCGAGGGCGTGCTCGAGAGTTACTTCCGCGCGCCGGTGAGGGTCGAGCAGTTCCTCCCGACGTGGTACGAGCTGGCGCTCGAGGATCGCAGCCGCCTCGGCGCCGCCCACGCGACGCTCGGCCAGGACCTCGCGCTCGGCGCGCGCGTGCGGCTCCACCAGCACCGCTTCCGCGTCCGCGTGGGGCCGCTCACGCTCGCGCAGTACGAAGACCTGCTGCCGGATCGCAGCGGCTTCGCCGAGTTGTTCGACCTCACGCGCCTCGCGACCACCGCCGAGCAGACGTTCGAGATCCAGCTGGTGCTCGCGAAGGAAGAGGTGCCGCCGCTCACCCTCGGCGCCGGCGCGACCTGCCGCCTCGGCTGGAGCACCTGGCTGCCCGAGCCCGGCCGCGCGACGGACGCTGCCGACGCCGTGTTCGCCTCGGAGACCGAGACCGCCACCGCAGCCCGCCAGGCGGGCCGCGCACCCTCGCTGGAGAAAGCCGCATGACGCTCAATCTCAGGTCGCTGATCGGAAAGCTCACGGACACGAGCCGCCGCAGCCTCGAGGGCGCGGTCGGCCTCGCCGTCTCGCGCACTCACTACGAGGTCGAGGTCGAGCACTGGCTCGCGAAGCTGCTCGAGCCCGCCGAGAGCGGCGACGTGCACCTCTTGCTGCGCGCCAGCGACGTGGATCCGCGGCGCGTGCTCGGCGACCTCGCCAAGGCGCTCGGCCGTTTCCGCACGGGCAGCGGTGGGCGGCCCGAGCTGTCCCACGCGATCGAAGACCTCGTGCGCGACGGCTGGATCCTGTGCTCGATCAATTACGGACTCGCGCGCGTGCGCAGCGGCGCGATCTTCCTCGCCGCGCTGCAGGATGCGCGCCTGCGCCGGCGCCTGAACGAAGTGTCGCCGGCGCTCGAGGCCGTGAACGTCGAGGCGCTCGCGAAGGACTTCGCGACCCTCGTCGAGCCGTCGGCCGAGACGCGCGAGTCGCTCTCCCTCGCCACCGGCGTCGCTCGCGAAGCGGGCGCTCCCGGAGCGGCGCAGGCCGGCGCGGGCGGCCCCACGCCGTCGCTCGACCAGTTCACCGTCGACCTCACCGCGCAGGCGAAGGCCGGCAAGATGGATCCCGTGCTCGGCCGCGACGCCGAGATCCGCCAGGTGATCGACATCCTGATGCGCCGTCGGCAGAACAACCCGATCCTCACGGGCGAGCCGGGCGTCGGAAAGACCGCGGCCGTCGAGGGCTTCGCGCTGCGCGTCGCGGCGGGCGACGTGCCGGAGCCGCTGCGCAACGTGGCGGTGCGCACGCTCGACCTCGGCCTGCTACAGGCCGGCGCGGGCGTGAAGGGCGAGTTCGAGAACCGCCTGAAGAGCGTGATCGAGGAGGTCCGCTCGTCGGCGCAGCCCGTGATCCTGTTCATCGACGAGGCCCACACCATGATCGGCGCCGGTGGCGCCGCGGGCCAGAACGACGCCGCGAACCTGCTGAAGCCGGCGCTCGCTCGAGGCGAGCTGCGCACGATCGCGGCCACCACGTGGGCCGAGTACAAGAAGTACTTCGAGAAGGACCCGGCACTCGCGCGCCGCTTCCAGGTCGTGAAGATCGAGGAGCCGAGCGAAGCGTCGGCGATCGCGATGATGCGCGGCGTGGCGCCGAAGCTCGAGGCGCACCACAAGGTGCGGCTGCTCGAAGAGGCGGTGGTCGAATCGGTGCGGCTCTCGCACCGCTACATCCCGGCGCGCCAGCTCCCGGACAAGTGCATGAGCGTGCTCGACACGGCGTGCGCGAAGGTGGCGGTCGGCCAGCAGGCGACGCCCGCCGCGATCGAAGACCTGCGCCGCCACCTCGACGTGCTCGCCGCCGAGCTCGCCGCGCTGCGCCGCGAGCTCGCGACCGGGGCGAACCACGCCGAGCGCATCGGCGAGCTCGAGGCCGCGCAGACGACGGCGCAGACGCAGCTCGCGGCGCTCGAGAAGCGCTGGGCCGAAGAGAAGGCGCTCGTCGCGAAGCTGATCGCGCTGCGTGCCAAGCTGATCGCTGCCCCCAAGCCCGGCGAGGCGCCGCTCGCGCCCGAAGCCGCGGACGAGGCGAAGGCCGCGCTCGAGGCCACCCGCGCCGAGCTGCGCAAGCTGCAGGGCGAGGATCCCCTCGTGCTGTTCGAGGTGGACGGTCAGGCCGTCGCCGAGGTGATCTCGTCGTGGACGGGCATCCCCGTCGGCAAGATGGTGGCCGACGAGATCAAGACGGTGCTGTCGCTCGCGGACCGCCTCGAGGAACGCGTGATCGGCCAGCGCCACGCGCTCGAGACGATCGCGCGGCGCATCCACACCTCGCGCGCGCGCCTCGACAATCCGTCGCGCCCGATCGGCGTGTTCCTGCTCGCCGGCACGAGCGGCGTCGGCAAGACCGAGACGGCCATGTCGCTCGCCGACTCGCTCTACGGCGGCGAGAAGAACGCCGTCGTGATCAACATGTCGGAGTACCAGGAGGCGCACACCGTCTCGAGCCTGAAGGGCTCGCCGCCGGGCTACGTGGGCTATGGGGAGGGCGGCGTGCTCACCGAGGCCGTGCGGCGCAAGCCGTACTCGGTGGTGCTGCTCGACGAGGTCGAGAAGGCGCACCCCGACGTGATGGAGCTGTTCTTCCAGGTGTTCGACAAGGGCACGCTCGAGGACGGCGAGGGCCGCGAGATCGACTTCAAGAACACCGTGATCCTGCTGACCACGAACGTCGGCACCGACACGATCGCGAAGCTGTGCGCCGATCCGGAGACCGCGCCGCTGCCCGAGGCGCTCGTCGAGGCGATCCGGCCCGACCTCCTGAAGACGTTCCCGCCGGCGCTGCTCGGCCGGCTCGTCACGGTCGCCTACTACCCGCTCGCCGGCGACAACCTGAAGAAGATCATCCGCCTCCAGCTCGACAAGATCGCGCGCCGCGTGCGCGAGAATCATCGCGTGGAGATGCTCTACGACGCCCCGCTCGTGGACCGCGTCGCAGAGCGCTGCACCGAGAACGAGAGCGGCGCGCGGGCGATCGACCACATCCTCACCCACGGACTGCTGCCGAAGATGTCCGCCGAGTTCCTGTCGCGCATGGCGGAGGGCACGCCCTTCAAGCGCGTCGACGTGGGCCTGGACGCCGACGGCCAGTTCTCCATCCAGGTGACCTGACGTGACCGACGACTTCACGCAAGAAAAGCTCGCTTGTCGGGTCGTCTCGCGACCGCCCGGGCTGGGCCCGAACGACTTGTTGCTGGCGAAGCTCGACGGGGTGGAGGCGATCTCGCAGCCGTACCGCCTGCGCGTCGAGCTCCGCTCGCCGAAGAACGACCTCAAGCACGCGGACATCGTCGGCCAGCCGATCGGCATCGAGCTGAAGCTCGAGGGGGACGCCAAGCGCGCCTTCCACGGCTTCGTCGAGCGGTTCGCGCAGGGCGAAACCGATCAGCACGTCACGACCTACACCGCCGAGTTGGTGCCGTTCTTCGCACTGATGCAGCGGCGCGGCGACAGCCGCGTGTTCCAGGATCTCGATGCGCTCGAGATCGTGAAGCAGGTGATCAAGGACGCCGGCTTCGAAGGGCAGCTCGAAGACGCCACCAGCCGCAAGCCGCCCAAGCTTCCGTACTGCGTGCAGTACCGCGAGAGCGACTTCGCCTTCGTCTCCCGGCTGCTCGAGGAAGAGGGCATCGCCTACTGGTTCCGCCACTCCGGCAACAAGCACGTGATGGTGCTGGCCGACGGGATCCAAGGGCACGCGAAGGGCAAGAAGGTGCCGTTCGGCCAGCGCTCGTCGGAGACGGGGCGCATGGGCGAGAGCTGGATCCGCGAGCGCCTGATCGACCGCTGGCGTGCGGACTACGAGCTGCGCACGGGCAAGTGGGAGGTGAAGGACTTCGACTTCGCGAACCCCGAGACGTCGCTGAAGGCCGAGGTCTCGAGCCGCCCGAGCCTCGCGCGCTTCGACTACCCCACGCGCCACGACACCGTGGAGCGCGGGCGCGCGCGCGCGAAGCTGCGCATGGAGATCGAGGAGGCCGCGACCTTCCGGCACGGCGGCGAGGGCAGCGACCCGGAGTTCTGCGCCGGCACGCGCTTCGAGCTCGAGAAGTACGACCGCAAGGAGTTCAACCAGGAGTACCTGCTCACCCACGTCGCGCACCGGATCGTCCAGGACGTCGAGACGAGCGGAGGCGGCGAGTACTCGAACTCCTTCAGCTGCATCTCCGCCAAGGTCCCCTTCCGCGCGCCGCTGGTGACGCCGCGCCCGGTGGTGCACGGGGTGCAGACGGCGTTCGTCACCGGACCGAGCGGCGCGGAGCAGCACGTCGACGAGCACGGCCGCGTGAAGGTGCAGTTCCACTGGGACCGCGTCGGGAAGAAGGACGAGAAGAGCTCGTGCTGGGTGCGCGTCGCGCAGACCCACGCGAGCGGCGGGTTCGGCGGCGCGTTCTGGCCGCGCATCGGCGACGAGGTCGTGGTCTCGTTCGAGGAAGGCGACCCGGACCGCCCGCTGATCACGGGGCGCGTCTACAACGGCAAGAACAAGCCTCCGTACAAGCTGCCCGATCACGTGACGCGCAGCGCGCTGAAGACGCGCAGCACCAAGGGCGGCGGCGAAGCGACCTTCAACGAGATCCGCTTCGAGGACGAGAAGGGCGCGGAGCACCTCTTCGTCCACGCCGAGAAGGATCGCTTCGAGCACACCAAGGGCGAGCGACACGCGAAGGTCGTGAAGGACGAGTACCTCGCGGTGGACGGCACGCAGCACACGGAGGTGAAGGGCGAGGTCGTCGTGAAGTACGGCGCCGCGCACGAGCTCGAGGTCTCGGGCGATCGCAAGGAGAAGGTCGGCGGCGCGCTCCACCTGAACGTCGCGATGGACCGCCACACGAAGGTCGGCATGAACGAGGCGGTCGAGGCCGGCATGCAGATGCACCTGAAGGCCGGCATGACGCTCGTGATCGAAGCCGGCATGCAGCTCACGCTGAAGGCGGGCGCGGGCTTCATCACGATCGGCCCGGATGGCGTTTCGATTTCCGGCCCGATGGTGAAGCTGAACAGCGGCGGCGCCGCGGGTTCCGGCTCGGGCGCGAGCCCGAAGCCTCCGAAGGCGCCGAAGGCCCCGAAGGAAGCACCCAAGTAACGCATCGCTGCGCGCCCGGCGGACGCCGGGTGCGGAACGCAGGACGGATCGACAAACGGGCGAACGGCGGCCGCCGCGCGCGAGGCGCGCCGCGCGCAGCCCGTCGCGCGGAAACGGAGCTCGGAACGGATGGCGATCGGACGCACGAACCCGGTGGCGTGGGCGGAGGGCATGTTCCTTCGGCCCCAACACTTCCAGCAGCACGATCTGCAGGCGGACGCACGCCTTCGGTATCACCTGCACGCGCTCAACCCGTTCCACTGGGGCGTGCGCGACATCGCCTTCGACGAGGAGGCGCTGGCCGAGCATCGCATCGTCGTCGTGCGCCTCGAGGCCGTGCTGCGCGACGGCACGCTCGTGCGCGTGCCGGGCAACGCGACGATCGAGCCGCGCACGTTCACGCCGGGCGCGGCGCGTCTCGACGTGCATCTCGCGCTGCGCTCGTGGAGCGTGCAGGACGCCAACGTCGTCGACGCGGGGGATCCCGCGGCGCGCCATCGCGTCGTGCCGACCGAGCTGCCCGACCTGAATCGCGGCGGCCCGCCGGTCGAGGTCGAGGTGCTCGAGCCGAACCTGCGCCTGCTGCTCACGGGCGAGGAGAACGAGCTCGGGCTGTACGAAGCCTTCAAGCTCGCCGTGATCGAGGCCACCGACGACAGCAAGCGGCCGTACGCGCTGTCGCGCAGCTTCGCGCCGCCGCTGCTCGCGATGCAGGCGAGCCCGCAGCTGATGGAGGAGCTCACCAAGATCACGAGCCAGGTGGCGGCCCGCGTGCGCGCGGCCGCCGCGATGACGCGCACGTTCTCGGTGGAGTCGGTGCCGCGCCTCTTCATGCGCTACACGCTCGCGCGCATCGCGCCGCTGCTGCGGCACCTCGGCTCGACCGGCGAGACTCCGCCGTTCTTGCTCTACACGACCCTCGTCGAGCTGGCCGGCGCGCTCGGCTCCTATCGCCTCGAAGAGGCGGTCGAGCTGCCGACCTACGACCACGCCGACCCGTGGGCGTGCTTCAAGCCGCTGATGGACTTCATCGCCGCGGAGCTCGACCGGCTCGCGCCCGAGAACTTCCACAAGCTGCCGCTCGCCTTCGACGCCGCCTCTCAGGCCTATGCGACGCGCGCGCTGAACCTGCAGATGGTGGATCCGCGCAACGCGGTCTATCTCGCGGTGAAGGGGCCCCTCGAGGTGCAGGCGCTCGCCGACCTCGTCGTGCAGCACGGCAAGGCGAGCTCGCTGAAGGGCGTCGCGCCGCTGGTGAAGTTCGCGGTGCCGGGCCTGCCGATCGAGAAGCTGCCCGGGCCGCCGACCGAGATCGAGGCGATGGCCGGCTACCTGTACTTCCGCGTCGATCCTCGCGCGCGGGAGTGGGCGAAGGTGCGCGACGACATGAGCTTCGCGCTGCATCTCGGCAAGCTGCAAAACGCGAACGTGGTGCTGTACGTCGCGCTCGCTGCGGAGGCGATGTGAAGGGTGCTGCGCTGTCCCGGGCCGCGGGCGACGTGTTCGCGGCCGGCTTGTTGTTCCAGTCCGCGCCCGAGAGCGCGCGCCCCACGCCGTCGGCGTTGCGCGCGCAGCTGCTCGGCCTGCTCGACGCGGTCGCGCAGAGCGGCGCCGGCCAGCAAGCGGGTGCGGATCTCGACGCGGCGCGCTTCGCGCTGGTCGCCTGGCTCGACGAGGTCGTGAGCGTCTCGGGGTGGGCGGGCGGCGTCGAGTGGGAGCGCGAGCCGCTGCAGGTCGCGCTCTACGGCACGCGCCGCGCAGGCGTCGAGTTCTACGAGCGCCTCGACAAGCTGCGCCCCGAGAACGCCGCGGCGCTCGAGGTCTACTTCCACTGCCTCGCGCTCGGCTTCCAGGGCGACTATGCCGGCCGCGACGGCGATCGCCTCGCGCTCGTCCACAAGACGCTCGAGAAGCTGCGGCGCGTCGAGCGCGCGCTCGAGCTCTCGCGGGAGAAGCGCGTGGCGCCGGCGGCTTATCAGGTCGACATCGAGCTCGCCCCGCGCGGCAACCGGCTGCTGCCGACGCTGCTGCTCGGCGCGGGCGCGCTGCTCGTCGTGTTCGGCGCCCTGTGGGCCGTGCTCTTCTGGATGGCCGGCCGCGTCCCGGTCGTGGAGGGATGACGCGATGGCGCTGAAGGACGCGCTCGGAAAGGTCGGCCAAGCGAAGGTGCTCGTGCCGCTGCTGCTCGCGCTGCTCGTCGTGGGCGTCGGCGGCGGTCTCGCGTTCTGGCTCGGCTCCTGGGTCTATCTGATCGTCGCGCTGCTGATCGTGCTGATCGGGCTGCTCGGCTTTGCCGTGTGGGCGCTCTACGCCCGCGAGCGCGACGACCGCTCGTCTCGCGGCACCGGCGCCGGCGACGACGCGGAGCGCAATCGCCGCGCCGGTGCGGAGGGCACCGCGCAACTCGAGGAGCGCTTCCGCAAGGCGGCGGCCGTGATCGAGGCGCGCTCGCTCGGCGATCTGCCGTGGTACCTGGTCATCGGCCTGCCCGGCACGGGCAAGACGACGCTGCTGCGCGCGAGCGGGCTCGAGCTGCCGTCTGCGGTGGAGTCGCTGGTCGAGGCGGGGCCGACGTCGAGCTGCAACTTCTGGCTGACCAACAGCGCCGTGCTCGTCGACGCCGCGGGCCGACTGTGCGCGACCCACGAGGGCAACGACCACGACGAGTGGAAGCGTCTGCTCGGCATGATCCGCAAACAGCGCAGCAAGAGCCCGCTCCAGGGCGTGGTGGTGGCGCTCTCTGCGGCCGATCTGCTCGGCCGGCCCGCGTCCGAGCTGGAGGGCGACGCGTCGGAGCTGCGCCGCCACCTGAACGAGATCGTGGACGAGCTCGGCATCGACCCGCCCATCTATCTGACCATCACGCAGGCGGATCGCATGCTCGGCTTCGCGGAGCTGGCGACGGCTCTCGGCGGCACGCGGCTCGTCGAGGCGCTCGGCTGGACGAACGCGGAGCGCTACCCGCACGACGTCGAGAAGACGGTGCGCGAAGCGCTCGCGCGCATGCGCGAGCGCGTCGAGCTCACACTGCCGGAGCTGCTCGTGCGCGAGCCCGATGCCGAGCGGCGCCGCGCGCTGTTCCTGCTGCCGCACGAGCTCGGCGGGCTCGCGCGCGCGATCGCGGCCTTCGCGGGCCGCGCGTTCCAGCCGACGCGCTACGACGAAGTGCCGTTCCTGCGCGGCGTGTTCCTCACCAGCGCCTTGCGCGAAGGCGAGCTGGTCTCGCCGCTGCTCGTGCGCCACGGCCACGCCTTTGCGCAGGCGCGCGTCGCCGCGGGGCCCGCCGGCGGCTGGTTCGTGCGCGACCTGTTCCGCAAGCTGCTGCTCGACCCCGAGGAGCAGTCGCTCGCGGTGCCGACGGACCGCGTCGGGCCGCGCACGCGCATGGCGGTGTTCGGCTTCGCGGGCCTGCTCGCCGCGCTCGCGGTCGGCGGCTGGGCCTATTCCTTCGCCAACAACCTCGGCGCGATCGGGCGCGTGCGGCAGGCCGCGCTCGACGCCGCGGAGCAGAGCCGCTCGCTCGCAGCGCTCGACTCGCTGCGCGGCGAGCTCGAGAGCGCGGAGGCCGCGCGGGCCGAGGGGTTCTACGGCTTCGGGCTCGGCGGCGGTCTCCAGCGCGCGCTCGACCGCGGCGCGGCCGGCTTCGTCGCCGCGTTCGGCGCCGAATTCGAGCGCCCGGCCAAGGCGGAGCTGCTCGGCGCGGTGCGCGACCCGGGCCCCGGCGCCTTCGCGGCGTTGCTCGATCTCGTCGCCGACGTGGGGTTCCTCGCCTCGCGCGGCGATCCCGACGCGCTGCGCCCCGCGCTCGAGACGTACAGCGACGTGCGGCGCAACGAGTCCGAGCGTCGCGCCTTCGTCGCGGGCTACGCGGCGTTCGTGCGCTGGACCTCCGCGGTCGAGCTGCAGTCGCGGATCGACGAGGAGCAGCGGCGCTTCGACGACGAGGCGCCGCGGCTGCTCGAGATCGGCCGGCTCGAGGCCTGGTGCGCCGAGCGCTCCGACGTCGCGCCCCCGATCCGCGCGGCCGACATGGGCCTCGGCGATGCGGGCGGCAGCCCGATCGACGTGCCCGGTTGTTATTCGCGCGACTTCTACGAGCGTTGGCTCGGCGGCGTGTTCGCGAGCCTCGAACGCTCGGGCTCGCGCAGCCAGGCGAGCGTGCTGCAGTTCCGCGACGAGTACGCGCGCCGCTACGCCGAGGCGTGGCGCAACTTCCTCGTGGGCGCGCCGCGGCCCGCCGTCGCCGACGCGGAGGTGCTCGGCTCGCCCTACCTCACGTTGATCACGCGCGCGGCGGTGCACACCAATGCGGAGGGGCTCTGGCGCGACGACGCGCCCGGCTGGGTGCGCGCGCTCCACACGGTGCGGAAGAGCCGCAGCGACGACCCGGAGAAGAATCCGGCGGCGTGGAAGCGCTACCTCGCGGCACTCGACGGCGTGGCGACCGAGGTGGAGCGCGCGCGCGGCCGCGGCCACGTCGCGCTCAAGATCGCGCGCGAGGTCGGCGAGGGCGTCGAGACCCCGTTCAACGAGGGTGTGGATCTGGCGCGCGAGCTCGTGCCGATCCGCCCGGGCGACCCCGACCAGACCACGAAGATGGCCTTGCGCAGCCTGCTCGCGATGCCGGTGCTGAACGGCTTCTCCGCCGTGCTCGAGGCGGCGCGCGGCGAGATCGACCTCGCGTGGAAGGACCAGATCGTGGCGCCGTTCCCGACGCCGCTCTCCGCCGACGCCCACGAGCGCCTGTACGGGCCGGGCGGCGCGCTCGAGCGCTTCCGCAAGGAGACGCTCGGTGCCTTCTGGGCGGGCACGGGCCCGCGGCCGCTGCTCGAAGACCGTGCGCTCCCGCTTTCCGATCACTTCATCGCGTTCATGTCGCGGGGAGGTGCGCCTCCGGGCGGCGGAGGCGGCGCGCCGCCTTCGGGGCCGATGGCGGTACGGATCGTGGGCTCGCCCTCGGAGGTGCGCGGCGCAACCGGCGTGTTCGTGACGGGCCGGCGCCTCACGCTCGCCTGCGCGACGCGCGAGGAGCAGGTGTTCGACTACGCGGAGGGCGTGGGCGAGAAGGGCTTCGTGTGGACGCCCGACTGCGACTACGTGCAGCTGACGGCCAGCGTGCGGCTCGCGAACGGACAGGAGCGCCAGATCGCGCGCGAGTGGAACGGCGCCTTCGCCTTCGCCGCGTTCTTGCGATCCGGCAAGCGCCTCGCCGACGGCACGCAGGAATGGGAGCTCGCCGACCCGCTCGGCGGCGCTCTGCGCGTCGCGGCGCGCTACAAGCGCCGCGGCGGCGACGAAATCTTGCGCTTCGAGCAGGCGGCGTCGCAGTCTCTGCCGGGCTCGCTCGAGTGAGCTGCGCGGCGCACCGGCAAAGGGGACGGTTCGCGATGAAGGGGTTCGTCGCCTGGGCGCTGTCGACCGCGTGCGCGTGCTCCGCGCTCGCGTGGGGCGGACCCAAGAAGGACCGCGACCTCGCATCGCCGCAGACGGCCGGCCCGCTCGTGCCCGGCGCGCCCGTGATGAATGCGCTGAAGTGCGACGGCGAGGGCGGCGACTGCGACGACTGGTTCCGCGTGCCCGTCGCCGACGGCGGCGTGCTCGAGGTGATCGTCTCCCTCGCCGCAGGCGACGGCGGCGGCGCGCCGCTGACGCTGACGCTCGCCGACGCCAATCAGCTCCCGCTCGCGGTGACGCAGGGCAACGGACGCGCGCGCTTCGGCGTGCGCTACGGCGTGAAACCGCCGGCCGCGTTCGCGTGGCTGTCGGCCAAGGGCTCCACCCACGGCGCGATGGCTTATCAGGTCGGCGCGCGGCTCGACGCCGGCGCGCACGGCGACGTCGGTACCGACGTCGACCCGACTGCGCCGCGGCTTTGTCTCGCCGTCACGGCGTCGCCGCAGGCGAACTTCTTCTCGGGCCAGCCCCACGTGGTGCGGCTCCTGATCTATCCGCTCGAGTCCGCGCTCGGCTTCGAGCAAGCGAGCGAGGACTCGCTGCTCGCGGGCCAGCGGCCGAAGGGCGCCGCCGGCGACCCGATCGACGTGCGCGTCGTTCCCGGGGAGACGCGGCGCATCGGCGACCCCTTGCCCGCGAACGCGCGCTCGCTCGGCATCGTCGCGGATTATTCCCGCGGCCCGGGCGCCGCGGGCCGTCGCCGCGTCACCGTCAGCGCAAGCTGCGCCGCCGGCGAGATTCCCATTCACCTCGAAGAGAGTGAGATCCAACTGCCATGAATCCGACTCCTGCGTTGCGTGCGTTCTCGGCCGCCCTCCTGACCGCGTCCCTCGGCGCCTGCGCCTCGGCGCCGGCGCCCACGGCCGCGCCCGCCGCGAAGGCGGCCGCTCCGGCGGCGGCCCCGGCGGCGGCGCCCGCGCCCGATCCGAACGGCGCGCCTGCGCAGGCCGAGCGCCTCGCGTTCAAGGCCGACCGCAAGGACTCCGTGGACCGCAGCCGCGGCGACCTCGACGACTGGTTCCTGCTGGATTTCCCGAGCGCGGGCAGCCTGAAGGTCGTCGTCACTGGCGACGGGGGCGCTCCGCTTCCCCACGTGTTCCTCGCGATCACCGATCTGCAGGGCCAGTTTCCCGGCAACCCGGTGCGCAGCGGCGGCCGGCCGCGGGTCGAGCTCGCGCAGACCGTTGCGGCGGGCCAGCGCCTGCTGTGGGTGGGTACGGAGCCCGAGGCGAGCGGCGCGACCAACTACGCGGTGCGCGCCGAGTTCACGCCCAAGGCCGCGCCGCGGCCCGCGGCCGCGCCTGCAACGGCGCCGGCACCGCCTCCGCCGGTGGCGATCTACACCACGCGCGTCGTCGAGTTCGCGCAGGGGCAGGGCGAGACGCAGTTCGCGACGGTCGCCGGCGGCTCGAGCGCAGGCATGCGCGTCGGGCTGCGCGGGCGATTGAAGGACGGGGGCCGCGTGATCGGCCAGCTGCAGGTGGTCGAGGTTTTTCCGGCCGGCAGCCGCGTCCGCATCGACGGCGCGCTGGCTGCGCCGGTCACGGCACGCACCGTGGTCGAGATCGACGTCCCCAAGTAGGGAAGCGCCCGGTACCCGCGAGCCCGCGCACGGACGCGCGCGCTCGCGGGTCGCCGCCCCGCGAACGCAGACGCGCCGCCGCGGGCTTTCCTTACAATGCGAGACCAACGCGAGGTTCGACCCCGATGGGCATCGTCGATCGGCTGTTCCCGAAGAAGAAGCACGGCCGCGGCAGCGCGCCCGCAGACGACTCCGACGAGCCGAGCTACACGCGCATGATTCCCCGCGAAGGCGAGGCGCCGCGCAGGGAGGCGAACGGCGACCCGTGGTCGGACCCCACGCCGTCTCGGCCGGCTCCGCGTCGCGACGATCCCGTGGATGCCCCGACCGTGGCGCCGCAGCGCTCCCTCCCGCCGCCGCCACCGCCGCGAACCCCCGTGCCGCCGCCGCCGATGCGCACGTCGCCCGCCTACGACGCGGGCCCCGGCGACGATGCCACGGTGCTCGGACCGCCCGTCTCCGCACCGGTGCGCGGCTCGGTCGTGGCGGTGCTGCTCGGCGTCGAGGGCGCGCTCGACGGGCACCTGGTGCGGGTGTTCGACGGCGAGAACGTGCTCGGCCGCGAGGGCAGCCCCGAGTCGCTGCCGAATCGGCCCGACACGAAGACGATCTCGCGTCAGCACGCGCGCCTGCGCGCCGACGGCGGGGACTTCATGATCGAGGCCGTGCGGCCCGAGAACGCGACGTTCGTGAACGAACAGCTCGTCGAGTCTCCGCAGCTGCTTCAGCACGGCGACCGCATTCGGCTGGGCGCCACGAAGCCGAGCACGTTCGTTCTGTTGGTGGTGCCGTGAGGCGACGCCTCTTCCTCGCCGCCCTCGCGGTACCGCTCGCGCTCGCCGCCGCGGTCTCGGCGCAGGAGGGCGACGAGCGACTGCGCACCTCGCGTGTCGCGACGGTGCACCTCGACGACGTGCACCCGCTCGCCGACGGCTCCGGCGTCGAGCTGTACGTGCGGGCGCTGACGAAGGGCCGGGCGTCCGTCGCCGATCTCGAGGCGCGCGACTTCCTCGTACGCGAGGACGAGCGCCGCGTCGATTCGGCGGACGTCGCCGTCGAGACGCTCGAGGCCGCCCAGAACGGCGTCGCGTGCGTGCTCGTGCTCGACACGAGCCCGACCATGCAGGACGCGCTGCCGGCGATGAAGGACGCGGCGCTCGCGTTCATCGATCGCATCGGCAGCTACGACCGCGTCGCGGTCGTGAGCTTCGCCGGCAACGTGGAGGAGACCGCGGCGTTCACCGACGCGCATGCCGACGTGCGCCGCGCCGTGGACGGGCTCGAGTCGGCGACCGACCTCGCGCCGACGCGCGTGTACGACGGCCTCTACCGCGCGATCGAGATGATCCGCCGCGAGCCCGAGCTGCCGCGCCGCACGATCGCGATCGTCTTCTCCGACGGCTCGGACGGCGGCAGCACGCACTCGCTCGAAGAGGTCGTCGAGCTCGCGGCGGGCGGGCCCGGCGAAGCGCAGGTGCTGGTCTACTCGCTCGGCTACTCGACGGGCTTCGGCGACGCCGGGCTCGCCGCGCTGCGCCGCATCTCCGAGGGCACGACCGCCGACTACCTGCAGGTCGAGTCGGGCGTTCCGCTGCGCGACTTCTACGCCGACGTCTGGAAGCACGTGATGCAGAGCTACGTGCTGCGCGTCGCGACCGCCCTCGACGGCGAGTCTCACCAGGTCGAGGTCAGCACCGGCGACGGCGCGGCGTCGCGCACCGCTCGCTACCCCGACGTCGGGACGGGCATCCCCGGCTGGCTGCTCGGCGTGCTCGCCGCGCTCGCGCTCGGGGGTGCCGCCGGCGGCTTCCTCTGGATGCGGCGCCCCGGAGCGCTCGAGTTCGCGAACGGTCCGCAGCGCGGCGATCGCCGTGCGCTGAAGAGCGGCGTGAACCGCGTCGGGCAGCACGGCGAGAGCGAGATCCTGATCAAGCACGACACCGTCTCGCGTCGCCACGCGGAGATCGAGGTGAAGGGCGGCAAGGCCGAGCTGCGCGACCTCTCCTCGACGAACGGCACGTTCGTGAACGACGTCAAGGTCGAAGGCGCACGGCCGCTCGCACCGGGCGATCGCATCCGCTTTGCGGACGTCGAAGTGATCTACCGGCGATGAGCTCCGCCGAGTACGCCTCGCTCTCGGACGTCGGGCGCCGCCGCCGCGTGAATCAGGACGCGTTCGGCGAGTTCCCGTGCGCGGACGGCGGCGTGCTGCTCGTGTGCTGCGACGGCATGGGCGGTCATCAGGGCGGCGAGGTCGCGAGCCAGCTCGCGGTCGAGACGATCGGGCGCGAGTTCGACGCCGCGTCGCCGGAGCAGAGCCTGCCGCGCGCGATCCTCGCGGCGCACGCGCGCGTGAAGGGCCGCGCCGCCGAGCGTCCCGAGCTGTACGGCATGGGCACGACGGCGGTCGCGCTCCACTGGGACGGCGCGGCGCGCGCGGTCGTCGCCCACGTCGGCGACTCGCGCTGCTACCGCATCCGCGGCGGGCGCATCGAGCAGCTCACGCCGGACCACTCGATCGTGGCGGAGTTGCTGCGCACGGGGCGCATCACGCCCGAGCAGGCGGCGTCGCGGCCTCACAACGAGCTCACGCGCGCGATCGGGGCGAGCGAATCGCTGGATGCGGATTGCGCCGCGCACGACGCGCGCGACGGCGACCTCTTCCTGCTCTGTTCCGACGGACTGTGGAACATGGTGGACGACGCGCGCATCGCGGCCGCCGCGCAGCGCGAGTTGCCGAAGTCCGCCGTGCGCACGCTCGTCGACCTCGCGAACGCCGCCGGTGGAACCGACAACGTCACGGTCCAGATCCTCGGCATCGGGACGCGCGTGCCGATCGCCGCGGGCGACGACACCGAGCGCGGCGCGCCGGCGCCGAGCCGCCGCGCGGAGGTGCGCGCCGACGAGACTCGCGCCGTCCCGCTCGCAGACGTGGACGTGGAGGCGATCTGGCGCAAGGCGCAGGACGACGCGCGCGCGCAGCGCGACCGCCGCATCCGGGCACTGTTCGTCGGCGCCGCGGTGGCGGCGGCCCTGCTGCTCGGGGCGCTCGCGCTGATGTGGGCGAAGGGGAGAGCGTGAGCGGCGCACCGCAGCGCGTCGGCCGCTGGCCCGTGAAGCGCCTGCTCGGGCAAGGCGGCTTCTCGTGGGTGTACGAAGTCGAGGACGAGAACCTCGGCGTGCGCCGCGCGCTGAAGATGCTGAAGCCCGAGGCCGGCCAGGGCGAGGGCTACAAGCGCTTCTGGCGCGAGGCGCGGATCCTCGCCTCGATCGACGACCCGCACCTGGTGCGGATCTACGAGCTCGATCGCGATGCCGCGACCGGCGCCGACTACTACGTGATGGAGTTCCTCACCGGCAGCGACCTCGCGAAGCTGCTGAAGGAGGGCGGCCCGCTCTCGCCCGAGCGCGCGATTCAGGTGCTGCTCGGCGCGCTCCAGGGGCTCGCGCGGCTGCACGCGCAGAAACCGCCGGTGATCCACCGCGACATCAAGCCCGCGAACATCCAGATCACCGACGACGGCGTTCCGAAGCTGCTCGATCTCGGCATCGCGCGCATGGTGCGGCCGCAAGGCGACGAGACCGTGATCGGCGCCAGCGAGATCACGACGCTCGCTTCGTTCATGGGCACGGTGAAGTACGCGTCGCCGGAGCAGCTGCGCGTGCGCGACCTGACCGCTGCGAGCGACGTGTTCTCGATGGGGCTCGCGCTCTACGAGTCGATCGAAGGGCGCCACCCCTACGGCGAGCAGCCCGACCTGCCCACGCAGAGCTATCAGGACGTGCTCGGTTATTACGCGCAGCTGGAAGCCGTGCGCGGCGAGCTGAGACTGCGCTTCGAGCGCACGCCGAAGGCGGTGCAGAGCGTCGTGCGCCGGGCGCTCGCCGTCTCGCCGCAGCAGCGCTTCGCGGACGCCGGCGAGATGCGCACCGCGCTCGCCCAAGCGGCCGAGGGCAAATCCACCGCCGCGCCGCCGCGCGCGCCGGCGCGGCAGTCGCCGTCCGGTTCCGCCGAGCGCTCGCTGCCGATCGTGCCGATCGCCGGCGCCGTCGCGCTGCTGCTGCTCGGCGCCGGCGCCTACTTCGCGTGGGGTCGCGGCGACGCAGCGCCGCCCGCGGCCGAGGAGCGCGAGGCGCCGAAGGAGACCGCCTCGGCCGACGCGCTCGCCAGCCGCGATGCCGCGCAGGCGCTCGCCGCGCAACTCGAGGCCGCACAGGCGGCGGGCAGCCTCTCCGCCGCCGCGACCGCGCCCGTGCGCGCCGCGTTCGGCGCGGCCGACGCGGA
>CAZCTH010000069.1:0-27864 GCA_964501435.1 uncultured Spirochaetales bacterium | reverse complement strand
GGCGGCGAGGCGCTCGCGCGCGGAGGCGTCGCCGGAGGCGGCGCACTCGGCTTCGCGCAGCGCGAGCAGGTCGCCGAGGGTGTCCGCGTCGCCCGCGCGCTGGCGGATGCGGCGCACCGCGGAGGCGCTGCCGTCCCAGTCGAAGTCGACGGGATGGAGCGAGAGCAGGCGGTCGATGCGGCGCGCGACGCCGCGGCCGAAGCGCAGGCGCGCGAGCACCCGGCCGCGCACCGCCCCGCGCAGCCACGCCGCGAGACGCAGCGTGAGGTCGGCGGGAAGCGCAGCGATCACCTCGGGCGCGTCGGCTCGAACGCCCGGCACGAACACCGCCTCGAGGCCCGTGCGCCGGAGCGTCGCGAGCGCCGGCGCCACGTGGGGGCCGAGCAGCAGGCGCATGAGCTCCGCGCGTGCGCGTTCCGGCGCCACGCCCGCGAGCGGCCCCGCGCACGCGCGCATGGCGGCCTCGATCTCGGCGTCGGGGACGAGTCCGAGCTCGGCGTGGAGCCGTGCGCCGCGCAGGGCGCGCAGCGGGTCTTCCGCGAAGCGGTCCGCCGCGCGTCCGACGGCGCGCAGGCGGCGGGCCGCGAGATCGCTGGCGCCGGCGTGGGGGTCGATCAGCCGCTCGCCGTCGTCCGACCACGCCATCGCATTCACCGTGAAGTCCCGCCGCGCGAGGTCCGCCGCGAGGTCGGGGCCCCGGAAGGTCGTCACGTCCACCGGCCCGGCGGCCGTCGGCACGAGGGCGGTGCCGTGGCGCGCGCTGGCGCCGATCGGCACCGCGCGCGGCAGCAGCGCGAGCACCTCCGCGACGCTCGCCGACGTCGCGACGTCCCAGTCGCGCACGGGCCGGCCGAGTAGCGCGTCGCGCACGCAGCCCCCGACGAGCACCGCCACGAAGCCGCGCGCGCGGAGCGCGGTACACAGCGCGGAGACCGCGGGCGGGACGGCGATTCGCATCGCGCGAGTGTGAGCGTCGCGCGCAGCGGGCGCGAGGTGCGGCGCCGGATTGCTTATGGTGCGCGGGTGCCGCTGACGTTTCGCGCCCCGGGAGTCTCGCTGCGCGTCGAGGATCTGCTCGCGCGGCTGCGGCCGTCGCGCGCGACCGGCGCGCTGCTGCGCGGCGAGCGGCTGCGCTTTGCGCGCACGTTCGGCGTGGGCGAGGCCTGGCAGCCCGGCGCGCCGGTGCGCGACCCGCGCAGCGAGGCTGCGCCGGGGACGGCCTTCTGGCTCGACGACGACGCGGCGACCGAGCCGGCGTTCGCCGGCGACGCGCTCACCCTCGAGCTGCCCGGGCTGCCCTGGCCGTCCGGCGTGGTGCCGGTGCGGGGCGGCTCGCGCTTCGCGTTCGAGGTGCTCGGCGTCGAGGGCGACCGCACGCGCGTGCGCTTCGCGTGCGAAGGCGAGGGCGCCGCCCGCGTGCTGGCCTGGTGCGCGCAGGCGGGCGCGCCGGCCGTCGGCGATGCGACGCACGGAGGGACGCTCGCGCTTCCCGGCGAACCCCTGCACGCCGCGGGCGGCGCGCTGCGCATCTCGGAAGCCGCGGCGCGCGCGATGTCGCGGGGACACCCGTGGTTGACCCGCGACAAGGAGAGCGAGGACGAGGGCCGCTTCGCGCCGGGCTCGCTCGTGGCGCTGCGCGATCCCGACGGCCGCGCGCTCGGCACGGCGCGCATCGAAGGCGGGCCGCAGCTCGTCGCGCGGCTCTGGGCGGCGGCGCATCGCGGCGCGCCGGCGAACGCGAAGCCGGCATCGATCGAGGAGCGCGTCGCGCGCGCGCTGCTGCGCCGCGAGCGCGCCAAGCTCGCCGCCGCCACCGATGCGCTGCGACTCGTACACGGCGAGGCCGACGCGCTGCCGGGCCTGTTCGCCGATCGCTTCGGCTCGGTGTTGCGCGTGCTCGTCGCGGGCCGCGCGGCGCTCCCGATCTGGGAGCGCGCGGCCGCGGCGCTCGCGCAGGCGCTGCGCACGGAGCTCGGCGCGGAGCCGTGCGTCGTCGTGGCCGTCCAGCTGAAGCCGCAGCCCCCGGGCGATCTGCTGTGCGTTCGACACGTGGCCGGTCCGCCGCCGGCGAGCCCCCTGGTCGTCCGGGAGCGGGGCCTCGGCTTCGTCGTCGATCTCGGGCTCGACGATCCGAGCCGCCCGCGGCCGGGCGTCGGGCTCTTCTGCGATCAGCGCGCGAACCGCGAGCGCCTCGCCGCGCGCGTTCGCCCGGGCGGCCGCTACCTGAACCTCTTCGCGCACACGGGGGCGTTCAGCGCCGCGCTGCTCGCCGCGGGCGCGGGCGAGGTCACGAGCGTCGATCTTTCGGGGCCTTACCTCGCCCGCCTGGAAGAGAACCTGCAAGCCTCGGGGGTCGCCGGGCCGCGGCATCGCGCGGTGAAGCGCGACGTGCGCCGCTACTTGGCCGAGCTGGCAAGCGATGCGCAACTGGACGGCATCGTTCTCGACCCCCCCACCGCGGCGAGCGCGGGCGGCAGCTTCTGGAGCGCCCGGAAGGGGCTCGAAGCGCTCGCGGCGGACTGCCTCCGTCATCTCGCGCCGGGCGGGTTCCTGCTCGTGTCGAGCAACGACCGCCGCGCGCGCGGCCGCCTGGCGGGCCACGTCGAGGCGGCAGCGCGCGAAGCGCGCGTGCGCGTCGCCGTGACCCCGGCCCCTCCCAGCGCGGATTTCCCGAGCGCGAACAGCTTCCCGGAAGGGGCGGCGTTCGAGGGAGTGTTGGCGGAACGCCTCAGCTGAGTGCAACTCACTCGCTTTCGCGAAAAAAACCGGCTCGCCGCGCCACTTCCCCTGCCAAACCAACCACTTCGATCTGACCGCGTCTCTCTCGGGCCCGTAGGGCTCCGGAGCGCGGAAGGAGATGGGAATGGGTGGGATGAATCGCTGGGTCGTCGCCGCGGCGGGCTGTGCGCTCGCAGTGCTGACGGCGCTCCCCATGGCGGCCGCGCCCGTGAGCGTCTGGCTGAACACGGACGGCGTCGGCTTCGACGGCGCGTCGATCACTGCGGTCCGCAACGCGGGCATGGGCGCGCTCCCGGACAGCGCATTCTTCGGCAACTCGGGCGGGACGCGCGTGAGCGTGACGACCCCGTCGCCGATTCCGGGCGTCAGCCGCAAGAAGGCGACGAAGTCGAGCCCGAGCACGGGCCAGAGCACCTGGACCGTGACCGCGGTCGATCGCGACTACCAGGATCTCTGGATCGTGATCCAAGGCCACTCGCCGAACGACGCGAACGCGAAGTACTACAAGAAGCACGGCAACATCGGCCTGATCGTCGATCCGACGGATCCGAGCTGGAAGACCGTGAGCCCGTCCGGCACGCCCGGCGTCACGTACCTCGCGTACTTCGTCGGCGACCTCGTGAAGGGCGACAGCTTCGACGTCCCGATCAGCTACGCGGTCGCGAAGGCGCTGAAGCGGATCCGCAAGGACCCGAACTTCTGCGTGTTCCCGCAGTACCGCGTGAACTTCCTCGAGCTCTCGGTGCCCGAGCCGCTCGTGCTCTCGTTGCTCGGCTTCGGCGGCACGCTGCTCGCCATCCGCAAGCGTCGGCCGATCCGATGAAGCGCGCGGGATGGATCGGGGCCGCGTTGAGCGCGGCCCTCGCGACGGGTGCGCTCGCGGCCGGAAGCGCGCAGGAGGCGGACCTGCTCCGCGCGGGCTCGCTCGCGCGCAGCGGCCGCTGCGACGACGCGCTCGCGTTGCTCGCGAAGGTCGGCGCGCAGGACGCGCAGGCTTCGCTGCTGCGCGGCCAGTGCCACGTCGAAGGCCGGCGCTGGGCGGAGGCGATCACCGCGCTCGACGAAGCGCAGCGCCTCGATCCGAAGCTCGCCGAGGTGCAGTTGCCGCTGATGGTCGCGCGCTACGAGGTCGGCGACCTCGAGGGTGCGCGCCGGGCGCTCGACGCCATGCCGCCGAGCGCGACGCAGCGCCCCGAGTACCACCTCTACCGCGGCCTCCTGCTGCTGCAGGGCGCCGAAAACGCGCAGGCCGGCGCCGCGTTCGACCGCGCCCGCGAGCTCGCGCCGAGCGAGATGGAGCCCGCCGCGACCTACTACAGCGGCGTCGCGTGGCTCTCGGCCCAGGATCGCGCGCGCGCGAACGCGGCCTTCGATCGCGTGATCGCGCTCGCGCCCGGCAGCGAGTGGGCGAAGCAGGCCGAGGCGGCGCGCGCCAGCGCGACGCGCGGCAAGCGCGCGCCGTGGGGGTGGGTCCGCGTGGGCGCGGAGTGGGACAGCAACGTGATCCTGCGCGGCGAGGGCGTGGACCTCCCGGGCGAGATCGGCGACGAGAGCGACGGCCGCGCGGTGTGGATCGCCCACGGCGGTGCGGAGCTCTTCCGCAGCGGCGCCTGGTCGGGCGGCCTGAGCGGGACTTATTACGGCTCGGCGCACCTCGACCTGACCGACTTCGACGAGCATCACCCGACGCTCTCGCCGTGGCTCGACTACCGCATCGACGAGACCACGCTGTTCCGCGTCCGCTACGACGTCGGCTACGCGTGGATCGACGGGGACGACTTCCTGTTCGACCAGCAGCTCACGCCGATGCTGCTCAAGGACTGGGGGAAGGCCGGCCAGTCGCAGTTCTCGGCGCGCGTGTCGTGGCTCGACTACAAGTTCCCGACCTCGGCGCCGGTGCTCGGCTTCCCGGGCTTCCCGGCCCCGAACTACCGCGATCGCGACGGCGTCGGCTACGGGCTCACCGCCCAGCACGCATTCCCGCTCTCGGACGAGACGGACCTGCTGTTCGGCGCGAGCTATCTCGGCTTCGCCGCCGACGGCCGCGAGTACGACTACAACGGCGTCGAAGTGTTCGGCGGCTTCGAGACGCTGCTGCCCGCGGCGATCGAGCTGCGCGCTGTGGCAGGCGTCGGCTGGCTGCCGTTCTCGAACCCGTCGAGCTTCCCGGATCCGCCGGGAGGCACGCCGCCCTTCACGTACGAATCCGACGAGCGCGAAGACGTCGCGTTCCGCTTCCGCATGGAGCTCGAGCGGGAGATCGGCGCCGGCTTCTCGGTGATGGGCCGCTACCGCTACCAGAACCGCAGCTCGAACGTGGCGGTGTTCGACTACGACCGGCACGTCGTCGGCCTCTACGTCA
This sequence comes from uncultured Spirochaetales bacterium, assembly GCA_964501435.1. Taxonomy (GTDB): domain Bacteria; phylum Myxococcota_A; class UBA9160; order UBA9160; family UBA6930; genus VGRF01. The sequence continues at coordinate 22,763 of CAZCTH010000069.1, read as the reverse complement.
CCTACGGATTCTAGTGGCCACTCAGTTGGCGGGAGACTCGACCATGTTGCATCGCACGGTTCGCTCGCTGGTGGTGGCCACTTTGGCGCTTGCGCCGATCGGCGCGCTCGCCGACGGCAGCGGCGCGGTGCGCGAGCCGCACGCGAGCGAGGCGCCGAAGTCGCGCGACGCGGAGCGCGGCGCTTGCGAGCCCAGCGGGCCGCTCGCGCGCGTCGCGAGCGTGCAGGGCGACGTGCGCGCGGTGGGCCCCGACGGCAGCTCGCGCGCACTCGCGTGCGACGACGTCGTGAACGCCTGCGAGGACGTCGTCACCGGCCCGGGCGCGAGCGCCGGCCTGGTGATCGACGACGCGATCGTGCAGATCGGCCCCGACGCCCAGGTCGAGCTCTCTGCGCGCCCCGCCCCGGAGCTCGCCGTCGAGCGCGGCGCGGCGCGCGTCGTCGACGGGCGCGACGAGGCCGCCCAGCGCGTGCAGCTCTACGCGCCGGGCGTGAGCGCGAGCACGGGCCGCGGCGACGCGGAGCTCGTGCGCGAAGGCGACGTCGTGCGCGTGTGCGCCCACGACGAGCCGCTGGTGGTGATGGCGCAGGACGGCGCGAAGACGGTGCCGGCGGGCAGCTGCCTCGAGACGAAGGTGCTCGGCGGCTTCACGATCGTGCCGGCGGGCGCGCCGACCGTCGCGCTCGGCGCGATGGGCGCATGCCCCTTCTACGTGGCGACGGTGCCCACCACCGTGCCGCCCGTCAGCTCTCCGCCGCCGACGGGCCCGGGCATCGACCCGTTCGACCCGCCGGGCCGCGACTCGTGCGACGATCCCGGCTCGGGCTGCCGCGCGCTGTGCGAGATCTGCGAAGACCCGGATCCGGACACGGACTGCGGCTTCCCGGGCTCGAGCTGCGGCGGCGACCAGGACAGCTGAGCGGGGCACGCGAAGCCGGCCACGCCGGGGCCTCTCTCGCCTAAGCTGAGCGCTCCACCGGAGGGGGCGCAGCGGATGGCATTCGCGGGCAGCGAGATCGAGTTCGCGAGCGGCGACGAGAAGCTGCGCGGCTACCTGTCGGTGCCCGCGCGCGGCCGCGGCCCCGGGGTCGTGGTGTTGCAGGAGTGGTGGGGCCTCGTCGACCACATCCGCGAGGTGTGCGATCGCCTCGCACGCGAGGGTTTCGTCGCGCTCGCGCCGGACCTCTACCGCGGCGTCTCCACCGCCGATCCCGGCGTCGCCGGTCGTCTGATGATGGACCTCGCGCTGCCGCGCGCCGCGCGCGACCTCGACGCGGCGGTGAAGGCGCTGGTGAATCACGACGCGGTCAACGGCGGCAAGGTCGCGGCGCTCGGCTTCTGCATGGGCGGGCAGCTAGCGCTCTACGCCGCCTCGCTGAGCCCGCGCATCTCCGCGGTCGTCGATTGTTATGGCGTCCACCCGAACGTGCGCATCGACCCGTCCGGCATCCGCGCCGCCGTGATGGGCGTGTTCGCGGAACGCGACGCCTTCGTGCCGCCGGAGGCCGTGCATCAGCTCGAGGCCGACCTGCGCGCGGCCGGCGTCCGCACGGATTTCACGATCTTCCCGGGTGTCGACCACGCCTTCCTGAACGACACGCGGCCCGACGTCTACGACGCCGCGACCGCGCAGCGCGCCTGGGGCCGCATCCTGTCGTTCCTGCGCGCCGGGCTGTCCTGACCCCCATCGCCGCGCGAGCTGCGCGGAGGAGATCGCCTTGAAGAAACTCGGGCTCGCAATCCTGGCCGTCGTCCTCGGCTTCCTCGCGTTCGTTGCGCTCCAGCCGGCGGAGTTCCGGCTCGAGCGCAGCGTCGAGATCGCGGCGCCGGCGCGCGTGGTGTTCGCGAACCTCGACGATTTCCGTCGCTGGGGCCCGTGGTCGCCCTGGGAGAAGCTCGACCCCGGCATGGCGCGCGAGTACGGCGGAGCGAGCGCAGGCGTCGGCGCGACGTATCACTGGAAGGGCAACCCCGACGTCGGCGAAGGCCGGATGACGATCACCGACAGCGCCGCGCCGGAACGGCTCGCCATCCGCCTCGAGTTCCTCGCGCCGTTCGCGGCGACCAACGAGGCGGTCTTCAGCCTCGCGCCGAGCGCCGACGGCGACACCGCGGTGACGTGGGCGATGTCGGGCCGCAACGCCTTCCTGGCGAAGGTTGCCGGCGTCTTCATGGACATGGACGCGATGGTGGGTGGCGACTTCGAGCGCGGCCTCGCGGCGCTGAAGCAGGTGAGCGAGGAGCAGGCGGCAGCCGAGGCCGCCGACGAGGCGAAGCGCGCGCAGGAGGCCGCAGCGGCCGCGGCGGCCAGCGCGGGCGAAGGGGATGCGACTCCGGCGGAGTGAGGCGCGGCGGGATAGGGCGCTAGGCGGGCTGCGGCAGCACCTGCACGGTCTCGAACACTTCCCAGCTCGCGAACACGCCGTTCGTCGCGTAGGGGTCGCGCGCGGCGATTTCGCGCGCCTCGGCGAGGCTCGCGGCTTCGAGCACGATCACGCTGCCGCGCGGAGTGCCGTCGGCATCGCGCAGCGGGCCCGCGAAGCGCACCCGCGGCGCCAACGGCCGCAAGGCCTCGAGATGGGCCGGACGCACGCGCGCGCGCGCCTCGGCAGAGCCCTCGCAATCGCGACCGATCCACACGAACAAGGGCATGCGACCTCCGGAGGCGCGCGCCCGGCCTTCAGGACTCGAGCGTCGCGATCTCGCCAATATCCGTGAGCGGGCGCAGCAAGTCGAGGCGCAGGGCGATGCCGCCGGGTGCGGACTCGGCGTGCATTTCGACCAGCGCGTGGCCCGGGATCTCCCACAGCGGGAAGAGCTCGATCGCCGCGTCGCCGGCTTCCTGGCTGCGCGTGCGCGGAACGCGCGCGTGCTTCAGCACGATCTCCGCGGCCGCGAGCGTGTCCTCGCCCGCGAGCTGGCGGAACTTCACCGCCCGATCGGGCCCGAGCCCATGCACGATCGGCCGCGAGCCTGGACGCAGCGTGATGCGGTCCATGGCGGTCGCGAGCGCGTAGCGCACGATGCGCGTGAGGGTCGGCTCGTCGAGCGGGCGAAGCGCTTTCGGCATCGGTTCCTCCTGGCGCTCCCCGCCAAGACGCGGGGGCTGGAGGACTTGTCGGACCGAGTTGCGCGTTCTTGAGCGGTTTCTGCACGTGCAGGCCGCGCGCAGCTCTCGCGCAGGCGGCGCTGCGGCTCGGCTCGGGCTCAGCCCGGGAGGAGGCGCGAGAACAGCACCTCGAACAGCGCGCCGGCCGCGAGCGAGACGACCGGCAGGAGGAGGGGCAGGACGAAGCGGCGCAGGGTCGGGAAGTCGATCGGCCAGTCGGGCGCATCGGCGACGTGGCGCTTCCAGGCCAGCGCATCCGCGAGCGCGCCCGCCGCGTGCTTCGCGCCGGGCATGCGCAGGGCGCGCAGGGCGCCGTTTGCCGCGGCGTCGGCGCGCTCCTTCTCGCGCTGGATGGCGTCGTGGCCGCCGCGCAGGGCGAGCCAGAGCGTGAGGACCGACAGGGCGACGTTCGCGAGCGACGCGATCGCCACCACCGCACCGAGCCCCGGTGCGACGTTCGTGTCGCGCACCCCGATCAGCAACACGCTGACCGTGCCCGCCGCGAGGAGCGCGTGGCGGACGCCGGCATTCGCGAGCGGCGCGAGCGGGCGCAGGTCGAGAAGGTCCACGCGCAGCGCGCCGCCGCCGAGCGCGGCGAGCCGGCGCGACTCCGTCCAGATCACCCGGGAGAAGCGCAGCGTGAGCCAGCCGAGGGGAACGATCAGCAGGCGGTGCGCGATCGATTCCGGCGGCAGCTCCCACAGGGCCCAGGTCGAGAGGCGCAGGTTCGTCGCGACGGGCGTGGCGAGCCCGAGAGCGGCGCCGATCCAGCCGGCGCGGCGCAGCGCGGGGCTCTCGGCGCGGCCGAGCACCGAGCCCGCGGCCGCCTCGGCCTCGGCGGGCCGCACGAACGCCGGCGCGAGCTCGCGCCACGTGCGCTCCGCGCCGCGCACCGCCGCGACGAAGGCGCCGGCGAGATAGGCCACGAGCCCGATCAGACCGAGCGCAACCCGGAAGTCGGCCGCGGCGTGAGGCTCGCGCGCGAAGGCCGCGAATCGCCCCAGCGCGAGCTCGACGCCGACGAACGCGCTGCCGAGCACGAACGCGATCGCGAGCGAGGTCCGCACCGCCGAGCCGCCCGGCCGCTCGCTCCACCGCAAACACCAAGGCGCGCGCACACGCATCCCGGGCAACCTACCGCGCCGCGCCGCCGCTCCGACGAAAAACCTGCCCGAAGCGACGTTCGAGCGGGCCCAGCGGACGCCCTCGGGGCGCCGGGCTGCCGGCGCCTCGGGGGTGCGCCTTCGACTGCGCCGCCGCCCGCGCTCAGCGCTTGCGCAGGTTCGCCGCCAGGATCCGCTTGCGCAGGCGCAGCGACTGCGGAGTCACCTCGAGCAGCTCGTCCTCGTCGATCCACTCGAGGGCGGACTCGATCGTCAGCTGGCGCGGGGTCGAGAGAATCGTGTTCTCGTCGCGGCCCGCGGCGCGGATGTTGGTGAGCTTCTTCGCGCGCACGACGTTCACGTTCAGGTCGCCCGCGCGCGCGTTCTCGCCGACGATCTGTCCTTCGTAGACCGGCACGCCGGCGCCCACGAACAGCGTCGAGCGCTCCTGGATGTGGAAGAGCGAGTACGGCGTCGTCTTGCCGCCCTCGCTGCACACGATCGCGCCGACCCCGCGGCCGGGCAGGGCGCCGGCATACGGCTCGTAGCCGCGGATCGTGCGGTGCAGCACGCCCTCGCCGCGCGTCGCGGTGAGGAACTGCCCGCGGTAGCCGAACAGGCCGCGGCTCGGGACCGCGAAGTGCAGCCACGTGCGATTGCCCTGGGGCTCCATGTCGAGCATGCGGCCCTTGCGCTGCGCGAGCCCTTCGAGAACGGCGCCGGCGTAGGCTTCGGGGACCTCGGCGATCACGTCCTCGACCGGCTCGCAGAGCTGGCCGTCGATGTCGCGCGGGATGATCTCGGGGCGCGACACCGAGAACTCGTAGCCCTCGCGGCGCAGCGTCTCGATCAGGATCGCGATCTGCAACTCGCCGCGGCCCGCGACCTGGAACGTCTCGCTCGAGTCGCTCGGCTCGAGCTTCACCGACACGTTGGTCAGCGCCTCGCGCTCGAGGCGCTCGCCGATCTGGCGGCTCGTGAGGAAGCGGCCTTCCTTGCCGGAGAACGGCGAGGTGTTCACCGCGAACTTCACGCGGATCGTCGGCGGGTCGATCGCGATGCGCGCGAGCGGCGTCGGGTCGCTCGGGTCCGCGACCGTGTCGCCGATCTCGACGTTGTCGATGCCCGCGAGGATCGCGATGTCGCCGGCCTGCGCGAGATCCGTCTCCACGCGGTCGAGGCCCTTGGTCACGAACAGCTTCGTGATGCGGAACGCCTCGGGCTTGCCCGTCTCGGGGATGCGCACGACCGGCACGCCGCGCGCGAGGCGCCCCCGGATCACGCGGCCGATCACGAGGCGGCCGAGGAACTCGTCGTAGCCGAGCGTCACCGCCTGGAACTGCAGCGGCGCGTCGAGCTCGACGAGCGGCGCCTGCGCGTGCTTCAGGATCGTCTCGAGCAGGGGCCGCAGATCCTTCATCGGCTCCTTGAGGTCGAGCCCCGCGATGCCCTGCTTCGCCGAGCAGTAGACCACCGGGAACTCGAGCTGCGCCTCGTTGGCGCCGAGCTCGACGAGCAGGTCGAACACCTCGTCGACGATCGCCTCGCCGCGCGCCTCGGGACGGTCGATCTTGTTCACGACCACGATCGGGCGCAGGCCGTGCTCGAGGGCCTTGCGGAGAACGAAGCGCGTCTGCGGCATCACGCCGTCGACGGCGTCCACGAGCAGCAGCACGCCGTCGACCATGCCGAGGACGCGCTCGACCTCGCCGCCGAAGTCGCTGTGGCCGGGCGTGTCCACGATCTGGATGCGCACGCCTTCGTACTCGATCGACGTCTGCTTCGCGAGAATCGTGATGCCGCGCTCACGCTCGAGATCGTTCGAGTCCATCGCGCGTTCCTGCATCGCCTGGTTCGCGCGCAAGGCGCCCGTGAAGCGGAACAGGCCGTCGACCAGGGTGGTTTTCCCGTGGTCGACGTGCGCGATGATCGCGAGGTTGCGGAGCTCGGAGCGCGGTTTGCGCGCGTCCGTCGAGGTGGAGGCGTCCATGAGCGGGCGCGCACCTTAGCGGCCGATCCCGCGAACGCTCCGGTCAACTCGAGGGCGGACTCCGCGGCGCCCCTCGTTGCCCCTCGGTTGCGCACGCCCTGCGCGCCGCGGCGCCTCGCCTTTGGGCCACGCGGGGGCCCAAGGGACCCTCGCGCGGGCGACGCCAGCCGGCCGTGCCGCGGGCTTCCGGCGCCCCGTGGAGCCCCGATTCTTTGCGTCCGCCGGCCCGCGGAACGCGCCGAGCTCAGAGCGAGAGCGCCCCGAACTCCGCCACGAGCGCGGGGCGGTCGCGATGGCGATCGATCTCGCGCGCGAGCGCGGCCCGCACGATCGGCAGGGCCTCGCGCAGCGTGGAACCGTCTCCCCGCGCGCGGCAATAGGCGGCGAGCACGCGCAGGCGCTCGCGCGTCGTGAGCTTCGCGCCGCCGCGCAGGCGGAGGTACTCGCAGCGCGCGAGGCAGCGCAGCGCGCCGTGCTCCGCTTTCGCGAGGGCCGGCAGGGCGTCCTTCGGGTCGCGGTCGATCAGGCCGAGCGCGCCGTCTTCGTCGACGATCGCGTCCTTGCAGCGCACCTCGTGCAGGATTCCCGCCGTGTGGAGGCGTGCGAGCAGGGTCCCCATCGCGTTCAAGAGCTGCCGGCGCCGTCGCGGCGTCGCATCGGCGAGCGCGCTCGTGAGGTCGACACCCCGCAGCTCCTCGGTGATGAGCGCGCACAGGTCGCGCCCCGCGCGGCCGAAGGCCAGGGGCCGCGCCGCGCGCACGCCGGCGGCGTTCACTCGGAGCAGCGCGTGCGCCTCGCGCGTCGCGGTGTCGCCACGGCGCAGGGCTGCCCAGTGGCGAACGAGGCCGTGGATCTCGATCCGCTTGACGTAGACCGCGCCGCGCGCGTCACCGAGCTCGACGCGCCGCACCTCGCGGCCCGGTTTGCGCTGCACGACGCGCCCGACGTCGCCGCGCGTAAGCGCGGCGAGGTCCAGCCCCGCGCGCGCGAACGCGTCGTTCCATTCAGGCTCGATGTGGAAGCTGCCGCTGCGCATCCCCGCAGGTTACACCGCCTTGCCCCGCGTGGAACGGGGCCCGCGGGGATCCCACGGGCCCCGTTCAGGCGACGCCGAGGCGCTTCAGCTTCTTGTGCAGCCCCTCACGCGTGAGTCCGAGGGCGCGCGCCGTCTCGGCACGGCGCCCGCCGTGCTGCGCGAGGCTGCGGCGCAGCAGCCAGCCCTCGTAGCGGGCGAGCGTCACCCGCAGTGGCTCGCCGTCGGCGGGGGCCTCGCGCGCGAAGTCGGGCGCTTCGGCGAGGCGCGCCGAGAGCCGCGCGGCCGGGATCGCGTCCCCGGCTTCCGAGAGCGCGAGGGCGCGCAGCATCTCGTTCTCGAGCTCGCGCACGTTGCCGGGCCACGCGTGGCTGACGAGCAGATCGAGGGCGTCCGCGTCGAGCCGGCAGCCGGGCTTGGCTTCGCGCTCGCCGTGCAGGGCGAGGAAGTGGCGCGCGAGCGGGGCGACGTCGTCGCGGCGCTCGCGCAGGGGCGGCACGCGAATCGGGAACACCGCGAGGCGATAGTAGAGATCGGCCCGGAACCCCCCGCGGTCGACCTCGCGCCGCAGTTCCCGATTGGTCGCCGCGATCACGCGCACGTCCACGCGCTGCGTCCGATTCCCGCCTACGGGTCGCACCTCGCGCTCCTGGAGTGCCCGCAACAACTTCACCTGGAAGGGCAGCGAGGTCTCGCCGATCTCGTCGAGAAAGAGCGTGCCATGGTCGGCCGCGACGAAGAGGCCGTCCTTCGCTCGATCCGCCCCCGTGAACGCGCCGCGCGCGTGACCGAACAGCTCGCTCTCGAGCAGGGTGTCGGGAAACGCCGCGCAGTTGAGCGCGACGAATGCGCCGTGCGCGCGCGGACCGCCCGCGTGGATCGCGCGCGCGAGAACCTCCTTGCCCGTGCCGGTCTCGCCGGTGAGCAGCACCGTGGCGTGGGTCGCCTGGGCGCGCGCAACGAGCGCGAGGGTCTGCTGCATCGCACGGCTCTCGCCGATCACACCCATCGGGCTCGGACTGGGCGGGCTCGTGCGCGCGAGGTCGGCGAGACCCGGGAACGTCGTGGGGTCGTGCGTCACGAGGACCATCGCGGCGCCGGCGCGGCGCAGTTCCTCCGCCGCGCGCGGGTCGCCGGCGTCGGCGTCGAGGACGACGCAGGCGAAGCTCGAGAGCGGGAGCTCGAACGCCTCGCGTGCCTCGCGCGCCCACACGAGATCGATCTCCGGCGCCTGGGCCACCGCGCTCGCCTGCAGGCCGTCCGCGCTGCCGATCCACAGGACCGATCGGGGCTTCATGGTCTTCCACCTCCGAGCCGGCACGGGAGCAACTTGCGTGCCCAGCGCGAACGCGCGTCGTTGGCGTGCGCTGGCCGCGCGGGCCGCGCGCGGCCAGCGCGCGAGCGGACGGAGTTTGGCGACGCCGGCGGGGTTTCGGCGGTGGCGATGGGCGACGCCGGTTCACGGCCGCCCCACGCACCGTTGGTCACTCTTTCGTCGTGGATCGAAGATTGTTTCTGGCGCGCGAAGCGCTCTCCGCGCGCGCACCTCGCGCCCGTCGAAGCTCTAGATCTCCGTCTGCGCCCGGAATCCCCAGCGGCGTTGGGGCCTTTTCGGGGGAGCAACAATCTTCGATCCACGCTTCAGGGGATGGCGAGGACCTGCCCGGGATGCAGCCGCCCCCGATCCCGAATCCGGTCCCGATTCGCCCGATAAATCTCGTCCGCTCGCCCCGCATCCCCATAATAACGCTCGGCCAACCCGGGCAGCGTGTCGCCCTCCGCGACCACGTGCTCGCGCGCGGCCTCCAGCGTCGCCGGCTCGTAGTCCGGGGCGGGCTCGGCCGCGGGCGAGCCCGCGGCGGGTGCCGGTACGCGCGGCGCGGCGGCGACATCGGGAAGAACGGCATCGGGGGCGACCGCACCCGCCGCACGGGCCACGCCGTCGCGTCGCTCGCGCTCTCGCGCGCTCGACCAGACGAACAGCGCGGCGATCACGAACGCGGTGGTGAGAATCGCGGCGCGCATCGGTCCGGGGACTTCTCCCGCGCGCATCCTAATCGCAACGGGCCCACGGGCGCGTGAAGATTTTCACGGGATGTCGCGCACGGAAGCCCGCGCGCAGCTAACGCCGCCAGAACGCGTCGAAGCCGCCACAGCCGAGGGCGCCGAGCGGCCGACTGACGTCCTTCACCCCCGACACGGGCACGACTTTCTGGCCCTCGAAGCACTGATCGATCGTGCCGTCGTACTCCTTGTCCTCACACTGACGGATCACGTTCGGCCCTGAGAAGTACTGCACGACGTCGGCGCGTCCGTCGCCGTTGGTGTCGACCTCGACGTGGGCGATCGCCCCGTTTGCCCAGGCCTGGCGCGCGTCGGCTTTGCCGTCCTTGGTCGTGTCCACGAGGCCTTCGGCGACGGCGCCACCGGCGATGCGGTAGCGGACGTCGAGCGTGCGGTTGCCATCGCTGTCGAGGCACTGCGCTTCTACGGCGCCCCCGGCGCCGAGGAAGATCTTGGTGTCGGGCGCGCGCTTGCCCTCGCTCACGAGCTCCTGCGTGACCGGGGCGCCCGAGGCGTTGAAGCGCGTGAGCACGGTCGGGGTGCCGGCGCCGCGCTGGTCCTGGGCCTGCCACACCGGCGAGCCGTTCTCGAAGTGCGACCAGAGGTCGAGCTTGCAGTCGCCGTTCTCGTCCACGGCCTGCTCCTCGACCGTCGCGCCGTCTGCGGCGAGCCGCTGTTCGAGGTCGAAGCAGCCGCGCCCCTTCGTGTCTTCGCGGATCAAGCGCGGCTTCGCGTTCGCGAACTCGATGACGCGGTCGTCCTTGCCGTCGAAGTTGCGGTCTTCGTACTGGCGGATCACCTGGCCCTTGGCATCGAGTGTCAGCCGGAGATCCGGGTTGCCGTCGCCGTTGCGGTCCTCGGTCTGCTCCTGCTCGCCCTTCGCCGAGGCGGCGACGCGCTGTTCGAACGATCCGTTGTAGTCGTTGTCCTGCTCGGTCGTGACCGGCTTCCCGCCCTGATAGGCGATGCGCACGTCGGCCTTGCCGTCGCCGTTGCGGTCCTTCTCGCTGCGCACGAGCTGGCCGCTCGCGAAGAAGCTCGTCGTCTCGGCGCGGCCGTCCGCGTCGGTGTCCGCGGCGATCTGCGCGGGCTTCTCGTCCGCGCCGAAGGTCGTGGTGGTGTCGATCGCGCCGTCTCCGTTCGTGTCCTCGCGCTGCTCGCTGCGCTTGCCGGCCTGATAAGCGACGACCACGTCCGGCTTGCCGTCTCCGTTCGCGTCGGCCTCGGAGCGCTGCGGCACGCCGTTCGCGAGGAAGGTCGTCAGCTCGAAGCGGCCGTCGTGGTCGGCGTCCTGCTCCTCGCGCGCGATCGCGCCGGCCTCGTAGAAGCGCCTCACGTCGGGCTTGCCGTCTGCGTTCGTGTCGAGCTCCTCGCGCAGCGGCTGCTCGTTCGCGTCGTAGTGGGTGGTCGCGTCGAGCGCGTCGTCGTCGTTCGTGTCGCGCTCCTGGCGCACGCGCTTCCCGCCCTCGAAGGCGATGCGCGTGTCGATCACGCCGTCGCCGTTGGAGTCCTGCTCCTGGAGGGCGAGGGCGCCCGCTTTGAACGTGGAGATGACGTCGGGCTTGCCGTCGGCGTTCTTGTCCTGCTCCTCGCGGGCCTTCTGCCCACCCTCGAACGACACCTTCACCGCACCGGCGTCGGTCACTCGGCGCTCTTCGAGCACCTTCCCATCGGCGGCGAGCTTGCCCGCCACGTCGGGCTTGCCGTCGAACGTCGTGTCCTCCTCGAACGAGTCGGGCTGGCCGCCCACGAACTTCACGACGCGGTCCGGCTTGCCGTCCGCGTTCTTGTCCTCTTCGAGCTGCGTCGTGGCGCCGCTCTCGTCCTGGGTGCGCCAGGTCTCGGGCTTGCCGTCGAAGTTCGCATCGCTGCGGACCCGGGCGATCTTGCCGCTGGCGGGGAACAGCTCGACCCAGGTGTCGGGCTTGCCGTCCGCGTTGGTGTCCTGCTCTTGCTTCGCGAGCTTTCCGTTCTCGTCGTACAGGCTCCAGGCCTCGACGCGCCCGTCGTCGTCTTCGTCGAGCTCGAGGCGCTCGAGCCGGCCGTCGGCGTAGCGCTCGGTGCGCTCGGCCTTCTCGTCCCCGTCCGCGTCGACCGTCTTGATCGCGAGCGCGCCGGCCTGGTACCGCGACGTCGTCTCGAAGCGCTTGTCGAAATCGGCGTCGTTGCGGACGAGGGTGAGCGTCTCCCCGTCGCTCTCGTAGTCGTAGATCGCATCCACGTCGCCGTCGAAGTTCGTGTCCTCGCGCTGCTGCTTGCGGACGTCGGCCGCGAAGTCGACGAACACGTCCGGCTTGCCGTCGTGGTTCGTGTCGGCGGCGGTCGCGAGCTTCTTGCCGTCCAGAAAGTTGGTCGTGAGGTCGAACTTGCCGTCCGCGTTGGTGTCCGACAGCTCGACCTGCTTGACGCCGTTCTTCGACGTGCGGCGCAGGTCGATGCGCCCGTCGTCGTCGGCGTCGAAGTCTTCCTGTTGCGGGCGGCCCTCGGCATCGAAGGCGATCACCGCGTCCGCGACGCCGTCCTGGTCGGTGTCGCGGGTTTGCCGGCTCTCGAGGCCATTCGCGTACACGGACACGACGTCGAGGGTTCCGTCGTCGTCGGAGTCGGCCTTGCGCGCCGTGATCTTGCCGTCGGGCGCGTATTCCGTGATCACGTCCCAGGCGGGCTTGCCGCCGGTGTCCTCGCTGATGCGGGACTGCTTGCCGGCGGCGAATTCGATCAGCACGTCGAAGCGGCCGTCGCCGTTCGTGTCCTGTTGCTCGCGCGTTTTGTCGCCGTTCGCCGCGAACTCGGCGCGGATCTCGGGCCGGCCGTCCTCGTTCTCGTCGTCGATCACGAGCGCCGGCGCGCCGTCCTTGAACTCGGTGCGCGAGTCGGTCTTGCCGTCGAAGTCGCGGTCCTGCTCGAGCAGCGTCGGGACGCCCGCCGCGAAGGTCTTGGTCGAGTCGACCTTGCCGTCGCCGTTGTTGTCGTCCTTCTGGAGGGCGGGCTGATTGTTCGCGAAGTCGATCCACTGGTCGCGCTTGCCGTCGAAGTCGGCGTCGCGCTCCTGGTGGACGACGACGCCGCCGGGCGCGTAGTCGATGAACGTGTCGAAGGCGCCGTCCTTGTTCTCGTCCTTCTGCGCGCGCTTCGGCTCGTTGTTCTCGTATTCGATGACCTCGTCGAACTTGCCGTCGCAGTTCGAGTCGGTCTCGTTCTTGAGAATGGCCTCGGTCTCGGGATCGAAGGACTGGTTCTGGAAGGGCCGGCACGGTGGCTTCGCCGGAGCGGCCTGCGCATCGGCGTGCGCGGCGAGAAGGAGCGCGGCGACTGGAGCGAGCGACGCGGCGAGCAGTTTCTGCAGCGGATTCAAAGCGTCCCGTTCCGGCTCAGTTCGACAGTTGGAAGGTCGCCTGGAGCGTTTCGCCCGCGAGGCACTGCACCGCGTTCGACATCGGCTCGAACGGAGACGCGACGCGCATGGCTTCGGCGATCTCGGCGCCCAGGGCGGGGTTGGTCGCGGAGATGAACTCGATCGACGAGGCGGTTCCGGCCGCGTCGATCGTGAACTGGAGCTCGACCGTGCCCGTCGAGCCGCCGCGCCAGCGCGCGAGCACGCGGCTCTTGACGCGCCCGATGTAGGAAGTGACCTCGGGGCGCTCGTCGCACGCCTTGCCGCCGCCCGCGCCCGTCCCGCTGCCGCCGAAACCGCGCCCGCCGCCCTCGCCGTAGACGGTCCCGATCTGCGCCCGTTCGCCGGTCTTGCCGCCCACGACGTCCCGGCCCGAGGCGATGCCCTCGCGCACCGAGGAGCCCGTGCCGAGGGCGGTCGGCCCGCCGATGCCGACCGTGGCGCCGGTGGTCGTGACCTGGCGAGGCCCGACCACGACGCCCTGCGGCGCGTTGATCGAGACGTTGCCGGAGATCTGCGCGGTGGCGGCGCTCGTGTCGACGGCTGTCGCCGTGACGGTCGCGATCGACTGGTAGGTCCGCGCGGCCTCGACGGTCGGCGCGGCCGTGTGCACGATCTCGCGCGGCGCTGCGACCGCGGTGACGGCCTCGACCTGGATCGCCTGCGCCGCCGCGACGTTCGCTGCGCGCGCCTGGATCACCGCCGGATTGATCACGTGCGCCTGCATCGCCATCGGCGCCGGCGCGAAGGCGCCCGTGCTCTCGGCGATCGCGCGCGGGCGGGGGGAGCCGCTCGTGTCGTTGTCGGGCGCGTCGTCGATGCGCGTGATCTCGATGATCTGCTCCTGCACGACCTCGGGCGCGAGGTACGCGGTGAGCGCGATCGCGGCCACGAGCGCCGCATGGATCAGGATCGAGAGCCCGCTCGAGACGATGCGCTCGCGGGCGCCTGCGGGCTCCGGCATCGCGCGCCCGGGGAACTCCCCCGGCGGCGCGGCGACCGCGGCGAGGGCGGCCTGGATGGCCTGCCGCGGCGCCCGCCGATGGCGTTTGACGGCGCGCCGTCGCACCACGAAATCGCCGTTCACCGCCGCCTGGCTCAGCATCGCATCCGGCTCTCGCAGGCGGCTCGCGCTTTCGCCGCAACTGTTCGCGTTTGAAAGGGTTTTCGGAAGGACCGGGCCAACTTACGAGTGGCCGAAAGGGGTGTCAACGAAACGCGCCATCGGTTACCCACTGCGCGACTTCAACGTTCTCGAGAGCGAGGAGTTCCGGACGGCATGAGCGCCTCAGAGATCCTTCACCTCATCAATCGCGGCTGGTACGTCACGTATCCGCTCGGGCTCCTGTCGGTGATCGTCTTCGCGATCTCCTTCGAGCGGCTCTGGAAGTTCCGCGGCGTCGAGGCCGCGACGCGCGACTTCACCCGCAAGCTGGTGGATCACCTGCTGAAGCGCGATCTCGCCGCGGCCCGCGCGCTGTGCGACGCGGCGACGACGCCGATGTCGGCGGTCTTCGCGGAGGGCCTGCGCTGGGGCAACTATGCCGTCGAGGACGTGCAGCAGGTGCTCGCGACGGCGCGGCAGGAGCTGATCACGGACCTGAAGCGCGGCATCTGGTTCGTCGGCACGATCGGTTCGCTGGCGCCGTACATCGGCCTGCTCGGCACGGTGATCGGCATCATCCAGGCCTTCGGCGCGATCGCGGAGTCGGGCGACGCGGGCTTCGCGGTGGTGTCGGAGGGCATCTCGGAAGCGCTGATCGCGACGGCCGTCGGCCTCTTGATCGCGATCCTCGCGCTGCTCCTCTACAACTATTTGAACACGCGCATCGCGGCCATCACCGGCACGACGGCGCGCGCGAGCGAGCGCTTCGTGCAGGCGCTGCTCACGCTCGAGGCCGGCGCGGCCGGCGCGGAGGCGCCGCATGGCGGTTCAGCTTCCGGGCGATGACGAGGGCGGCGGCGGCATCGTCGCCGAGATCAACATCACGCCGCTGACCGACGTGTTCCTCGTGCTGCTGATCATCTTCATGGTGACCAGCTCCGTCATCGCGAACACCGGCAAGAAGGTCGACCTGCCGTCCGCGCAGGAGGCCGGCAAGACGCCGCCGAAGGCCGTGAACGTCACCATCGCGACCGACGGGACGATCCAGGTGGACGGCGACGTGGTGGCGCGCGACGCGCTCCAGGGCGCGATCAAGGCGGCGCTCGAGCAGGCCACCGACAAGGTCGTGATCCTGCGCGGCGACAAGGAGATCGTGTACGGCGAGGCCGTGTTCGTGCTCGACCAGGCGCAGATCGCCGGCGCCGAGGGCTTCGCGCTCGCCACGACGAAGGTGAAGGGCGCGGAGTGAGGCAGGGGGACCAGCCCCCGATCGGCGCTCAGCGCCAGCTCGCGAGCGCCTCGAAGAAGCCGGGCCACGTCTTCCGCACGCAGCCGGGATCGCGGATCGCGACGCCAGGAATGCGCAGCCCGGCGAGCGCGAACGACATCGCCATGCGGTGATCGTCGTAGGTGTCGATCGCCGCGCCGCGCAGGGGGCCGGGCTCGATGCGCAGCCAGTCGGGGCCCGCCGTGGCCCGCGCGCCGAGCTTCGCGAGCTCGCGCTCGAGCGCGGCGAGGCGGTCGGTCTCCTTGATGCGCAGGTTCGGCACGTTGACGATCTCGGTCGGGCCGTCCGCGAACAGCGCGACGACGGCGAGCGCGAGGGCGGCGTCGGGCCACGGATTCGCGTCCACGCGGATGCCGCGCAGCCGCGCCGCGCCGCGCAGCGTGATCGCCCGCTCGCCGCGCTCGACGCCGCAGCCCATCTGCGCGAGCGCGTCGAGGAAGCCGAGGTCCGGCTGGATCGACGTGCGTGGCAGGTGCTCGATCGTCACGTGCCCGCCCGCGATCGCGGCGGCGGCGAAGCCGTACACGGCGCCCTGGGCGTCCGGCTCGACGACGTACTCGCGCGCCTGATAACCGCGGCCGGCGCTCACGACCAGCGCGCCCGGCCCGCGCCATTCCGCGGCGGCGCCGAAGTCGCGCATCACCGCGAGCGTGAGGTCCACGAACGGGCGCGAGATCACCTCGTCGCCGACGAAGCGCAGCGTGACGTCGCGCTCCGCGTACGGCGCCGCGAGCAGGATGCCGGAGACGTACTGGCTCGAGGTGCGGCGCACGTCGAGCAGCGCTTCGCCGCCTGCGAGTCGCGAGCCGCCGGCGCGCACCGGCGGGCAGCCGCCGGCACCGAGCACGTCGACGCGGGCGCCGAGCGCGCCGAGCGCGGCCGCGAGATCCGCGATCGGGCGCTCGCGCATGCGCGCCGTGCCGTCGAGCACGACGGCGGTGGCCGCCAGGGTCGCGGCCGCGGTCAGGAAGCGGGCCGTGGTGCCCGAGGCGCGCACGTCGATCCGGTCGGAGATCGGCGCGAAGCGTCCGTCGACGCCGTGGACGAGCCAGTCGTCCGCGTCGCCGCCGGGCGCGCGCTCGATGCGCACGCCGAGCGCCTCGAGGCCGAGGCGCATCGCATCGGTGTCGTCGCTGGCCGTGACGTTGCGGACGACGCTCGCGCCCCGGGCGAGCGCGGCGGCGAGCTGCGCGCGGTTCGCGAGGCTGCGCGAGCCGGGAGGACGCACCGTGGCGGCGAAGGGGCCGCGCGGGCGGATCGGCAGCGGATCGGGCAGGGCGTCGACGGGGCTCATGGGCCGCCCAACGTAAGGAAGCCAGGCGCGAAACTCCCGCGGGTGCGGACCGCTGGCGCGGCGCACGGGTCGCCCCGCGGGAGGCGCCGCGTGGCCTGGCTCAAATGCACCGCTTCGAGGCCGGTGTGCGATTCCTCGGGTTGCATCCCCCCACCCGGGCGGCAATCCTGCGCCGTTTGCTTCGAGCCGGGCGCGCGCTGCGCGTCCCCCAGGCTGGCCGGGCTGCCCGGTCCCTGAGTCGGCGTTCGCGCGGGCGGCTCGCAATCGGAGGAGAGCGCGTGCCGAAGGTGGTGGTGAGCGACGCCCTGGCGTCGCAAGGGCTGGAGATCCTGGAGCGCGCTTCGGGCCTTCAGGTCGTGAACGTGCCGGGAATCTCGCCCGGGGAACTGGCGAGCGTCCTGGCGGACGCAGACGGCCTCGTCGTGCGCAGCGGCACCAAGGTCACCGCCGACGTGATCGCCGCGGCGCCGCAGCTCAAGGTGATCGGCCGCGCCGGCATCGGCGTGGACAACGTCGACGTGCCCGCCGCCACGCAGCGCGGCATCGCGGTGGTCAACACCCCCGAGGGCAACAACATCACGACCGCCGAGCATGCGATCGCGCTGCTCGTGTCCATGGCGCGTCACGTCCCGCAGGCCACGGCCTCGATGAAGGCCGGCAAGTGGGAGAAGAACAAGTTCCAGGGCATGGAGCTCTACAACCGCACGCTCGGCGTGGTCGGGCTCGGCAACATCGGCCGCGTCGTCGCCGAGCGCGCGCGCGGTCTCGCCATGCGCGTGATCGCCTACGACCCGTTCATCGCGCCCGAGGTGGCGCGCCAGATGGACGTCGAGCTCGTTCCGCTCGACGACCTGATCGCGCGCGCCGACGCGATCACGATCCACGTCCCGAAGACGAAGGACACGACCAAGCTGCTGAACGCCGAGCGGCTCGCGAAGACGAAGCGCGGCGTGCTCGTGATCAACGCGGCGCGCGGCGGCATCGTGGACGAGGCGGCGCTGCTCGCCGCGCTGAACTCCGGCCAGGTGGGGGGCGCCGCGCTCGACGTGTTCGAGCAGGAGCCGACGCCGAAGGATCACCCGCTCGTCGCCCACCCGAACGTGATCTGCACGCCGCACCTCGGCGCCTCGACCGAGCAGGCGCAGATCAACGTGTCGATCGCGGTGGCCGAGCAGGTGCGCGACTTCCTGTTGACCGGCGAAGTGCGCAACGCCGTCAACATGCCGTCGATCTCGCCGGAGCTGCTGCAGCAGATCCGCCCGTACATCGCGCTCGGCGAGAAGCTCGGGCGCTTCCAGGGCCAGCTGCGGCCCGGCGCGATCGAAGAGATCGAGATCGAGTACGCCGGTGAAGTCTCGAACCTGCGCGTCTCGGCGATCACGATCGCGGTGCTGAAGGGCATGCTCGAGTCGGTGACCGACCGCGTCAACATGGTGAACGCGCCGGTGATCGCGCGCGAGCGCGGCATTCGCGTGGTCGAAACCAAGTCGTCGCGGCCGATGGACTTCGCGAGCGCGATCACGACGCGCGTGCGCGGCAACGTGCAGCGGCTCATCACCGGCGCGCTCTTCCACGGCGGCCAGCCGCGCATCGTGCGCGTGGACGACTTCATGCTGGAGGCGATTCCCGAGGGCCCGACGATCCTGATCCAGAACCACGACCGGCCGGGCGTCGTCGGCGCCGTCGGCCTGTTGCTCGGCGAGTGCGGCATCAACATCTCGCGCATGCAGCTCGCGCTGGTTCGCGAGCGCGCGGAGGCGGCGATGATCGTGAACGTCGACCAGGCGCCGAGCGAGGCCGTGATGGAGCGGCTGCGCTCGCTGCCGAACATGATCACCGCACAGCTGGTGGACCTCGGAAGATGACCACGCTGGTCGCGGTCGGCGCCCAGTGGGGCGACGAGGGAAAGGGCAAGATCGTCGATTGGCTCGCGGTGAGCGCGAACCTGGTCGTGCGCTTCCACGGCGGAAACAACGCCGGGCACACCTTGATCGTGGACGGTCTCAAGACCGTCCTGCATCTCGTGCCGTCGGGAATCCTGCAGGACGGCACGGTCAACCTGATCGGCCCCGGCGTCGTCGTCGACCCGCGCGTGCTCGTCGACGAGATCGGGAAGATCCGCAAGCAGGGCGCGCTGAAGGATCCCGCGCGGCTGCGCGTCTCGGGGCGCGCGCACGTGATCACGCCGTGGCACGTCGCGCTCGACAAGGCGCGCGAAGAGGCGCGGCGCGAGGGCGCGATCGGAACGACGGGACGCGGCATCGGACCGACGTACGAGGACAAGGTCGCGCGCCGCGGCATCCGCGTCGCCGACCTGCTCGATCCGCCGTCGCTGCGCGCGGCGGTGGACCGCATGGCGCGCGAGAAGAACTTCGAGCTGCGCGAGCTGCACCACTGGGCCGAGATCGATCCGAACGCCGTGTACGACGAGCTGTTCGCGCTCGGCCGGGAGCTCGCGCCCTTCGTGGATCACACGGGCAAGCTGCTCGAGCGCGCGGTGCGCGAAGACAAGAAGGTGCTGTTCGAGGGTGCGCAGGGCACGTTCCTCGACATCGACCACGGGACGTATCCGTTCGTCACCTCGTCGAACTGCGTCGCGGGCGCGGCCTGCACCGGCGCGGGCATCGGGCCGACGCGCATCGACCACGTGCTCGGCATCACGAAGGCGTACACCACGCGGGTCGGCGGTGGCCCGTTCCCGACCGAAGACCACGGCGCCGGCGGCGCGTGGCTCGGCGAGAAGGGGCAGGAGGTCGGCGCGACCACGGGCCGCAAGCGGCGCTGCGGTTGGCTCGACACCGTCGTACTGCGCGAGGCCGCGATCGTGAACGGATTCGGTTCGCTCGCGGTGAACAAGCTCGACATCCTGTCGGGCTTGACCGAGATCCCGCTCGCGACGGCGTGGCGCATCGACGGCAAGCTCACCCACGACTTCCCGATGACCCTCGACGAAGTGAGCCGCGCCGAGGCCGTTTACGAGACGTTCCCGGGCTGGCAGGAGCCGATCAGCGGCGTGCGCCGCTACGACGACCTGCCGGGCAATGCGCGCCGCTATCTCGAGCGCATCGAGACGCTGGTCGAGGTGCCGATCGACGTGATCTCGATCGGGCCCGGGCGCGACCAGACGATCGCGCGCCGCGACCCCTTCGCGCATCGCCGCCCGCGCTGAGGGCGCGCGCGCCTAACTCTTCGCGGGTACCCGGACGATGCGCTTCTGCAGCGGCAGCGCCCCGATCGCGGCCTTCGTGGCGGCGCCGGCGGGCGCGGGGGCATCGGCCGACGCGCCCGGAGGGCTCGCGGCGCTCCGCGCCTGCTGCTTCTGCGCGCGGATCAGGCGCTCGTAGGCGGCGGCGAGCTGGGGCGCGATCGCGGCGAGCGCAGCCGCGGAGGTCGCGCCGAGCGCGCCGTCCTCGGGCTGCGCGACGAGCAGGTTCACCACGCGCTCGCCGATCGCGACGGGGAAGACGGCGAGCTCGGTGTGCTCGCTCGCGCGCAGCGCTCTCGCGAGCAGCTTGTCGAGCGGCGTCGCCGGAACCGCCCGTGTCGGCGCGCGACCCGAGACGCAGGCGGCGAGGAGGTTCTCCGAGGCGAGCGGGATCACCACCGCGTCGAGGTCGAGCGGCTCTTCGCCGCGCACGCCGGCGAGCCCAGCCGCGACGCCGTCGCGGATCACGAACAGCGCGGCGACGGCCGCGAAGCGCATCGCCAGCGCGAGGCTCGCGTCGATCACGCGCGCGCGGTCGCCCGACTCCGCGATCGTGCGCTCGAAGGACTCGAGCGTCGGCGCCGGCGTGCGTCGATCCAGCACGATCGGCAGGTCGTCGATCTCGATCGCGGGGTCGGGGGCGAGCGGCTGGGTGGCGGCGAACCCGGCGACGGGCGTCGGCCCGGGGAGCGCCGGAGCGATTGCCGGGGGCGCCGGGGCGGCCGGAACGGGCGCGAGAGCGGGCGTCGGCGCGGGGGCGGGCAGCGGCTTCGACGCGGGCGCCGCGATGGTGCCGGCCACGAAGAACGCGTCGTCGTCGGTGAGCTCGAGGTCCGCGGCGAGCGGGCCGATCTCGAGCGAGTCCGTCGATCGTTCGCGCTCGGCGCGCTCGAGCTTGCGCTGCTCCTCGCGGTTGCGCTGGGCGCGCGTGCGCGCGCCCTCGTCGAGCAGCGTCTTGAAGCGGCTCGACGGCGCGACGCCGTAGATGCGCTGCATCAGCTGCGCGAAGCGGAACTCCGTCAGCGCATAGGCGACGACCAGGCAGCCGCTCGCGAAGGCGAGCTGGTCGATCACCTCCTCGTTGCGCGGATCGACCATGCCGACGTGCAGCGAGCGCTTCTCGAAGTTGAGCGGGAAGGAGCGAAGCCGCTTGATCAGGTCGAGATGCAGCGCCGCGCGCGCCGCGGCGTCAGGCCGGGCGAGCCACTCGCGGGGGATCTCGGGCAGCCCATGGAAGCGCGCGAGGGCGGCATCGACCTGCTCGGGCGTGAGGATGCCCAGCTCGATCAGCGCCGATCCGAGGCGTCCGCCGTAGAGGACGGTGGCCTGCGACGCCTCCTCGAGCTCCGCGAGGGACGCATACTCGTTCTGCAGCAAGAATTGCGAGAACGTCGTCGGCACCGATCCGCCCCGCCTCGGCCTCAAGGGTTCTTGGCCTCATCGGCGCGGCGCGGCGCGATCTTGTGGCCCGATTCGGGGGGAGGCGGGCGGTCGACACTCCCAGGGGGCGGTGGTACTCCCCGCCGCCGTGGGCCGTTAGCTCAATCGGTAGAGCAGCGGGCTTTTAACCCGTTGGTTCTGGGTTCGAGTCCCAGGCGGCCCACCAGGCGCGTGCTTCGATGCGCAGCGCGAACGCACCGCGGGCGTGGGTCACGAGCCCGCTCCGCTGCCCGACTCCACGGGCCCTCGTGCGCTTCGGTGCGCGCGGACGCGTACGCCGGCGCGGTGGGCGCGCCGTCGTCGCCGAGAAGCTCCGGGCGCGCGGCTTCGCCGTCGGGCCCCATCCGGGCGCCGCGGGCGCCGTCGAGATCTCGCCCGCACGCTCGTTCGGAACGCGCCTGTGGATCGAGGCGCCGCCGCGCTGAAATCGCGCCGGCCGCCGCTGCGCGCGCGATCCGCCCGTGGCAGCCTCCCCGTCCCCACGAGAGGAGCCGCTCCATGTCGACCGTCCTGATCACCGGCGCGAACCGAGGCATCGGCCTCGAGATGACGAAGCTCTATGCCGCCGCGGGCCATCAGGTGCTCGCGTGCTGCCGCGCGCCCGCGAAGGCGGACAAGCTGGCCGCGGTCGCGGCGCAGCACAAAGGCGTGCATGCGCTCGGCGTGGAAGTGGCGAACGGCGCGTCGGTCGCCGCGCTGAAGCGCGAGGTGGGCGACCGCCCGATCGACATCCTGATCAACAACGCGGGCGCGCCGGGCCCGGCTCCGCAGAACCAGTCGCTCGCGAACATGGACTACGACGGCTGGATGGAGACGTTCAGCGTCAACACCATGGCGCCGCTGCGCGTGCTGCAGGCGTTCCGCGAGAACCTCGCGAAGGGCACGAACCCGAAGGCCGTGACGATCACGAGCCAGATGGGTGCGCTCGGCCTCGACATGATCGCGATGTACGCGTACTGCACGTCGAAGGCCGCCGTGAACAAGCTCATGCGCATGGCGTCCTTCGAGCTGAAGAAGGAAGGCATCGCCGTCGCGCTGATCCACCCGGGCTGGGTGCGCACCGACATGGGCGGCCCCCAGGCGGACATCGAGCCCGCGGCGAGCGCCGCCGGCATCGTGTCGGTGATCGACAAGCTCTCGCTCGCCGAGACGGGCTGCTTCAAGAAGTGGAACGGCGAGACGCACGTCTGGTAAGCGCGCGTCTCGGCTAGAGCGCGATGCCCTTCGCCTCGGCGGTCTCGCGCAGCGCCGTGATCACTTCGTGGCCGGCGAGGAACAGCGCCGAGAGCGGGTGCTTGCCGCTGCCGAGCGCGCTGCGCGGCGCGCTCGCGCCGCGGATGCCGGCGTCGGTCAGCGCGTAGAAGCGCACCTCGCCGTCGCGCGGGAGCGGAGTCGTGGCGACGGGCGGGAGCTTCGCGAGCTCGCGCGCCGCCTGGGCCACGAGCCGCCGCGCGCGTTCGTTCACCGCGGGCACGTCGCCGCCCCAGGTGAGCCCGCCGCCCACGCTCAGCAGGAGGTCGGTGGCGCCGTCGCTGCGGACGAGCAGGGTGCTCGCGCCGTTCTCGAAGCCGGTCTCCATCAGCACCGCCCAGACGCCGCCCGGCGCCGGGCCATCGGGCCGCGGCGTGCTCGCGAGCTGGTCGCGCCACGCCGCGAAGGCCTCGGGCGAGAGTCGCGACCGCATCAGGCCCGGCACGCGCGCGCCCACCGCGGGTCCGCGCGGAGCCGGCGCCGGCGC
>CAZCTH010000068.1:0-28842 GCA_964501435.1 uncultured Spirochaetales bacterium | reverse complement strand
GAGCACCGCGCAGCGCGCGGGATCGAGCGGCGCGCCCGCGACCCCCGCGACGCGAATCCCACCCGCCGCGTCGCGCGCGATCGAGGCCGCAAGCGCCGCCTCAGCGTCGACGGCCGCGAGCGCGGCGCCGAACAGCTCGCCGAGCAGCCGGCGCGCCTCGGCCGGTGCGCCGTTCACTCGACGGGCGCGGATTCCGGCGCGGGGGGAGCCGGCGCGGCCTTCTCGATCGGCACGAGGCGGATGTCGATGCGCCGATTGTGCGCGCGACCCTCCGGCGTGTCGTTGCTCTCGACGGGCTTGGTATCCGCGAACGACGCCGCGACGAGCCGCTCGGCCGGCACGCCTTGCTTCGCCAGCAGGCGCACCACCACCGCCGCGCGGGCGCCCGCGAGCTCCCAGTTCGACGGGTAGCGCTGAGCGAGCGCGCCGCTGATGCGCACGTTGTCGGTGTGCCCCGCGACCTCGATCTGGTGCGCCACTTCGACGAGCCGATCGGCGACCTTGCCGAGCACCGCCTGACCCTCGCGCGAGAGCTCCGCCGAGCCGGACGGGAACAAGATCTCCTGCGCCAGCTTCACGTGCAGGCCGTCGCGCAGCTGTTCGATCTGCACGCGGCCGGCGGCGACCTCCGTCTGCAGGTCCGACACGAGGCCGTCGTAGGTCGAGCGCAGCTCGTCCACTTCCTTCGTCCGCACCTGCAGCGCCTGCGACGTCTTCGCGAGGTCGATCTCGAGCTGCTCCTTGCGCTCGGCGAGCTCGGCGACGCTGGCGTCGAGGCTCTCCTTCGCCTGGCGCAGGTCCTCGAGCTGGGCGATCAGCGCGACCCGCTCGTTGTCGAGGTTCTCGTTGCTCGCCTCGAGGCGCTCGACCTTCGTCTGCAGCACGTCGCGCTCTTCGACCACGGCGTTGTGCGTGTCCATGCCGACGCAGCCGAACGCCGAGGCGGCGGCCGCGAGGGCGACGACGGTCAGGCGCGCGCGCGTGGCGCGCAAGGAGGAGTTCGGCACCGGGCTCACGATTCGTTCTCCGCTCGGCTGCGCCCCGCCGTGCGCGACGAATCCCTGCTCGTCAGGCGCGCGCCGGCTCGAGAATTTGTGCGAGGGCGTCATCGATGCGGCCAACGTAATGGAACTCGAGACCCGCTACGAGAGGCGCGGGAATCTCCTCGACGTCGCGGCGGTTCTTGTCCGGGAGCACGACGCGCTTGATCCCCGCGCGCTTCGCGGCGAGCACCTTCTCCTTGATGCCCCCCACCGGCAGGACCTTGCCGCGCAGCGTGATCTCGCCCGTCATGGCGACGTCGGCCGCGGGCGCGCGGCCCGTCAGCAGCGAGGCGAGCGAGGTCACCATCGCGACGCCCGCGCTCGGGCCGTCCTTCGGCACCGCGCCCTGCGGCACGTGCACGTGGAGGTCGCGCGATTCGAACAGCGCGGGCGCGATGCCGTAGTCCGCGGCGTGGCTGCGCAGCCACGTGCGCGCGGCCTCGGTGGACTCGCGCATCACGTCGCCCAGGGAGCCGGTGAGCTTCAGCCCGCCCTTCCCCGGCATGTGCGTGCTCTCGATGAACAGGATGTCGCCGCCGGCCGGCGTGTAGGCGAGCCCCACCGCGACCCCCGGCCGGCCCGCGCGCTCCGCGAGCTCGGGCTCGAAGCGCACCGGGCCGAGCAGCTCGGGCAGCTGCTCGTCGGTCACCTGGGCGGGCTCGTCGCACAGCCCACCCTCGGCGACGCGGCGCGCGATCTTGCGGCACACCGCGCCGATCTCGCGCTCGAGATTGCGCACGCCGGCTTCGCGCGTGTAGCGGCGCACGATGCCGCGCAGCGCGGAGTCGTCGATCGCGAAGCTCGCGCTCGTGAGGCCGTTCGCCGCCAGCTGGCGCGGAACGAGGAAGCGCCGCGCGATCTCGAGCTTGTCCTCCTCCGTGTACCCGGGCAGCTCGATGATCTCCATGCGGTCGCGCAGCGCGGGGTGGATCGGGTCGGCCTGGTTCGCCGTGGCGATGAACAGCACCTGCGAGAGGTCGAACGGAACCTCGAGGTAGTGATCGCTGAAGGTCGCGTTCTGCTCGGGGTCGAGCACCTCGAGCAGCGCGGAAGACGGGTCGCCGCGGAAGTCGCCGCCGACCTTGTCGATCTCGTCGAGCAGGAAGACCGGGTTGCGCGTGCCCGCGCGCCGCATGCTCTGGAGGATGCGGCCGGGCAACGCGCCCACGTAGGTGCGGCGATGGCCGCGGATCTCCGCCTCGTCGCGCACGCCGCCGAGCGAGATGCGCTCGAACTGGCGACCGAGCGCGCGCGCGATGGAGCGTCCGAGGGAGGTCTTGCCCGTGCCGGGCGGGCCCATGAAGCACAGGATCGGCCCGCGCAGGTCGCGCTTCAGCGACAGCACCGCGATGTACTCGACGATGCGGTCCTTCACCTTCTCGAGGCCGTAGTGGTCCTCGTCGAGCACCTTGCGCGCGGCGCCGACGTCGAGATGGTCCTCGCTCGCCTGGCTCCAAGGCAGGTCCGCGATCCACTCGAGGTAGTTGCGGATCACGCCGTGCTCGGCCGACGCGGTGGGCGTCTGCTCGAGGCGCTCGAGCTCGCGATTGGCCTGGGCGAGCGCTTCTTCGGGCAGGCCCGCGGCCTCGATGCGCCGGCGCAGCCCCTCCGCCTCTTCTTCCTCGTCCTCGGCCTCGCCCAGCTCCTTGCGGATCTGGTCGAGCTGCTGGCGCAGCATGTACTCGCGCTGGGTGCGACCCATCTCGGTCTGCACCTTCTCGCGGATCTCGCTCTCGACCTTCAGCGCCTCGGCCGCGCGCTGGACCTCGCCGCGCGCGCGACGCAGGCGCGCGATCACGTCGAGCTCTTCGAGGAAGGCCTGCTTCGCGGCGATGTCGAGCTCGAGGTTCGAGGCCACGAGGTCCGCGAGCCGGCCGGGCTCCTCGACGTTCATCGCCAACACCTGCAGCTCGTCCGAGAGCTTCGGGTGCTCGGCCACGAGCGAGACGAAGCCGTCGCGCACGTCGCGCGCGAGCGCCTGCGCCTCGACCGACTTCGCGTCGCCCTCGTCGGCGACGAGCGAGATCCGGCCCTGGAAGAACTCGGCGCCCGGCACGAACGCGTCGATGCGCGCGCGGGCGATGCCCTGCACGAGCAGCCGATACGAGCCGTCCGGGAAGCGCAGCATCTTCGCGACGCGCAGCACCGTGCCGGTGCGGTGGAGGTCGCCCTCCGACGGGCTGCCCTCGAGCGGGCCGCGCACGGCCACCGAGAGCAGGTGCCGATCCGGCGAAGTCATCACCGCGTCGATCAGCTTGCGGCTGCGGTCGGTGTTCACGAGCAGCGGCGCCAGCAGATGGGGAAAGATCACCGTGTTCTTCAGCGGAAGAACCGGCAACGTCTCCGGAAGCGAGGCCGGCGACAGCGCAGGCGCCTCCGCCAACGTCATGGGCCCGCTCTCTTCGCCGCCCTGCGCGCTCTGCTCGTCAGTCACTTTTCGTGGTTCGGGCTGCGCCCCGCGCTAGTTGCCCTTCTCCTCGGTGTATTCGGCGTCGATCACGTCGTCGCCGTTCTTCTTCGCACCGCCCGCGGCGGCGTCCGCGCCTTCGGCTCCCGGAGCAGCGCCGGCCGCCTTGTACAGGACCTCGGAGACCTTGTGCATCTCCTGCTCGAGGCGCTGTCGGCCTGCGTCCATGCGCGCCGCGTCGTCGCTCTCGAGGTCCGCGCGCGCCGACGCGATCGCCGCCTCGAGGGAGCTCTTCGCCTCCGCGGGGATCTTCTCGGCGTTGTCGCGCAGCTGCTTCTCGCACTGGTAGATCAGCGAGTCGAGCTGGTTCTTCTTCTCGATCGCCTCGCGCCGCTCCTTGTCCTCGCTCGCGTGCGCCTCGGCGTCCTTCACCATGCGGTCGATCTCGCCCTTCGCGAGGCCGCCGGAGCCTTCGATCTTGATCGACTGCTCCTTGCCCGAAGCCTTGTCCTTCGCGGACACCGCGAGGATGCCGTTCACGTCGATGTCGAAGCTGACCTCGATCTGCGGCATGCCGCGCGGGGCCGGCGGGATGCCGTCGAGCAGGAAGCGGCCGATCTCGCGGTTGGCGTTCGCCATCTCGCGCTCGCCCTGCAGCACGCGGATCTCGACCTGCGGCTGGTTGTCCGCAGCGGTCGAGAACACCTGGCTGCGGCGCGTCGGGATCGTGGTGTTGCGCTCGATCAGCTTCGTCATCACGCCGCCGAGCGTCTCGATGCCGAGCGAGAGCGGCGTCACGTCGAGCAGCAGCACGTCCTTGACGTCGCCCGCGAGCACGCCGCCCTGCACCGCCGCACCCAGCGCCACCACCTCGTCGGGGTTCACGCTGCGGTTCGGCTCCTTGCCGAACAGGTCCTTCACGCGCTTCGACACGAGCGGAACGCGGGTCGAGCCGCCCACCAGCACGACCTCGTCGATCTGGCTCGCCGTGAGGCCGGCGTCGCTCAGCGCCTGCTTGCAGGGGCCGAGGCTCTTCTCGACGAGGTCTTCGATCAGCTGCTCGAACTTTGCGCGCGAGAGCTTCACGTTCATGTGCTTCGGGCCGGACTGATCCGCCGTGATGTACGGCAGGTTCACGTCCGTGCTCTGCGAGGACGAGAGCTCGATCTTCGCCTTCTCCGCGGCCTCGCGGAGGCGCTGCATCGCCATCGGGTCCTTGGTCAGGTCGATGCCCTGCTCGCGCTTGAACTCGGCGACCAGGAACTCGATCACGCGCTGGTCGAAGTTGTCGCCGCCGAGGTGGGTGTCGCCGTTGGTCGACTTCACCTCGACCACGTTCTCGCCCACTTCGAGGATCGAGATGTCGAAGGTGCCGCCGCCGAAGTCGTAGACGGCGATCTTCTCGTCCTTCTTCTTGTCCATGCCGTAGGCGAGCGCCGCCGCCGTGGGCTCGTTGATGATGCGCTTCACGTCGAGCCCGGCGATCTTGCCGGCGTCCTTGGTCGCCTGGCGCTGGGCGTCGTTGAAGTAGGCCGGCACGGTGATCACGGCCGCCGTCACGGGCTGGCCGAGGTAGTCCTCCGCCGCCTTCTTCAGCTTCTGGAGGATCATGGCGCTGATCTCGGGCGGGCTGAACTTGCGCCCGTCGATGTCCACCGCCGCGGTGCCTTCCTTCCCCTCGGCCACCTTGTAGGGGACGATCCGGATCTCCTCCGGGACCTCGGCCATGCGCCGGCCCATGAAGCGCTTGATCGAGTACACGGTGCGCTTCGGGTTCGTGACCGACTGGCGCTTCGCGACGGCGCCCACCAGCCGCTCGCCGTCGTCCGTGAAGCCCACCACCGAGGGGGTCGTCCGACCGCCTTCTTCGTTGGTGATGACGACCGGCTGGCCGCCTTCCATCACGGCCACGCACGAGTTCGTGGTGCCGAGGTCGATGCCGATGATCTTGCCTTCCGCCATGGCGCGAGCGCCCTCCGTGGTGCGAACTGGCGCGAAGGCTGGGCCGAAGCCCTTGCCTGTCAAAGAAAAACCCGCGGAAAGTCGGCCGGGGCGCTCCGATCGACCCGGCGGGCGGCCGAAGAGGCTCACGCCGCGGCAAGCGCGCCCCCAACGCTCGGCCGGGCCTCTGGAAACGAAGTCCCCGCCGGTGGGTTCCGACGTGACGCGAAGCATTCCGATGGAGATTCCGCGAACGGCCTGCGCAAGGGCCGGCACGGCTTCGCCTCCGCCGCGAAATCGCGAGCGCTGTCACGGCTTTATTGAGAACCTCGCGGATATACTGCGCAGCCCTCCGCGACCCGCGCGTCGCCGCCAGACGTCCCCCGTTCCATGCCGAGCGTGCCCATGAAGCGCCCCTGGATCCTCGCGATGAACGTGCTGCTCGGCGCAGGCGCGATCGCGTTGTCGGGGCTCGCGGTGTCGCAGATCGCCTCCGGCTGGCTGACCGAGGTCGCCGCCAGCGGGCCGCCGCCGCCGCCGCCCCCGCCGCCCGCCCCGAAGAGCTTCTCCGACCGCTCGATCATCATCGGCCGCAACCTGTTCGACGCCGACACGCTGACCCCCACGGCCGTCGACGCGACCGAGAGCTACGAGAAGACGCGCCTCCCGCTGCGGCTGCTCGCCACGCTCGCCGCGGGCGACGCATCCTGGGCCGCGTTCGAGGACTCGGGCGACCGCACGAACCTGGTCGCGCGGGTGAACGAGCCGCTCTGCAAGCAGACGCCGTACAAGAATTGCCAGTACGGCAGCGTGATCTTGCAGCGCGTCGAGCGCTGCCGCGTCGTGCTCGAGAACCAGAACCGCCGCGAGGAGCTGCTGCTCGAGGGCCTCGCGATCTGCATGGACGGAACGCAGGCGGTCGCGGTTGCCGCGCGTGCGCCGAGCCCGGTCCAGCCCGCGCAATCGGGTGGGGGCCGCCTGGGGCGGCTGGGCGTCTCGCGACTCGCCGAGAACCGCTTCGCCGTGCCCCGTCAGGAAGTGGAGTCCGCCGCCCAGAATCCCGCGGCCCTCTACTCCCAGGCGCGCATCCTCCCGCGCTACGAGAACGGCGCCATGGTCGGCGTCCAGCTGAACGCGATCCGTCCCGGCAGCCTGTTTTCCCAAGTGGGCATCCAGGACGGCGACACCGTGACCCAGGTCAACGGCGTGACCGTCTCCACTCCCGAAGACGGGCAGCGCCTGCTGCAGGAGTTCTCCTCCGGCGGCGCCCTTCGGGTCACGGTGAAGGGGCGCGACGGCCAGGTCCGCGAGCTCGAGTACGTCGCGCAATGAAGGGCACGCAGCCGCGCGCCCGCCGAAGAGGGGTCATGCTGAACGGAAGCCACCGTCGATTCCACCGCGCGGCGCGCGCCGCGCTCGCGCTGGGCTGGCTGCTGGCGTTCGCGAGCGCGCGCCCGGCGCTCGCCCAGGACGCCGAGTGCCCGCCCGGCAAGGTGAAGCTGAACATCCCGGACCAGGAGCTGAACGTCGTCATCGACGCGATGTCGCAGTTCACCGGCCGCAACTTCATCTACGACGACCGCGTGCGCGGCCGCGTGACGATCGTCTCGCCCGCCTGCGTGACGCTCGAGGAGGCCTACGCGGTCTTCGAGTCCGTGCTCCAGGTGAAGGGCTTCACGACGGTGAACGCGCCGGGCGGAGCGATCAAGATCATCCCGCTGCGCGAGGCCAAGGAGACCAACGTCGAGACGGTCCGCGGTCGCCCGCCGGGCAGCGACCGCTTCATCACGCGCCTGATTCCCCTCCGCTACATCGACGCCGAGCAGATCTCGAACACGCTGAAGCCGCTCGTGTCGAAGGACGCGTCGATGGTCGCCTATCCGCCGACCAACACGATCATCCTCACCGACAGCGGTACGAACATCGCGCGCATCCTCGACATCCTGCGAGACATCGACGTCGACGCCTTCAAGGAAGAGCTGACCGTCGTCCACCTGAAGCACGCCGACGCCACGGCCCTCGCGGCGCAGCTGTCCGAGATCTTCAAGGCCGAGGTTTCCGGCCCCGCCGCCGGGTCGAGCCCCGGCGGAATCGGCGGCGGCGGTCGCATCCAGCGGGCGCTGCAGCCCACCGCACAGGCGACGGCAGGCGGCGAGGCGACGCCCGCCGCCCGCGCGCGCATCATCACCGATCCGCGCACGAACTCGCTGCTGATCCTGTCGTCGCGCCAACGCACCGCCGAGATCAAGGAGGCGATCGAGCGCCTCGACGTGAAGGCCGAAGGCGGCGGGCGCATCCACGTCTACCGCCTGAAGCACGCCGACGCCGAGGAGCTCGCGACGACGCTGACGCAGCTGCTGAGCGGCCAGGGCGGCGCGCCCGCGTCGTCGAACAACGTCGCGATCAGCGGCGGAGCGCCGGTAGCGGCGAACCTTCGCGGCGCGATCACCGAGTTCTCCGAGGGCAACCCGGTCATCACGCCCGATGCGCCGACCAACTCGCTCGTGATCCAGGCGAGCGTCGAGGGCTTCAACGCGATCTCGGAAGTGATCGCGAAGCTCGACACGCCGCGTCCGCAGGTGCTGGTCGAGGCACTGATCCTCGAGGTGGACGTCTCCGACGGCACGAACCTCGGCTTCAGCGGCCTCGCGCGCGTCTTCAACGGCGACAACAACTTCGCGATCGGCTCGCAGACGGACTCCGACCTGTCCGGCAGCACGGTGAACACGCCGCAGGTGACCCCCACCCTGCTCGCCGACCTGCTCGAGGCTGCGGCCGGCTCGAGCTTCGTCGCGGGCGGCAACTTCGCGATGGGCGACACGCTGATCCAGGCGCTGATCAAGGCGACCGCGACGACCACCGGCACCAACGTGCTCTCCGCCCCGCACATCCTCACCCTCGACAACGAGCAGGCCGAGATTCGCGTCGGCGCGAACATTCCGATCATCACGAGCCGCGTGGAATCGGCGCAGGGCACCGGCAGCGGCGGGCTCGCCTCGAGCGTGAACGTCGAGCGGCTCGACGTCGGCATCACGCTGCGCGTGACGCCGCAGATTTCCGAGGGCGAGAGCCTGCGCCTCAAGCTGTTCCAGGAGATCACCGGCGTCACCGAGCAGATCGAGGGCGCGAGCGTGGCGGACGTCGGTCCGACGCTCACCAGCCGCAAGGTCGAGAACTCAGTGATCGTTTCGGATCACGAGACGGTCGTGATCGGCGGCCTGATCGACGAGACCAGCAGCGAGCTCGACACCAAGGTCCCGTGGCTCGGCGACATCCCGGTACTCGGCTGGCTGTTCAAGTCCACCGAGGACAGCGTGCGCAAGACGAACCTGCTGATCTTCCTCACGCCGCACATCATCCGCACGCGCGCGGACCACAGCGCCGAGACGATCCGCAAGCGCGAGGAATTCTGGCAAGGCTCCGAGGATGCCCTCGCGCTCTCGCGCCGCGAGCGCAAGGAGGCGGACGCGCTCGCGGAGGAGGCGGAGGAGAACGGCGTGCCGGTGGCGGACTACAGCGGCCACAACCCGGTGCGCACCGCGCTGCGCGATCACCGCGGCCGCTACCCCGTCGAGAAGATGAGCGACCTCGAGGCCGCCTCGAAGGCGGAGCGCGAAGCGGCCGCGCTCGCCGACGCGGCGTCCCCGGCGATCGGCCCGCGCTACGCCGTGCTCGCGGCCACCTTCGCCGACGAGGGCGCCGCGATGGCGACGCTCCAGCAGCTGATCGACGCCGGCCACGACGGCACGCTCACCACCGAAGAGCGCTCGGGCGCGGTGCTCTACGAGCTCCAGCTCGGCCCCTTCGACACCGCGCGCGCCGCCGAGGACGCCGCCGCCGAGGTCGCGCAGAAGTTCGGCCTCGCGCCGAAGGTGGTGCTCGTGCCCGAGGCGACACCGTGAGCGCAGCGGCGAGCGGCACCGAGCGCCTCGCGATGCGCGAGGTACTGCTGCGCTCGACGCGGCTGCGCCTCGACCAGCTCGAGGAGGCGGTGCGCCGCCAACAGGAGAAGGGGGGCCGCCTCACCGACGCGGTCGTCGAGCTCGGCCTGCTGCGCGAGGACGAGGTGCTGGGCGTGCTGGCGCAGCAGTTCGGCATGCCGCTGCACGGCGATCTGCTCGCCAGCGAGGTCGACACCGAGCTCACCGGCCGCGTGCCGATCGCCTTCGCCAAGTCCCACGGGCTCGTGCCCCTCGGCCGCACCGAGACCGGCGTGCGCGTCGCCATCTCCGACCCGTTCGACACCGGCGCGCTCGACGACCTGCGCCTGCTCTTCGACGGGGCCGACATCGAGACCGAGCTCGCGCCCCGCAGCAAGGTGCTCGCCGCGATCAATCAGGCCTACGACCGCGGCACGGGCTCGATCGACTCGATCGTGGACGAGGCCCACGAGGACTTCGCCGCCGTGGCGAGCGAGCTCGCCGCGGAGCCGACGGACCTGCTCGAGTCCGAGGACGACGCGCCGATCGTCCGCCTCGTCGACTCGCTGCTGCAGCAGGCCGTGAAGGAGCGCGCGAGCGACATCCACCTCGAGCCGTTCGAGCGCGAGCTGCGCGTGCGCTTCCGCTGCGACAACGTGCTCTACGAACCGGTCGCGCCGCTGCCGAAGGCGCTGATGCCGTCGATCGTGTCGCGCATCAAGATCCTCGGCGGCGTGGACATCGCCGAAAAGCGCATCCCGCAAGACGGCCGCATCCGCCTGAAGATCGCCGGCCGCGACTACGACGTGCGGCTCAGCACCGTCCCCGTCACCCACGGCGAGCGCGTCGTGCTGCGCCTCCTGCCGCGCACGACCGACATGCTCGATCTCGCGCGCCTCGGTTTCAGCGAGAAGCACCTGCAGACCTGGGAGCGCCTGATCAAGCGCCCGAACGGCATCGTCCTGGTGACGGGCCCGACGGGCTCGGGCAAGACCACGACGCTCTACGGCGCGCTCTCGCGCGTGAACACCCAGGACCGCGCGATCATCACGATCGACGACCCGGTCGAGATCCAGCTCCCGGGCGTGGGCCAGATCGAGGTCAACAACAAGGTCGGCCTCACCTTCGCGAACGCGCTGCGCGCCGTGCTGCGCCAGAACCCGAACATCATCCTGGTGGGCGAGATCCGCGACCTCGAAACCGCCGAGATCGCGATTCAGGCTTCGCTCACCGGCCACCTCGTGTTCTCGACGCTGCACACCAACGACGCGCCGAGCGCGATCACGCGCCTCGTGGACATGGGCGTCGAGCCGTACCTGGTCGCCTCGTCGCTGGTCGCCGTGCTCGCGCAGCGGCTCGTGCGAGTGCTGTGCCCGGAGTGCCGCGAGGCCTACCCGCCCACCGCCGAGTCGCTGGCCGAGATCGGCATCCGCGCCACGCGGCCCGTGACCGCGTATCGCGCCAAGGGCTGCCCCCAATGCCACCAGACGGGCTACCGCGGCCGCGTCGGCATCTTCGAGCTGATGATCGTGGACGATGCGATCCGGTCGCGCGTCACACAGTCCACGGACGCCAAGACGATCAAGAAGGTGGCCGTCGAGAACGGCATGCAACCGCTGCGCGTGGACGGCGCCCGCAAGGTGCTCGAGGGCGTGACCTCGATCGAGGAAATTCTGCGCGCCACGGAAGAGGAAGGCGTGCTGGCGCAGATCTGAGCGCGCCCGCCGCCGTCACCCACCACGATGCCCGTTTTCACCTACAGAGGCGTGAGCGCAGCGGGGAAGAACCTGCGCGGCTTCGTCGACGCCGAGAGCAGCGCCGGCGCGCGCGCGAAGCTGCGCAAGGACGGCGTGTTCCTCACCGAGCTCGCGCTCAGCGACGGCGCAGCGGCGCCCGCGGGCCCTGCCCGCACGCAGGGTGCGCGCTTCGGACGCAGCGTGCCGGGCACCGACCTCGCGATCGCGACGCGCCAGCTCGCGACGCTGATCGGCGCCGCGGTACCGCTCGTCGAGTCGCTGGGGGCCCTCTCCGAGCAGGTCGAGAACGCGCGCCTCAAGGCGGCGCTCGGCGGCGTGCGCGATCGCGTGAACGAGGGCGCGAGCCTCGCCGACGCGCTCGCGGCCGCCGGCCCGTTCTCGGACCTGTACGTGAACCTCGTGCGCGCGGGCGAGGCGAGCGGGGCCCTCGACGTCGTGCTCGTGCGGCTCGCCGACTATCTCGAGAACCAGGTGCGCACGCGCAACAAGGTGCTCGGCATCGTGCTCTACCCCGTGATCGTGCTCGGCGTCGCGCTGGTGGTGGCGGTCGCTCTCGTCACGTTCGTGCTGCCGCAGATCTCGAACGTGCTCGCGGGCCTCGGCACCGAGTTGCCGTGGATCACCCGCGTGATCATCGCCGCCTCGGAGTTCCTCACCACCTGGTGGTGGCTGCTGCTGCTCGTCGCCGCCGCGGCGCTCGTCGCGTTCCGCTCGATCGCGCGCACCGAGAGCGGCCGCTACGCCATCGACGGCTTCAAGCTGCGCGCCCCGTTCGTCGGCCGCCTCGTGCGCACCGTCGCGATCTCGCGCTGGGCGCGCACGCTCTCGACGCTGCTCGCCGGCGGCATCCCGATCGTGCGCGCGCTCGAGACCGCGGGCCGCGTCGCGGACAACCGCGTGATCGCCGCCGCGGTCGAGCGCGCCAAGGAATCGATCACCGGCGGCGCGACGATCTCCGGACCGCTGCGCGCGAGCGGCGAGTTCCCGCCCCTCGTCACGCACATGGTCGCGGTCGGCGAGCGCACCGGCGAGCTGGAGGCGATGCTCGCGAAGGTCGCCGACACCTACGACGAGCAGGTCGAGACGGCGGTCACCCGCTTCACCGCGATCCTGCAGCCGGTGCTGATCCTCGTGATGGTGGGAATCGTGGCCGTGATCATCCTCGCGGTGCTGCTGCCGCTCATGGACATCACCTCGGGCATGGACGGGCGCTGAGCGCGCCCACGAGAGGAGAACGCGATGCGAAGAGAGAACCGCCGGCGACGCGCAGGCTTCACGCTGATCGAGATCATGGCCGTGGTCGTGATCATCGGCCTGCTGATGGCGATCGTCGGGCCGCGCGTGATCGGCGCCGTGTCGTCGAACCGCATCAAGACGACGCGGCTGCAGCTCCAGACCCTCGGCAGCGCGCTCACCGACTACAACCTCGACAACGGGCGCTTCCCGACCAGCGAGCAGGGCCTGCAGGCGCTCGTGGAGAAGCCGAGCGGCTCCCCCGAACCCTACGCCTGGCGCCCGGGCGGCTACGTCGATCAGCTCCCGAAGGACGCGTGGGGCTTCGACTTCCACTACGCCTGGCCGAGCGAGCACGGGCGCGACTTCGATCTCTGGTCCTTCGGCCGCGACGGCAAGGCCGGCGGCGAAGGCGAGGACGCCGACATCACGAGCTGGCCGACGGAAGGCAGCGAGGGCTAGCCGTGCGCCGCAGCGAGCGAGCGACGCGCGTTCGCGGCGGCTTCACGCTGATCGAGATCCTCGCGGTCGTCGTGATCCTGCTGCTGATCGCGGTGGTGGTGATCCCGCGCGCGGGCGGCGTCACCTCGCGCAACGTGCTCGACGACGGCCAGCAGCTCGCCGCGGCGCTCGACTTCGCGCGCGGGCAGGCGGTCGCCGCGGCGCGCGCGCACCGCGTCGTGATCGACCTCGACGGCGCGACCTACTGGATCGAGGCGCTGCCTCCGCCGATCGAGCCGGAGCCCACCCTCGCCTGGGCGGAGCTCGACCCCCTGCCCCTCGACGCGCCGCGTGCGGAGGACGCGAACTCCTTCGCGCCCCTGCCCGGGACGCCCGGCGACCCGACGCCGCTGCGCGCGGCGGTGCGCGTCGCAGCGGTCGAGACGGAGTCGGGCGCCATCGAGAGCGGCCTCGCCGCCCTCGAGTTCGCGGCCGATGGCGCGACCCCGGCCGCGCGCGTGTGGCTTCAGTCCGGCGGCGAGGCGCGCGTGCGCGTGGACGTCGCGACGCTCGCCGACCCGACGCGCGTGAGATTCGACGATGCGCAGCGCTGACGCGAAGCGCGCCGGCGCGTTCACGCTGATCGAGGTGATGGCTGCCGCCGTGATCCTCGCGCTCGTCGTCGCGTGGCTCACGGCCGCGGTCGGCAAGATGAACCTGCGCGAGGGCGATTCGCGCCGCCGCGCGGGCGCGGCGCTCTACGCAGACCGCCTGCTCACCGAAATCGAGGAGGCCTCGGCGCGCGGCGCTGCGCCGCCCCTCGGCAAGCGCGAGGTCGAAGACGGCATCTATCGGGCCGAGATCGAGATCGCGCCGCTCGACCCGGCCCTGATGCCGCTCGCCGCGCCCGCCGACCCGAAGCGCGCGCGTGACGCGGCGGCAGCGCCCGGCGCCGCACCCGCCGGCTGGCTCGCCTCCCCCGCCGCGCAGACGAATCCGCCGGTGCTGCAGGCGAGCGTGCGGGTCAGCGGGAAGGACGGCGTGTTCGACGCCGGCGTGTCTCGCACGACGTTCTTCCTGAACCCGGCCGCGCTGAAGGCGCTCGACGAGGCGAAGGGCGACGGCGCGCGCGGCGGCGGCGACGAGGGCGGCGGCGAAGACGAAGGCGAAGGCGACGAGGAGGCCGCCCCGTGAAGCCGCTGTCGCGCGCGTTCACGCTGCTCGAGGTGATGGCCGTCGTGCTGATCCTCGGCTTCGTGTTTCTCGTGATGGGCAACGTCTACCAGCGCACCGTGGGCCCGACCGCGACCAGCCCGAGCCAAACGGAAGCGACGCGGCGCGGGCTCCTGCTGATCGACCGTGTCGTACGGGATCTCGAAGGCGCGACGCTCGTCGAAAAACCGAAGGAGACCGATCCCCTCGCGCACCCGTGGCTCTTCTACGCCGAGTCGCGGCGCAGCGCCGAGGGCGCCGACCGGCTCAAGTTCGACACGCGCAGCGCCCGGCCGACCACCGAGCACGCGACCGACCTGTCGGTGGTCGCTTATTGGGTCGAGCCCGGCGAGGCCGACGACCTGCGGCTCGTGCGCTGGACCTCCGCTGCGCTGCCCGAGTCCCTCGAGCGAGAGCTGCCGAGCGCCTCCGACGCGAACGCGCAGGTGATCGCGAACGGCGTCGCGCGCTTCGGCGTGCGCTTCACCGACGACGAGGGCGCGGTGGTCGCCGCCTGGGATTCGTCCACCGTCGAGCGCTCGGGCCAGCTCCCGGTCGCGGCCGACGTCACGCTCGCGCTGCTCGACGCCACCGCGCCCGAAGGCGAGCGCGTTTTCCGCAAGCGCGTGCTGCTGCCGATCCGTCCGATCGATCTCGAGAAGGCCCTCTCCGGCGGGGAGAAGGACGGGGAGGAGGACGACGACGAGGAAGACGAGGACGGCGAGTGCGTCACGATCGGCGAGTGCCAGGCGCAGAACCCGAACGGCGTGGCGGCCCTGATCTCGCAGGCCGCGGACCCGGCGGCGGTGCAGAACCTGATCAACGCGAACGCCGACATGTGCGTCGAGGACGTCGAGGCGAGCGCGGGCGTCGATCTCGGCGGGGTGTGCCCGTGAGCGGGCGGCGGCGAGAGAGCGGTGTCGCGCTGATCGCCGTGCTGTTGTTCGTGGCGCTCGCAGTCAGCGCGATCGTGCTGTTCCTCCAGCGCGCGACCTTCAACGCGCTCGCGATCCGCAACCACGACAACGCCGCTCGCGCCGAGGCCCTCGCCCGCGGTGGCGTGCGGCTCGCGACCGCGCTGCTGATCGACGACGGCGCGCGCGAGGCGGCCAGCGAGTTCCGCGCCGATTCCCTGCAGGACGCCTGGGCCCAGGCCCGCCTCGCGCCGATCGTCCTGCCCGACGGGACGTCCGTGCGCCTCACGATCGAGGACGCGGGCGCGCGGCTCAACCTCAATGCGCTCTTCAAGGACGGCACGGCCGTCAGCCCCCTCGCCGAGACCTACCTGCTCGCGTTGCTGGAAAAAGCGATCGAAGAGCGCCTGCGGACGGCCGATCCCAAGGAGCGGCCGGTCTACGACGCCGAGGAGCTCGCGCACAACCTGATGGACTACGTGGATGCGGACAGCGAGCGCGTGAAGGGCGGCGACGAGGACGAGGCGTACCTCGAGCGGCGCCCACCGACGCGCGCGGCGAATCGCGCGCTGCTGTCGGTAGACGAGCTCGCCGCGATCGAGGGCTTCGACCCTCCCCTCGTCGAGACGCTGCGCCCGTACGTCACGGTCTTTCCGTGGGCGGGAGACAACACGGGCATCAACCCCAACACCGCGCCGCCGTGGGTGCTGGCTCGGCTCTACTCCGGCACGAGCGACGACTACCGCTTCGTCAGTGAGGACGACGTGCGGCGCATCCTCGAGGCGCGCGAGGGCGGCGCCCTGCTCTGCGCCGACGAGGCCAACGACGCGCAGTGCACGCCGCTGCGCAGCGTGCTGCCCGACCCCGTGTTCCCGCCGCCGACCTTCGCCACGAACGTGTTCTTCGTGACTGCGACCGCTCGCGCCGGAGACAGCGTGCGGACCGTCTCGGCCGTGATCGATCGCAGCGAGCTCGCGAAGCCGAAGCTTCTCGCGATCCGCACGCATTAGAGCTAGGAACCCCGCCCATGGCGCGACGCGTGCTCGGCCTCGACATCGGCAGCCACTCCGTCAAGGCGGTGGAGCTGCGTCAAGCGCTCGGCCGCGACCTCGAGGTCGTGCAGCTCCAGAGCTTCGCCCTCGACGACCCGGCGCCGGCGCTCGCGACCGAGCTGCGCCATCTCGTGAGCGCCCACGACCTCCCGCTGCAGCACGTCGTCGTGAGCGTCGCCGGCGACCGGCTCTCGACGCGACGCCTCGCCTTCCCGTTCACGGACCGCCGGAAGGTCGCCGCCGCGGTGCCGTTCGAGGTCGAGGAGCAGGTGCCCTTCGACCTCAAGGACTACGTCGTCGACTGGGACGTCGCGGCCGAGAGCGCCACGGGCGTCGAAGTCGCCGCCTGCATCGTCCCCCGCCACGAGATCTCGCTGCTGCTCGAGACCCTCGCCGAGGCCGGCGTGACGCCGCGGGTGATCGACGCCGAGGGCCTCGCGCTCTCGAACCTCGCCACGATCCTCGAGCTGCCCGGCACGCGACTCCTCGCCGACGTCGGCCATCGCAAGACGACCGTCGCGCTCTGTCGGGACGGGCGCGTGATCGCGACGCGGACGGTGCCGATCGCCGGCAAGGCGATCACGCTCGCGGTCGCGCAACAGCGCGGACTCGGCGAGCTCGAAGCCGAGCGCGCGAAGCAGGAAGAAGGCGTGATCGGCAACCCGCGCTCCTCGGACGCCGTGGCCGTGCTCGACCGCCTCGCGCGCGAGCTCTCCCGCACGGTCGCCTCGTTCGAGCCGCTGCTGGCGGCGGGCGTCGGCATCGAGCGCGCGCACCTGCTCGGCGGCTCCGCAAAGCTCGCCGGCCTCGACACCTACCTGAGCGAACGCACCGGCGTGCGCTTCGAGCGCCTCCCGCTGCCGCGCGGGCCGCTCGGCGCCGCGTTCGTCGCGAAGGGCGACACGCTGCTGTTCGCGCCGGCGATGGCGCTCGCGCTGCGCGGGAGCACGCGCACCGCGACGCGCGTGAACCTGCGCCAGGGCGAGTTCGCGGAGCGCATCGACCTGCGCGGCATCGCGCGCGACCTGCGGCCGACCGCCCTGCTCGCGGGTGGCCTCGTCGCCGCCAGCCTGCTCTACGCGGGCGCCGACATCTGGGCGAACTCGCGAGCCGCGGGCGCGCACGAGGACGCCGCCCGCGCCATCGCGAGCGAGGCGCTGCGCGG
The DNA here is from genome assembly GCA_964501435.1 of uncultured Spirochaetales bacterium. Classification (GTDB taxonomy): domain Bacteria; phylum Myxococcota_A; class UBA9160; order UBA9160; family UBA6930; genus VGRF01. The sequence goes on along the minus strand of CAZCTH010000068.1, from coordinate 11,757 downwards.
GGCCGATCCGGGCGAGGACACGGTCGCCGCGATGCAGGGCGCGCTGCGCGACGCCGAGCGCCGCGCCGAAACCCTCGGCGTCTACCGGGGCAACCTGTCCGCCCTCGACCTGCTGACCGAAATCTCGTCCCACGTCCCCGACGGACTCGAGGTCGTGTTCGAGGAGCTCGCGATCGAGCGCGACTCGGTGCAGATCCGCGGGCACACGCCCGACTTCAAGGCGGTGGACCAGCTCACCAGCGAGCTGAAGAAGTTCCCCGCGTTCTCGGAAGTGGTGGTCGGTTCGAGCGACACGGATGCGCGCCGGGGCGGCGTCAATTTCGACCTGCGCATCCGCGTCGCGGGTGGGGAGCCGTCGTGAAAGAGTGGCTGAACCGCCTGCGCGCCTGGTTCGACGGCCTCGCGCGCCGCGAGAAGATGCTCGTGGCCGGCGCCGGCGCGGCGGTCGCGCTCGCGCTGGCCTTCGTCGCCGGCGTGCAGCCGCTGCTGGGCGCGCGCACCGCCGCGGCCGAACGCGCCGACGCGGCGCGACGCCAATACGACACGGTCCGCAACGTGAAGGTGCACTACGACGAGGTCAGCGGCCGGCTCGCCGCCGTCGAGCAGAAGATCGCGACGGGCCCGCAGGGCAACCTGCTCGCCACGCTGCAGGACCTCGCGCAGCGCAGCGCGGTGAAGCTCGACTCGATCGAGCCGCGCACCTCGCCGTCCGCTCCGCCCTACCGCGAGACGAAGCTGCAGGTGACGCTCGCGAACGCGTCGCTGCCGCAGGTCGTGCGCTTCCTCCACGAGATCGAGACAGCTCCCCAGGTGATGTCGGTGAAGAGCCTGCGGCTGCGGATGCGCGCGGATCAGCCCGGCATGCTCGAGGTCACCTTCACCGTCTCGTCCTTCGAGCGCGTCTGATGCGGCGGCATCGCTCGCCGAGCGCAATCGGGACGTTGCTGCGCGCCCTCGGGCTCGGCGTGCTCGCGCTGCTCGCCATCTTGCTGGCCGCGATCGCCTTCTTTCCGTTCGACCGCCTGGCCCCCGCCGTCGCCGCGCGCATCGAGCGCGAGACGCGCATCGCGGCCCGGATCGACTCGCTCGGCGCGCACTGGAGCCTCGGCGGCCCCGAGCTCGAGGCGAACGGTGTGTTCCTGCGCTGGCCCACGGGCGAGACGCTCACTCTCGACGCCGTGCGCGTGCGCCCGGCGCGCCTGGGCGCATGGCTGCGCGGCGTGCCGACCGCCCACGTGGCGATGCAGGCACCGTTCGGCGCATTCACGGGCCTCGCCTCGCGCGAGCAGCTGCGCGGCACGCTCGAGCGCTTCGACTTCGCGCAGCTCCCGAACGCATGGTTTGGCGGCGGCGGTTCGCCCCTCGCCGGCGCGGTCGACGCCCAGGTGGACCTCGCGCGCGTGTCCGCCCAGTGGACGGGCACCGTGAGATTGAGCGGCGGCGAAGGCTCCCTCGCGCTGCCCGGCGCGCCGATCGCGATCCCGTTCGAGAAGCTCGATGCGGCCGCGCAGCTCGACGCCGTCGGGACGCTCCACCTCGATTCGCTCGACCTCGCGGGCCCGATGATCGTCGCGCGGGCCCGCGGCCAGATCGCCGCGGGCTATGCAGGCCCGGCCACCGGTGCGATCGCGATCGAGGCCGACATCGAGCGCATGGACCCGGCGTTGTTGCCTGCGCTGGCGCAGTACGGCGCGGCGCTGGGCCCGACGGGTGCTGGGCGCCTCACGATCTCGGGGACTGCGGAGCAGCTCATCGTCCGCTGAGTCGTGGAGCGAAGATTGTTTTTCTCTCCCGGAAGCCCCCGCCGCAGCAGGGGATTTCCCGCGCGGGCGAGGACAGACCGGAGGCCCTGCGAGCTTCGTGGGGGTGCCATGGGCGCGGGCAGAGAGCCCGTGACGGCACGGAAACAATCTTCGATCCACCACCGAGTTGACGCGGGCGGTCAGCCCGTTGCCGCCCCCCGTACCGGCCCGTTAGCCTGCGCCGCATCCCTTCATCCGCATCCAGTGATTCAGCCTGTGCGGACGATGGGTTGTCCAGGACGGGTGACGTGATGCCCAGCTCCCTCCAGAAGATCTTCCGCACGCTGGGCGACCCGACGCGCCTGCGCATCCTCGCCCTGCTCGAGCGCGAAGAGCTCGCCGTGCAGGAGCTGATGGAAGTGCTCGGCATGGCGCAGTCCCGGGTGTCGCGGCACCTCGGCATCCTGCGTGAGGCGAAGCTGCTGCGCGACCGGCGCGAGGGCACGTTCGTGCTCTACCGCTTCGACCCGCCGGCCGACGCCACCTGGCGCGACGCCCTCGCCCTCGCCCGCCGTTCGGTCGCGCAGGATCCCGCGGCGCGCCGCGACCTCGCCGCCCTCGCGCGCGTGCTCGAGGCGCGCAGCGCGAAGAGCCGCAGCTTCTTCGAGCAGGTCGGTCCGGAATGGGACGCGATCCGGAAGGTGTGGGGCGACGAGTTGTTGCGGGCGCGCGCGCTGCACCGGCTGCTGCCGCGCGGCCTGCGCGTGCTCGACCTCGGCACGGGCACCGGCGCGCTCGCGCACGAGCTCGCCGCCGCGGGCTGCGAAGTGATCGCCGTGGACCACTCCGCCCGCATGCTCGCCGCCGCGCGCGAGAAGCTCGCGGCCGCGGGGCTCACGAACGTCGAGCTGCGCGAAGGCGACGCCACGGCGCTGCCGCTGCGCAGCGGCGAGGTGGACGCAGCCTTCGCGCACATGGTGCTCCAGTACCTGGCCTCGCCCGCGGAGGCGCTCGCCGAGCTGGCGCGCGTCGCGAAGCCGGGCGGCAGCGTGGTCGTGGTGGACTTCGCGAAGCACGAGCGGGCCTGGATGCGCGAGGAGCTCGGCGTGGTGTGGATGGGCTTCGCACCCGACGAGATCGCGCGCTGGATGGAGAGCGCCGGCCTCCGCGACGTGCGCGTCGAAGCGCAGCCCGCCGCGGCGCGCGGCGCCGATCTGCCCGCGACGTTCATCGCCAGCGGCGTGAAGGAATCCCGATGAGCGCCGTCGAAACGCAGCTCCGCACGCTGATGAGCCGCCGCATCCTGGTCAAGGACGGCGCGATGGGCACGATGTTCCAGGCGGAGGGACTCTCCGAGTCCGACTTCCGCGGCGCGCGCTTCGCGAGCCACGCCCACCCGCTGAAAGGCGACAACGACCTGCTCGTGCTGACCCAGCCGAGCCTCGTGGTGGACGTGCACGAGCGCTTCCTCGCCGCCGGCGCCGATCTGATCGGCACCGCGAGCTTCAACGGCAACGCGATCTCGCAGGCCGACTACGGCCTCGCGGACGTCGCGCGCGAGATCAGCCGCGAGGCGGCGCGCCTCGCGCGCGTCGCTGCGGACAAGTGGAGCCACGAGACGCCGGACAAGCCGCGCTTCGTGGCGGGCTCGATCGGGCCGACGAACCGCACGCTCTCGCTCTCGCCCGACGTCAACAACCCCGGCTTCCGCGCCGTCACCTGGGCCGAGCTCGAGAGCGCCTACGCCGACCAGATCCATGGTCTGCTCGAAGGCGGCGTGCACCTGCTCGTGATCGAGACGATCTTCGACACCCTGAACGCCAAGGCGGCCCTGATCGCGGCGGAGCGCGTGTTCGCCGAACGCGGCGAGCGCGTGCCGGTGATGATCAGTGGCACCCTGACCGACGCCTCGGGGCGTACGCTCTCGGGCCAGACGCTCGAAGCGTTCTACGTCGCGATCCGCCACGCGAACCCGCTGCTGATCGGCCTCAACTGCTCGCTCGGCGCGCGCCAGATGCGTCCCCACATCGCCGAGATCGCGCAGCTCGCCGACGTCGCGATCTCCGCCTACCCCAACGCGGGCCTGCCGAACGCGATGGGCGCCTACGACGAGACGCCCGCGGAAATGTCGGGCCTGGTCGCGGAGTGGGCGCAGAGCGGTTTCCTGAACGTCGTCGGCGGCTGCTGCGGGACGCGGCCCGAGCACATCCGCGCGATCGCCGAGGCCGTTCGCGAGCTGCCGCCCCGCCCGCTCGCCCAGCGGCGCGAGTCGCTCACGCATTTTTCCGGCATGGATGCGATCACCGTCCGCGCGGACTCGAACTTCCAGATGATCGGCGAGCGCACCAACGTCACCGGCTCCGCGAAGTTCCGGAAGCTCGTGAAGGCCGGCGACTGGGAGGCCGCCGTCGGCGTCGCGCTCGAGCAGGTGCGCAGCGGCGCGAACCTGCTCGACGTGAACATGGACGAGGGCCTGCTCGACTCCGCCGCGTGCATGCGCACGTTCCTCGCTTGGATCGGCTCCGAGCCCGAGATCGCGCGCGTCCCGATCGTGATCGACTCCTCCAAATGGGAGGTGCTCGAGGCCGGCCTGCAGAGTTGCCAGGGCAAGAGCGTCGTGAACTCGATCTCGCTGAAGGAAGGCGAAGCCGACTTCCTCGCGAAGGCGCGGCGCATCCGGCAGTACGGCGCGGCCGTGGTCGTGATGGCGTTCGACGAGACGGGCCAGGCCGACACCGCGGCGCGCAAGGTCGAGATCTGCGAGCGCGCCTACCGACTGCTCACGGAGCAGGCCGGCTTCCCTCCCGAGGACATCCTCTTCGACCCGAACATCCTCGCGATCGGGACCGGCATCGAGGAGCACGCGGAGTACGCGCGGGCGTTCATCGAGGCCGCGCGCGAGATCCGGCAGCGCTGTCCCGGCGCGCACATCTCGGGCGGCGTCTCGAATCTCTCGTTCTCGTTCCGGGGCAACGACGCGGTGCGCGAGGCGATCCACTCCGCGTTCCTCTATCACGCGATCCGCGCCGGCATGGACTTCGGCATCGTGAACGCCGGCCAACTGCTGGTGTACGAGGACATCGGCCCCGACCTGCTGGAGCGCGTCGAGGACCTGCTGTTCAACCGGCGCCCGGACGCGACCGAACGCATGCTCGAGACGGCGGCGACGCTCGCGAGCGGCGGCAAGAAGCGCGAGACCGACCTCGCCTGGCGCGACGCCGACGTGGAGACGCGCCTCGCGCACGCCCTCGTCCACGGCGTCACGGATTTCATCGAGGCCGACGCCGAAGAGGCGCGCGTCAAGCTCGGGCGCCCGCTCGCGGTGATCGAAGGCCCGCTGATGTCGGGCATGAACCACGTGGGCGACCTGTTCGGCGCGGGCAAGATGTTCCTGCCGCAGGTGGTGAAGAGCGCGCGCGCCATGAAGAAGGCGGTGGCCTACCTCGAGCCGTTCATGGAGGCGGAGCGCCAGAAGTCCGGCGCCTCGGCGGCGAAGGGCAAGATCGTGCTCGCCACCGTGAAGGGCGACGTCCACGACATCGGCAAGAACATCGTCGGCGTGGTGCTGCGCTGCAACAGCTACGAGGTGCTCGACCTCGGCGTGATGGTGCCCGCGGACAAGATCCTCGACACGGCGCTGGCCGAGGGCTGCGACATCGTCGGCCTGTCGGGCCTGATCACGCCGTCGCTCGACGAGATGGTGCAGGTCGCGAAGGAGATGCAGCGCCGCGGGATGAAGCAGCCACTCCTGATCGGCGGCGCGACCACGAGCCGCCAGCACACCGCGGTGAAGATCGCGCCCGCGTTCGCGCAGCCCGTCGTGCACGTGAACGACGCCTCGCGCGCGGTGGGAGTCGCCGCCTCCCTGCTCGACGCGAAGCAGCGCGCGGAGCTCGATGCGAAGAATCGCGCCGCGCAGGAGCGCCTGCGCGCCGTCTACGCGAGCAAACAGGACAAGCCGCTGCTCGCTCTCGCGCAGGCGCGCGCGCAGCGCACGCCGATCGCGTGGCGCGCGGAGGATCTCGCGCAGCCGGCATTCTTCGGACGCCGCGAGCTGAAGAACGTGCCGCTCGCCGATCTCCGCCGCTTCATCGACTGGACCTTCTTCTTCTCCGCGTGGCAGCTGAGCGGAAAGGTCCCGCGCATCTTCGAGCACAAGCAGTACGGCGCAGAGGCGAAGAAGCTCTACGACGACGCGAACCGCCTGCTCGACGAGCTCGAGCGGAGTCGCGCCATCCAGGCGAATGCGGTCTACGGCTTCTGGCGCGCCGCGGCCGACGGCGACGACCTCGTGCTCTACGACGACGACGCGCGCACGCGCGAGGTCGCGCGCTTCCCGATGCTGCGCCAGCAGCGCCCGCACGACGACGCCGCGCCGCAGCGCTCGCTCGCCGACTTCGTCGCGCCCCGCGAGAGCGGGCTGCCCGACACGATCGGCGCGTTCGCCCTCACCACCGGGATCGGCGCCGACGAGCTCGCGAAGAAGGCCGAGGCCGCGGGCGACGACTACCGCGCGATCCTCGTGAAGGCCGTCGCCGATCGCCTCGCCGAGGCGTTCGCGGAATGGCTGCACGCGCGCGCGCGGCGCGACTGGGGCTACGGCGCGAGCGAGTCGCTGTCGAACGACGACCTGATCGACGAGAAATACCGCGGCATCCGCCCGGCGTTCGGGTACCCCGCGTGCCCGGACCACAGCGAGAAGCGCACGCTGTTCGCGCTCCTGGATGCGCCCGCCGTCGGCGTCACGCTGACCGAGAGCTGCGCGATGTGGCCCGCCGCGAGCGTCTCGGGCCTGTACTTCGCGCACCCGCAGGCGCGCTACTTCAACGTCGGCATGATCGGGCGCGACCAGGTGGCCGACTACGCGGCGCGCAAACACCTGCCGCTCGCCGAGGTCGAGCGCTGGCTGGGGCCGAACCTCGGCTTCGACCCCGACGAGCACTGAGGCCCATCGTGCGCTTCCGCGCCGTCCTGTTCGATGCCGCGGGCACCCTCGTCGCCCCGGCCGCCCCGGTGGGCGAGACGTACGCGCGCCTCGCGCGCGAGCACGGCGTCGCGCTCTCGGCAGCGCGCATCGAAGACGCGTTCCGCCGCGTCTTCGCGCAGGCGCCCGCCAACGTGCACCCGGGCGAGACGCGCGAGCGCGCCGCCGAGCTCGAGCGCGCGTGGTGGCGGGCGCGCGTGCGCGAGACGTTCCTCGCGACCGACGGCACGGCGCGCTTCCGCGACTTCGACGCCTACTTCGCCGCGCTCTGGGAGCACTTCGCGCGCGGCGCGGCGTGGCGCGCGCGGCCGGGTGCGGAGGAGGCGCTCGCGGCGCTGCGCGCCGGCGGGCGGCGGCTCGCGATCGTCTCGAATTTCGACCAGCGCCTGCCGCCGATCCTGCGCGAGCTCGGCCTGCTCGCATACTTCGAGCACGTCGTCCTCCCCGTGGACTGCGGCGCCGCGAAGCCGAGCCGCGCGATCTTCGACGCCTGCCTCGCGCGCCTCGGGCTCGCGGCGAGCGCGTGCGCGTACGTGGGCGACCACGCGCGCCTCGACGTCGAGGCCTCGCAGGCCGCGGGCCTGACGCCGATCGACGTCGCCTCGCTTGCTACCCTGGCCGACCTTCCCGCCCGGCTCGCAGCGATGGAGAGCACTTGAGCAGCCCCAACACGCCGGCCGCCGCCTTCGGCAGCCGTTTCGGGATCGGCACCCGCGAGCTCGAGCGCGCGCTCGGCTCCGCACTCGAGGGTCCGATCGATCATGCGGACCTGTTCTTCGAGGCGTCGACGATGGACTCCGTCTCGCTGGAAGACGGCATCGTGAAGAGCGGCGATCGCCATCTGATCCAGGGCGTCGGCGTGCGCGCGATCTCGGGCGAGAAGCAAGGCTACGCCCACGCGGACGACATCACGGTCGAAGCGCTCCAGGTCGCGGCCGGCACCGCGCGCGCAATCGCGAGCGGCTCGCCGCGCGGCGGCGCCGTCGCGGTGAGCGGCGCGGGCCAGCCGACGCGCAACCTCTACCCCGTGGCGCTCGCGCCCACCGAGGTGCCCGTCGCGACGAAGGTCGCGCTGCTCGATGCGATCGACCGCTACGCGCGCGCCAAGGACCCGCGCATCGTGCAGGTGATGGCGAGCGTGATCTGCCAGCACCGCAACGTCATGGTGGCCGCGAGCGACGGCGCCTGGGTCGCGGACGTGCAGCCGCTCGTGCGCGTGAACGTGCAGGTGTTCGCGCAGGGTCCGGACGGCCGGCGCGAGACCGGTTATCAGGGCGGCGGCGGGCGCAGCGAGCTCGCCGCGTACCTTCAGCCGAGCGCGTGGCAGCCGCTGGCGGACGAGGCCGTGCGGCTCGCCCTCGTGAACCTGGATGCGCGGCCCTGCCCCGCCGGCAGCTTCGACGTCGTGCTCGGCCCGGGCTGGCCCGGCGTGCTGCTCCACGAGGCCGTCGGCCACGGGCTCGAGGGCGACTTCAACCGCAAGGGCGTCTCCGCGTTCTCGGGCCGCCTCGGCCAGCGCGTCGCCGCTCCCGGCGTGACGGTGATCGACGACGGCACGATCCCGGGCCGGCGCGGCTCGCTGAACGTCGACGACGAGGGCACGCCGACGGCGCGCACGGTGCTGATCGAGGACGGCATTCTCGTCGGTTACCTGCACGACCGCCTCAACGCGCGCCTGATGGGCCACGCGCCCACCGGCAACGGGCGGCGGCAGAGCTACGCGCACCTGCCCATGCCGCGCATGACCAACACGTTCATGCTCGCCGGAAACGACGACCCGGGCGACGTGCTGCGCTCGGTGAAGAACGGCCTCTACGCGAAGACCTTCGGCGGCGGCCAGGTCGACATCACGAGTGGCAAGTTCGTGTTCTCCGCGAGCGAGGCCTACCGCATCGTGGACGGCCAGCTCGCCGAGCCGCTGCGCGGCGCCTCGCTGATCGGCAACGGCCCCGACGTGCTCACGCGCGTGTCGCGCATCGGCAACGATCTCGCGCTCGACACCGGGGTCGGTACCTGCGGCAAGGACGGGCAATCGGTGCCGGTCGGCGTCGGCCTGCCCACGATTCGCGTCGACGGGCTCACCGTCGGCGGGACGGAGCGCTAGTGGCGAACGAGGAAAGGCTCTCCGGATCCGACGCCGTCGAATGGGCGCTCGCGCGCGCACGCGCCGCGGGCGCGCATGCGGCGGACTGCGTGCTCGCCGAGAGCGACTCGCTCGAGGTGCGCGTGCGCGGCAAGGAAGTGGATACGGTCGCGCAGTCGCGCGAGCGCACGCTCGGCGTGCGCGTGTTCGCGGCGGGTCCGGGCGGCCTGCGCAGCGCGGTGACGTCCTCGAGCGACCTCTCGCGCGACGCCATCGCGCGCCTCGCGGAAGACACCGTCGCGCTCGCCCGCGAGACCGCGCCCGACCCGACCGCGGGACTGCCCGAGGGCGGCTTCGCGCGCGAGCTGCCGGACCTCGCGCTCTTCGACCCCGCCGACCGCGCGCTCACGACGGCCGACTGGATCGCGCTCGCGCAGCGCGCCGAGGACGCCGCGCGCGCCGCCGATCCGCGCATCACCAACAGCGAAGGCTCGAGCGCCAGCACCGCCACCACGAGCGTCCACTACGGCTGCAGCGCGGGCTTCGTGGGCGGCTACCAGACGGCCTCCCACTCGCTGACCGCACAGCCGGTCGCGGCGCAGGACGGCGCGATGCAGACGTCGTGGTGGGCGAGCGCGAGCCGCACCGTCGCCGGACTCGACGCGCCCGAAGAGGTGGGCCGCATCGCCGCGCAGCGCACGCTCGCCCAACTCGGCGCGACGCGCGCGCCGACGGGCGAAGCCCCGGTGATCTTTGACGCTTCCGCCGCGCGCGACCTGCTCGGCAACCTGGTCGGCTGCCTCTCCGGTTACTCGGTCTACCGCGGCAGCTCCTTCCTGCGCGCCAAGATGGGCGCGCGCATCGCGACCGAACGCCTGACCGTCGTCGACGACGGGCGGAAGCGCGGCGGCCTCGGCAGCAAGCCCTTCGACGGAGAGGGCCAGCCGACGCGCCGCAACGTGCTGCTCGAGCGCGGGGTGCTACGCAGCTGGCTGCTCGACAGCTACTCCGCGCGGAAGCTCGGGCTCGCGACGACGGGCAACGCGGCGCGCAGCGCGGCGAGCGCGCCCAGCGCAGCGCCCACCAACCTGTGGATCGAGCCCGGCACGGGCGACCTCGAGGCGCTCGTGCGCGGCGTCGATCGCGGCCTGCTCGTCACGGGCATGTTCGGCATGGGCTTCAACCCCGTGACGGGCGACTTCTCGCGGGGCGCGCGCGGCTTCTGGATCGAGCGCGGCGAGCGCGTGCGCCCGGTCGAGGAGATCACGATCGCCGGCAACCTCGGCGCAATGCTCGAAGGCGTCGAGGCGGTCGCCGCCGACCTCCGCTTCCTCGGCTCGCTCGGGGCGCCGAGCCTGCGCGTCGCGCGCATGACGATCGCGGGCGACTGACGGCCTGCGCGAGGGGCGTGGCGCAAACGGCCGCCGCGGCTCCTAGAATCGCGCGCATGCCGAACGCCACCCCGCCGAAGCCCGTCCCCAACCCCGCCGCGCCCGTGATGCTCGGCATGACGATGCCGGACTTCGCCGTGTGGTCGGAGCGCGTGACCGTCGCGCTCGGCCAGAACCCGAGCCTGTTCACGGGCCCCGGCACGAACGCGTATCTCGTCGGAACGGGAAAGGCGCGCATTCTGCTCGACCCGGGCCAGGGCGAGGCCGCGTTCCTGCCCGTGCTCGCGAAGGCGATGGCGCGCGCTGGCTGCGAGCGCATCCAGGAGATCGTGCTCACCCACGGTCACCCCGATCACATCGGCGGCGTGCGCTCGGTGCTGGCGGAGCACGGGCGCGTGCGCGTGCGGAAGATGCCGAGCGCGCTGTTCGACGGGCCCTACGGCGACCTCGGGCTCGAGCCGCTCGCGGCCGGCGACGTCGTGAAGACGGAGGGCGCGACGCTGCGCGCCATCCACGCGCCTGGCCACGCGCCGGACCACTTGAACTTCGTGCTCGAGGAGGAACGTGCCCTCTTCTCGGGCGACAACGTTCTCGGCGTCGGCACGACGGTCATCCCCGCCGACAGCGGCGATCTCGGCGACTATCTGCGCTCGCTCGATCGGCTGCTCGCCGAGCAGCCGACGCGCATCTATCCCGCGCACGGGCCGCTGATCGCGGACGGCGTCGCGAAGCTGCGCGAGTACATCGCGCACCGCGCCGAGCGCGAGCGGCAGATCGTCGCGGTGCTCGCGGACGGGGCGCCGAAACGCGCGCTCGAGATCGTGCAGGTGGTCTACGCGGCGTATCCGCCGGCGCTGCACGCGCCGGCCGCGCAGTCGGTGGTCCAGCACCTGCGCAAGCTGCACCAGGAAGGCGGCGTGACCCGCGATGCGGCGGCGTCCGATCTCGACGCGCGTTGGTCGCGCGCGTGAGCCACCCGATCCTCGCGCAGCTCGCGAGCGCGGACCCCGCGGCGCGGCGTGCCGCGTGCGTCGCGGCCGCGACCGATCCGGCGGCCACGCTGCTCACCGGCGCGCTGTGCGCCGCCCTCGGCGACCCGGTGAAGGCCGTGGCGCGGGCGGCCTCCGACGCGCTGGTCGCGATCGGCCGCGCGCGCGGCGACGTCGACCCGGGGCTGCGTGAAGCCCTGCACGGGAAGGACCCGGCCCGGCGCTTCGGGGCCGCCTTCACGCTGGCGCGCATCTCTCCGCCCGGTCCGCGCCTCTTGCCCGCCCTCGTCGAGGCGCTCGGCTCGCCGGACGGCGACGTGCGCTGGGCCGCCACTCGCCTGTTGGTCGAGACCGGGCGCGTGCATGGCGAGGTCTTCGCGCTGCTCGCCGGCCTCGCGCGCACCGGAGAGAGCCCGAGCGTGCGGCGCATGGCGACATTCGCGCTGCGCGAGCTGGCGCCCGACCGCGCCGAGGCCGCCGACGTATTGCTCGAGGCCGCGACCGATCGCGACCTCCACGTGCGGCGCGCCGCGCTCACCGCGATGGCGTCGCTGTGGAGCCCTCCGCC
>CAZCTH010000067.1:0-29148 GCA_964501435.1 uncultured Spirochaetales bacterium | reverse complement strand
GCGCCGGGCACGGCCTGCGCGAGCGCCGAGAGATCCGCGGGGATCGCTTCGCCCGGCGCGAAGATGAAGCCGATCAGGTCGCCGGGCGCGAGCGTCACGTTCTCGGCCACGAGGTGCTTCACGACGCCCGCGGCGTCGGCGTCGACCTCGAGCTCGACCTTCTCCGTCTCGAGGCGATACAGCAGCGCGCCCTTCTCGACGCTCGCGCCGTCCGCCACGTACCACTGCGCGACGACGCCCTCGGACATCGTCATGCCGACCTTGGTCAGGTAGATCGCTTGGGGCATTGGGCCTTGCTCCGACTTGTCCGCTCCGCTCCTCACCGCGGTTCTCGACGGTGAAGCAGGAGCGCGGGGAAATTCAATCCGTGGAGATCGCCGTGCGCGCGACCGCCGCGTGCGCGCCGGGCGACGCGGCGAGCACGCGGCCCGTGACGAGCCAGCCCTCGCGCGCCGCCCGGGCCAGCACGCGCGGGACGTCGATCACCCACGGGCCGTCGCGCGCGACGCGCAGGATGGCGCGTTGGCCGGGGCCGAGCACGCGCTCGCGCTCGCCGTCGAAGGCGAGCGCGCCCTCGCCGAGCACTTCCACCGGCTCGCCGAAACCGATGCGGCGCGCGCTGCGCACCGGCACGTCCTGGTAGAGGCCGGGAGCGATCGGCGCATGGACGATCGCACCGCCCGGCCCGAACGCGAGCAGCAGCGCGGCGTCTTCGTCCTCGCCGAGCGGCTGGAGCAACCCGCCGATCGCGGTGATGCCGACGCCCGCGGACTCCGCGCGCGTCAGCAGCGCGAGCACGAGGCGATCGGCGTCGAGCAGTGCGCGCGCGCCGACGAAGCGGTCCTGGGTCAGCACGGCGTCGATCAACGCGAGGTCCGGCTTCTCGTCCTCGATCTCGAGCGTGACGAGCTTGCTGCGCCGCGCGCTCTCGGCGAGGGGCGCGCGGCCGGTCGCCACGAAGCCGGCCGCGACACCGGCCAGTGTCGCCTCGACCATGCGCGGGAAGACGTTGTTGGTGCCGGTCGAGACGGGCAAGAGCGGCGCGTCGCGCCAGCCGAGCGTGAAGGCGCGATTCGTGCCGTCGCCGCCGAGCGTGAGCACGGCGCCGCAGCCCGCCTTGGCCAGCTCGGTCGCGCCGCGGATCGTGTCGAGCGTCGAGGCCGTGCGCGGCCCGTCCACGGGCTGCGCGTCGATCTGGTCCCCGAAGTCGGCGAGCGCGTTCTGGGCGAGGTCGTGGGCGTCGGGCACGTAGCGGAACGTGCGCGCCCCGGCGGCGATCGCACCGACGACGGCGCGGCGCACGATGGCCTGCTTCTCCTGGTTGTCGAAGACGGACGCGCGCGCGACGAGGCGCCGCACGTCCTTCCCGGACGCCGGATTGCAGCAGATGCCGACCGCCTGACTCACGCGTGCCTTCCGCTCGGCGGCCGCCCGCTTCGCTTACGCCATGCCGAGCGTGCGCTTCACCTCGGCGACGATCTTGGCGGCGTCGGGGAGGTAGTGCTTCTCGAGCGCGGGGCTGAACGGGACGGGCGAGAACGGCGCGCCGAGGCGACCGATCGGGGCGTCGAGGTAGTCGAACGCTTGCTCCTGGATCTGCGACGCGATCTCCGCGCCGAAGCCGCCGAAGCGCACCGCCTCGTGCACGACCACCGCGCGGTGCGTCTTCTTCACCGACGCGACGACCGTCGCGGTGTCGAAGGGCTGGAGCGTCACCGGGTCGATCACCTCGCACTCGACGCCGTCCTTCGCGAGCTGCTCGGCCGCGGTCAGCGCCTCGTGCCGCATGCGGCCCGTCGCGACGATCGTGAAGTCGCTGCCGGGGCGCGCGATCGTGGCCTTGCCGATCTCGATCGCGTACGGCGCCTCCGGCACCTCGCCCATCATCGCGAGCGAGACCTTGTTCATGATCACGAACACGGGGTTCTCGTCGCGCACCGCGGCGATGATCGCGCCCTTCATGTCGTACGGCGTCGCGGGCATGATCACCTTCAGGCCCGGCAGGTGGACGAGCCACGTCTCGAGGCTCTGGCTGTGCTGCGCCGCGAAGCTCATGCCTGCGCCGGCGAAGGTCAGCACCGTCACGGGCAGCTTCGCCTTGCCGCCGAACATGAAGCGCATCTTCGCCATCTGGTTGGCGATCTCGTCCATGCACTCGCCGATGAAGTCCATGAACATGATGTCGCAGATCGGCCGCAGGCCCGTGGCCGCGGCGCCGACGCCGAGCCCGATGATGCCGCTCTCGCTGATCGGCGTGTCGATCACGCGCTTCGAGCCGAACTCGGCGAGCAGGCCGCGATAACAACCGAACACCGAGCCGGCGCCGGCGACGTCCTCGCCGGCGAGGAACGCCTCGGGGAATTCCTGGAGCGACTGGCGGACGCCCTCCGTGATGGCGAGGACGTACGGGATCTTGCGGGGCCCGGCGGGCGCTTGCGTGGCTGCGGCCATGGTCGTTCTTCCTTCGAGTTCGCGGTGGCGGGAAGCGGAGCGCGGGGCGCGCTGCTCACTTCACGTAGTACACGTCTTCCGTCAGCTGATCGGCCGTGGGGAACGGGCTGGCCTCGGCGTAGGCGATCGCCTCGGCGGCGTCGGCCTTCACCCTCTCGTGGACGGCCTCGATTTCCTTCTTGGTCATCACCTTCAGCTTCAGCATGCGCTCTTCGAGCAGCTGGATCGGGTCGCGCTTCTTCCAGCGCGCGACCTCTTCGTCGGTGCGATAGGCCATGCCCATGCCGCGCACGCCGACGTGGTCGTAGAAGCGGTAGGTCTTGAACTCGAGCAGCGTCGGGCCGCCGCCCTTGCGGGCGCGGTCGACGGCCTCGGCGGTGGCCTCGTACACCGCGACGGCGTCCATGCCGTCGGCGATCACGCCCGGCATGCCGTAGCCCGCGGCGCGATCGGCGACGTCCTTGATCGCCTGGTGGTTCGCCTGGGAGGTGTACTCGCCGTAGCCGTTGTTCTCGCACACGAACAGCACGGGCAGCTTGTAGAGCGCCGCCATGTTCGCGGCCTCGTGGAAGGCGCCCTCGTTCGAGGCGCCGTCGCCGAAGAACGTCGCCGCGACCTGCTTCGTGCCGCGGAACTTGTTGCTGAAGCCCGCGCCCATCGCGATCGGCGGGCCCGCGCCCACGATGCCGTTGGCGCCGAGCATGCCGACGTCGAGGTTCGAGATGTGCATCGAGCCGCCCTTGCCCTTGCAGTAGCCGGTCGAGCGGCCGAACAGTTCGGCGTACATCGGCTTGAACTCGCCGCCCTTGGCGACGAGGTGGCCGTGACCGCGGTGCGTGCTCGTGATCTGGTCGTCGTCGTTCAGGTTGACCATCACGCCGGCGGCGACGGCTTCCTGGCCGACGTAGAGGTGGAGGGCCCCGGGGACCTTGCCGTTCTCCATCAGCTTGCCGGCCTCTTCCTCGAAGATCCGGATGCGCACCATGCGCAGGTGCATGTCCTTCAGAACTGCGTTGCTCGGCATCTTGGCCACGGCCGGGTCTCCTTCGATCGGTGCGAAAAGACGCGGCAGCGTACCGCGGGGGCGCCGGGCTCCGCTCGATTTGCACGCATGAAAATGAAAACGGCCCGGGTCGCCCCGGGCCGTCGTCCGGCAAGGTGCCGGCAACTCCTCCGCGCGGTCAGAAGTCGTAGAGGAGCGCCGCGCGGTACAAGAGGTCGTTCTTCTCGATCCCGGGCGGAACGTCGCTCTCGTACTCGTTCTGCACGCCCAGGTTCAGCGACAGGCCGAGGTTGTCCGAGAGCCGCAGGGCCCAGTCCACCCCCGACAGGCTGCGGAACTCGCCACCGTCCGACAGCGACGGGTAGAACGTCGTGAATGCCGTGATCTTCTGGCGCTCGGCCGGCAGCCACTCCGTCTCGAGGCCGAGCACGGCTTCCGGCACCCACTTGTCGTTGCCGGTCGCGCCGAAGGTCTTGGTGCCGCCGAAGCCGAGGCGGCCGCGCAGGTCGAACTTCTCGCCGTCGACGAACGAATAACCGCCGCCGGCCGCGAGGTTCAGGCGGTGGTCCCAGTCCTGGAACTGGTCGTAGTCGTAGCGGGTGGAAGCGAACGCGAAGTACTTCTCGCCGGCGAACAGGAAGTCGCGCAGCAGCATCGCGAAGGCCTGGTTCTTGGTCTCCGCGCCGTCCGTGGACGAGCGGAAGTAGCCGGAGTCGAACTGCCAACGCTTGGTGTCGTCCGCGTAGTTGCCGCGCACGCCGGCGAGGATGTCCTGGTTGTCGGAGTTGCCCGACGAGCCGGTGAAGCCGAACTGGAGCTGCTTGTTCCAGCCCGCGAGCACGCTCGTTCCGAACAGGCCCGGGCGCGGCGGCGGCGGGGGGGTCGGCGGCGCGGGCAGCGCGGCGTCGCCCTCGACCTGCGCGTCGATCTGGTCGAGCGCGATGGCGACCTTGCCGAGCACCGCGTGCTCGAGCACGACGCCCGTGCTCGTGGTCTCGACGATCTCGCCGGTGACGACGTCGCCGTTCTTCAGGCGCACCTTGTCGGCGTGGGCGGCGGCCGCGAGGCAAGCGATGCCGGCGATGCAGCCGGCGCGAGCGAGGGAACGATTCACGGAGTCCTCCTTGGGCGCGAGAGACGACCCAGCCGCCTTCGCGCGGCGTGCAGAGTCGCGGCCTTGGGCGACAACGACGTGACGCTCCGCACGAAAAGTCGCGAACGCGAGTGCGGTGAAGCCCCAGCACGAAGCGACTTCCCGAATCGGGGTCTGACCCCGATTCGGGAAGTTTCGGGGACGGCTACGGCAGGCCGTCCGCGGGCAGCGGTGTCTCGTGCTCGGTCACGCGCGCGACGGCGACGCGCGCGCCTTCGGACTCGCGGGCGGCGCACCAGGCGGCGAGCGCGGGCGCGGACGCTGCGTGGAGCTGCACGACGGCGTCCCAGGGCGGCTCGCCGAAGGTCGCGAGCGCTTCGTGGTGCAGGCACCAGCGCAGGCCGCTCGTGGCGTCGCGCAGCGCCGGCAGCGCGCGCGCAGCGAAGTCCGCGGCGAAGTCGCCCGCGCCCTGCCCGTCGGCGCGCTTCACGAGCGCGAGCGCCTGCAGCGGCGCCGCGCGATCGCGGGCGCCGCGTTCGGCGGCATCGCGCACGGCGAAGAAGCGGTTGCGCGGCTTGTCCATGAACGTGAGCTCGTCGGCGCGCACGGCGGCGCCGGCGGGCGTCGCGAGGCGCGCGATCACGGCCTCGAGCGCGGCGGCGTCGCGGTAGGCGAAGCGCGTCGCGACGTCGAAGGCGACCTCGCCGTGCAGCGCATCGCGCACGTGGTGCCGGACGTAGCGCACGAGGCCGCTCATCACGCCGAGGCCGAGCGGCGCGTGCACGCCCTCGTAGTGCGCGCGGAACGCGTCGCGCGTCGTGCCCGGCTTGCGCACGATCAGCGCGAGCGTCTTCACGCGCCGGCCGCCCACCAGTCGCGCACGTAGGCGACGATCTCGTCGGTCTTCGCGCCCATCGTGAAGATCTTCGCGATGCCCGCCGCCTCGAGCGCGGGCATGTCCTCCGCCGGGATGACGCCGCCGGCGATCACGAGCTTGTCGCCCGCGCCCTGCTCCCGCAGCAGCTGCGCCACGCGCGGCACGTGCTGCATGTGCGCGGCGCTCAGGCTCGAGATGCCGATCACGTCCGCGTCTTCCTGGATGGCGGCGTTCACCACCATCTCCGGCGTCTGCTTCAGGCCCGTGTAGATCACCTCCATGCCCGCGTCGCGCAGCGCCTTGGCGATGACCGTGACGCCGATCGTGTGCGAGTCGAGGCCGAGCTTCGCCAGGAGGACGCGGATGGGGCGGAGGGGGCGGGACATCGAGGGTCTCGTGGGGGATGGGTGGTTGCGGGGCGGCGAAGCTCGTCTTTTTGGTTTGCTTCGCTTCGCGGTCGAGGACTCCCGCTTCGCTGCGCGCTTCGCTTGCGTGGGTGGGGTCGGATTGTTGGGTGGAGGGGGATCGAGGTCGGATCGCGGCTGGGTCAGCGTGCGTCAGGCGCGGTGCTCGAGCGCGCGGTGTCTCGGGATCGCGGCATGGCACCTCGCGGCGCGAGCGTCGTCGCTCACACGCCGCTCGTGCCGACGTCCGGCGCGTACGTGCCGAAGACCTCGCGCAGCACGTCGCAGATCTCGCCTTGCGTCGCGTAGACCTTCACCGCCTCGAGGATGGGCGGGACGAGGTTGCTCCCGTCCTGGGCGGCCTCGCGCACGGCTTCGAGCGTCTCGGCGACCTTGCTCGCGTCGCGCTTCGCCTTCACGGCGTGCAGCTTCTCGATCTGCCGGCGCTCGGTCGCCTCGTCGAGGCGGAAGATGTCGATGGCGCGCTTCTTCTCCTCGCGCACGGCGAAGTTCTGGCCGACGAGCTTGCGCTCTCCGGTCTCGAGCGCGCGGTTGCGCTCGACCTGCTCGCGCGCGAGCTCCTTCTGGAAGTAGCCGCGCTGGATCGCCGCGAGCGCGCCGCCCATGGCGTCGATCTTCGCGATCTCCGCCATCACCGCGTCCTCGATCTTGCGCGTCATCAGCTCGACCGCGTACGAGCCGCCGAGCAGATCCACGGCGTCCGCGACGCCGCTCTCGTGCGCGACGATGTGCTGGATCGCGGCGCCCACGGCGATCGCGTCCTCGCTCGGCAGCGCGTGGGCCTCGTCGTAGAGCGGGCTCGTCATCGTGGTCGCGCCGCCGCCGAGCGCGCAGGCGAGCATCTGGATCGCGAGCCGCGCGATGTTGTTGAGCGGCTGCTGCAGCGTCATCGACATCGTGCCCGGCGAGCTCATCAGCTTGAGCCGCAGCGACTCCGGCTTCGTCGCGCCGTAACGCTCCTTCATCAGCCGCGCCCAGATCTTGCGGTAGGCGCGCAGCTTGCCCACCGCTTCCATGAAGTCCATGTCGATGCCGGTGATGAAGCTGAAGTACGGCGCCACTTCGTCGACCGTGAAGCCGCGCTTCAGCACCGCGTTCAGGTATTCCATCGCGATCGAGAAGCCGAACGCGAGCTCCTGCACCGGATTCGCGCGCGCGGCGTAGAGCTGCGCCGAAACCACCGAGATCGGGATCCAGTTCGGGTGCTTGCGGATCGTGTACTCGATCACGTCGGTCGAAAGCCGCAGGCCGTGCTCCGGCGGAAAGATGTAGCGGCCGACGCACGTGTACTCGATCAGGATCATGTTCGGCATTTGCAGCGTGAACGCACGCGGGTCGACGCCGCGGCGCTCGAGCGCCGCGAGGATCAGGGCGAGGTTCACCGGCTGCGGGCCGTTACAGACGCTCGTCAGGTGCTTCAGCTTGTCGAACGGGAGATCGAGCGCGGCCTCCATGTCGGCCAGCGTGTCGATCGCGGTGCCCGCGCGGCCCACTTCGCCGGCGGCGAGGGGATGGTCGCTGTCGTAGCCGTTGGTGGTGGGAAGGTCGTACTCGATGATCAGCCCCGAGAGGCCGCGCTCGAGCATGTACCGGCCGCGCTTCGCCCAGTCGCCGCCGGTCCCGAAGCCAGTCACCTGCGCCATCGTCCAGAGCTGGCTGCGATAGCCGTTCGCCTCGGTGCCGCGCGTGTACGGGTACTCGCCGGGGAAGCCGAGGTCGCGCGCGTAGTCGAAGCCGATCGCGTCGAGGTCGGCGGGCGTCGCGAGGCGGTCCACCGGCCAGTGCATCGCCTGCGTGGTGAACTGCGCCTTGCGCTCGCCCTTCGCGGCGAGCTCGGCCGCGAGCGGGCCCGCCTCCCAGGCGGCGCGCTGCGCGCGGATCTCGTCGTTCGCGTCGCCCATGCTCGGCCCCTTCGCGCGGTGCGGGGGCAGGATGCACGAGGGGCCCACGGGGCGCGAGCGCCTCGACTTGCGCGCAGCACGCGTGCAAGATCGCGCGCGTGGACGCACGCACCGCGGAAGCGGAACCCTCGCTCGCGGGCCTCTCGCCCTACCACCGCCGCCTGCTCGCGCTGCTCACGCTCGCGACGGGGATCGAGGGCTTCGACGCGGCGCTGACGATGGTCGCCCTGCCCGGCCTCGGCCGCGAGTTCGCGGCGCCGACGGTCGTGCTCTACGACGCGATCTCGCTGCTGAGCTGGGGCGCGATCGCGTCCGGCGTCGTGCTGTGGGGCGCGGATCGCGTCGGCCGCAAGCCCGCGCTGGTGTTCTCGCTCGCGGCCTACGGCGCATTCTCGCTCGCCACCGCGCGCGCGCCGAGTCTCGACGCCTTCGCGTGGCTGCAGCTCGGCGGGCGCCTGTTCATGGTCGCGCAGCTCTCGCTCGCCTACGTGATGCTGTCGGAGGAGATCCCCGCCGCACTGCGCGGCCGCGCGAACGGCGTGCTCGGCACCTTCGCGGGCATCGGCGCCGCGGTGCCGCCGCTGCTGCTCCCCGTGCTCGAGCGCGCGGGGCTCGGCTGGCGCGGCTACTTCGCGCTCGGCGCGCTGCCGCTCTTGCTCGCGCCGCTCTACGGCTTCGCGCTGCGCGAGACGCGAGCGTTCGCCGAGGGCCGCGCAGCGCGCGCCGGCGCCGCGCTGCGCGGCGTGCTCGGCGACCTGCGCGACTTCGCCGCGAGCCGCCTCGTCGGGCGCCTCGCAGCGGTGACCGCGATGTGGTTCACGCTCAGCTTCTGGTCGGGCGGCGTGCTCGTCGGCTTCTTCCGCTTCCTCGGCGCCGAGCGCGCGTGGACGCCCGAGATGATCGGGCGCCTGCCGTGGGGCACGATCCCGGCCGGCGTCGTCGGCTACCTCGCCGCGGGCTGGGCGATGGACCGCTTCGGCCGCAGGCCGACCGCGATGGCGTACTTCGCGCTCTCCGCCGCCGCGACGATCGCGTGTCATCAGGCCGACGCCGCGCTCGCGATCGGCGCCGCCTACTGCGCCGTCACGGGTCTCGGCGGCGCGTGGACGGTGACCAACACCGTCACCGCCGAGCTCTTCCCGACGCGCCTGCGCGGCACCGCCGCCGGCATCGCCGGCAGCCTCGTCGGCCGCCTCGGCTTCGTCGTCGGCCCCCTCGTCGCCGGCCGCCTCGCCGCCTCCCTCGGCGACACCGCGACCGCGATGTCCTGGCTCGCCCTCGTCAACCTCGCCTGCGTCGCCATCGTCTGGCGCACCATCCCCGAAACCCGCGGCGTCCCGATCGGCGCAACTCCCTAACGCCACCGCACGCCGCAGACGCCCGCAGACGCCCCAAAGCCTTGACGCGCCGCCCCGCCGCCGGAACGACCTCGCAGACGAGCTCGCCACCCAAGCAGGTCTGCATAGGTGGCAAGCGAAGCGCGCAGCGAGCCGGAGTCCGCGGAGGCGAGCGAAGTCAACAAGGATTGGCCGCCGGAGCCCTGGAGGACCCCGCTGCCCCGCATCGCTAGTTAATCCGTGGCGCCTCGGTCGACGCAGGCACAGCGGCGGCGCTCGCGAAGATCGCCTCGACCACGTGCTCGCCGGTCCGCAGGAATCCCCGCACGTCGGCATGGGCGAGCGCCGCGACCAGCACCTCGTCCATGTGCTCGACGGGGATCAGCTGGAGCCCGCGCGTGATCAGGGCCGGGATCTCCTTCAGGTCCTTCTCGTTCTCCTTCGGGATCACCACGGTCTTGATGCCGCCGCGCAGCGCCGCGATCAGCTTCTCCTTGAGGCCACCGATCGGAAGTACGCGTCCGCGCAGGGTGATTTCGCCCGTCATCGCCACGCTCGCCTTGATCGGCACGCGCGTCAGCGCGGAAGCGATCGCGGTCGCGATGGTGATGCCGGCGCTCGGGCCGTCCTTGGGCGTCGCGCCCTCCGGCACGTGGATGTGGATGTCCACCTTCGAGTAGAAGTCCGGCACGAGGCCGAGCTGCTTGCCGCGCGAGCGCACGTAGGACATCGCCGCGTTCGCCGATTCCTGCATCACCTCGCCGAGCCGGCCCGTGACGACCAGCTTGCCCGAGCCGGGCGTGACCGAAACCTCCGTCTGCAGCAGCTCCCCGCCGACCTCGGTGTAGGCGAGACCGGTGCACAGGCCCACCCGATCCTCGCTCTCGGCCTCGCCGTGGCGGTGCTTGTGCGCGCCGAGCAGCTTGCGCACCTGCACGGGCGTGATCTTCTGCTTCTTCGCCTGGTCCTTGCCGGCCTTTGCGACCGCGAGGGCGACCTTGCGGCACAGCGAGGCGAGCTCGCGCTCGAGGCTGCGCACGCCGGACTCGCGCGTGTAGAAGCGGATGATCTCGAGCAGCGCCGCGTCGTTGATCTCGATGTGGCGCTCTTCGAGGCCGTTCTGCTCGCGCACCTTCGGCACGAGGTAGTCGCGCGCGATCGCCAGCTTCTCCGACTCGATGTAGCCGGGCAGCTGGATGATCTCCATGCGGTCCTGGAGCGGCCGCGGGATCTGGTGCAGCACGTTCGCCGTGCACAGGAACATCACGTGGGAGAGGTCGTAGTCGATGTCGAGGTAGTGGTCGTTGAAGGTGTGGTTCTGCTCGGGGTCGAGCACCTCGAGCAGCGCCGACGACGGATCGCCGCGGAAGTCCATCGACATCTTGTCGACTTCGTCGAGCAGCACGACGGGGTTGCCCGAGCCGGCCTTCTTCAGCGCCTGGATGATCTTGCCGGGGAGCGCGCCGATGTACGTGCGGCGATGGCCGCGGATCTCGGCCTCGTCGCGCACGCCGCCGAGGCTGATGCGCACGAAGTCGCGGCCCGTGGCGCGGGCGATCGACTTGCCGAGCGACGTCTTGCCGACGCCGGGCGGGCCGACGAGGCACAGGATCGGGCCCTTCATCTTCTCGACGAGCGCGCGCACCGCGAGGTACTCGACGATGCGCTCCTTCGGCTTCTCGAGGCCGAAGTGGTCTTCGTCGAGCACGCGCTCGGCGTCGCCGATGTCGTGGCTCTCGTCCTTGTACTCGTTCCACGGCAGCGAGAGCATCCAGTCGACGTAGTTGCGGACGACGGTGGCCTCGGCCGCCATCGGCGACATCATCTTCAGCTTCCGGATCTCCTTCTCGGTCCGGTCGCGGGCGTCGTCGGGCATCTTCTTGGCCTTGAGCTGCTCCTCGAGCTCCTGGACCTCGTTCTTCAGGTCGTCCTTCTCGCCGAGCTCCTTCTGGATCGCCCGCATCTGCTCGTTGAGGTAGTACTCCTTCTGCGAGCGCTCCATCTGCTTCTTCACGCGGCCGCGGATGCGCTTCTCGACCTCGAGCACCTCGATCTCGGCCTGCATCAGCGCGAATACTTCCTCGATGCGCTTCGCCGGGTCCGCGAGCTCGAGCAGGCGCTGCCGGTCCTCGAGCTTCAGGTTGAGGTGCGTCGCGATCGTGTCGGCGAGCTTCCCGGCGGCCTGGATCTGCCCGACGCTCTGCGGCACCTCGGCCGGCACCTTCTTGTTGAGCTTCACGTAGTTGTCGAAGGTTTGGTGGACGCTGCGCACCATCGCCTCGGTCTCGGGGCTGCGCGCGTCGCCCTCCTCGAGCACCTCGATGTCGGCGGTGAAATACGGCTCGTTCTGCGCGATGCGCTTCACGCGCGCGCGGGCGCGGCCCTCGACGAGCACCTTCACCGTCTGGTCGGGCAGGCGCAGCAGCTGGATGATCGAGCCGAGCGTGCCGACGCGGTAGATGTCCTCTTCGCTCGGCTCGTCCTTGCCGGCGAGGCGCTGCGCGGCGAGGAACAGCTCGCGGCCGTTCGCCGCGGCCTCCTCGAGCGCCTTGATCGACTTGGGCCGGCCCACGAAGAGCGGCACGACCATCGTCGGGAACACGACGATGTCGCGCAGCGGCAGCAGCGGAACGATCCGCTCGCTGCGTCCGGGCGCCGGGGGTGTGCCCTTCGGATCGTCGCTTTTGAAGAACGACATGCGCTGCTTTCTCCTGGCGGCCCCCGGGAGACCGCGCTTAGGCCGACTCCGCTTCCCGCTTGTAGACGAGCAGCGGCTCGGCCCCCTGCTCGATCACTTCCTCGTTCACCACGCACTCGACCACGTCGTCGCGCGACGGGATGTCGTACATCACCTCGAGCATCGCCGACTCGAGGATCGCGCGCAGACCACGCGCGCCCGACTTGCGCAGCAGCGCCTGCCGCGCCACCGCGCGTAGCGCGCCGTCCGTGAAGCGCAGCCGCACGTCCTCGAGCTCGAACAGCTTCTGGTACTGCTTGGTCAGCGCGTTCTTCGGGGCGGTGAGGATGTTGACGAGCGCCGAATCGTCGAGCTCGTCGAGGGTCGCGATCACCGGCAGGCGGCCGACGAACTCGGGGATCATCCCGAACTTGAGCAGGTCCTCGGGCTGGATCTCGCGGAGCAGGTCGCCGATCTTGCGGTCGCTGCGCGTCTGCACGTCGGCGCCGAAGCCGATGCCCTTCACGCCCGTGCGCCGCTGGATGATGCCCTCGAGGCCGACGAACGCGCCGCCGCAGATGAACAGGATGTTCGAGGTGTCGACCTGCAGGAACTCCTGCTGCGGGTGCTTGCGGCCGCCCTTCGGCGGCACGCTCGCCATCGTGCCCTCGATGATCTTCAGCAGCGCCTGCTGCACGCCCTCGCCGGACACGTCGCGCGTGATCGACGGGTTCTCGCTCTTGCGCGCGATCTTGTCGATCTCGTCGATGTAGATGATGCCCCGCTGTGCGCGCTCGACGTCGTAGTTCGAGGCCTGCAGCAGGTTGAGGATGATGTTCTCGACGTCCTCGCCGACGTAGCCCGCCTCGGTCAGCGTGGTCGCGTCCGCGATCGTGAACGGCACGTCGAGCATCTTCGCGAGGGTCTGCGCGAGCAGCGTCTTGCCGGAGCCCGTCGGGCCGAGCAGCAGGATGTTCGACTTCTGCAGCTCGACCTCGCCGAGCCGGCCCTGGTTCTCGATGCGGCGGTAGTGGTTGTGCACCGCCACCGCGAGGACCTTCTTCGCGAAGTCCTGGCCGACGACGTAGTCGTCGAGGAAGGCCCGGATCTCCTGCGGCTTCGGGACCTTCGAGGTCTCGCGACGCTGCTCGTCCTGCCCGTATTCCTCGGCGATGATGTCGTTGCAGAGCTCGATGCACTCGTCGCAGATGTAGACGGTGGGGCCGGCGATCAGCTTGCGGACTTCGCGTTGGCTCTTTCCGCAGAAGGAGCACGACAGGTTCGCGTTGTCGTCTCGCTTCTTCACGTCTTGGCCGCCCCCCGGATTCCGCGCTGCGCACTCGCTGCGGCGACCGGCCGCGGTCGGTGCGCCGCCACTTGATCGACGATCCCGTACGCGCGGGCTTCGTCGCCATTCATATAGTAGTCGCGCTCGGTATCGCGGGCGATCTGCTCCACCGGTTGTCCCGTGTGCGTCGAGAGCACTTCGTTCAGGCGATCGCGCAGCTTGAGAATCTCTTTGGCCTGGATGTGGATGTCCGAGGCCTGGCCGCGCGCCCCGCCCCACGGCTGGTGGATCATCACGCGCGCGTTCGGCAGCGCGCTGCGCTTTCCCTTCGCGCCGGCTGCGAGCAGGACCGCGGCCATCGAAGCCGCCTGCCCCACGCAGAACGTGGTCACGTCGGGGCGGATGTATTGCATCGTGTCGTAGATCGCGAGGCCCGCGGAGATCGCGCCGCCCGGCGAGTTCACGTAGAAGTGGATGTCCGCGTCGGGATCCTCGGCCTCGAGGAACAGCAGCTGGGCGATGATCAGGTTCGCGTACTCATCGTGCAGCTGACCGCTCAGGAAGATGATGCGGTCGCGCAGCAGCCGCGAATAGATGTCGTAGGAGCGTTCGCCGCGATGGTCCTGCTCGACGACGTACGGGATGAGAGGCATCGGGTGCTCGCGGGCTCCACGCTTTCGATGGCCGCGCCCACTTCGGCAGCGCGGCAAGTGATCAGGGTCGGCCTCCAAGCTCAGCGAGCCCACCCCCCGGCACGACTCGACCGCGCGACCTCAGCGCCTGCACGCTAGCTGCCCGACGGCTCGGCCACCTTAGCCAGGGCGAGGACTCGGTCAAGCGCGGCGTCGATGCGCAGGCGCCCACGGAGGCTCTCCACCAGCCCGCGCTCCTCGTACTGCTTGCGCAGGCGATCGGCAGCCAGGCCCTGGTCGCGCGCCATCTGCGCGATGCGCTCGTCCACCTGGGCGTCCGCGACCTCGATCTTCTCGGCGTCGGCGATCGCCTCGAGCAGCAGGCTCTCGCGCACCTCGCGCTCCGCGTCGGGGCGCCATTCCTCTTCCCACTGCGCCATGCGCTGATGGATCTCGTCGTGCGGCATGAACTGCGCGAGCTGCTGGTGCGCCATGTCGAGCCGTTGCGAGACGCGGCGCGTCACGAGCGCAGGCGGAACGTCGAACTTCGCGGCCGCGAGGAGCGCCTCCATCACGCTCTTGCGCAGCTCTTCCTTCGCGGCGCGCTCGCGCCGCGAAACGAGGTCGCCGCGCGTGCGGTCGCGCAGCGCCGCGGCGGTGGTCACGCCCTCGTCGCCCAGGGACTTCGCGAACTCGTCGGTCAGCTCGGGCGTCTCGCGCTTCTGGACGGACTTCACGGTCGCCGCGAACACGGCGACCTTGTCGCGCAGCTCTTCCGCGCCATAGTCGGACGGGAACGTCACGCGGATCTCGCGCGCCTCGCCGGCGCGCGCGCCCTTCAGCTGGTCCTCGAAGCCGGGGATGTATCCGCCCGACCCGATCTCCACGAGTGCGCCCTCCGCGCTGCCGCCCTCGAAAGGCTTGCCGTCGATCGTGCCGGCGTAGTCGATCGTGAGCGTGTGCCCCGCGTCGGCGGCCTCGTCGGCGTCGACCAGCGGCGCGCGCCGCGTGCGCAGCGCGCTCAGCTCCTGCTCGACCTCGTCGTCCGTCACCGTGACCGCGGGCTTCGTGCCCGGCAGTCCGCGCCACTCCGGCAGCTCGATCTTCGGCAGCACCTCGATCGTGGCCGTGTACTTGAACGCGCGATCCTCGGCCGGCGGCTCCGCCTCGATCTGCGGCTCGGCGACGGGCGCGACGCCCGTCTGCTGCACGGCTGCCGGGAACGACTCGTTCACCAGCGTGCGCTCGATCTCCTCGCGCAGCGACGCCCCGTACAGGCTCTCGAGCACCTTTCGCGGCGCTTTGCCCGGGCGGAAGCCCTTGACGTTCACGTTCCGCCCGAGGTCGCGGTACGCGCGGTCGAACGCTTGGCGCACGGTGCCGGCGTCCACCTCCACGGTGAGCGAACGGACGATGGGGCTGACTTCGACGGCCGATGCAGAGACGCTCATGGATCCTCTCGAGACTGGTGCCGGGGACAGGACTCGAACCTGCACGTCCTTTGGACAGAGGCTTCTAAGACCTCTGCGTCTGCCAGTTCCGCCACCCCGGCAAAGGCGTGCACCTTAGCCGCTCTGTGAGGATTTCGAGACGTCGCCCGGGCCAGCGCCGCCTTCGCGGCGTGGCCTCGGCCGCGCGCCGGATGCGGCATGCTCGGCGCATGCAGGTGGGATTGCTCCAGTTCTTCTCCTGGCCGGACCGCAAGGTGCCGTTGCCCGCCGTGTACGAGCGCGCGCTGCGCCGGATCGACGTCATGGAGCGCACGGGCTACGACGCGGTCTGGCTCGCCGAGCACCACTTCACGGGGTACAGCGTGTGCCCCTCCGTGCACGTCATGGCGACCCACGTCGCCGCGCGCACGCAACGCCTGCGCATCGGCACGGCGGTGACGCTCGCGGCGTTCTACCACCCGCTGCGCATCGCGGAGGAGGTCGCGCTGATCGACGTGCTGTCGGGAGGGCGCGTCAACTGGGGTGCCGGGCGCGGCTTCGACGCCACCGAGTTCGCGAACTTCGGCGTCGAGCCGGCGGAGAGCAGCGAGCGCTTCCGCGAGGCCGTCGAGGTGGTGCTCGCCGCGTGGCGGAGCGAGCAGCTCCACTTCTCAGGCAAGTTCCACCGCTTCGACGGCGTCGAGGTGCTGCCGAAACCGCTGCAACGGCCGCATCCGCCCACGTGGGTCGCTGCGACTTCGCCCGACGCGATCGCGTGGGCGGCGAGCCGCGGGCTCTCCATCCTGATGGATCCGCACTCGACCCACGGTGAGATCGCGCGCAAGCGCGAGGCCTACCGCGCGCAGCTCGAGTCGCACGGCTTCGCGTTCGCGGGCCGCTCGCTGCCGATGGCGCGACTGATCGCGATCGCGCCGACCGACGCCGAGGCCGAGGAAGTCGCACGCCGCGGCGCGCGCTGGACGACCGGCTCGTACGTGAAGACGAAGACGATGAACGCCTTCCGCCACGACGGCGCCGAGATCGACCCCGTCGAGCACTACCTGCGCGACGTCATCATCCACGGCAGCCCGGCGAAAGTGCTCGACGAGCTCGCGCGCCTACGCAGCGAGATGTTCCTCGACTACCTGATGCTCGCGCCGCTCAGCGAGCGCACCTTCGAGCTCTTCACGACCGAAGTGCTCCCCAAGCTCGCCTAGCGCTCAGCGACGACCGCGCGCTACGGAGGCGTCGGCCGAATCGGCTGGAAGCCGATCAGCGCGTCGAGCTGCGCCCCGCTGCCCAGCCCGTGCATCGGCAGCGCCTGCGAGAAGCGACCGACGTCGTCGTGCAGCGCCATGAAGTTCAGCACGATCGACTCGGCGAGCAGGTTGACGTTGTTGCTGATGCGCGACGCGTTGGTCTCGACGTCGCCGCTCGGGCGGTAGTAGCCGATCTGCCGGCCCGGGTTCGTGAGCGCCGGGCGCCCCGCCGGGTCGTACACCAGCATGAACACCGCCGCGGTGCTCTGGTTGTCACCGCGCCAGTTGCCCTTGCCGCGGCCGCCGGCCGAGTTGTCGAGCGTGTTGTCCGAGTCGAGCGCGCCGTCGCTGAACACGTAGATCACGAGCTGCTGCCCGCGCCGCGCCGCATACTCGAGCGCGGCGCCGATCTGCTCGCCGGCCTCGAAGTCGCGCTGCTCGCCCGTCGCGCGCGTGCCGTCGTGGTAGTCGTAACCGCCACCCTCGACGGTGCCCGCGCCGGCGAAGCCGTTCACGACCATCTTCATGGCCGACGCGACCTTGCGCAGCTTGCCGTTGTTGTTCATCTCGTTCGCCGAGATGATCGCCAGCAGGTCCGGGTCCTGGAGCGGATCCAGCAGGGCCGGATTGCCGAACGTGCTGACCAGGTAGCTGCTCTCGGCATAGCCGCAGCGCACGAGCTGCTCGACGATCAGGTCCTCGCTCATCTTCTGGAGCTTGGCCTCGCTGATCATCTCGACCGCCGTCATCACGCTCGCGGCGTCCGCGGGCGAGAGCAGCTGCACGAGCCGACCGGTGTCGACGAGGCCCGTCACGTCCGACGGGCTGTCCACCTTCACCGGGCGCTCGGCCGGGTCGATCATCGTCATCGGCGCGACCGAGTTGCCGCCCGACTCCGAGGGCTCGCTGCCGATCAGCGTGACGAGCGCGCCGTCCGCACCCGCCTTGTTGATGCCGTACATCGGATTGTGCGGGTTGTTGCTGGTGTCGTTCTCCGAGCGCGCGCAGAACACCACACCGTTGGTGTTGGCGCGCGTCGCCGGCGTCGTCCGGCTCACCATGCCGGCGAACATCGCGCTGTCGTGATGGAACATCAGGCCGAACGCGTCCGGCGCGACGCCGGGGGTGCGCACGGTCGCCGGCAGCGGCAGCGACGGCGCCATCGTCGTCGGAATGCCGAGCTTCGTGTACCCGTCGGGCGGCAGGAAGTCCTGCTGGCCCGCGGGCCCGCCGACCATCACGTTCGAGCCGGCGATGTTGGCGCCGCCCGCCAGGTCGAAGCACAGGAACGGGATGCGATTCGCCGTCGCTCCCACGCCGCACAAGGCGGCCTGCGCATTCGCTCGCGACGCCTTCAGCATCGACGCCATGGTCGGGACCATGACCATCGCGGCGCCCGTCATGAAGCCCTGCGCGAGGAACTCGCGCCGGGTCTTCGGCCGCTTGTGGTCGGGGTGCCGGAGGGGCTTCTCGCCCGGAAGGCCTGCGCGGAAACGTCGTGAGTAACTCATCCGGATACTCCTCAGTGGACCGAAGCCGCGGCGCTCGCGACAGCGGCCGTGCACATCGCCTTGACGACCGTGCGCGTGCGCGTGGCATCGCACGGGGTCTGGTTGCAGGTCGCCGTCAGGTCGGTGATCAGCTGGTCGAGGACCGGCTGCGTGTCGACCATCGACGGCTGGTCCGTCAGGTTGGCGCCGATGATGTGATCGGTGATCGCCTGAGAGACCATGTCTCGGCTCGTCTGCGACGCGAACGCCGTGAGCGGCGGCGCGTTGAAGTCGAAGCCCGCCCCGAAGAACGCCGTCCGCAGGCTCGGCGTCTCGACCAGGGCATCGCAGTACTCGAGCGACAGCTTCGTGATCGCCACCTGCTGCGCCGACGCGAAGGTGCGTAGGTCGTAGGTCGGCGGCATCTGCTGGGTCAGCGAGAGGTAGGTCGAGTTCACCGAGGGCGTGAGCGCGTCCACTCCCGTGACCGCGGCCATCGCGGCGTTCACGCGGGCGAAGTCGCGCAGGCCGACGCCGGGCAGCGTGGCGCCGAACTGCCGCGGCGGCAGCGGCGGCACGGGCGTCGGAGGCTCCGGGTCCTGATAACCCGCGAGGTACTCGAAGTCGACCGTGAACACGTCCTGCGCCGGCCCGAGATCCTTGGGGATGATCGAGCACTGCGCCGAGAGCGGCTCGCGGTTCTGGCTCACCACGCGGTTCACGTGGGTGAAGGCCTGCCCGGTGACCGGCGTCTGCCCGTTCACCACGATGCGGAGTCCGCCCACGGTGTTGTTGAACGAGGTCGACACCAGCGCCGGGTTGCAGAACAGGTACGAGAAGTTGTCGAGCTCCATCACGAGGAACTCGAGATACGCGCCCGGACCGGCCCACTGGCTCACGTCGAAGCGCAGCAGCAGGCGCTTGCCGACGCCGGCGTCGTAGTTCTGCTGGATCTGCGTCTGCGGGATGACCCGGTCGTAGATCGCGAGCATGCGGACCTGGCCTTCCCACTGGCGGTCGTTCGCCTGCGAGTTGCCGAGGTGGAACGGCAACCCCGGGCTCCAGTTCCAGAGCGCCGCCGGCGCGATCGGATCCATGTCGTCCGTGAAGCGCGCGTCGACGTAGATCCGGCGGCCGCGGTAGCGGTCGTAGGTCACGACGACGTGCTGCAGGCGCGCCTGGAGGTCCTGATCGGCCGCGAGCGTCTCGTGGACGCCGCCGCCGTTCGGGCCGACGGAGCGGTGCTGCGCCTGATAGCTGTAGAGGCGCTGGCGCAGCCGCAGGTTGTTGCCGTAGCTCACGATGTGGGCCGGGTTCGGATCGCCCTGCGTCGTGTTGGCCGGCGTCACCCACGCTTCGACCGTGTACTGCTGCGAGCCGGTCTGCGCGTCGCCGATGCGATCGTAGAGCTTCGCCGCGGTGGCCGCGGGGGCGCTCGCGAAGCCCGCCTGGAAGTCGAGGCCGTAGCTCGAGAGCCAGGTCGCGCCGTTCAGGGTCAGGTCGATCGCCGGCGCCACGCCGCTCTTGTCGCCCGCGACGGTGCCCGTGCCTTCCTTGAAGTCCCAGAACGCGATCGCGCTCGTCTGGTCGCGATCCTGGCCCTGGTCCTCGAAGCCGTCGGCGAGCGTCGCGCTCTGGCTGACGAGGCCGGTGACCTGCTGGCCACCGCCACCGCCCGAGCCGCCGCTGCCGCCGCCCCAGTTCACGAGCGCGGCCCACTGCTGGACCGCCGTCTCGAGAATCACGGCGTCGGCGGCGCAGTTGTTGCTCCAGCAGTGGTGCTGGTCCGGCGAGAGCCGGCGCACGATGCGGGAGTTCGACGGCGTGGTGAGGTTCACCTTGCCGTTGTCCCACACCGCGCGGAACGCGCGCGTCACGTCCGAGTCAGCGATCGCCGGCGCGGCATTGCCGCCCGCGACGTGACACTGGATGCACGTGTAGTTCGGGTTGTTGAGGATCGGCCAGACCGTCGTCTGGAACGCCGCCTCGAGCTCGGCGTCCGTCGGACCGCCGCTTCCGCCGGTGGGCGGAGGCGCAGGCGGCACCGCGCCGGCCGGCTCGTCGCCGTTGTACCCGCTGCAGGCGGCCGTCACGATGGCGGCCGCGAGCAAGAGCGCGAGGTCGCGCACGCGGGTCGAGAG
This sequence comes from uncultured Spirochaetales bacterium, assembly GCA_964501435.1. GTDB lineage: Bacteria > Myxococcota_A > UBA9160 > UBA9160 > UBA6930 > VGRF01. Next base: position 9,144 of record CAZCTH010000067.1, on the reverse strand, counting down.
GTAGGTGGGCAGTCGGCTCATCGCTCAGCTCCCCATGCACCAAACGGCGACTTCGGCGAAGACACGCTTCATCGAGTGACCGTTTGCTTCGAACACGTCTGCAATGCGCTCGATCTCGTCCGAGTCCGCCTGATCGTTCGGCGTCCGGAAGCAGACCTGCTGGAAAGCCTTCTCGACCTGGCAGACCGAGAACGCTCGACTCGCGGCGACTTCCTCGCCCATCGTCTTCGGGCCGTAGCCGCCGGAGTTCGGGCCGCGCCACATCAGGTTCGCGTGCGCGCCCTCGCGCCAGTAGTTGTCCCAGCGGTTGTCGATCGTGACGTAGCCGTAGGGGAACACGTTGGCGTTCTGGCGGAACTTGGGTCGCACCTGACCGGGCGTGTGGGTGACACGCATCTGTGTCGCGTCCCAGTCGAAGTAGGCGAACGCGCCGGTCATCGGGTCCATGCCCGTGTGACAGCCCGCGCAGGTGTTGTGGAAGATCTGGCTGTCGCCGCCGGGGCTGCGCGTCACGTCCTGCCGGATGCGATCCACCGGCCGCGTGATGTCGTGCAGCTGCTCCATGTCGCGGCACAGGAAGTTGATCCCCGTGAAACGCCAGGCGCGGCGATTCGTGCCCGCGCTGAAGAAGGCCTCGCCGAACGCGCGCGTCGTGAGTACGCCCGCGGCGTCGTTCGCGGCCACCTGCGCGCCGGGCAGCGACGACTGCGCGACGGGCACGAGGCGCGTCGGGTCGCCGAGGTCGACGCGCTGCGCCTCGAGATCCTGGTAGTGCTGATTGTCGGTGTGCGAGTACGTAGAACCGACGACGCCGTTGGCGCCCACGTACACGACGTCCGCCGTCAGCACTTCGGTGAACGGCCGATCGTCGCGGATCAGGCCGATCACCGTGGCGGTGTAGTCGTTCAGGGGCGCGTGGACGCTTCGATCGACGTTCGTCCACGGCGTGACCCAGTTCTTGAGCACGACGCGATAGAACTCGGGGTTCTGCATCGCGACGTTCGCGGCGCCGAGGGCGTCGCCGTTCTGGATCTGTTGGGCCATCGACGTCAGCACGGCCTCGGACGGCGGAACGCCGGCGAGGCGGTCGTGCATGCGGCGCGCCTGTTCGCGTGGTCCGGCCCATGCGGCCGGAGCGAGCGCGAAGGCGAGCCCGGCGACGAGGGCGATGCGCTTGGGGGTGATTTGCATGTGAGGCTCCCGCGAGGTCATTAGGGCCACCGGGACCTGTTTTCGACGAGGGCTCCCGCCCCCATTGTGACGTTTCTCACACACCCCGGTCGCTTGCGCGTGGCTTGCCGCCGCGTCGCCGCGAGATGGATCACAAGTCGAGGCCGGTGTGCAGCCGACGAGAAGCGGCGGCGCGTTTCGACGAGCTCCCGTGTCGGGATCTCACCGCGGCGCCGGGAGCGACGACCGCACATGCTGATGAAGAAGAATGGCGCTGCGTGGCTGACGGGAATCGCAGCGGTCGCCCTCGCGAGCGCGGCATCGGCCGCGGGGAACTGGATGCCCGGCGCCGACGACGGCGGCGAGCCGCGCGTCGAGGCGCGCATCGTCGTGCACCCGAGCGCGCGCGACGGCGACCGCCTGCGCGCCGGCGTGCAGCTGCGGCTCGATCCCGGCTGGCACCTGTACTGGAAGAATCCCGGCGACTCGGGCATCGCGACGCAGGTCGCCTGGCGCGACGCCGACGCGAGTGCCCTCAGCTGGCCCGCACCGCACGCCTTCGAGGAGGCGGGCGGCGAGCTCGTGACCTTCGGCTACGCGGACGAGGTGCTGCTCGCGAGCTGGCTCACGCCCGCGCTCGGCGCCCAACAACTGGCGGCCGACGTCTCGGTGCTGGTGTGCCGCGCGTCCTGCATCCCCGCCGACTTCTCCCTGAGCGCGCCGCTCGAGCCGGTCGCCGCCGAGGGTCCCGAGCTGATCGCGGCGTTCGCCGCCCACGATGCGGCCCTGCCCGTCGAGGCGGCCGCATTCGGGGCCAGCGTCCGTGCGCTGCCGGGCGCCGACGCCCGCGAGGCACGCCTCGCGATCGCGCCCTGCGCGGGGGACGCGCCGTGCAGCGCGCTCGATGCGCCGAGCGAGGGCCCGGTGTTCTTCTCCGACGCCGACGACTCCGGATTCGTGCGCGAAGTCGACGTCCACACCGAGGGCGGCGAGTTGATCGTGACGGTGCGCAGCGACGGCGAAGCCCTCGGCGCACGCCTCCGCGGCGTACTGCGCGTCGCGGGCGCGGACGGCGAGGAGCGCGCGATCGAGGTCGACGCGCCGATCGGCGTCGCGGCCGCACCCGCGAGCGCGAGCGCCGCGAGCTCGACCGTCGGCGACGGCGCGGCCCTGCCCGCGCCGAGCCTCGAGCTCGCTTCGCTGCTGCCGGTCTTCGGGCTCGCGCTGCTCGGCGGCCTGATCCTGAACCTGATGCCGTGCGTGCTGCCGGTGCTCGCGATGAAGGTGTTCGCGGTCGGCGAGCTCGCCGGGCAATCGCGCCGCGAGGCGATGCACCACGGCCTCGCGTATGCCGCCGGCGTCGAGGCCTCGATGCTGGCGCTCGCCGCGGTCGCGCTCGGCCTGAGGAGTGCGGGCCACGCGGTCGGCTGGGGCTTCCAGTTCCAGGAGCCCGCGTACGTGGCGGTGATCTCCGCGCTGCTCACGGGCTTCGCGCTCAACTTGTTCGGCGTGTTCGAGATCGGCTTCCAGCCGAGCGCGCTCGCCGAGGTCGGCAGCGACGCCCCCGGCCCGCGCCGCTCCTTCTTCGAGGGCCTGCTCGCCGTCGCGCTCGCGACGCCGTGCTCCGCGCCCTTCCTCGGCACCGCCATCGGCTTCGCGTTCGCGAGCCCGGCGTGGGTGATCTGCGCGGTGTTCGTCCTGATCGGCGCCGGCCTCGCGGCGCCGTTCGTCGCGATCAGCGCATTCCCGCACCTCGGCCGCTTCCTCCCGCGCTCGGGCGCGTGGATGGGCACCCTGCGCAGCGGGCTCGGCTTCGCACTGCTCGGCACCGTCGTGTGGCTGCTCTGGATCGTCGGCCGCAGCGCCGGCGCGAGCGCCATCACGAGCCTGCTCGCCGTGCTGCTGGCTGGCTCGTTCGTGGCCTGGGTGTACGGCCGCATGCAGCACGCCGGGGCACGCTTCGCGGGCGTCACCGCGGCGATCGCGATCGGCGCGCTCGTGCTCGGCGGCGCCAACCTCGTGCGTGTCTCGGCGGCGAGCCCGCGCGGCCCGGAGGTGGAGCACGAGAATGCTCTCGGCGCCGAGGCCTGGAGCCCGCGCGCGGTCGAGACGGCGCTCGCCGAAGGCAAGCCGGTGTTCGCGTACTTCACCGCGGACTGGTGCCTCACCTGCAAGCTCAACGAGCGCATGGCGATCGACACGGACGAGACGCGCGCGCTGCTGCGCGACGGCGGCTACGCCGTCCTGCGCGGCGACTGGACGCAGCGCGACGAGGCGATCCGCCGCGAGCTGGCGCGCCACGGCAAGGCCGGCGTGCCCCTCTACCTGGTGTACGCGCCGGCGGGCGGCGGCGAGCCGCGCGCGCTGCCGGAGCTCATCTCCCAAGGCGACCTATCCGAGGCGTTGCGGAGCGCGATTCCGTGAAGTTGCGCACACGATCCGCGAGCGCTCGACCGATGAATCCACATCTCCAGGGAGGCACTCCGATGCGACGAATCCTGAAGGCCCTGCTCCCGATCGCGCTGGCGCTCGGCGCGAGCGCAGCCTCTGCGCTCGACGAAGGCGACCGCGCGCCCGACTTCCAGGCGCGCTCCGTGAACGGCGACGCCGAGGTCGTGCTGCACAAGCTGCGCGGGAAGATCGTGCTCGTCGACTTCTGGGCCTCGTGGTGCGCGCCGTGCAACGCCGCGATGCCGCAGCTCGAGAAGCTCTCGAAGGACTATCCCGCCGACCAGTTCGTCGTGCTCGGCGTGAACGTGGACAAGAAGCTCGAAGACGCGCGCCGCGCGCTCGAGCGCCGGCCGGTCAGCTACGCGAACGCGAGCGACCCGACCGGCATGCTGCCCAAGCGCTTCGGCCTCGAGACGATGCCGACCACGTACCTGATCGATCAGGACGGCGTCGTGCGCCTCGTGCACCGCGGCTTCCGCAACGGCGACATGGACGAGATCCGCAAGCAGATCGACGCCCTGCTCGCCAAGAAGAAGGGCTGACCATGAAGGCCTTGAAGCTCGCCTTGCTGCTCGCTGCGGGCGCCGGTGCGACCGCGTGTCAACACGTCGACCCGTGGGAGCGCAACCTGCTCGCGCGACCCGACATGGCCTGGGAGGTCGACGATCTCGCGGCCTCGCAAGAGAACCACACGTACTTCGCCAAGGAAGCGGCCATGCCCGGCGGCGGCGCCGGCGGCGGCGGCTGCGGCTGCAATTAGGCAGAGCGGAGGGGGATTCGATGCGGAGCGATCGACGACGACGGATGCGGACACTTCGGCGTGCGGAGCAGCGCGAGGCTGCGCGCGCCGCGCGGCGCGGGCGCAGCGCGCTCGCGGCGCTCACCACCAGCGCCCTGGCGCTCATCCCCGGGCTCGCGGACCGCGCCGCAGCGCAGTCCCAGGAGAACGGCTGGAACTTCCAGTACGGCTACTCGATGTACTCCGAGGGCAGTCTGCCCGCGAGCAAGGTCATCGCCGGCAGCCGCGACCGCTACGACATCGACACGCACCAGTTCAAGCTCGACGCGCCGATCGGCGCCAACATCTCGGTCGGCCTCGACGTCACCTACGAGAAGATGACCGGCGCGTCGCCGTGGCTGGTCCAGCCGAACCTCGCCGGCGACCCCGTGGTCGTGATGACGGGCGCCAGCATCAACGACGCGCGCACCGACTTCCTCGGCTCGGTCTCGTTCATCGGCGAGAAGTCGCGCACGACGCTCTCGGGCGGCGCCTCGCTCGAGGACGACTACACCTCGATCAATGCGGGCTTCGCGCGCGAGAAGGACTTCAACCAGAAGGCCACGACGATCTCCTGGGGCGTCGGCTTCGCGACGGACGACATCGACCCGACGCCGACCTCGTTCACGCCGGACCCGACCAAGCACAGCAAGAAGTCCGGCAACTTCTCGGTCGGCCTCTCGCAGGTGATCGACCGCGCATCGGTGGCCCAGACGTCGATCACGATGCAGTACGCGGACGGTTTCCTCGCCGACCCGTACAAGCTCGTGTCGTCGGGTGGCGTGAACCTCGCCGACCATCGCCCGGGCACGCGCTCGCAGATCGCATGGCTGTCGCGCTACCGGCGCCACTTCGAGCGCATCGCGGGCTCGCTCCACGCCGACTACCAGCTCAACTGGGACGACTGGGGCGTGATCGCGAACACGGTCGAGCTCGGCTGGCACCAGCAGCTCTTCGAGATCGTCTCGATCTCGCCGTCGATGCGGTACTACAGCCAGAGCAAGGCCGACTTCTACGCGCCCTACTACGCCCCCGGCCTGACGGCCGGCCAGGACGCGAGCAGCGACTACCGGCTCTCGCCGTATGGCGCGATGGCGTTCAAGCTCCGGGCGGATCTCGATCTCGAAGCGTGGATCAAGCTCCCGCATTCGCGCATCGCCGTACAGTACGAGCATTATCAGAGCGGCAAGGAGTTCGCGCTCGGACGCGTCGGGACCGAGAATCCGGGCCTGGTCGACTTCGACGTGATGATGGTGACGCTGCGGACGGGCTTCTAGAGGGCACGCCGCGCACCCGAGGGAGCGGCATGACACCGACGCGCGACGCCGCTCCGCCCCACGTCCTTCGCTTCAAGGCGATGGGAAGCCCCTGCGAGCTGCGCCTGTACGGCGAGCGCGCCGAATCGGCCGCGCGCGCCGCGCAGGCGGAGGTCGCGCGCCTCGAGGCGAAGTATTCGCGCTATCGCGCGGATTCGCTGGCGTCGCGCATCAACGCCTCGGCGGGCGACGCCGCGGGCGTCGAGGTCGACGCGGAGACGGCGCGCCTGCTCGACTACGCCGCGACCGCGTGGCGCGAGAGCGGCGGCCGCTTCGACGTGACCTCGGGCATCCTGCGCCGCGCGTGGGACTTCAAGAGCGGGCGCGTGCCGACGCGCGAAGAAGTCGCCGCGCTGCTGCCCCGGATCGGCTGGGACAAGCTCACGTGGCGCGCGCCGCGCCTCGTGCTTCCGCTCGCGGGCATGGAGATCGACCTCGGCGGAGTCGTGAAGGAGTACGCCGCGGATCTCGCCGCCGCCAAGTGCCGCGAGCTCGGCGTGCGCCACGGGCTCGTCGATCTCGGCGGCGACCTCGCCGTCGTCGGCCCGCATCCGGATGGACGGCCGTGGCGGATCGGCGTGCGCGACCCGCGCGCCCCCGAACGGGCGCTGCTCCACGTCGCGCTCGCGCGCGGCGGCATCGCGACGAGCGGCGACTACGAGCGCTGCATGGTCGTCGACGGCGTGCGCTACGGGCACATCCTCGACCCGCGCACCGGCTGGCCGGTGAGCGGGTTGGCCTCGGTCAGCGTGGCGGCGGAGGCGTGCCTCGTCGCGGGCACGCTCACTACCAGCGCGATGCTGCGCGGCGCGAGCGGCGGCGCCTGGCTCGACGCGCTCGGCGCGCGCAGCGTGTGGGTGGACGAGTCCGGGCGCGTCGGTGGCTCGCTCGCGCGGGGCGCCGCGGCGCCCACGCGCACGCGCGCGCCGCGCACTGCGCCGCGCGCCTAGTTCCCCGCCGCGCCCTCGCCGCTCGGCACCGGCACGAGCTGCGCGGTCGCACCGCGCGCCTCGAGCGCGGGCAGCGCGTCGGCCGCCTCGCGCACGTCGGCGAAGCCCGCATACACGACGTCGAAGCGCTCGACGTCGTCCCAGCGCCACGCGACGACCCGCGGCGAGCGTCCTCCCAGATCGCCCAGCGAAGCCGCGAGGGCCTCCGCGTCCTCGCGGCGTGGGCGCGTCGCGACCAGCAGCGCCCACTTGCCGCCGCCCGCGCCGAGCAGCGTCCCGCTGCGCGCGAGCGCGCGCTCGTGGGCCGTGCGCACCCGCAGCGTGTCGGCCAGGCGCTCGTCCGCCGTGCGCAGGATGTGCGCCTGGAGCGTGAGGAGCACGTAGCGCTCGCCCTCGCGATCGAGGCTCTGCCGCAACAAGTTCCCGAGCACGGGCACGTCCTTCAGCCCCGGCGCGCCCGTCTCGGAGTGCTGCTCGGAGCGCTCGATCAGCATGCCGAGCACGGCCGCTCCGCCGTCCTCGACGCGCGTGTGCGCCTGCAGCGTGCGGCGCGCCAGCTCCGGGCCGATGCCCTCGCGCGCGCCCTCCGCGCTCGGCTGCACCGCCGTCACTTCGAGATCCACCGCGATGCGCACGTCGCCCGCCTGGCCGGCGATCGGCTTCACGCGCAGCCGGATGCCGACGTCCTGCCGCTCGATGCTCACGCGCGTCGAGAGCAGGTCGCCGCCCCCGCTCGTGCTCTCCTCGCCGCCCGCCGAGCCGGCCTGCGCCGTCGGGATCGGCAGATTGAGGCCCGCGCTCAGCTCGTGCTCCTCGCCGCTCGTCGTCACGAGCCGCGGCTGCATCAGCGAGCGCACGCGCGCCTCGCCGGCGTTCGCCTTGATCTGCACGATCTCGCGCGGCAGCGACACGTTGATCGGGATGCCGCCGGGCCCGATCACCGGGATCACCACCGGCGTGCGCGCGTAGCGTGCCAGAAAGGTCGGGGCGACGGAGTCGGCCTGCTGATCGAACGGGTCGCCGACCCCGAGGCCGAAGATCGTACGGCCGGGCTGCGACGGATCCGTCGAGGGAATGAACGCGTCGATGCCGAGCGCGAGCTGGCCGGTGGTCGCGATCTCGAGCACGTTGGCCTCGATCGCGATGAGCGGCGGCTCCACGTCGAGCTTGTCCACGAGCGCGCGCACCTCGGCGAGGGTCGCGGCGTCGGCCGTGATGAGCAGCGCGCGCGAACCCGGGTGCGTCGCCACCGAGAAGCGCAGCTCGCTTCCGTCGCCGTCGCGCTGGCTCGCGACGCGCCCGCTGCCGATCGCGGCGAGCTGATCGGCCAGCGCCGTCAGGTCCGCAAAGCGCGGCCGGATCACGAGCACGCGGCCGGTGGCCTCGTGGGGCGCGTCGAGCGCGGCCACCTGCGCGCGCAGCGTCGCGAGCGCGCGCGGGTCCGCGCGAACGATCAGGGCGTTCGTGCGCTCGTCGAGCGTCAGCTCGGCGCGGGCGCGGCCCGTGAGCGGGTCGCGCAGCGACTCCTGGAGGATGGGAAAGAGCTCGGCGGCGGGCCGCTCGCGCGGGCGAATCACGGCGAGCTCGCGGCCCGAGGCCTCGTCGAGAGCGTGCGCGAGCTCGAGCCAGCGGTGGATCGCGCTCTCGGGCCCGACCAGGATCGCGCCGTTGGTCGGCGCGTGGGCGACCACCTGCGTCGTGGCGCCCGCGAACGGCGCGAGCAGGTTCACGAGCTGCTCCGCGTTCGCGGTGCGGAAGCGCACGAGCACCGTGACGAGCGTGGCGCGCTGCTGCGAGAGAGCGCGCTGCTCGCGCTTCGGCGCGCGCGCGCGCGCGTCGTCGAGCGGCAGCACGAGCATCGCGCCGTCGGGCGTGGGCATCGCCGCGAAGCCCTTCGCGAGCAGCGTCGCGTGCAGGATCTCGAGCGCCTCGCCGGGCGTGACGGGGTCCTGGACGATCACCGTCGCGGTGCCCTGCAGTCGATCGTCCCACACGAAGGTGCGCTGCGAGATGCGCTGCACCTCGCGCACGAGATCGACGAGGGGACGGTCGCGGAGGTTCATGCGCACGGTCGCGCCCTCGCGCGCCGGCGCGGGCTCGGGCGGTCGCTCGATCTCGAGCGCCACGATCGTGCCCTTTCGCGAGAGCTCCGTGCGCAGGCCCGGGGCGCGCACGACGCGGATCTCGACGCGCGGGGGCGGCCCTTCTTCCGACGTGAGCCGCACGCCGCGGATCGCGGAGCCCGGCGCGGGCGAGAGCTGCCGCGGCGTCCTCGGGTCGAGCACGGCGTCGACGAAGCGGAGCGCGACCTCGCCGGCCGACACTTCCTCGAGCGTCGGTTCCACGCGCCCGCTCGTCAGCACGAGCAGGCGATCGACCGCGGGGGCGCGCTCGAGCTCGACGCCGTAGACCCGCGCGGCGGGCTCCTGCGCGATCGCAGGCGCCGCGGCGAGCGCCAGGGCGAGCGCGAGCCCGCCAG
>CAZCTH010000066.1:0-29421 GCA_964501435.1 uncultured Spirochaetales bacterium | reverse complement strand
GTCTCGTTCAACGATCCGACCGAGCGCGACCTCACTTTGTCAGCATCCTGCTAACCCGACTGCCCGTGCCGCAGCAGCCTTCCCGGCGTCGCACCCGTGCACGCGCCGTCTTCGAACGTGACCTCGCCGTTCACGATCACGGCTCGGTAGCCGTCGGCCTTGCAGGACAGGCGCCAGTCGCCGGCGGGGAAGTCCTGGACGCGCTCGGCGGGGAGTACGCGGAGCTTCGCCAAGTCGTAGACGAGTACGTCCGCCGGCGCGCCTTCGCGCAGGAAGCCGCGGTCGCGGATCCCGGCGGCGAGTGCGGGGTAGGCCGACAGGCGCCAGTGCGCTTGCTCGAGGTCCATCAGCCCGTGATCGCGCACGAGGCTCAGGAACTCGGTCGGGTAGCGGCCCAGCGTCACGAACTTCATGTGCGCCCCGCCGTCGGAGACGCCCGGCAGCGCGAAGGGCGAGTTCACGACCTCGCGCATCGCGGCCATGTCGATCTTCTGCGGGGGTGTCACGAAGCGCGTCCGCAGGTCGTCTGCGAGCGCGAGGTCGAGCATCGCGTCCACCGGGTGCGCGCCCGTCTTCGCCGCGATCTCGCCCACCGAGAAGCCGACGTGCGGCTCGAGCTCGCGCCGTCCCACCTCCGCGACGACGAGGTCCGGAATCGCCGTGACGGTCGCGCCCACGAGGGTTTGCTTCGGGTTGAAGCTCTCGCGGAGCGCCTCGCGGTGCGCGGGGTCGCGCATCTTGGCGGCGCGCTCGGCCGGCGTTCCCATCGTGACGGCGCGCCAGGCCGGGATCGAGTCGAACAAGTTCCACTCGTCGAGCGAGAACTCGTAGTTGTTCTGGCACGTGAGCGCCTGCGCGAAGATGCGCAGACCGCGGGCATTGGCGTCGTCGATCCAGCGGATCACGTCGCGATACTGGCCATACGTGTTGCCGTGCTGGTCCGCGGCGAGCACGAGGGCGTTCCACACGACTGGCCGTCCGCTCGCCTCGCACAGCTTCTCGGTGAGCTGCGCGTCGGCGCCGATCACCTGGACGAAGCCGCGTCCCTTCTCGCGCAGCACGCGCGCGAAGAAGAGCAGGTCCTCGTGGGACATCGTGTCGGTGATCATCGGCGTGCCGTCGAAGTCGCGCTGCACGGAGCTCGGTCCGAGGAGTTGCGCCGAGAAGCCGCAACCGCCGGCATCGAGCGCCTCCGACAGCAGGCGTCCCATCTCGGCGCGCTCGGCCTCCGTCGCCGGCCGCGACTTGGCCGCGTCGAGGCCCATGACGTAGGTCATCAAGGGGTTCAGGCCGACGTAGCTGAGCACGTTCACGCCTTTCGGCGTTCGCTCGAGGCTGTCCAGGAACTGCGGGTACGTCTCCCAGTCCCACGGCATCCCGGCGGCCATGGTGCTCGCGCGCACCGCCTCGTTGCGTTCCATCGTGAGCATCGAGCGCATGCGGTCGGCGGGCTTCACGGGCGCGAAGCCGAAGCCGCAGTTTCCGATCACGACCGACGTGACGCCGTGCCAGCCGGAGATCGTGCAGTACGGATCCCAGAAGATCTGCGAGTCGTAGTGCGTGTGCAGATCGACGAAGCCCGGGCAGACGATCAGTCCGCGCGCATCGACCGTGCGCCGAGCGCTCGCGCCCGCGAGGGATCCGATCGCGGCGATGCGTCCATCGCGAATCCCGACGTCCGCGGTGAAGCGCGGGGTGCGCAGGCCGTCGACAACGGTGCCGCCGGAAATGAGGACGTCGAACGGCGCCATGGATCGCCTCCGCTGCGCGTTGCGCGCGCCCCCGAGCCTACGTCGCGCGCAGTTCCCGAAGCAACGCGGCGCACAGCAGCGCAAGCTCCGCTTCCCGCCCGCTCCCGCGCTCGGCTTCGAGCATGCGCAGCGACGCGAGCCCCGCGAGCGAGGCGACGGTGAGCTGCTGCAGCGCCACGGCGCGCTTGCGCGGCAGGCGCTCTCCCGCGAACACGTCGTTCCAGATCCGCGCCCACGCCGTCTCCATGCGCTCGCGCCAATGCGAGTCGCGCGGCAGCACGTCGCTCGCGTGGATCAGGATCTCGAACGTCGATCGGTAGTGCGGGCTCGAGAAGTGCTCCCAGGCGCGGCCGACGAACGCGGCGACGCGCTCCTCGAGCGGCGCGTCGTCGGGGACCTCGGCCAGCTTCGCGGCAAAGCGCGCGAAGGAGTCTTCGAGCACGGCGAGCCAGATGCCGTCCTTGCCGCCGAAGTGGTGCTGGGCGGCGCCCCACGTGACGCCCGCGCGCCGCGCGATCTCCGCGGAGGTGGCGCGCGCGAAGCCGAGCTCGGAGATGCAGGCGTGCACGGCCTCGACGATGCGCGCGCGCGTTTCGGCCGTGCGCTCGGCCTGGGTTCGCGAGGGCCGACTTCGTCGGCCGTCGCGAACCCTGGCCAGCTCGCTGGGCTTCGCCGGCTCGCTGGGCTTCGCTCGCCTGCGGCTCGCTGCGCGCGCGGCTTTGCCGCGCTTGCGGCCGTGGCCTCGCGGCGAAAGCGCGGGAGGAGGGGAGGGAGTCGTGGCCATCCGCGCGCTCCCTAACGCCTGCCCGCGTCCTCGACGCCGTACACGCGCGCCATCAACTGCGAGGCGAGTCCGGTGCCGGGGAGTGTCACGCCGCTTTCCTTCGCGAGCCGGAGCGCCCAGGCGAGGTCCTTCTCCGCGGTGTGCATCTGCGTGCGCAGGAACGCTTGCATGCCCTCGCTGTTTCGCGCGGCGTCGGGGGCCTTGTGCAGCGCCATGAACTGGACCATCAGCTCCGTGATCTGGCCGTTGCCGCGCCCGGCCTCCTCGAGCACCTGGAGCGGAAGGCCCGCTGCCTTCGCGAGCGTCATCGCCTCGAAGGCCGCGATCCACTGGTGGTAGGTGATCAGGTTGATGCAGAGCTTGAGCTTGGCGCCGCTGCCGATCGGGCCGGCGTGGACGGTGCGCTCGGCGCAGGCGTCGAGATACGGCTGGATGCGCGCGGCGTGCTCGGCCTCGCCGCCGAGCAGGAACACGAGCTTGCCCTGCACGGCGCGCGCCGCGCCGCCGGTGACGCACGCGTCGAGCAGGCCGAGGCCTGCGTTCGCCGCCTCGTGCGCGAGCTCCTCGGCGGTGCTCGGCAGGATCGTGCTGTGCACCGCGATCACCGCGCCGCAGGGCGCCCCGGCGAGCACGCCGTTCGGCCCGCGAAGGACGGCCCGCACGTGGTCGTCCTCGGGCACGCACACGCCGATCGCGTCGCAGCCCGCCGCCGCGGCCGCCGGCGAGGGCGCCGCCTTCGCGCCCTTCGCGACGCACGCGGCGACGGCGGCGGGCGCGAGGTCGTAGACGGTGGTCTCGACGCCCCGGGCGACCAGCCGCTCCACCATCGCCGCGCCCATGTTGCCGAGTCCGATGTACGCCGCTCGCATCGCGTCTCCTCCGCTCAAGCGCGCACCCTACCACGCGGCGAAAGAAACATTGCGGGTGAAATGTTTCGCGTGATAGGGTCGCCGGACCGCCGAGCCGCACCCCGCAGCGCGCCCGGGAGGAGCGAGCCATGACGAGACCGATCCCCGAGCTCTCCGGCGGCGGCCGCCGCTTCGGCCAGCTGCAGGCGCTGCGCCACGATCCGCTCGGCCTCTTCCGCCGGCTGCGCGACGAGTGCGGCGAGCTGGGCAAGTTCCGGTTGCTGGATCGCGAGGTCGTGTTCTTCACCGGCGCCGAGGCGCAAGAGGCGTTCTTCCGGCAGACCGACGACGTGTTCGATCCGCAGCCGACCTCGAACGAGCTGATGCGGCCGATCTTCGGCGAGGGCGTGGTCTACGACGCGCCTCCGGACAAGCGTCGCGAGATGATCCGCTCGCCCGCACTGCGCGACGCGAACCTGCGCGCGTCGGCGGAGATCATCGCGGCCGAGGCGGAGCGCGCGTGCGAGGCGCTCGGCGACGCGGGCGAGATCGATCTGCTCGACTGGGCGGCCGAGCTCACGATCTACACCTCGAGCTCGTGCTTGATCGGCAAGCCGTTCCGCGAGGAGCTGACGCCCGAGTTCGGGCGCACCTACTTCGAGCTCGAGCTCGGCACCGACGGCATCGGCTACCTGAACTCGAAGATCGACATCGCGAACTTCCGCAGCCGGGACCGCGCGAAGAAGCGGCTCGACGAGCTGATCGCCGCGATCATCGAGCGCCGGCTCGCGCTGCCCGAGATGCCGAAGGACCTGCTCGGCATCCTGCTCTCGCTGAAGCGCGAGGACGGAACGCTCAAGTATCCGCCGAATCTGATCAGCGGGATCCTGATCTCGACGCTGTTCGCCGGGCACCACACCAGCGCGGGCACGCTCGCCTGGTCGCTCGTCGAGATGCTGCGCACGCCGGGGACGCTGCCGCGCGTGGTCGCGCAGCTCGACGAGATCTACGCCGACGGCCGCGACGTCTCCTATCAGGCGCTGCGCGAGATCCCGCGCCTCGAGCACGCGGTGAAGGAGGCCCTGCGGCTCCATCCGCCGCTGATCTGGATCCCGCGCACCGCGCTCGTGGACTTCGCCTACAAGGACTGGGTCGTGCCCAAGGGCTCGATCGTCGCAGTGTCGATCGCGCTCTCGAACACGGACCCGCGTTGCTTCGCGGAACCGCTGCGCTTCGACCCGGACCGCTTCGCGCCCCCGCGCGAGGAAGACGCGAAGCACCCGTGGGCCTACGTGCCCTTCGGCGGCGGGCGCCACCGCTGCCTCGGCGCCAACTTCGCGCTGATGCAGCAGAAGGCGATCTTCTCGGTGCTGCTGCGGCGCTTCGCCTTCGAGCTGGTGGCCGAGCCCGCGAGCTACGTGGACAACTACTCCGCGATGGTCGTGCGTCCGCGCCAGCCGTTCCGCGTGCGCTACCGAAGGCGCGCGTCCAACGCCGCCGCGGCCTGAGCCGGCGAGCAAGGAGATCGAGATGGAGCTTTCCGGCATCCGAGGCAAGGTCGCGATCGTCACCGGCGCGGGCGGCGGCATCGGCGAGGCCTACGCGAAAGGCCTCGCGGCGGCGGGCGCGCAGGTCGTCGTCGCCGAGATCAACAAGGAGGCCGGCGCGCGGGTCGCGGGCGAGATCGCGGCGAGCGGCGGCACCGCGCTCGCCGTCGAGGTGGACGTCGCGTCGCCCGAGAGCACGCGCGCGATGGCGGAGCGCGCGGCAGGCGAGCTCGGCGGCGTCGACTTCCTCGTGAACAACGCCGCGATCTTCGGCGGCATGAAGCTCGCGCCCTACGTCTCGGTGGACTGGGACTACTACACGCGCTTCATGAACGTGAACGTGAACGGCGCGCTGCTCTGCACGCGCGCCTGCGTGCCGCACATGCGCAAGCGCGGCGGCGGCGCGATCGTGAATCAGTCGTCCACCGCGGCGTGGATGGCGACGGGCTTCTACAGCCTCGCGAAGCTCTCGCTGAACGGCCTCACGCAGGGCCTCGCGCGCGAGCTCGGGCCGCAGAAGATCCGCGTGAACGCGATCGCGCCCGGGCCGACGGACACCGGCGCGCTGCACTCCGTGGTGCCCGACGCGTTCATCAAGCCGATGGTCGCGGGCCTTCCGCTCGCGCGGATGGGCACGCCCGCCGACCACGTCCCCGCGCTGCTGTTCCTGCTCTCCGACGCCGCCGCGTGGGTCACCGGCCAGATCGTGAACGTGGACGGCGGCCAGGTGATGCGTCCCTAATCGCTCTCGGAGGCACTCGCGATGGCGCTCGTACTGCTCGCTCCCGGAACGCTCAACCTGATCGACGGCCGGCTCGTCCCCGCCAGCAACGGCGCGACCTTCGAGAACGTGAACCCCGCGACCGAGGAAGTGCTCGGCACGACGGCGGACGGCACGAAGGAGGACATGGAGCGCGCGATCGCGGCCGCGCGCCGCGCGTTCGACGAGAAACGCTGGCCGCTCGACGCGACGTTCCGCGCGAAGTGCGTGCGCCAGCTCTACGAGGCGCTGAAGGCCGACAAGGAGCAGCTGCGCGCGATCCTCGTCGCCGAGGCGGGCGCGTGCGTCACGCTCACCGGCTTCATGCACCTCGACGAGCCGCTCGAGGGCCTGCGCTACTTCGCCGACCTCGCGACGTCCTACGCCTACGAGCGCCCGATGCGGGAGATCTCGTTCCTCGGCCAGCCGCAGCGCCGCTTGCTCCGCCGCGAGGCCGCGGGCGTCGTCGGCGCGATCACGCCCTGGAACGTGCCGCTCTACCTGAACATCGCGAAGATCGGCCCCGCGCTCGCGGCGGGCTGCACGGTGGTGCTGAAGCCCGCGCCGGATACGCCGTGGAGCGCGACTCACCTCGCGAAGCTCGCCGCGGAGAAGACCGATCTTCCGCCCGGCGTGCTGAACGTCGTCGCGTCCTCGGATCACCTGCTCGGCGAGATGCTCTCGACCGATCCACGCGTGGACGTCGTCACGTTCACGGGCTCGACCGCGACGGGGCGGCGCGTGATGGAGCGCGCCTCGGCCACGGTGAAGAAGGTGTTCCTCGAGCTCGGCGGCAAGTCTGCGAACATCGCGCTCGACGACGCGAACTTCGCCGCGGTGCTGCCCGCGGCGGCCATGACCTGCGTGCACGGCGGGCAGGGCTGCGCGATCACGACGCGCCTCCTGCTCCCGCGCTCGCGCTACGCGGAGGGCGTCGCGCAGGTGAAGGCGGCCTTCGAGCACTGGAAGTACGGCGACCCGACGAATCCCGCGCACCTTCAGGGCCCGCAGATCAGCAAGCGCCAGCAGGAGCGCGTGCTCGCCTACATCGAGCGCGGCAAGCGCGAGGGCGCCAAATGCGTCGTCGGCGGCGGCGTACCGAAGCACCTCGCGAAGGGCTTCTTCGTCGAGCCCACGCTGTTCGTGGACGTCGATCCGAAGATGGCGATCGCGCAGGAAGAGATCTTCGGCCCGGTGCTCGCGGTGATCCCGTTCGACGACGACGCCGACGCGATCCGCATCGCGAACGACTCGATCTACGGGCTCTCGGGCGCCGTGCACAGCGCGAGCGAAGAGCGCGCGCTGAGCGTCGCGCGCGCGATCCGCACCGGCACGATCAGCGTCAACGGCGGCGGCTGGTTCCATCCGGACACGCCATTCGGCGGCTACCGGCAGAGCGGCGTCGGCCGCGAGAACGGCGAGGCCGGCTTCGAGGAGTACCTCGAGATGAAGGTGATCGCGCTGCCCGGGAAGAAGGCGTGATGCGCATCAAGGTGGACTGGGACCTCTGCCAAGGCCACGGCGCGTGCGCAGCCGACGCGCCGGAAGTGTTCGACGTCGACGAGAAGAAGCACCTCGTCGTCGTGAAGCTGGAGAACCCGCCCGAGGAGCTCCGCGAGCGCGTCGCCCTCGCCGTGCGCTTCTGCCCTACGCGCGCGCTCGCGCTGGAAGACTGAGAGCGATCCACACCGCCCGACGAACTGGAGGCTGCATGGCCGCGTTCCCCCGCACCGAGCTCGAGGACATGATCCGGCGCTTCGTCGCCGCCAACGACGAGGCCGGACGCACGGGCGACTGGGCGCCGCTCGCGCAGTTCTATGCGCCCGATGCGATCTACACCTGGAACAACGGCTCGAGCTGGGAGTTCGTCGCGCGCGGTCGGCAGCAGATCCTCGACTGGGTGTTCGGCACCGAGATGGAGGGCCTCGAGAAGTGGACGTACCCGTACGTGCGCACGCTGATCGACGACCAGAAGGGCGAGGTGATCGGCATCTGGCGGCAGCTCGCGCCGGTGAAGGGCGACGACGGCAAGCCCTATGAAATCGGCGGCACCGGCGGCTCGTGGTTCCGCTACGGCGGCAACTACCAGTGGACGTGGCAGCGCGACTTCTTCGACCACACCAACGCGGGCAAGGTGTTCGCGCAGATGGCGAAGAACCAGCAGCTCACGCCGAAGATGATCGAGCGCCTGCAGAAGCGGACGAACATGCCCGGCTGGGTGAGGCGCAGCGAGTTCGACTGGTACGCGACGATCGAAGATCGCGAAGCGTGAGCGCGGAAATGTTCGACCGGAGGCGGCTCTAGAATCCGCAAGCGGCCCAGCGGCGCGCAGCGCCGCAGGCCGCGCGCAGCGAGGCGAAGCCGAACGGAGCCCAAACGAACGTGCAGCGGGTCATCTCGTACGACATGCGCGCGCCGGCCTTCGGCGCGCCTGCGCGCGAGCTGTACGCGGCCGCGCTCGATCAGGTCGCGTGGGCCGACGCGCTCGGCTTCGACGTCGTCGGCCTCGGCGAGCACCACGCATCGCCCGACGGCTACAACCCTTCGCCGCTCGTGCTCGCCGCGGCGATGGGCGCGCGCACGAAGCGCATCCTGCTGCGCACCTCGGTCGCTCTCGTGCCGCTCTACGACCCGGTGAAGCTGATCGAGGACGCGGCGGTCACCCAGCTCGCGACCGGCGGGCGGCTCCTGTTCGGCATCGGCGGCGGCTACCGGCCCGCCGAGTTCGAGATGTTCGGCCGCAAGCTCGAGGATCGCTGGCGCGCGATCGGCGACTTCGTCGCGCTCGCGCGGCTCGCGTGGAAGGGAGAGCCCTTCACGTGGCAGGGCCGGCGCATGCACGTCACGCCCGTGCCCGACCCGCCGCCGCCGATCTTGTTGGGCGGCGGATCGCCCGCCGCGGCGCGCCGCGCGGCGCACATCGCCGACGGCTGGTTCCCGCCGCTCGATCCGCGGCTCTGGAAGCCCTATCGCGAGGAGTGCCTGAAGCTCGGGAAGCCGGACCCAGGCCCGTACCCGAAGCAAGGCCCGATCTTTTTGTGGGTGTCGAAGGACCCCGCGAAGGACTGGGAGCGCATCCTCCCCCACGCGCTCCATCAGCTGCGCAGCTACAGCGACTGGACGATCGAGGCCTACGGCCGCCCGACGGGCCCCTACGCCGGCGGCATCACCGCCGAGACCGTGAAGCAGAGCGGCGCTTATCAGGTGCTGACGCCCGAGCAGGCGCTCGCGCTCGCGCAGTCGCTCGGGCCGGACGGCGTGCTCTACCTGAATCCGCTGCTCGCCGGCATCGATCCCCGCTTCGCCGCCGAGATGCTCGCGCTGTACGAGCGCGAGGTCCATCCGCACCTGCCGCACGCGTAGAGGAAGCATGTCCGACGCCGTCCACTTCGATCCGTTCGCCTACGAGCTCCACGAGAACCCGTATCCCGTGTACGCCGCGCTGCGTGAGCGCGCGCCCGTCTACTTCAACGCGGAGATCGGTTTCTGGGCGCTCTCGCGCCACGCCGACGTCGTGGCGGGCTTCAAGGACGCCGAGCGTCTCTGCAACAGCGGCGGCATCTCGCTCGAGATGGGCGATCTCGGCACCGACATGTCCGCCGTGCTCTCGTTCCTCGGCATGGATCCGCCGCGGCACACGCGCATGCGCGGGCTCGTGTCGCGCGGCTTCACCCCGCGGCGCGTCGCGGAGCTCGAGCCGCGCATCCGGCAGATGGCGACGGCGTACATCGACCGCTTCATCGAGAACGGACGCTGCGACTTCGTCGCCGAGCTCGCGGGCCGCCTGCCCATGGACGTGGTGAGCGAGATGCTCGGCGTGCCCGAGAGCGATCGCGACGGCCTGCGCGCCTGGGCCGACACCGTCCTGCATCGCGAGGAAGGCGTGCGCGGCGTTCCGCCCGAGGGCGTCGCCGCGTCGATGAAGCTGCTCGAGTACTTCTTCAAGCTGGTGGCATCGCGGCGCAAGCAGCCGGGCAGCGATCTCGCGAGCGCGCTGCTGCAGGTCGAGGTCGGCGGCGACCGCCTCGACGAGAAAGACATCATCGCGTTCTGTTACCTGATGATCATCGCCGGAAACGAGACCACGACGAAGCTGCTCGCGAACGCGCTGTACTGGCTCGAGAAGAACCCCGCGGCGCGCGCCGAGGTCACCGCCGATCCGTCGCTCGTGCCCGCGTGGGTCGAGGAGACGCTGCGCTACGACAACTCGACGCAGCTGATGGCGCGCACCGCGACCTGCGACTTCACGCTGCATGGCCAGTCCATCCGTCGCGGGCAGAAGGTGCTGCTGCTGATCGGCTCGGCGAACCGCGACGAGCGCGTGTTCCCGAATCCCGACGTCTACGACATCCATCGCGACACGAGCGAGAGCCTCGCGTTCGGAAAGGGCATCCACTTCTGCCTGGGCGCCGCGCTCGCGCGGCTCGAGGGCCGCGTGTCGCTCGAGGAGGTGATTCGCCGCCTGCCGGATTTCCGGGTGGACGCGAGCGGCATCCAGCGCGTGCACTCGACGAACGTGCGCGGCTTCTCCGCGCTGCCGATCACGTTCACGCCGGGGCGCTGAGCGCGATGGCGGGCCGCTACCCGTTTCCCGCGACGCCCGACGGCTGGTACGCCGTCGCGCGCAGCGAGGATGTCGCGGCGAGCGAGCCGCGCACGCTGCACTACTTCGGCCGCGCGCTCGCGGCGTCGCGCGGCGCGCGCGGCGCGCCCGCGGTGAGCGCGGCGCAGGCGGAGCTGCCGGCGTGCGAGGCGAACGGCTTCGTCTACGCGTGGCATCACGCGCTCGGCGCGGCGCCCGCCTATCCCGTCGCCGTCGTCCGCGACGGGCCAGCGGACTGGACGCCGTGGCGCGCTAGCGCCCACGTCGTGCGCGTCCACGTGCAGGACATGACCGAGAACATCCTCGATCGCGCGCACTTCACGAGCGTGCACGACATGGCGGCCCCCGAGCGCGCGCACTTCGACGTGCGCTTCGAGCCAGCGCGCCTCGTCGTCGACCAGGTGATGAAGGTGACGGCGGTGAGCGCCGCGGGCATCCCCGTCCGCTCGCGCACGACGACCAACGGGCCCGGCCTGGTCGCGGTGGAGGTACGGCAGGGGCCCCTCGACATGCTCACCTACATCACCCAGACCCCGATCGACGACGAGCGCTGCGACGTGCGCCTGCACTTCTCGATGCGGCGCCTCGCCGACGCGAACGCGACGGCGCGCATCGCCGAGCTGAACGAGCGCATCACGCGCGCCCAGTTCGAGCAGGACGTCCCGATCTGGGAGCACAAGACCTACCGCGCGCGGCCGCTGCTCGCCGAGGGCGACGGGCCGGTCGCCGAATACCGGCGCTGGTTCGCGCAGTTCTATTCCACGTGGCGCGGCGATGCGGACGCCGCGCAGGAGGCTCTCCGATGATCACGCTGCGCTTCGACATGCGGCTGCGCGACGGCGACGCGAGCGCGCCCGCGCTCTATCGCGCGGCCCTCGAGATGGCGGCGTGGGGCGAGCAGAACGGCGCCGCGCTCGCGATGATCTCCGAGCATCACGCTTCCAGCGACGGCTACCTGCCCGCGCCGTTCGTGCTCGCGAGCGCGATGGCCGCGCGCACGACGAAGCTGCCGATCCAGATCGCGGCGCTGCTCGTGCCGCTCCACGATCCGATCGAGCTGGCCGAGCAGATGGCGGTGCTCGACATCGTCTCGGGCGGGCGCGTCTCGTACATCTGCGCGCTCGGCTATCGGCCCGAGGAGTACGCGATGTTCGGGCGCGACATCCGCCAGCGCGGCAAGCGCATGGAGGCGTGCCTCGCGGCGATGAAGCAGGCGTGGCGCGGGGAGCCCTTCGACTACGAGGGCCGGCGCGTGCACGTGACGCCGCGGCCCCTGACGCCCGGCGGCCCGCCGCTCTTCATGGGCGGCAACGCGCCCGAAGCGGTGCGCCGCGCGGCGCGCTTCGGCATGGGCATGCTGACGATGGGCGGGAACCCGGAGCTGGACGCGCTCTACCGGAAGGCCTGCGCCGAGTACGGAACCCAGCCGCAGCTCTTCATCAACCCCGTCGGCGACTCGCCGAGCACGTGCTTCGTCGCCCGCGACGTCGACGAGGGCTGGCGCGAGATCGGCCCCTACATGCTGCACGACGCGGAGATGTACGCGCGCTGGTTCCAGTCGATGAGCACGATCACGAAGTCGACCGCGCTCACCGTGGACGCGCTGCGCGCGGAGAACGGCAACTACCGCGTCTTCACGCCCGACGAGGCGGTGGAGCGCATCCGCAAGCACGGCGCGCTCATGCTCCAGCCGCTGTGCGGCGGCTTGCCGCCGGAGATCGCGTGGAAGAGCCTCGCGCTGATCGCGAGCGACGTGCTGCCGCGGGTGCGCGCGTGAGCTCGGCCACGCCGTCGCCCGACTTCGAATACGACCCGTTCTCCTACGAACAGGACGAGGATCCGTATCCGATCTACGCGCGCATGCGCGACGAGGCGCCCGTCTACTACAACGCGCGCCAGGATTTCTGGGCGCTCTCGCGCTTCGACGACGTGCTCGCCGCGCTGGTGGACAGCGAGACCTACAGCTCGGTGAACGGCACGAGTCTCGAGTTCATGGACGCGCCGAAGCCGGACTCGGGACTGATCATCTACATGGATCCGCCGCGCCACACGCGGTACCGGAACCTCGTGAGCAAGGCGTTCACGCCGCGCTCCATGGCGCAGATCGAGCCCGAGGTCGAGCGCATCGCGCGCGCGCATCTCGACGCGCTCGCGGGCCGCGACGCCTTCGACCTCGTCGAGGACTACACGGCGCGGCTGCCGATGGACGTGATCAGCGCGCTGCTCGGGATCCCCGAGAGCGATCGCCGCGAGGTGCAGCGCAAGTCCAACCTGCTGCTGCACCGCGAGCCCGGGAATCCGCTTCCGACGGCGGAGGCGATCGCCGCGTCGGGCGAGCTGATCGGCTACATCACGCGGCTCATGGCCGAGAAGCGCGCACGGCCGGCGGACGACCTGCTCACGCGGCTCCTCGAGGTCGAAGTGGAAGATGAGCGCGGCGAGCGGGCGCGCCTCGGCGACGACGACCTCCGCATGTTCTTCGTGCTGCTCGCGACCGCCGGCAACGAGACCGTGATGAAGCTGCTCGCCACGGCGCTGCACGAGCTGTGGAGGCGCCCCGATCAGCGCGCCCTGCTCGTGCGCGAGCCGCAGCGCATCGCGAACGCGGTCGAGGAGACGCTGCGCTTCGATCCGCCGTCGCAGTACCAGGGCCGCGTGACGACGCGCGCCGTGACGCTCCACGGCGCGACGATCCCGAAGGGCGCGAAGGTCGCGCTCGTGAACGGCGCGAGCGGCCGCGACCCGCGCAAGTTCGCGAACCCCGACGCCTTCGACGTCGCGCGCGAGATCGACCTGCACCTCGGCTTCGGCCATGGGCGCCACGTGTGCCTGGGCGCCCACCTCGCGCGCATGGAGTCGCGCATCGGGCTCGCCGCGTTCCTCGCGCGCTACCCGCGCTACGAGGTGACCGCGACGGAGCGCATGCACTCGAGCAACGTGCGCGGCTTCAAGCGCGTGAGCGTGCGGGTCTGAGCCGCACGCCCGCTACTCGTCCAGCTGTTCCGCCAGGTAGCGCTCGCGCCCGATCTCGCCGATCACGTGGAGCTGCGTCTCCAGCCAGTCCACGCTCTTCTCCTCGCTGACGAGGTGGCGCTCGAGCAGCTCGCGCGTCCCGTTGTCCTGCTTCGCGACGGCCAGCGCGATCGCGCGGTTGTACCGCTCGACGGCGGCGTTCTCGAGCGCGAGATCGAGCTCGTGCTGCTCGACGGCGTTCTCGCCCACGCGCACCGGGAAGAGGCGCTGCAGGTTGGGCGTGCCGCCGAGGTAGAGGATGCGCTCGATCAATCGATCGGCGTCGTGCATCTCCTCGATCGACTCCTCGCGCTTCTTCTTCGCGAGCCGCGCGTAGCCCCAGTTCGCGCACATCTTCGCGTGGATGAAGTACTGGTTGATCGCGGTGAGCTCCGCGGTGAGGATCTCGTTCAGGGCGTCGATCAACTCGGCGTCGCTGCGCGGCATGGCGTCCTCCTCAGGCGCGCAGGGTAGGGCGCTCGCCCGCTTCGGTCTCGAAGGCGGCGCTGCGGTGCGCCGCGGGCGCGCAGGCGTGCGCGTCGATCAGCTCGTCGATCAGCGCGCGGCACCCGCCGCACCCGGCCCCCGCTCCGCACGTGCGCGCGATCTCGTTTGCGCTGCGCGCGCCGCCGGCGATCGCGGTGCGGATCGCGGCGTCTCGAATCGCGAAGCAATGGCACACGAGCATGCGGTTCTCCCGGCGGTGTGGCGTCACTTGGTGAGGATGAGACGCTCGTTGCGAGTGAGGCGCAGCGTGTAGACGTTGCCGTTGTGCTCGATCTGCAACGTGCGGCCCGTGCCGAGCAACTCGCTCGCGGCGACGACGCGAACCGGTGCAGCGGGCGCCGCAGGCCCCGCTCCAGTCGCTCCTACTTCTTCTTCCCGCGCCATCTCGGCTCCGAGTCGTGATCCAGAGTTGAAATTGACATTCGTTTTCATTTGAGTCAAGGTCGCTCTCGACTCAGCCAGCCACGCATCGCGAGCCAGCTGCTCACTGCGCACCGGGGAAGCCCGGTTCGCCGGAACGGAGGGCCCGCGTGCATCCGACTCGCAGCCAGCGCTCGCGCCGCCTCGGCGCGGCGCGCGCGGAGCTCGTCGGTTCGCCTCCGTCCGCCGCGCGAGTCGCCCGCTCGGGCGCCGCGCGCCCTCGCGCCGCCGTCGCGTCGATCGCCGCGCGCTCCCACCCCTCCCTCGAAAGGACTCCCGTGCCCGCGCCCCGCTTCGCCTCCCGCGCCGCTCTCCTCCTCGCCTCCCTCCTCGCATCGCCGGCCCTCGCGCAATCCGCGGAGGAAGCCCCGGGCGTCACCGCCGCCGCGGCCGAGCTCGACGATGGAACGGAGACCCTGCTGATCGTCGGCGCCCGCACGGACACCGCGACGAAGACGGACGTCGACGTCCTGCACACGCCGCAGAACGTGCAGGTGCTCTCCGCGGAGCTGCTCGCAGACCAGGGCGCGATCCTGCTCGAGGACGCGCTGCGCAACGTCGCCGGCGTGATGCCTGGCGGTTACTACAACGGCTGGGACTACTACCGCATCCGCGGCTTCGACGCGGACACGTCCACTTATCAGGACGGACTGCTCTACGGCCTCGGCATCAACACCAACGCCGAGGTGTTCGGGCTCGAGCGCGTCGAGGTGCTGAAGGGGCCGTCGTCGTCGCTCTACGGCCAGGGCTCCCTCGGCGGCCTCGTCAACATGGTCAGCAAGCGTCCGCAGGAGGAGCGCGCGGGCGCCGTCACGCTCGCGCTCGGCGGTGACGACTACCAGCAGGCCGGCCTCGACGTGACCGGCGCGCTCTCCGAGACGCATGGCGTCAGCGCGCGGCTCGTCGCGCTCTACCGAAACGACGGATCCTTCGCGGACTTCGCCGACGGCCTGCGCCGCATCTACCTCGCGCCCTCGCTCACCTGGCGCAGCGACGACACGAGCATCACCTGGCTGAACGCCTTCACCGACGACCGCCAGGAGATCGCCTTCCCGCTGCCCGCTTCCGGGTTCGTCACGGACAACCCCAACGGGCGAATTCCGCGCACGCGCTTCGTCGGCGACGGCGAGAACCCCGGCGTCGGGAAGGAGCGGCGCTACCAGACGGGCTACCTCGCGACGCACCGCTTCGACGACGTGTTCTCGCTGCGCCAGAACCTGCGCGCCTCGTGGACGAAGTCGGACTGGGATCGGCTGCTCTATCCGGCGTACCTCGACGTCGATCAGCGCACGCTCTACCGATACCCGTACTCGTCCAACGGCGACGGCCGGTACGTCGGCGTGGACACCGCGGTGGACGCCGCCTTCGCGACCGGCCCGCTCGCGCACGTGGCGACGCTCGGCGTCGACGTCTACCGCGCCCGCGACACCTGGCGCTCCCGCCAGATCGACTACGCGGACCCCGGCTCGTACCTGCCCCTCGATCTCTTTGACCCGCAGTACGGGCAAGCCCTGCCCCCGCTCTACGCGCAGCCGGCATACGTCACCGACACCGAGGCCACCGGCGTCTACGCGCAGGATCAGATCGACGTCGCCGAAGGCCTCACGCTGACCGTCGGTGGCCGCTACGACTGGGTGCGCACGAACGGCGAGGCGAGCGAAGCCTTCTCGCCGCGCGTCGGAATCACGCATCAGGTCGCACCCGGACTCGTCGCGTACGCGAGCTACAGCCGATCCTTTTTGCCGCAGGACGGCCTGCTCGCCTCCGGCGCCGTCGCCAGGCCGGAGCGCGGCACCCAGTGGGAGATCGGCGCGAAGACTGCGCTCTGGGACGGGCGCGTGAACACCACGCTGTCGCTGTATCAGCTCACGCGCGAGAACGTCACCACCGACGATCCCTTCCACGCCGGCTTCGTGGTCGCGACCGGCGAGCAGCGCAGCCGCGGCATCGAGCTCGACGGCCAGGTGCAGCTCGCCGACGGCGTCGAGTGGATCGCCGCCTACGCCTACACGGACGCCGAGGTCACGAAGGACAACGCGCTCGCCGTCGGCTCCTGGACGCGGAACGCGCCCAAGCACGGGCTCTCGACCTGGCTGAAGTACACGCTCCGGAGCGGCAGGCTCGAGGGCCTCGGCTTCGGCCTCGGCGTGAGCCACTACACGAAGCAAGCGGGCGACCTGCAGAACAGCTTCTTCCTGCCGGCCTACACCCTCGTGGATGCCAACGTCACCTACACGCGCGGGCCCATCCAGCTCCAGCTGAACCTCGACAACCTCACCGACGAGACGTACGCGACGGGCTCGTACAACGACCTCTATGTGCTTCCCGGTCGCCCGCGGCGAGCGCGCGTGCTCGCCAGCTGGTCGTTCTGAGCGCCGGCTGCGATGCGCCACGCACTCACGCTGTTGCACCGGACACTCGGCCTCGCGCTCGCCGGCTTCCTCGCGCTGGCGGGCGGCACGGGGGCGGTGATCGCGCTCTACCACGAGCTCGACGAGGGCTTGAATCCGCATCTCTACGAAACGCCCGCGCGCGGTGCGCCGCTGGGCGCCGACGCGCTCGTGGCGCGCGTCGAGGGAGCCGAGCCCGCGGCGCGCGTCGCGGGCCTCCCCCTCGACGCGCGGCCCGGCCGCGCCGCCGTCGTGCGCGTGGTGCCGCGCGACGCTGCGGCACCTTCGCTCGCCTACGACGAGCTGTTCGTCGATCCCGTGAGCGGCGCGATCGTCGGCCGCCGCCTCTGGGGCGCGTGTTGCTTCGCGCGCGAACAGCTGGTGCCGTTCCTCTATTCGCTGCACTACTCGCTGCACCTGCCCGAGCGCGCCGGCGTCCTCGTCATGGGCTGCGTCGGCGTGGCGTGGGCGCTCGACTGCTTCGTCGCGCTCGCGCTCACGTTCCCGCGCGGTGCCGGCGCGTGGCGGCGCTGGCTGCGAGGCTTCCGCGTCGAGGTGCGCGCGAGCCGCTTCAGACTCTGGCGCGACGTGCATCAAGCCACGGGGCTCTGGCTGTGGGGGCTCCTGCTCGCGCTCGCCGTGAGCGGCGTCGCGCTGAGCCTGCGCGACGAGCTGTTCCGCCCGGCGGTGGCGCTGTTCTCGCCGCTCTCGCCGAGCGCCGCGGAGAGCGCACGGCAGATGGAGCTGCCGTCAGCGCCGCGGGCGCTCGCGTTCGGTGACGCCGTCGCGGCGGCGCGACGCCTCGCGCGCGAGCGCGGCTGGCCGACCGAGCCCGTCTACGCCTTCCACAGCCCCGAGCTCGGCGGCTTCGGCGTCGGCTTCGTGCGTCCGGGCGAGGACGCGGCGGTCGGCCTCGGCGCCTCGTGGATCACCCTGAGCGACCGCGACCTGCGCCTCGTGAGCGCCGACGTCGTCGGCACCGGCACGCTGGGAGACGCCTTCGTGCGGCTTCAGTTCCCGCTGCACAGCGGGCATCTGCTCGGCCTGCCGGGCCGCATCGCGATTTCCGTGCTGGGGATCGCGACGGCCGTTCTCTCGGCGACGGGCGTGTACGTGTGGGCCGTGAAGCGCGCGGCGCGCCGGAGCCGCCGCGCCGCGGGGCTCAGCGCCGCCAGCCCGCGATCAGCTCCGCGCTCGTCGTGAAGTGCGCGAGGCGCGAGAGGGTGTTCGCGAGCACCGCCTCGCCGTACTCGGCCGGGTAGCCCACCACGCAGTCGCGCGGGATGACGACGTGATAGCCGTGGTTCACCGCCTCGATGGTGAGCCCGATGATGCCGACGTTCAGCGACACGCCGGTGGCGATCACGGTGGCGGCGCCCTCGGCGCGCAGGAACGCGTCGAGCTCGGTGGCGGCGAAGGGCGACATGCCGTGGAAGCGCTGCGAGACGAGATCGCGCGGATCCGGCCCGAGCTCGGGCACGGACTCGACGGTGGGCTCGCCCACCACCATGTGATCGGGGTTCCGCAAGAGCCCGTTCACGAGCGGGACGTTGCGCGGCGTGCCGGCGCGATCGCGGCGGAACGCGGCGTGACAGTGGATCACGCGCACGCCCGCGGCGCGCGCGGCATCGAGCACGCGCGCCGTCGCGGCGACGACGCCCGCACTCTGCACCGCCTGCGCGAGCGCGGGCATCGTCGCGAGATCGCCCACGACGCCGCGCTGCAGCTCCATCACGAGCACGGCGCAGCGGCCAGGCGTGGTCAGCTCGGGCACCGCGTCCGTCATCTCGCACGCGCCTTGATCTCGCCGATGCGATGAACGGCGCCGAGCACTTCGTCGAGATAGCCGGGGCCCTTCGTCGTCGGGATGAACCAACCCGTCGGGCACATCGTGAGGATCTCGACGAGCGAGAAGCCCTCGCCGGCGAGCTGCGCCTCGAACGCGCGGCGCAGCATCTTCTTCGTGCGCACGACGTTCGCGGCGTCGTGGACCGAGCCGCGCGCCACGTAGGCCGCTCCGCCGAGCGGCGCGAGCATCTCGGCGAGCGAGATCGGGTGGCCGTGCCGAGCCGCGTCGCGGCCCTCGAGCGTATTCTTCGTGCGCTGGCCGAGCACGGTGGTCGCCGTCATGTGACCGCCGGTCTCGCCGAACACGCCGTTGTTGAGCAGCACGCAGGTGACGTTCTCGCCGCGCGCGGCGGTGTGGATCACCTCCTGCAGCCCCTCGTTCACCATGTCGCCGTCGCCCTGCAGCGCGAACACGAGCGTGTCGGGACGCATGCGCTTCGCGCCCGTCGCGAGGCTGGGCGCGCGGCCGTGGAGCGCCTGCACCATGTCCACGCCGATCGAGCTGCCGAGCGCCGTGTAACAACCGATGCCCACCACCGCGAGCGCGTTCTCGGCGTGGCCGAGCTCCTCGATCAGCTCGAGCACGAGCCGCAGCGCGACGGGCTCTCCGCAGCCGGGGCAGAGGTCGTGGTCGACGCTCAGCTGGAGCTCGGGCGCGAACTCGCCCGTGCGCTTCGCGGCGCGATCGGGCGGCGCGTCGGTGCGGATCACGGGGTCGCTCACGCCGCGCTCCTCGCGAGCGCGCCTTCGATGCGCGCGCGCACTTGCTCGGGATCGAAGAACGAGCCGACGCCGAAACCGTGGGCGTCCGTCGAGATGCCGCCGATCGCGACGACGGGCGCGCGCCCGAGCACCGCGAGCCGCACGTCCACGATCATCTGCCCCGCGTTCTGCTCGAGCACGGCGATGCGCTTCGCGCCCGCCGTCGCACGCACGAGCGCGTCGCTCGGGAAGGGCCACAGCGTGATCGGGCGGAAGTAGCCCACGCGCTCGCCGCGCGCGCGCAGCTCCCGAACCGCGTGGCGCGCGAAGCGCGCGAGCGAGCCGAACGCGACGACCACGAGCTCCGCCCCCTCGCAGTGCTCGGCCTCGAAGCGCTGCTCCGAGTCGGCCATCTGCTCGTGCTTCGCCTGCAGGCGCTTCCAGAACGCCTCCGCGTCGATGCCCTTCGTGCCCGGCTGCATGCCGATCGGCGAGACGTGCCGAGGCCCGCCGCGCGCGCGCCCGGTGCCGTCGGCGCGCCACGCGTTCGGATGCGTGGGCAACTCGAGCCGGCGCAGCTCCACCGCCTCCGCGGTGTGCGCGAGCAGGTAGTCGCCGTAGATCAGCACGGGATTGCGCCAACGCTCCGCGAGCTCGAACGCGCGCTGCGTGAGGTCGATGGCCTCGGTCACGTCGAGCGGCGCGAGCACGAGGAAGTGATAGTCGCCGTGACCGCCGCCGCGCGTCGCCTGGAAGTAGTCGAACTGGCCGCGCGCCATGTTGAAGACCACGAGCGGCAGCTCGGCGCGCACGAGCTCGGAGAACGACTCCTGCATCAGCGCGAGGCCTTGGCCGGTGGAGCCGGTGGCAGCGCGCGCGCCCGTCGCGACGGCCCCCCACGCCATGCCGACGGCCTCGAGCTCGCTCTCGGCGTTGATGCAGGTGCCGCCCGCGGCCGGCAGCTTCGCGGCGAAGTGCTCGAGCAGCTCGGTGAACGGCGTCATCGGGTAGCCGGAGAAGAACCTGCAGCCGGCGGCGATCGCCGCCTCCGCGATCGCCTCGCTGCCTTCCATGAGCCGGCGCGTCACGGCGCATCCCCCGCGTGCACGACGGGTTCGTCGTACTTGTAGACCTCGAAGCAGAAGTCGGGGCAGACGAGCAGGCACGCGCCGCAGCCCGTGCAGCCCGCGAGCAGCTCGGGGAGCCGCGCGCCGGTCGCGTTGCGCCGATCGCTCATGCGCAGCACGCGCGGCGGGCACGCGGGCACGCACAGCTCGCAGCCCTTGCAGCGCTCCTCCGCGAGGACGACGGTGCCGCGGCTCGCCACGGCGCTCACGCGTGGCCCCAGGCCGGCGCGAAGCCGCGCGGCGCGGCCTCGAAGCCGGCGCGCAGGGCGGCCGCGTTCTTCGGCGCGTGCTCGCGGCGGTACGACGGCAGCGCCTCTTCCATCGCCGCGATCAGCGCATCGAGGCCGACGAGCCCCGTGGCGCCCGCGAGCGCGCCCACGAGCACGAGCGACGCGGCCTGCGCGGAGCCGGCCTGCGTCGCGAGCGCAGTCGCGTTCACGGGCAGGGCGCGGGCGGCGCCGGCGTCCGCGCCGTCGTCGAACAGGTCCGCGTTCCACACCGCGATGCCGCCGTTGCGCAGCTTCGCGCGCACGCCGTCCCAGTAACGCGGGTGCGCGCCGATGCCGGCCCAGCTCTTCGCGACGATCGGCGGCGCCGAGATCGGCTCCGCGCCGAGGATCAGCGTCGAGTCGGTGTTGCCGCCGCGCATCGTGCCGCCGTACGTGCCGAGCGACATCACGTGCAGCCCCTCGCGAATCGCCGCGCGCGCGATCACCTGCGCGGCGAGCTGGACGCCCTGGCCGCCGATGCCGGTGAGGAGGATCTCGCGCTCCATCTCTTACGAGCTCCGCTCGCCTGCGGCTCGCTGCGCGCGGCCAGCGTCGGCTGCGCCGGCGCTGGGCCGCTTGCGGCTTCCCGAGCCGTGGTCGGTCGGGGCGTCGAGGTCGACGCGCTCGCCTGCGGCTCGCTGCGCGCGGCCCGTGTCGGCTGCGCCGGCGCTCGGCCGCTTGCGGCTTCTCGAGCTGCGTTCGGTCGGGGCGTCGAGGCCGCTCGCCCGCAGCCCCGCCATCGCGAACGCCTCGAGCCGCTTCGCTTGCGCGCGCTCGGCAGGGGCGTCTTCGAGCAGGCGGGCCTCGAGCCAGCCCATCGCGAGGTGGTAGAGCGCTTCGGCGTCGGCGTCGGGGTCGGCGCCGGGCAGCTCGCCCGCTCGCTTCGCTTCGGCGATCGCCTCGCGTGCGAGGGCGCTCAGGCGGCGCTCGGAGGTCGCGACCTCCTCGGGGAAGTGGCGTGCGAGCTGGCTGCGCGCGAGGGCGAACGGGCGCGTGGCCTCCGCGCCGCGCGCGTTCAGCGCCTGCTCGAGCATGCCGCGCAGCCAGGCGCGGACGCGCTCCGTCGCGCTCGGCGCCGCGGCCATGCGGGCGCGCAGGTAGTCCTCGAGCAGCGCGATGCCGTGGTCGAGCACCGCGACGAGCAGCTCGTGCTTGCTGCGGAAGTGGCGGTAGAACGCCTGGTTCGAGAGCTTCGCGCGGCGCACGATCGCGGCGACCGGCGGCTCGAGCTCGCTGCGCTCGCGGATCAGGGAGAGGGCGGCTTGCACGAGACGCTCCGCTTCCGCGGCGTAGGCGGCGCGCTGGGCCTCGAGCGCGCGTTCCACCGCGCGATCCACGGCGCCGCGCCCGCCGGGCTCGAGAGCCGCGGGGCTCGCCTTGCGGCGGTCGGGAATGGCATTCCGCATTGCGAGAACGGTATTCTCGGCCCGGGATGTCCGCAACCACTCCGCGACCGCTGCTCATCGGAGACGTGTTCCGCAGCAACGCCGCGGTGGTCCCCGAGCGCGTGGCCGCCGCGCTCGGGGACGACGTCCTCACCCACGCGCAGCTCGACCGCGCGGCGAATCGCACGGCGCGCGCGCTCCGCGCGCTCGGCGTCGCGCACGGTGATCGCGTCGTCACCTGGGCCGACACGGCGCTCGCGCTCGTCCCGCTGTTCGCCGCCTGCGCGAAGCTCGGTGCCGTGTTCGCGCCGGTGAATGCGCGGCTCGGCGCGCGCGAGGCCAGCGAGGTCGCGCGCATCGCGCGGCCGCGCGTCGTGGTCGCCGATGCCGCGCGCGCGCCCGATGCCGTCGCGCTCGCCGCGGATTGCGGAGCGAGCCTCGCGCACTTGGGCGCGCGCGGCGTCGCGGGCGCGAGCCTCGCGCTGGCGGACTTGCCGGCGGACGACGGCGACGTCTCGGAGCCCGCGCTCCGCGAGGACGACGCCCACGTGATCTTCTTCACGAGCGGCAGCACGGGCCGCCCGAAGGGCGTCGTGCTCTCGCATCGCACGAGCTGGCTGCGCGGCTTCCAGGGCGTCTTCCACGACGAGCCGCGCCGGACGGTGTGCATGTTCCCCATGTTCCACATGGCGCCGTGGACGCTCGCCATCGCGGCCTGGCAGACGCGCGGCGAAGTCGCCTTCGTGCCGACGCCCACGCCCGAGGCGCTGCTCGGCGCGATCGCGCAGCGGCGTGCGAACCACTTCTACGGGCTGCCGCTCATCTGGGCGCGCATCTTCGAGACGGACCTCTCGCGCTTCGACCTGTCGTCGCTGCGCGACCTCGACACGGGCACGAGCGCGGTGCCGCTCGAGCTCGTGCGCACGCTGCGCGAGCGCTTCCCCGCCTGCACGCTGCGCATCTATTACGGCGCCACCGAGACGGGCACCGCGGCGGCGCTCCCCCACGCGGACGTCCTGCGCAAGCCGGGCAGCGTGGGCGTCGCGCCCCCGGGCGGCGAGCTGCGCATCGCGCCCGACGGCGAGCTGCTCGTGCGCAGCGCCTATCTGCTGAGCGAGTACTTCGAGGACGACGCGGCGACCCGCGCGGCGCTCGCGGACGGCTGGTTCCACACCGGCGACCTCGGCGCGCTCGACGCCGAGGGCTATCTCTCGATCGTCGGGCGCAAGAAGGAAGTGATCCGCAGCGGCGGCGAGAGCGTCTCGCCGAGCGAGGTGGAGGCCGCGCTGCGCGACGCGCCGGGCGTGCGGGAGATCGCGGTGGTGGGCATTCCGGATCCGCAGTGGGGCGAGCAGGTGTGCGCGGTCGTGGTGCCTGCGCCCGGCGCGGCCCCGACGCTCGAGGCGCTGCGCGCGCACGGCGAGGGCAAGCTGGCGGGCTTCAAGCGCCCGCGCCGGCTCGAGCTGGTGAGTGAGCTGCCGCGCACCGAGGCCACGCGGCAGGTGCAGCGCACGCTGCTGGTCGAGCGCATCGTGAGCGCGGCGAAGCCATGAGCGCGCCGCTCACGGTGCTGTCCCACGTGCCGATCCAGGTGCTCGCGCCGCTGCTGAAGCGCTTCCCCGACGTGTCAGTCGTGCAGATCCCCGAGAACGAGCCGGTGCCCGCCGGCGTGCGCGGCGAGGTACTGCTCACGCAGGCGTGGGGCGCGCCCAACCTCGTGGAGGCGATGGCGCGCGGCGTGCGCTGGGTGCACGCCTACGGCACCGGCGTGAATCGCTTCCCGTTCGACGCGCTCGGCGGCGTTCCGCTCACCTGCTCGCGCGGCGGCAGCGGCATTCCCATCGCGGAGTGGGTGCTCGCGGTGATGCTCGCGTTCGAGAAGCGCCTGCCGGACGCGTTCGTGCACGACGCGAGCGCCTGGCGCTACCGCGAGCTCGGCAGCCTCCACGGCAGAACCCTCGCCCTGGTCGGCTTCGGCGGCATCGCGCGCGAAGTGGCGAAGCGCGCGCTGCCCTTCGGCATGCGCATCCGCGCACTGCGCCGCAGCGAGGGCGGCGCGATGCACGGCGTCGAGCTCGTGCGCTCGCTGCCCGACGTGCTCGCGGGCGCGGACCACGTCGTGGTCGCTGCCCCCGCCACCGCCGAGACCCATCACCTGATCGGCCGCGAGGCGCTGCGCCTCGTGAAGCCCGGCGTGCACCTCGTGAACGTGGCGCGCGGCGCGCTCGTCGATCAGGAGGCGCTGCGCGAGGCCCTCGACGACGGCCGCGTCGCGTGTGCATCGCTCGACGTCACGGAGCCGGAGCCCCTCACCGCGGGCCACTGGCTCTACACCCATCCGCGCGTCCGCCTCAGCCCGCACATCTCGTGGAACATGCCCGGCTCGCTCGAGATCCTGCTCGAGCCGTTCCTCGACAATCTCGCGCGCTGGAAGGCGGGGAAGTCGCTGCTCGAGCGCGATCTCGTGGACCTGACGCGAGGCTATTAGGGAGAACGCATGGAACGCAAGCTCGGCGACGTCGCGAATCGCGTGATCTTCGAGAACGAGCGCGTGCGGATCTGGGAGATGCGCATGCCGGCGGGCGAATCCGGCCCGCCGCACCGACACGCGCTCGACCACATCCTGGTGCAGATCTCCGGCGATCGGATGGCCGTTCTCCCCGAGCCGGACACCCAAGGGCCATACAAGGAATACCTGGAAGCGGACGTCGCACCGGGCCAAATCTTCTACGTACCGCGCGGTGGCGTCGAAGTGGCGAAGAACGTCGGCAAGCAGGAGTACCACGAGATCCTGATCGAGCTCAAAGACTGAGGGACGTTGGTTCGCGATCGCCCGGGGACGTTGGTTCACCAATTCGCGACTAGACTCCCCCGCCCATTCGTCGTGAGGGTCTCGTGAACAAGCTCGATCTCGCGGATTCGTCCGAGCGGCTCTTGGGGCGGTGCCTGCGGCGACAGGCAGAGGCGGTGCCGGACGACTTGTTCGTGCGCTGGGACGACGCGCGCTGGTCGTACGGGCGCGTGAACGAGCTCGCGAACGCGAGCGCGCGCGGGTTCGCGGAGCTCGGAGTCGCGAAGGGCGACACGGTCGCGTTCCTGCTCGACTCGTGCCCCGACTGGATCTGGTCCACGCTCGGCCTCAACAAGCTCGGCGCGATCTGGGTGCCGACGAACACCGACTACAAGGGCGCGTGGCTGCGCGAGTCGCTCGAGGACGCCCGCGCGCGCGTGCTCGTCGCGGACGGCGCGCTGCTCGAGCGCGCGCTCGAGGCGGGCGGCGGCCGGCTGCCGTTCGAGCACGTCCTCGTGCGCGGCGCCGTGCCCTCCGGCCTCCCCGCGAGCGTTCGCGCGACTCCGCTCGCACAGCTCACGCAGGCGCCCGCGAGCGAGCCCGACGACGCGGGGCTCTTCTACGGCGACACCGCCGCGATCCTCTGGACCTCGGGCACCACGGGCAAGTCGAAGGGCGTGATGCAGAGCCACAACGTGTGGATCCGCGCCGCCGTCGACGGCGCGAGCAACGCGGGCCTCCGCGAAGGCGAGGTGCTCTACAACTGCCTCCCCATGTACCAGTCCGCGGCGTGGGTCGCGAACGTCTACCGCGCGCTCGTGTGCGGCGTGCCGGTCGCGATGGATCCGCGCTTCTCCGTCACGGACTTCTGGGATCGCTGCCGGCACTACGGCGCCACGATGGTCTTCACGCTCGGCGCGATGCACATCTTCCTGTGGCAGCAGCCGCCGCGCGCGAACGACCGCGACAACCCCGTGCGCGTCGCCGGCATGGTCCCCATGCCCGACAAGCTGATCGGCCCGTTCAAGGAGCGCTTCGGGATCGAGGAGATCCATCAAGGGATGGGACAGAGCGAGGTGATGGGCCTGCTCTCGCGCCGGCCCGGCGTCGTCTACCCCGAGAACGCGCTCGGCGATCCCGCGGACGGCATCGAAGTGAAGCTGCTCGACGAGCACGACGCCGAGGTTCCGCGCGGCGTACCCGGCGAGCTCTGCGTGCGGCCGACGGCGCCGTTCCAGATCTTCAACGGCTACTTCAACGCGCCCGAGGCCACCGTCAGCGCATGGCGCAACCTCTGGTACCACACGGGCGACCTCGCGCGGTGCGACGAGAGCGGTGCTTATTATTTCGTCGACCGCAAGAAGGACTTCATCCGCTTCAAGGGCCGCAACATCTCCTCGTTCCAGGTCGAAGCGGCCTTCGCAGCGCATCCCGCCGTCCAGCAGTGCGCGG
Organism: uncultured Spirochaetales bacterium; assembly: GCA_964501435.1. Lineage (GTDB taxonomy): Bacteria > Myxococcota_A > UBA9160 > UBA9160 > UBA6930 > VGRF01. The sequence goes on along the minus strand of CAZCTH010000066.1, from coordinate 3,225 downwards.
CCCACGCCGTGACCAGCGAGCAGCTCGTAGCGGAGGCGGAGATGAAGGTGTGCGTGGTGCTGAAGCCCGGCGTGAGCGCGACGCCCGAGGCGCTCTGCCGCTTCGTGAACGACACCGCGCCATACTTCTTCGTGCCGCGCTACGTCGAGCTGATGACGGAGCTGCCGCAGACGCCGACCGGCCGCGTGCAGAAGTACAAGCTGCGCGAGCGCGGCGTCACGCCTGAGACCTGGGACGGGCGCAAGGCGGGCTTCGAGGTCGCGCGATGAGCGCAGCGGACGTGCTCGGCATCGACCACGTCTATTTCAGCGTGAGCGATCTCGCGGCCAGCGAGCGCTTCTACGACGCCGTGCTCGTGGAAGCGCTCGGCCACGTGAAGCTCCACGCGCCGATCGGCGGCGATCCCCACGCGCACTACGTGAACCGCCATTTCAGCGTGGCGCTGCGGCCCGCGCGCACGCGCACGGCGCACGATCCGTACGCGCCCGGTCTGCATCACTTCTGCTTCCGCGTCGAGGACGCGGCCGCAGTGGATCGCGTCGCGGCGGCGCTGGTCGCGCGAGGGATCGCGGCGTCGCCGCCGCGCCTCTTCCCCGAGTACGCCGACGACTACTACGCCACGTTCTTCAGCGATCCCGACGGCCTGCGCCTCGAGGTCACGAACTTCCGCGCGGAGCGGCGCGAGCGAAACGCGCACTGGCAAGCGTGGGCGGCATCGCGGCGTGGGGCGGCGTCGTGACCGACGCGAGCGCCCAGAGCTGGCTCGGGCTCGCGACCTCGCCCGGCGTGGTGCGCCGCGCGCTCGGCATGGCGGCGATCGTCGGCGCACTGCTCGTCACGATCAACCACGGCGACGCCCTCCTGCGCGGCGACGTCGACCGCGCGCGGATCCTCAAGATGGCGCTCACGCTGCTCGTGCCGTATTGCGTGTCCACGGTTTCGAGCGTGGGGGCGATGCGCGCGATGCAGAGTGGAGGAGCGGGGCGATGAACCGAACGTTCCGGGCGCTTACGGGTGTGTGGCTCGCGGGCGCCGCGCTCTCCGCCTGCGACATCGGCCCCGCCAAGCTCCCGGACATGGCGCTTCACGCCGACGCGCTCGATTCCGCACGCGGCGTCGCGCCGCAGGCGGGCGTGAGCTTCGATCCTGCGATCTCGACCGATGGCCGCGGCTCCCTGCGCATCGACGCGACGGGCGAGCGCACCGTGATCGAGCTCGCCGACGTCGCGCCCGACGCGCCGAAGCTGCCGCGCCTCTCCTACCGCGCGAAGCTGCGCGGCGAGAACCTCGCGGGCCGCGCCTACCTCGAGCTGTGGGTGAAGACGACCGACGACGCGGAACAGACCGCGCAGGCGCTCCACTCTCAGCTCTCGGGCACGACCGAGTGGAGCACCCACGATGCGACGCTGTACATCGCCGAGGGCCTCGCCCCGAAGCGCACCAAGCTGCGCGTCGTGATCGAGGGCCCGGGCACGGTGTGGGTGGACTCGGTGACGCTGCGGGCAGGGAAGAACTAGGCCCCCGCCGGCAGCTTCAGCACCCGCAGCGCGTTCTCGCGCAGGAACTTCGGCCACACCGCGTCCTTGAACGCGACGTTCGGCATCTCGGTCATGATGCGCTCGAGCGAGAGCCCCATCGGGTGGTACCCGGCGTACAGGATCTTGTCGGCGCCGCGCGTGTTCGCGTACTTGATGATCGCCGGCGGGTAGTGCTTCGGAGCGAATGCGCTCGTGCAGTAGTGAAGCCCCGGCCACTTCAGCATGAGCTTCACCGCGAGGTCTTCCCACGGTTCGCAGCCGTGCATCGTCACGAGGCGCAGCTCCGGGAAGAACCAGCACACCTCGTCGAGCAGCTCGACCTTCTGGCACGCCATGGGCACGCGCGGGCCGGGCACGCCGGCATTCACGAAGTACGCGACGTCGAGCTCGCACGCCGTCGCGTAGAGCGGATAGAACTTCTTGTCGTTGAGGGGGACCTGCGGCTGCAGGCCCGCCGGGAAGGTCGAGAGCGCCTTGATGCCGAACTCGGCGTGCATGCGCTTCGCGAGCCGCACCGCTTCCATGCCCTCGTTGGGATCGACTTGCAGCGAGCCGAAGAAGCGGTTCGGGTGGTTCACGAGCGCCTTGCGCCCCGTCTCGTTCAGCGGGCTCGCCGGCGCCCACTGAATGCCCCACTTGTCCATCTCTTCGAGGGTGACCTCGATCGGATCGCGGCCCTTGCCCCAGTCGTAGGGCACGCCCTTGAACATGTACTCGACGGGGAACGTGCTTCCCTTCGACCACGGGTCCTTCGCCTGCTGGCGCAGGAAGTCGTAGGTCTTCTCGTGGTCGGTGATCGGAAAGCCGAGCATCAGGTCGACGATTCCGATTCCCTTCGGCAGGGGCATGCGCGTCTCCTTCGCGAGCGGCCGAGGATGCGCGGACCGCGCGCTCGCCGCCACCGACGACGGGGGTTGTCCCGGCGCCGCCGCGGCGATTCGCGGCGGATTGTCCGGTCTCGATGCGCGTGCGGGCCGCTAGCGTGGCGCGCCGATCGGAGGCGTCATGCAGGTCAAGCCCGTCACGCTCGAAGGTGCGCACGTCCGGCTCGAGCCGATGCGCGAGTCCCACGCCGACGGCCTCGTCGCCGCGGGCTGCGGCAAGGGCCTCTTCCGCTTCTTTCCGTTCTCGCTCGAGACGGAGGACGCCATGCGCGGCTACGTGAAGGCGAACGCGGCGGCGGTCGCGAGCGGGCTCGTCCTGCCGTTCGTGACGATCGATCGCGCGACGGAGCGGGTGGTCGGCGCGACCTCGTTCCTCGCGATCGACGCCCCCAACAAGCGCCTCGAGATCGGCGCGACCTGGATCGCGCCCACGCACCAGCGCAGCGCGGTGAACACCGAGGCGAAGCTGTTGCAGCTGAGCCACTGCTTCGAGGCGCTCGGCACGAACCGCGTCGAGTTCAAGACGGACGAGCGCAACGAGAAGTCGCGCAACGCGCTCGCGCGCATCGGCGCGAAGGAAGAGGGCCGCTTCCGCGCGCACATGGTGATGCCCGACGGCCACCTGCGCACCTCGGTGTGGTTCAGCGTGATCGCGCCCGAGTGGCCCGCGGTGAAGAGCGCGCTCGCGGCGAAGCTGCGCGCTCCGGCGTAGCCGGCGCGAGCAGCGCGAACGCGAAGCCGCGCGCGGCGAGCGCCGCGAGCGCGCGCCACGGCGCGTGCAGCGCGGTGGGCAGCGCGCGCGG
>CAZCTH010000065.1:0-29550 GCA_964501435.1 uncultured Spirochaetales bacterium | reverse complement strand
GCGAAGCGCGTGGCCGGTCTGCCCGTGTACGCGCCGGAGCGCGAGGCCGCGCTGCTCGCGGCGGCGATCGCGTCGACGCAGCAGGCGGCGCGGGACGCGCGCCTCGCAGCGCCCGAGCGCGCCGCGCTCGAGAGCTTTTTCGGTGCGGTGTTCGAAGTGAGCCGCGCGGTGCAGACCGCCGTGCTCGCGACGCCGGCGCCTGCCGGTGCGGCCGCCTACGACGTCGACTCGCAGCTGCGACCCGCGATCGGGCGCATCACGGACCGCATCGCGGTGCTGCTGCCGCGCCTGCCGATCCGGCTCGCCGAAGGCGCGCTCTCCGACGAGCTCGCCGCGCGGACCGCCGGGCTGCCCGGATTCGGCGAGAGCGAGCGGGCGCGACTCGCGGCCGCGATCGAGCGGGTCGCGAGCGCTCGGCGCAGGCGCTAGCGCCACGCAGCGACCGCCCGGCCGCGCGCCACGGGCGGGCGAAGCTCCGGGACGGTCCGATGCCACGGCGGTCATCGCGCGAAATCCCGAGCTGCGGCGCGGGCTTATCCGCGGGAAAGCGCAATCTTCGCTCCACCCCTCAGCGCCAGCGGTAGTGGCCGACGATCTCCCACGCGAACAGCACGTCCTCGAGCTGCGCTCCCGCCCCGATGTTGTGCACCACCAGCGGGCGTACGCCGTCGGGCGTGCGCTGCGCGGCGACGACGCCGATGTGGGGCAGGTTTCCGGGCAGCGCGTACGCGACGAGGTCCCCGGCGCGGTAGTCCCGCGGATCGCCCGTGATCGGGACGGCCAGGCCCCGGCGCACGAAGAAGCGCTGCAGGTTCGGGACGCGGCGGTGGTCGATGTTTCGATCGGGCCGCCGCAGCCCCCAGTTCCGTGGGTAGTCGGCGAAGTGCGCGCGCATGTCCTCGTGGACGAGTCGCTGCAAGTCGACGCCGATCCGGCGCAGCGCGCGGATCACGACGTCGCTGCAGACGCCGCGCTCCAGCGACACGTCGCCGTCCGGATAGTCGAGCCGCACGTAGGCCGGATCGTAGATCCGCGTCACGCCGACCTGTGCGAGCGCGGCGGCCGCGAGCCGCGTCCCCAGCGCGGGCTCGGCGCGGACTCCGGTGCCGAACCCCAGTGCGAGCACGGCGGCGAGCGCGGCGCGATGCCATCCCAAGAGCCCGCCTCCCCTGCGCGAAGCCGTGGCGTCAGTCCCACCAACCGCGGCGGCGGAACCAGACGCCGAACCCGATCGCGAGCGCGGCCATCGCGAACATCACGACGGGATAGCCGTAGCGCATGCGGAGCTCGGGCATGTAGTCGAAGTTCATGCCGTAGACGCCCACGATGAACGTGAGCGGAATGAAGATGCTCGAGATGAGCGTCAGCACCTTCATCACTTCGTTCGTGCGCTGGCTCAGCTGCGAGAGGTAGATCTCGGTGGCGAGGCCCGCGAGCTCCCGCGACGAATCGGCCAGCTCGATGATCTGGCGGATGTGCTGCTCGGCGTCGCGCAGGTAGACGCGCACGCCGTCGCTGACGAACGCCGACGGCTCGCGCGAGAGCTCGCCGAGCGCTTCGCGCTGCGGCCAGCCCACGCGGCGGATCACCGTGAGCGCGCGGCGGAGCTGCTGGATGCGCGTGAGCTGCGACGGCGCCGCGCGCTCCGCGACCTCGGCCTCGAGATCCTCGAGCTGCTCGGCGAGGTCCTGGACGACGGGGAAGTAGCGGTCCACCACGGCGTCGATCAGGGCGTACGCGAGATAGTCGACGCCGTGCTTGCGGATCTCCTCGACGCCCTCGCGCAGCTGCTTGCGCACCGGGTCGAAGAATCCGCGGCGATGGTCCTGCACCGTGATCAGCCAGCCGCGCCCGAGGATCAGGCACACCTGGGGAGTCTCGACTTCGCCCGACTCGCCGAGCATCGGCACGCGGCACACGATCACGTGCTCGTGCGCGTGCACCTCGGACTTCGCGCGCTGCGGCACGTTGGTGGCGTCCTCGAGCACGAGGGGATGCAGGCCGAAGATCTCGGCCAGCTTCCAGAGCTTGTCCTCGTCCGCGAAGCCCTGGACGTCCACCCAGACGCTCGTCTCGGGCTTCACGTACGCGCGCAGGTCCTCGAGGTCCTCGATGTCGCGCTCGCGGTGGATTTCCGCGGTGTACTCGTAGGCGTGGATGCGCGTGGGTGAGGCGTCGGCGGGAATCGCGAGCGTGCCCGGTGCGGCGCCGACGGGAGGCACCGCGTGCCTCGGCGGCCGCGGCGCCGCCGCCTCGGCGGTGGGCCGCCGCTGTCGCCGCCGCGCTATTTCAGCCGCCGCAGCGCGTGCGCGAGCGCGACCTTGCGCAGATCGGACGAGATTTCCGGGCCCTTCGGCTTCGCGGGCGCGGCCTTCTTCGCCGCGGGCTTCGCGGCGGGCTTCTTGGCTGCCGGCTTGGCGCTCTTCTTCGATTTCTTCGCGGCCATCGTTTCACCCCTGGTTGTCGAGGGCCGCACGATAGAGAACCCCGCGCGCGGCGCCGCGGGAATCGACGCGCCCACCCGCCTCAGTAGTACGTGCAGCGCGTCCGATGGCGGGGCTTCGCCTTGATGGCCGGGCTCTGGCCGCGCGACCAGAGCAGCAAGTCGAGCTTGTGCGGCGCGACGTTGTAGCCGCGGCGAGCGCAGGCGCCCGAGAGCAACTCGACCGCGTGCAGCGCGCAGGCGCGGATCTCGACCTCCTCCTCGCTGCCGCTCGGGATCTCTTCCTCGCGCTCGATGCGCTGCAGCAGCAGTTGGTCGTAGGAGAGCACGCCGAGCATGCGCAGCGTGTGGGGCACGAGGTTGTCGGCGAAGATCGTGAGCTTCGCGAGGTCGTCGAACTGGCCGAGGCCGCGCCCGCGCAGGGCCGTCCCGAGGTCGGCACAGGTGATCTGCGCGCGCTTCAGGAACGGCACGCGGAAACCCTGATAAGTCGCGACGTCCTGGTACAGCGGCATGCGCGCGAGCAGTCGCGTCAGGCGCTCGGCGCTGCCGTGCGCCTCCTTCACGGGGCCCTCGAACGCGCCGCCGTAGCCGCTCGCGAGCCACGCGCCGAGCTCGTTCCACCCGCTCGCGAACAGGCCCATGAGCTCGCCGGCGGGCCCGTCCTCGGCCTGCCCGAACAGCTTCGCGCAGTCGGCGCGCGTCGCGCGCGCGAGCTGCGCCGCGCTGAAGGCGCCCTCGCGGTCGAAGCGCTGGCGGAGCGCCGTGGCGATCGTGCGGTAGCCCGACAGCTCGCCGTTCTTCTTGAGGTGCGGGAAGTAGCCCGAGCCGAAGTTGATCGCGTTGAGCGTGAGCGCGAAGGCGACGGTGGTGGACTCGTCGCGGAAGGCGAGGTGTGCGGGATCGAGGGAGGGCGGCGTCGGCCGGTGCTGCGAGAGCACCGACGCGAAGCGCTCGAGCTCGCCGCTCTCGATCTTCACCATGCGCGCGCGCCGCGCGACCTCGGCACAGGCCTCGCGGATGAATGCGAAGAGCGGCTCGTCGGGCAGGACGTCGCTCACGTCGTCTCCGGCGCGATCACGCGCAACGCGCGCGGCACGACCTCGGCGCGCAGCGGCGACGTGCCGAGCGGCTCGCCGTCGCACTCGAAGCGGTGCGGCGCGCCGAGCGGATCGACCTCGACCACCCGGCCGCACAGCTCCTTCACGCCCGGCGCCGAGAGATGCTTGCCGACGTAGAGCGACGGCAGCCGCGCGAGCAGCTCCGGCTTCCGGAGGCCCGGGATGATCACGGCGTGAAGCAGCCCGTCATCGAGCGAGGCGTGGGGCGCGACGAACATTCCACCGCCGAAGTAGCGACCATTCGAGGCGGTGGCCAGCACGAGCGGGCCCTCGTGGGCGAGCGAACCGTCGACGCGCACGCGCGCCGCAAGCGGCTCGTAGCGCGCGAGCCCGCGCAGGGTTCCCAACAAGAAGCTGCCCCGCGCGCCGAGGGATTTCGTCGCGCGCGTCACGAGCTGGGCGACGAGGCCTGCGAGGCCAGCGCTCGCCTCGTTCGCGAAGTAGGTCTGCGCGCGCTGGCCGGCGTCGTCGGTGTAGTCGAGCCGGCCGGCGTCGATCTCGCGCTGCCTGCCCGCGCGCAGGATCGCGAGGGCGCCGCCGAGCGCGCGCGGCACGCCGAGCGTGCGCAGCAGGTCGCCGCCCGTGCCGAGGGGCAGAAAGCCGAGCGTCACGTCCTCGTTGCGTCCGGCGCTGAGCAGGCCCGTCGCGATCTCGCTCGCGGTCCCATCACCGCCTCCGACGAGCAGGCGCGCGTAGCCCGCGGTCGCCGCCTCGCGAGCGATCCGCACGGCGTCGCGCGGGCCCTTCGTCCACGCCACGTCGTAGTCGCCGAGCGCTTCGCGCAGCTGCCGCTCGATGCCCGCGAAGCCGCGCTCGGTCGCGCCGGCGCGGCTCACGGGATTCACGACGAGCAGAGTTCGAGACAAGGACCGGACGCCTCCGAGGGGGCGCGGCTCACTTCCCCTTGCGGAGAATGTTCAGCGCCGAGCCGGCTTTGTACCACGCAATCTGCTCGGCCGAGAACGTGTGCTTGGCGTCGAACGTGTCCGTGCTCCCGTCGGCGTGCTTCACCGTCACCTTCAGCGGCACGCCCGGCGTGAACGTCGTCAGGCCGCCGATCGAAATGCGGTCGCGTTCCTGGATCTTCTCGTAGTCCGCGGGGTTCGCGAACGTGAGCGGCAAGAGGCCCTGCTTCTTGAGGTTGGTCTCGTGGATGCGCGCGAAGCTCCGCACCAGCACGGCGCCGGCGCCGAGGTGGCGCGGCTCCATCGCCGCGTGCTCGCGCGACGAGCCCTCGCCGTAGTTCTCGTCGCCGATCGCGATCCACCGGAGGCCGCGCGCCTTGTAGTCGCGCGCCACCTTGGGGTACGCGGCGATCTCGCCGGTGAACACGTTCAGGCCCTCACCGGTCTTGCCGTTGAACGCGTTGATCGCGCCGATGAAGAGGTTGTCGCTGATGCGGTCGAGGTGGCCGCGGAAGCGCAGCCACGGGCCGGCGGCCGAGATGTGGTCCGTCGTGCACTTGCCCTTCGCCTTCATCAGCACGGGCATGTCCACGAGGTCCTTCCCGTCCCACGGCGCGAACGGCTCGAGCAGCGCCAGGCGCTCGGAGTCCTTCGCCACCGCGACCGCCACGCTGCTGCGCGTCGCGGGCGGCGCCTGATAACCCTCGAAGCTCATCACGAACCCGCGCGACGGGATCTCGGGCGCAGGGGCCGGCGCCTTCAGCTTGAACTTCGATCCGTCGGCGGCGGTGAGGTCGTCCTTCTGCGGGTCGAAGGCGAGGGTTCCGGCGAGCGCGTAGGCGATCACGATCTCGGGGCTGCCGATGAACGCGAGCGTGCCCGGGTTCGAGTCGTTGCGCGCGGGGAAGTTCCGGTTGAACGAGGTGAGGATCGAGTTCGCCTCGCCCTTCGCGACGTCGTCGCGCTTCCACTGGCCGATGCACGGGCCGCAGGCGTTCGCGAGCACCATCGCGCCGATTTCCTCGAGCTCCGTCATCTGGCCGTCGCGCTTGATGGTCTGGTGGATCTGCTCCGAGCCGGGCGACACCCACAGCGTGCACTTCGCCTTCACACCCTTCGCCGCGGCCTGGCGCGCGACGTCGGCGGCCCGCGAGAGGTCCTCGTAGGACGAGTTGGTGCAGCTGCCGATCAGCGCCGACGACAGCTTCGCCGGGTAGCCGTTCTTCGCGACGTCCGCGCCCATCTGCGAGATCGCGCGGGCGAGGTCGGGCGTGTGCGGGCCGACGATGTGCGGCTCGAGCTTCGAGAGGTCGATCTCGACGATCTCGTCGTAGAACTTCTCGGGGCTGCGCTCGACCTCGGGATCGGACGCGAGCAGGTGCGCGTGCTTCGTCGCGAGGTCGGCGAGCTCCTCGCGGCCCGTCGACTTCAGGTAGATCGCCATGCGCTCGTCGTAGGGGAAGATCGAGGTCGTCGCGCCGAGCTCGGCGCCCATGTTCGTGATCGTGCCCTTGCCAGTGCACGAGAGCGACTTCGTGCCGGGGCCGAAGTACTCGACCACGCGGTTCGTGCCGCCCTTCACGGTGAGCAGCGCGCACACCTTCAGGATCACGTCCTTGGGTGCCGCCCAGCCGTTCAGGCTGCCCGTGAGCCGCACGCCGACGAGGCGCGGGTAGAGGACCTCCCAGGGGAACCCGGCCATCACGTCCACGGCATCAGCGCCGCCGACGCCGCACGCGAACATGCCGAGCCCGCCCGCGTTCGGGGTGTGCGAGTCGGTGCCGATCATCATGCCGCCCGGGTAGGCGTACTTCTCGACCACGACCTGATGGATGATGCCGGCGCCGGGGCCCCAGAAGCCGATGCCGTAGCGCGCCGAGGCCGTGCGCAGGAAGTCGAACACCTCGCGGTTCGTGACGTTCGAGGTGGCCATGTCCTTGGACGCGCCCTGGTGTGCCTGGATCAGGTGGTCGCAGTGCACCGTGGAGGGCACGGCCGTCTCTTCGCGGCCGGACGAGATGAACTGGAGAATCGCCATCTGCGCCGTCGCGTCCTGCATCGCGACGCGGTCGGGGTTCAGCTCGAGATACGACTTGCCCGCGTCGAGATCCTGCTTCTCCGGGTGCGCGAGATGGCCGAGCAGCACCTTCTCCGCGTACGTGAGCGGGCGGCCGAGCCGCTTGCGCACGATCGCGAGGTTGCGTTCGACCTTCTCGTAGGTGCCCCGGACCAGGGCGGGCGTCGTCTCGATGGCGGGCATGCGTTCTCCTCGAAATCGCGGGCAAGCTAGCAGCGAGTTCGGGTGGGTTCGTGGGCCGATTGAGGCGGAAATCAACGTGGAACGCCGAATCCGGTGCATGCGAGAGGCGGGCGCCCGCCGCGCCCGGGGGCGATGCATTCTGAAACGCGCGCGCGGTAGAGTCGCCGCATGCAACCGCGCGACTTCTTCGTCCCCGGCGCCGACGGCAACCGCATCCACGGCCTCGAGTGGAGCACGGAGGGCGTGCCCCTCGTGCTCGTCCACGGCTTCGGCAACGAGGCGCACATCTGGGACGACTTCGCGCCCCTCGTCGCGCCGCACTACCGCGTGATCGCGATCGACCAGCGCGGCCACGGCGACTCTTCCCACGACCCCGAGCTGCGATACGACTACGACTTCCTCGTCGCGGACCTCGAGGCCGTAACAGCTGCCCTCGGGATCGAGCGGCTCGTACTGGTCGGCCACTCGCTCGGCGGGCGCACGTCGATGTTCTTCGCCGGGAAGCACCCGCAGCGCATGGCCGGGCTCGTGATCGTGGACAGCGCACCGGAGTTCGACGTGCGCGGCACCACCCGCATCCGTCAGGAGGCCGAAGGCCGCGGCGACGGTTCGGTCGCGTCGGTGGCCGAGTACCAGCGGGTGCTCGCGCACAACTTCCCGGCCGGGCGCCCGGACTCGCTCGCGCGCATGGCGCGCTACGAGCTGAAGCAGCGCGCCGACGGCCGCTTCGAGCGCAAGCTCGACCCGAAGTTCCACGCGGGCCGGCCGCAGACCGAGGCCGAGGCACTCGCGCGCGAAAAGGACGTCGCGAAGCGGCTGTGGGAGGCGCTCGCGAAGATCCCGTGCCCGACGCTCGTGGTGCGCGGCGCGGCGAGCGACGTGATGTCCCCCGAGGTCGCGGACAAGATGGTCGACGACGTGCTCGCGAAGGGCACCCTCGCGGTCGTGCCCCAGGCCGCCCACTCCGTGATGACCGACAACCCGGACGGCTTCAACCAGGCGGCGTGCGCGTTCGTGCTCGGCGAGTGAGCGCCCCCTTCCGCCCCTTCCCGCGCGGGGCGGATCGCGCGCTGGCCCGCCCGTGGAGGGTGCGAGCGCTCACACCTTTCGCGCGAGAATTTCGCGGCGCCGACGCACGTCCGAGCGGAGTCTCGATTCCCCATCGCTAAGGTGCGCGCCCATGAACCGCCCGCTGCTCCGCCTGCTCACGCTGGGTCTGCTCGTCACGACTTCTCAGGGGCTCGCCGGCCGCGCTGCCGCCGCTCCGCCGCTCGAGTCGGCGAAGGCACCCGTCGAGCGCTTCTACGCCGCGCTCGACGCCTCGATGAAGGCGGGCGACTCCCTCACGCTCGACGCCCGCAAGCGGCAGCTCGCGCCGGTCGTCGGCGCCGCCTTCGACCTGCCGCTGATGGCGGCGAAGGTGCTGGGCCGCCACTGGCGACCGATGCCGCCCGCCGACCAGAAGAAGTGGATCGAGGCGTTCTCGAACCTCACCGTGAAGACCTACGCGGAGCAGTTCGACGAGAACACCGGCCTCGTGTTCGAGATCGGTTCGGTGCAGGCCGCGCCGGGCGGCACCGCGCTCGTGCGCACGAAGCTGAAGCGCGCGAGCGACGCGCCCGTCGCGATCGACTATCGCCTGCGCGCGGTCGGAGACGGTTGGCGCGTGATGGACATCTTCCTGAACGGGACCGTGAGCGAGCTCGCGCTGCGGCGCAGCGAGTACACTTCGGTGCTCGAGCGCGACGGCTTCCCGAAGCTCGTGGCCACGCTGCAGACGCGCAGTCTCGTGCCCGCGAGCCACGCGGACTGACGCGCGCCGCTCACTCTGCGTCGCGCGCCTTGCGGCCACCGCAGCGGCCGGCGCTGCGCAGCTCCTCGATCTTCGCGTCGCGATCCATCAAGTAGGCGCTGCGCAGGGCGGCGTAGAAGTCGACCGAGGTCTCGCGCAGTGCGTCGAGGCGCTCGGCGTTGATGTCGTAGGTCGAGAGGCCGTCGCTGCCGGTGACGGCGAGTCGCGGGAAGCCGCCCAGCAGCCACACTTCGGGGCGCAGCGCGGTGTCGACGATCTCGCCGAAGGTGTCGCGCGCGGTCGAGGGGCCGAGCACGGGCAGCATGAAGAACGAGCCGCTGCGCACGCCGTAGCGGCCGAGCGTCTCGCCGAAGTCCGTGTCGTGGCGCGGCAGGCCCATCTCGGCGGCGACGTCGAAGAAGCCCGCGATGCCGGCGGTGCTGTTGAGCAGGAAGCGCCCGAGCGTGCGGCCGGCGCGGCACGGGTCGGCCTGCATCACGTCGTTGGCGAAGATCACCGGGCTCTCGAGGTTGTCGAAGCCGCGCGCGAGCATCTCGCGCACGAACTTCGGCGTGACGACCTGATACCCGCGCGAGATCGGGCGCAACACCCAGCGGATGAAGCCCTCGTTGAAGGCGAACACGCGGCGATTCCAGCGCGGCGTGTGATCTCGCTCGGCGGGATCGGGGCCCATCTCTTCGTCGAGGAAGCTGTCGTCGATCGAGGCGAGGTCGTCGTCGAGCGAGCCGGAGCCGACGCCGCCGGGCTCTTCCGGCGCCGCCGCTTCCTCCGTCGCGGGCGCCTGCTGCGGCGCTTCGGGCGCGTCGTTCTCGATCGCGTCGCCGGTCGCCTCGGCCGCGGTCGTCTGCTCGAACGGGAGTGCCTCCTGCGGCGCGCGCGTCTCGATCTCGGTCGCGGCGGAGAGCGCAGAGCCGGCCTCGGGCGCGAGCCGCGCGGCGCGCGCGCTCGGCGCCAGCGCTGCGCTCGCGAGCAGTAGCAGTGCGGCCGCGCACGCCGCGCGCGGCGTCATCGCGCCCGCTCGAGCGCGAGTCGGCCTGCGAGGTCCGCGACGAACTGGCGCGCGGTGCGACCCGAGCGCGACGAGCGATCGAGCGCCCAGCGCAGCGCTTCGCCGCGCATCTCCGCGTCGAGCGCGACACCCGCCTTGCGCGCGAGGTGCTCGACGATGCGCAGGTACGTCGCCTGGTCGAAGCCGAAGAAGCCGAGCACGAGCCCGAAGCGATCCGCGAGCGCGAGCTTCTCGTCGATCGCCTCGCCGAGCCTCAGCTCGCCGTCCTCGTCCACGCGCACCTGCTGGTTCTCCGAGCGCTTCTCGGGGAGCAGGTGGCGGCGGTTGCTGGTCGCCACGATGCGCACGTTCTCGGGGGGCGCCTCGAGGCTGCCCTCGAGCGCGGCCTTCAGCTCGCGATAGCCGCTCTCGCCTTCGTCGAACGAGAGGTCGTCGCTGAACAAGAGGAAGCGGAACGGCGCGCCGCGCAGCGCCGCGAGCACGTCGGGGAGCTGGAGGAGATCGGCCTTGTGGACTTCGACGATGCGCAGGCCGCGCGAGGCGAAGCGCCCGAGCAGGCCGCGCACCGCGGACGACTTGCCGGTGCCGCGCTCGCCGTACAGCAGCACGTGGTTCGACGGCAGGCCCGCGACGAACTGCTCGGTGTTGCGCACGAGCTTCGCGACGGCGCGCTCGACGCCGAGCAGATCGTCCAGGTCGTCTAGCGCGGGATCGGCGATCGGGACCAGGTGCCCGGGCCGGCCGTCCCGCGCGCTCTCCCAGCGGAACGCGAGGTGGCGCGCGAAGGCCGCGGCATCCGGCGCCCGCGCGACGCGCGGCGCGAGCCACGCCTCGGCGAGCGCGAGCACGCGCGCGATGCGCTGCGCGAGATCGGGCGCGGAGTCTTCGGCGGGCACGGGCGCGCATTCTAGGCATGCGCCGCGCGGCGACGCACCGGGGCGTGGGCCAGAGGCGCTACGTTCGCGCGGATTTCGCGCGGGCAGCGCGCGGGCAAGGCGGAGGAAGGGAGCGATGACGCAGCCGAGCGGAGTCGACCCGCGCGTGGGGCTGTGCGCCGCGTGCGTCCACGCGCGCGTCCAGCGCAGCGCGAAGGGCAGCAGCTTCTGGCGCTGCGCCCGCGCCGACGACGACGCGCGCTTTCGCCGTTACCCGCCCCTGCCCGTGCGGGTGTGCCCCGGCCACGAGCGGGGCGAGCCGAGCTGAAGCGCGGGACCCGAGGACCCGATCCCCGGGGCCGCGTTAGCCTGCGCATCTCCCCGATCGGAGGTCTCCCATGCGCCGCTGGTTCATCCTGTCCGCGATCGGACGCGACCGCCCGGGCCTCGTCTCGGAGCTCGCGCGCCTCGTGCTCGAGTCCGACGCGAACCTCGAGGACTCGCGCATGACGATCCTCGGCAGCGACTTCGCCGTGATCCTGTTGTGCTCGTCCGGCGCCGCAGGCAGCGCCGACGCGCTGGCGATCGGCGCGAAGCGCCTCGAGCGCGAGCACGGCCTCACGATCTTGTTGCGGCACCTCGACGCCGGCCCGCGGCCCGCGGTGCCCGCGCCCGGCACGCGCCTCTATCGCATCGAGGCCGCGGGCGAGGACAAGGCCGGCATCGTCGCGTCGATCTGCGGCGTGCTCGCCGAGCGTGGCGTGAACATCGTCGAGCTCGCCACGCGCTCGAAGCCCGGCCCCGGCGGCGCGCCCAACTACGAGCTCGACATCAAGGCCGAAGTGCCCGACGCCTGCGACGTGCGCGCGCTGCGCGACGCGCTCGACGCCGAGGCGGACCGGTTGGTGCTCGACCTCGCGGTGATGCCAGTCTGAAGCGGGCGGCGCGGGCTATCGCACCAAGCCTTCGATCGGCCCCCACTTGTTGGGGAACGGCCGACCGACGACGCGGTGAAACACTTCGATGAAGCGGTAGGTCAGGCCCCACACGATGTGACGGTCGGGGTCGCCCACGACGATGCCGGGGAATGCCATGCCCGCGGTGCCGTGGAAGGCCTTGTGAACGTGGCGATCCGGCGCGGAGAGCGCAGACACGGGAACCCACAGCGCCTCGGCGACCTCGGCTTCCTGATAGACCAGCGGTGTGTCTCCGTGGTGCTCGAACACGAACGCGGAGATGATGAGTCCCGTGGAGACGCCGGCGCGCCGGCCAGTGAGATCGTCGAGGCGACCGAGCGGCTCGGCGTCGTGGAGCGAAAGGCCGACTTCCTCGTGGGTCTCGCGGCGCGCAGCCTGCTCGACGGTTTCGCCCGGGTCGAGGCGTCCGCCGGGGAAGGCCATGTGGCCGCTCCACGGGTCGCCTTCCTTGCGGGAGCGCTCGATCAGCAGCACCTCGGGGCCGTCCGCGCGCTGGCGCAGCACCATCGCGACAGCCGCGCGCGAGGCACCCTCGAGTAGCAACGGCGAGTGGCTCGCGAGCCCCGCCCGAATGTCTCGAAGTGTCGCCATGCGAGTCACGATAGCTCGGCGCGCAATCGAGCTTGAGTCACCCCGAGAACGCGTGCGTGTTTTCACGGGCTCGACAGAGTCGCCCGACCCATGCAAGCCTCCTTGCTGGAGGTGTCACGAATGGGTTGGCAAAAGTCGGTCGCGCGCGCTCTGCGCGATCTCAAGGCAGAAGAGGCGCGACTGGCGAGTGAGCTCGGCGACCTGCGCCAGCGGATCGCGAGCTTGGGGGGCGTCGCGAGCAGCGGCGGCGCCGCTCCGAAGGTGAAGGGCAAGCGGCGCAAGTTGAGCCCGGCGGCGCGCGCCGCGATCTCGCGCGCGGCGAAGAAGCGCTGGGCGAAGTACCGCGCCGACAAGGGTTCGGGCGGCTGAACGAGCCGCGCGCGCGGGGCACGCCCGCGCGCGCTCCCGCTCACGGTCGCCGTGCGGCGCCACGCGCGCAGGGGAGCGTCGCCCACACGATGCGCTCCTCGCCCGTGCGGCGCTGACCGAGCGCGAAAGCATCGCCGTCGGGCGCGAGCGCGATGCCGGTCGGCTCGCCCCACGCGCCGACGTCGCCGAGCGCGATCTCGCTGGAGGCTCCGCGCGTCTCGCCGAGCCACACGCGCGTCGCGCCGTCCGCGCGCTCCGCGCGCGCGAGCAGCGAGCCGTCGGCGGAGAATGCGACGCTCCCCGGGAAGGCGCTCGCCACGGGCAGCGCGTGCAGCGCTTCGCCCGCGAAGTCCGTCAGCAGCGCGCGGCGCGCGAAGCGCGCCCCGTCCGCGAGCGCGAGGGCACGGGCGTCGGCCGACCACGCGAGCGGAAGCACGGGCGCGAGGCCGCCGCGCGCGAGCACCTCGGCGCGCCCGAGCGAGAGGCTCCCGTGGCCGAGCTTGATGGGCGCGCGCACCGCGCGCCCCGCCAGCGCGAAGCGCGACCACGCGACGCCGAGCCCGCTCGGGTCGTAGATCGGATGCGCATCCCGCGCGGCGTCCCAGGTGAGCCGACGCGACGGGCGCGCGGGCCCGTCGTCGGTGGCGAGCACCATCAGCTCGCGATCGATCGGGCGGCTCCACGAGGCGAAGCGGTCCGTGTCGAACAGCACGGCGCGCGCGCTCGGGTGCGGCGCGGGGTGGCGATTGTTGCCCGGCTCGCCGCACGTGAGGCACGCGAGCCGCCGCGTCGCGCGCTCGAAGCGGTGCACCTGGCGGCGGCCGTCCGGCCCCGGCGCCTCGAGCCACACGAAACGCGCCTCGCCATCGAGGCGCGGCGCCGAGCCGGCCGCGAGCGTCTCGGCGTGCGCGATGCGCGGCTCGCACGCGAGGCGCTGGCGCAGCGCGACGCGCGCGTCGAGCTCGAGCACGGCGTCGCGCAGCGCCTCGCTGCGGAGCGGGCCGCGGTCGGCCGCGTGCCACAGCAGCGCGGCGACGAACGCGATCGCCGCGAACCCCAACAATCTGCGCGCTCGCTGCAAGACGGCCCTCGCGACCGCGCAGCCTACCCGAACCGCCCGCGCCCGAGCCGCGCGGCGGCGTGCGTTACCCTGCGCGACCCATGTTCAAGCCCGCCCTCTCTCCCCAGGCGCGCGAGCTGCTGAACCTCGCGCGCGAAGACCGGATCGCCGCGCGCAAGGTGATGTCGGCCCTCGATCTCGACGCGCAGGTCGCCCTCGTGTGCGAGACGCCCGTCGCGCGCCGCAGCGAGCTGATCGATCTCTCGATGCAATCCGAGGCGCTGATCGCGCAGCTCCCGCCCGCGGAGCTCTGCTTCACCGCCAAGGCCATCGGTCTGAACGACGCCGGCTGGCTGCTCGAGCACGCGACCGAGGAGCAGCTCGTGGCCTGCCTCGACCTCGACGTGTGGCACGGCGGCGTCCCCGAGCGCGGCAAGCTCGACGAGTGGCTCGCGGCGCTCGCGCACGCGGGCGACGACACGCTGCTGCGGGCGGCTCACGCGATCGACATGGAGCTGCTCGTGCTCGAGATCCGCTCGCGCGCGCGCGTCACGCTGAAGCCGAACGGCGACGATTCCTGGGAGCCGCCCGACGCGTCGCACACCATCGACGGACAGTTCTTCCTCGAGCCGATGCGCGACGACGACGACTTCGCGGACCTGCTCGGCTTCCTGCGCGTGCTCTTCCAGCACGACTACTGGATCTACTACCGGCTCCTGCAAGGCGCGCAGTGGGAGCTCGAGTCCGACGCCGAGGAGTGGGCGCTGCGCTGGCGCGACGGCCGCCTGCAGGATCTCGGCTTCCCGCCCGAGGGCGACGCCAAGCGCATCTACGCCTTCCTGCGCGCCGACCAACTGGACGCGCTCGCGAAGGCCGAGGAGTACCAGGCGGTCGGCGAGTGGAGCCTGCCGGTGTGGATGCCGCAGCTGCCGGTCTCGCGCGACCAGGAGCTCGCGCTGTTCCGCGCGCTCGCGCAGCTCTCCGACGAGGAGCGGCGCCCGCACGCCTTCGCGTTCATGGCGCTCGCGAACCGTGTCGCCATGGCCGACGGGTTGCCGCTCGGCGACGCCGAATCCATGCCGGCCGCGCTCGAGAAGGCGGCGCGGATCGCGAGCCGCGGGCTCGAGCACGTGGCGCAGGCGAACGGCGTCGCACTGCCCGAGGTGTTACGGCGTGCGACGCTCGAGCGGCTGTTCCGCGTGGGCCACCAGCTCGCCGTGCGCGAGGGCCTGCTCGCGGCCCCGGCGCCGACGGGCGACGCGGACCGCGACGAGAACCCGGACGAGCCGGCGGCGGACGACGGCCCGGCCTGAGCGGGGCCGCCAGAAGAACGAAGGGCCCGCGAGATCGCTCTCGCGGGCCCCCGTGGAAACGAGCGCCGGACTAGAGGTCCTGCGCCTTCAGCGTCTTGCGCTTGTTGCCGATCGCGCGCTCTTCGGCCTGTGCGATGAGCTTGCGGACCGCCGCGTCGAGGGCGCCGTAGAACTCGCCGCCCACGTTGCACTTCTTGGTCGCAGCCTTGGTGCGCGACTTCGAAATGATGAGCTCACCGGTGGCCTTCGCCGCCTTCTTCTTCGCTGCCATGAGAAAACCTCCCACCGCCGGGCGCTCGCGGCGTCGCCGCGAGCTCGATCGCCCGGCCATCTTGGTAACGCGACGTCCCTCGCTCGTCCCTCCGACGAGGTGGGGCCACCGCGGCGCGGATGTTTGAAGGTCCGCGTCGAAGAGTCAAGCGCGAAACGCCGCAAATCGGCCTCTCCGGCTCGAATTCGAGGGTTTCGAGCAGTCGCCCCCGCGCGCGGCGTATGTTCGCGGGCATGCGCACGATCGATCTCCGCAGCGACACCGTCACGAAGCCGACGCCCGCGATGCGCGAGGCGATGTCCAAGGCGCCCGTCGGCGACGACGTCTACGGTGAGGACCCGACCGTGAACGCGCTCCAGGAGCGCGCGGCGGCGCTGCTCGGCAAGGAGGCCGCGCTGTTCTTCCCGTCCGGGACGATGGCGAATCAAGCCTCGCTGCGCGTGCATGCGCGGCCCGGCGAGGTCGTCGTCGCGAGCCGGGACTGCCACATCCTCAAGTACGAAGGTGGCGCGGCCTCGGCTCTTTCGGGCCTGCACATCCAGACGCTCGGCGAGGGCGGCTGGTTCGACGCGGACACGCTGCGCGCGGCGATCCCGCCGAACGACCCGCACTTCGCGCCCGTCACGTTGGTGGCGATCGAGAACACGCACAACGTCGCGGGCGGCACGCTCTTCCCGCCGGGCGAGCTCGCGCGGGTGGTCGCCGCCGCGCGCGAGGCGAAGCTCCCGCTTCACCTCGACGGCGCAAGGCTGTGGAACGCGTCGGTCGCGACCGGCGCATCGCCCGCAGAGCTGGCCGCACCCTTCGACACCGTGTCGGTCTGCCTCTCGAAGGGGCTCGGCGCGCCGGTGGGCTCGCTGGTCGCGAGCTCGCGCGCGCTCGTCGCGCGACTGCGCCGCATCCGCAAGCAGCTCGGCGGCGGCATGCGGCAGGCGGGCGTGATCGCGGCGGCGGGGCTGTACGCGCTCGAGCACCACGTCGCGCGACTGCGCGAGGACCACGCGAACGCGCGCGCGCTCGCGGCCGGCCTCGCCGCGCTCGGCTTCGAGACGAACGCGCCCGAGACCAACATCGTCCTGTTCAAGACGGGCGACTCCGCGCGCTTCGCTGCCGCCGCGCGCGACCGCGGCGTGCTCGTGGGCGCGCGCGATGCGTTCTGGCTGCGCGCCGTCACCCATCTCGACGCGAGCGCGGACGACGTCGCAGAGGCCGTGGCGCGGCTGCGCGAGCTGCGCTGAGACGCCCCGGCGCGCGGGCGCGGCGGTCGAGTGAACACCCGAGGCGCGCGGCTTCCGAGCGCGTAGGCTCGCCTGCGAAGGGGAACCGAGCGCTGCTCACCCTCGCCTTCAACACGAAGGTCGCCGCGAGCCCGCGCCACGTCTGGCGCGTGCTGCGGGTGCCTGCCTGCGCGGCACTCTGGCTGCCGCACCACGAGGGCTGGGTCGACGCGCCGCCCAAGGCGTTCGAGCTGGAACGCGGCCTGCGCTTCCGCTCGCGGCTGCGACACCTGCCGGTGTCGGGCGAGCTGCGCGTGCTCGAGGTGTCTCCGGGGCGCGTGCGGTTGCGGCTGCGCATCGGCCTGCTCGGGTTCGACGCGCGCTTCTCCGTCGGCGCGGAGCCCGGCGCCCTGGGCACGGCGCGGATCGGCCTCGTGCTCACGCTCGCGAACGAGGTCGCGCTCGTGGGCGGCAGCCTCGACCGCTTCGCGGTGCGCAAGATCGCGTCGGAGATCGCGGAGACGACGCTCGCGGCGATCGCCGCCGTCGCGGAAGACGAAGCGCGCGCGATGCGCAGCGCTTAGGGGCGGCGGCGGGCGCGCCGCTTCGCAGGCGCGCGCGCCGGCTTCTTCTTTGCGGGCTTCGCGCGCCGCGCTGGGGCGGCCGGGAAGTGCACCGCGTCGAAGCCCGCGAACACGTCCCCGGCTTCGGCGAGCTGCCCGAAGGTCGGATACTCCGCACACGCCGCGAAGCGCGCCCAGATCGCCTGCACCGCCGGGTGGCTGTGGGCGCGCGCGATCGCTTCGCCCGACACCCACTCGAAGGCCTCGACGATCGTGCCGTCCTTGCGCGAGCGGGCGACGATCGGCGCGCGACGGGTCGCGAGCCCGAGCTTGCGCAGCGCGGGCACGTGGCCCTCGACGACCGCCGCGAGCTCGGCCTCGCGGCCGGGCTTCGGCCGGTAGAGGGCGAACACGATCTCGGACACGACTCGCTCCTCGCTAGAGGACGCCGCGCGCCAGCACCTCGAGCGCCTCGGGCTGGCCCGCGCCGGCGATCAGGTCCGTCACACCGGACTTCTTCCACACCGCGAGCCGCTCGAGCACGCGCTCCTTCGGCCCGACCAGCGCGATCTCGTCCACGAGCTCGTCCGGCACCGCGGCCATCGCCTCCATCTTCTTCCCGTCGAGATAGAGGTCCTGGATCTTCACGGCGGCCTCTTCGTAGCCGAGGCGCTTCGCGTAGTCGTTGTAGAAGTTCTTCCCGCGCGCACCCATCCCGCCGATGTAGAGGGCGAGGAAGCCCTTCACCGGCATGCGGCACTTCGCGAGGTCGTCGCCGATCACCACCGTGACGAACGGCGCGATGCGGAAGTTCGCCAGGTTGTTGCGACCCTTGCTCTTCGCGAAGCCCTTCTCGAGCGACGGCTTCAGCAGGTCCATGCGCTCCGGGCTCATCCACACGGGAATCAGGCCGTCGCCGACCTCGGCGCTGCACTCGATGCCCGCCGGCCCGATCGACGCGGTGAAGATCGGCATGTCCTTGCGGCCGTGGAGGATGCTCTTCAGCGGCTTGCCGAGGCCAGTCGTACCCGCGCCGGTGTTCGGGATCTGGTAGTGCTCGCCGGAGAACGTGACCGCCTTCTCGCGCGCGAGGATCTGGCGCACGATCGCGACGTACTCCCGCGTGCGCGTCAGCGGCTTGCCGTACGGCACGCCGTGCCAGCCCTCGACCACCTGCGGGCCCGACGGCCCGAGGCCGAGGATGAAGCGGCCGCCCGAGAGCGCGTCGAGCGTCATCGCGGTCATCGCCGTCATCGCGGGCGTGCGGCCCGGCATCTGCATGATGGCGGTGCCGAGCTTGATCTTCGTGGTGAGGGCCGCGACGTAGGCGAGCGGCGTGATGGCGTCCGAGCCGTAGGCCTCCGCGCTCCACAGCGAATCGAAGCCGAGCGCCTCCGCGCGCTTCACCTTCTCGAGGTCGATGGACGCTTCCGCGCCGGAGTAGCCGAGGTTGAGGCCGAGTCGCATGGGGGCTCCTTCGATTGAGGCGGGCAGCCTAACTCAACCGGTCCGACCTCCGCGCGGCGCAGCGCCGCGCCCGTCATGCCGCGCCGGATTCCAGATCCGCGTCGGGGGCCTTCGCGACGAGGGGCAGGTCGATGCGGAACACGGTGCCGCCCGCGGGCGGGCAGTCGACGCTCAGGACGCCGCCGTGACGCTCGACGATGCCGTGGGAGATCGACAGGCCGAGGCCCGTTCCCTGCCCCGCCGGCTTGGTCGTGAAGAACGGCTCGAAGATGCGCGCGCGGATCGCGGGCGAGATGCCCGGCCCGTCGTCGGCGATCGAGACGCGCACGCCCTGCTCCGTCGGCTCGGAGGTGATGCTGACGGTGCCGCGACCATCGAGGGCGTCGCAGGCGTTCATCACGAGATTCATGAACACCTGGTTCAGCTGGGCCGGGTAGCAACGCACGTGGGGAAGCTGGCCGAAGTGACGCTCGACGCGGATGCCGTCCTTGAAGCGCGGCTCCATCAGGCCGAGCGTGCGCGTGAGCTCGGCGTTGAGGTCGGCGTCGGTGAGCTCGGCCTGGTCCATGCGCGAGAAGCTGCGCAGGTCCATCACGATGTTCTTCACGCGCTCGGTGCCTTCGCGGCTGCGCGAGAGCAGCTTGCGGATCGCCTCGCGCGGCTTGCTGGCGTCGCCGCCGCCCTCCTGCGCCTCGATCAGCTTGTCCACGTAGCCGGGCAACAGCTGGAGGTTCGCGTGGACGAAGCCGATGGGATTGTTGAGCTCGTGCGCGACGCCCGCCACGAGCTGGCCGAGCGAGCGCATCTTCTCGCTCTGCAGCAGCTGCGTCTGCGTGCGCTCGAGCTCGCGCGTGCGCTCCTCGACGCGCGACTCGAGCGTCTCGTTGAGCTTCGCGATCTCGTCGAAGGCCTGCGCGTTCTCGATCGCGATCGCACTCTGGTTCGCGAGCGTGCGCAGCAGCTGGCGATCCTCGGGGCCGAGCTTCTCGCCGGAGAGCTTCTCGCCGACGACGATCACGCCCAGCAGATCCACGCCGAACAGGATCGGCACGAGCAGCTGCGCTTCGAGCGTCGCGAACACCTCGCCGCACTGCGCGCGCGCCGCCGGGTCGGCGGTGCTCTCGAAGTCCGCGGCCGACAGCTCCTGGCGCCGCATCCAGAGCTGCCGCGCGACGGGATGGCTCGCCTCGAGGGCGAGCTGGCGCGCCTCCCCGCTCCACTCGCCGCGCCACGCGGTCGGGCGCAGTACGCGCGTCGTCTCGTCGAGCAGCAGCACCATCGAGCGCGACGCGCCGATCGTCTCGTGGATCGCGAGCAGCAGGCGTTCGCTGATCTCGCCGAGCGAGAGCATCGAGACCATCGCCTCGGAGATCTCCCGCAGCGCGTCGCGATGGCCCGCGCGGTCCCGGTCGAACATGCGGTCGACGAGCGCCTGCAGCCGGTTGCGCAGCGGGTTGAAGGCGAGGATCGCGAGGAACAGGAACACGACCGAGAACAGGGGCGACTCGGCGTTCACGTTGAAGCGGCGGAACGCGGCGTCGGCGAAGGTGATCAGCGCGGCGAACAGCCCCGTGATCGCGAGCGTCGCCGCGCCATACGCGCCCGAGGAGCGCGCGAAGTTGCGCACGTCGAAGATGCGGCCGCGCACGATGCCGTAGCCGACCGCGAGCGGGAACACGCCGAACCACACCAGCGCGAGCGAGATCGGCAGCGAGACGGGCGCCCAGAGCAGGAGCGCGAACAACAGCGCCATCGGCACGAAGCTCACCAGCGCGCCGACGACGACGATGTCCGAGGCGGACGTCTCGCCCGTCCCGCGGATGCGCCAGCGCTCCGCGATCAGGATGCCGATCGACAGGAAGGCCGAGCCGAACGCGAGGTCGAGCCCCGCGGACATCGCGACGCCCGGTGGCAGCAGATGCGCGTACTCGAGCGGCAGCGTCGCGATGCAGGCGAAGGCGACCGCGTACGGCACCGCTCGCAGCCACGCGCGCCCGCGGATCCACGGCGGCTCGGTCGGAAAGCGCGTGAAGAGGTGCAACATCGTCGCGCCGAGCAGCGGCTGGGTGATCGCCATGCGCTCGTAGCCGAAGGGCGCGTCGAAGGTGTGGACCGCGCTGAAGAGCGTCGTGGCCATCGACGCCGAGAACAGCAGGAACGACCACGACTCGGTGCGCCCGGAGCGCAGCCGCCAGACGAACGTCCCGACGAGCAGGTACGAGAGGCCAGCGGCGACGAGCGCGGCGAACACCGGCACGAGCAAGCGCGCGTAGCCGCCGCCCATCTGCTTCGGCATCAGCGACACCTCGGCGATGCGGCCGCCGCGCTGCTCGAGCCGGTAGACCACCGGCTTCCCCGCCGCGATGCGCTCCCAGCCGCGCTCGCGATACCAGCGCTGCACGGGTACGCCGTCGACCTCGAGCACGCGCTGACCGCGCGCGACGCCGTGGGCGCCGACCTCGCCGTCGACGGCGCTCACGATCACGAGGCCGCCGAGCGAGCTCGTGAAGATCGGAGGCTCGGCACGGGGTGGCAGGGTGGCCTGCCCGTAGATCACGAGCGCGAGCGAGAGCAGCGCCCACGCGACCGCAGCGAGGCCGGTCGCGCGCTGGAAATTCGTGGCGCGGTACTTCATGGCGCCCCCGCTTCGAGCTCGGCCGGCGGCGCGAGCGGAAGGCGAATCGTGAAGCGGGCGCCTGCGCCGGGCGCGGAGTCCACCGTCATCGACCCGCCGTGACGCTCGATGATGCCGTGGGAGATCGAGAGCCCGAGGCCGGTGCCCTTGCCGACGGGCTTGGTCGTGAAGAACGGCTCGAAGATGCGGCTGCGCACTTCGGGGCTCATGCCGGGCCCGTCGTCCGCGAACTCGAGCATCACGCCGCCCGGCTCCGGGCGCGTGCGCACGGAGATCTTTCCGCGTCCGTCGAGCGCGTCGCAGGCGTTCATCAGCAGGTTCATGAACACCTGGTTGAGCTGTCCGGAATAACAACGCACCTCGGGCAGGTCGCCGAGGTCGCGCTCGACGACGATGCCGTTCTTCGTGCGCGGCTCCATCAGCGCGAGCGTGCGCTGGATCGCGTCGTTCAGGGAGACCTGCGTCAGCTCGGCCTGATCGGTGCGCGAGAACGTGCGCAGGTCCTGCACGATCTGCTTCACGCGGCCGGCGCCCTCCTGGCTGCGCGCGAGCAGCTTCTCGATCGCGTCGCGCGTGCGCCGCCTGCGCGCGGGGTCGGCGTCGGCGCGCATCAGCCGCTCCACGTACTCCTCGAGCAGCTGCAGGTTCGCGTGCACGAAGCCGATCGGGTTGTTGAGCTCGTGCGCGACGCCCGCCACGAGCTGACCGAGCGAGCGCATCTTCTCCGACTGAACGAGCTGGGCCTGCGTGTCGCGCAGCTCGCGCGTGCGCTCCTCGACGCGCGCCTCGAGCGTCTTGTTGAGCTGCGCGATCTCGTCGAAGGCCTTCGCGTTCTCGATCGCGATCGCGCTCTGGTTCGCGAGCGTGCGCAGCAGCTGACGCTCGTCGGGGCCGAGCCGCTCGCTGGTGAGCTTGCGCCCGACGGCGATCACGCCGAGCAGGTCCACGCCAAAGAGAATCGGGACGAGCAGCTCGACGTCGAGCGTGTCGAAGGCGTCCTGACACGCGGCGCGCGTCTCGGGGTCGGCCTCGTCGTCGAAGTCGCCGCGCGCGAGCTCCTGGCGCTGCATCCAGAGCTGGCGGCACACCGGGTGATCGGGCTCGAGCTCGAGAGCGAGCGCCTCGGGGTCCCAGTCGCCGCGCGACGCCGCGGTGCGCAGCGGATCGCCGGCGTCGGCGTGCAGCATCACGAGCGCGCGCTCGACGCCCATCGTGTCGGTCACCGCGATCAGGATGCGCTCGACGATCTCCTTGGCCGACAGCATCGACACCATGGCCTCGGAGATCTCGCGCACCGCGCGGCGGTAGGCGCGCCGCTCGCGGTCGAAGAGGTCGTCCACGAAGCGCTGGGTGCGCCGCAGCAGCGGGTTGAACGCGAAGATCGCGAGGGGAATGAACACGACGGAGAAGAGCGGCGTGCGCGCGTCGACGTCCATCCGCCGCAGCGCGCCGGCGGCGAGCGTGATGAGCGCCGCGAACACGCCGGTGATCGCGAGCGTTGCGGCGCCATAGGCCGCGCTGCTGCGGGCCACGACGCGCAGATCGAAGAGGTCGCGGCGCACGATCCCGTAGCCGACCGCAGCCGGGAACAGGAAGAACAGCGTCATCGAGAGCGTCCAGGTGACGCTGGTGCCGACCGTCACGTGCACGGCGAGCGCGGCGACGATCGGCAGGAAGCTGAACAGTCCGCCGACGAGCATCACGTCGGCGCGCTCCGCCGTCTTCACGCTGGGGCGGCGCAAGCGCTCGCTGATCGCGATGCCGAGGCAGGTGAGCGCGAGCACCACCGCGAAGGCGGTGATCGCGAAGTCGATGCGGTCGCGCGACGCCACCCACGGCCGCACGACGGTGATCGCGCTGAGCGCCGTGGCCGCGGCGTAGACCCCGACGCGCAGCTGCGGGTGGCGCACGATCCAGGCGGGCTCGATCGGGTAGGTCGTGAAGAGGTGGAACGCGGTCGCGCCGACCCACGGAATCGTGATGCCGACGAAGAACCACACCGCGCCGAGCGAAGGACCGATCAGCGTGAGCAGCGACGACGTGACCGCGCAGAAGAGCAGGAACACCCACGATTCGCGCCGGTCGGGCTTGAGCAGCCACACGCCGAGCCCGATCACGAGGTAGACGAGCCCGACGAACGGGATCACCACCATCCCGAGCCGATCGAGCGGGAACGACGCGTCGGCCTGCGAGACGACCGGAACCCGCGTCGCGAGCGTCCGCCCGTCGCGCTTCTGCGCGACGACCTCGATCGTCTCGCCGACCGCGAGCGTCGGAATGCCGCGGCGCATCCACTCTGAGACCGGCATGCCGGCGATCGAGATCAAGCGATCGCGCGACGACAGTCCCGCGGCTTCGGCCTTCGCGCCCACCTCGTTGATGACGTGCACGCCGGCGGCGGACGAGAACGAGAACGGCACGAACGGAAAGGCGCGGACCTCGAGCTTCGCCTGGAGGCCGACGACGAAGGACGCCACCGCCCAGGCGATCGCGAGGAACGCGGTCCATCGCCGAAAGCGAGTTCTCGCTCCCGGGCCCATCGATTCCTCCGGCGCGCGCGCGGAGGCAGATTAGGCTGGGGCGAGCGGCGGAGTCAAAGCCGGCGCGCTGCGCGCACGCCGGACCGCGACTGGGGCGGCGCTACTGCGGCTGGGCTTCGCCCTGGGCGCGCGCCTGGAGTTGGGCTTCGCGCTGGAGCCGCGCCAGCTCGATGGCGGGGTTGCGCTCGGGGAAGTAGCCGTAGCCGCGGCCATCGAGCGCGACGAATCCGCCGTCGCCCTGGGCGTTCATCGCCTGCGCGAGTCGCTGCATGCGCTCGCGCTGTGCGTCGTACTCGCGACCCACGAGCGCCGGGTCGGATGCCGCGCAGCTGTCGCCCTGCGCGGACGGAATGGGCGGCGCGGCCGGAGCGGGGCCGGCTGCGAGGCCGGTGAGCGCGCGGGACGACGGCGCGAGGCCGGCGTCGGCGCGGGCCTCGACGCCCGGCCACGAGAGGGCGAGCGCGAGGGCGAAGGCGGCGGTGAAGAGGACGTGATCGCGGAGCGACGCGCGTGCCGGCATGGCGTGGCCTCCTGACGGTGAGCCACTGCCGTCATCGGCGCCGGAGCGCGGGGTCTTGAGCCCGAAATCGAGCCGCCGCGCAGGCTTTGCGCGTGCGCTGCACGCGACCTGCGCGCCGGCGGGTCAGATGCCCGAGCCGCCCTCTTCCGCGGTGTGCATCCCGCACTCCTTGGTCTCGGCCAGCTCCCACCACCAGCGGCCGGCGCGCACGTCCTCGCCCTGGCGGACCGCGCGAGTGCACGGCGCGCAGCCGACGCTCGGGAAGCCCTCGGCGTGCAGGCGATTCACCGGGACGCCGTGCTTGCGCACGTAGTCCCACACCTCGGCGCCGGTCCAGTCGACCAGCGGGTTCACCTTCACGCGCGCGCCGCCGGCCTCGAGCTCGAGCTTGGCGGCGTTGGCGCGCGTCACGTTCTGGGTCTTCCGCAGGCCCGTCACGTGGGCGTCGAGCTCCGCGAGGTAGCGGCGGTTCGGCTCGACCTTGCGCACGCGGCAGCAGAGCTGGCGCTTCTCGAGCGACTCGTAGAACAGGTTCATGCCGTGCTCGCGCACCATCGTCTGCACGGCCGCGGCATCGGGGAAGATCACTTCGATCGGCACGTCGTACCGGTCGCGCACGCGATCGATCAAGTCGTAGGTCGCCTGCGGGAGCCGACCCGTGTCCAGCGTGTAGACGCGGAACCGGCCGGGGGCGACGCGATGGAGCATGTCGATCAGGACGAGCCCCTCGGGATTGCCGAAGGAGCAGGAGACGGAGAGCCGAGGGGCGAAGTTCTCGACCGACCAGATGAGGATTTCCTCGGGAGTCGCCGACTGCGCCCACTCGGCCGCGGAATCGACCAACTGGGTGAAATCCCTGGTTTCTCGCAGGAGTGCGGCGGTCATGCGGCGTCTCTTTCCCCGGCCAGGCGCGAATTCGTAGCAAACAGATGCTGGTTCCCGACCGCGCGATTCCGGAATTTTCGGCCGACCCGCCCCGTTGGGCGAGACCCCACCGTGCGGGCCCTGCGGCCTAGGCGCCGCCCCCGGGCAGCTGCTTCGTGAACTGCTGCATGTCGAAGTAGTCGCGCCAGGCGGTGATCTGGCCGTCGCGCAGCTCGAAGGCGCCCATCACGGGCAGCTCGAGCCACTTGCCTGCGATCTTGAAGCGGTCGGTGCGCTCCGTGAAGACGACGCCCGACTCGCTCTCGCCGATCTGGTGGAGCACCCACTCCACCTCGCTCGCGGCACTCGAGAAGCCGTGCAGCGTCTTGCGGATCGCTTCCAGGCCCTTCACGGGATCGACCGGAATGTTGTGGTAGACGCAGTCGGCCGCGAAGTAGCCCATCAGCTCTTCGAGGTCGTTCCGGCTCCAGGCGGCGACGAAATCGCGGATTCGCTTCGTGTTGGCGCTCATCGGTGAGGTGGCTCCCTACGGGTCGGAGGCGTTGCGCGCGCCACGGTACCGCAGCGAGCGGGGCGCGAAGCGCAGCTACCGTGGCGAAATCGCGAGGAGACGCACTTGGAGCTGGCACACGCGTTTCACGTCGCCGGCGCCCTCGCGACGCTGCTGCGCGGCCTGTTTGCGCTGCTCGCTCCCGCGCTGTTCGCACGCCGCAACGCGCTCGCGCCGGCGGATGCGCTCGGCCGCAGCGAGGTGCGCGCGACCCACGGCGCGCTGCTCGCGAGCCTCGGCGCGTTCGCGGTGTTCGCGCAGGACCAGGTCGCGTTCGCGCTGCTCGGCGGCGCGTGGGTCGCGGCGGCCTGCGTGCGCGTCGGCGGCGCCCTGCTCGCCCGCGAGCTCGACGCGCGTGTCTGGCGCGCGGCGCTGCGCGACGGCGCGTTCGGCGTGCTGCTCCTCTATCCGGGGTGAGGCGATGAGCGAGCGCGAGGCGCAGATGCTCGGGATGTTCCGCAAGCAGGCGGAGACCTGCGCCGCGATGGGCTCTCCGATCTACGCCGACTTCCTCGCGCGCTGCGGCGACGACTTCGCGGGCGGCGGGCTCGTGGCGCGCCTGCTGGACGACTGGGTGGGCCACCCGATCCTCGACAACGCCCCGCTGCGCCTGCTCGGCGCGGCGCACTACCTCGCGCTGCGCGGCGACGCGCCCGCCCTCGCTGCGTTCCTGCCGAGCTGCGGCGGCCACTACGACGCCGAGCCCGCGTGGCGCGCGCTGGAGGGTACGCTCGCGTCTCACACCGCGCGCGTCCGCGCGCATCTCGCGGAGCAGATCCAGACGAACGAGGTGCGCCGCTGCTGCGCGCTCCTCGGCGGCTTCCTCGAGATCGCGCGCGCCCATCCGTGGCCGCTGCGCTTGCTCGAGATCGGCGCGAGCGCGGGGCTCAACCAGTGCTTCGAGCAGTTCCGCTACGCGCTCGGCCCGCAGCACTACGGGCCCGCGGACGCTCCGCTCGCGCTCGACTGCGAGTGGCGCGGCGCGCCGCTCGACCTCTCAGGCCCGCCGCTGCGCATCGCGAGCCGCAGCGGCTGCGACCTGTTTCCGATCGACCTGCGCGACCGCGCGCAGCGGCTGCGCCTCGAGTCGTTCTTCTGGCCCGATCAGCTGGAGCGCCTCGCGCGCCTGCGCGCCGCCTGCGCGTGCGCACTCCGCTCCGGCGTCGCCCTCGAGCGAGCCAGCGCCGGCGACTTCGTCGCGCGCGAGGTCGCCGCGCTGCCGGCGCGCACCACGACCGTGCTCTTCCACAGCGTGATGTGGATGTACGTGCCCGAGCCCGAGCGCAAACGCATCCACGGCCTGATGGCCGACGCGGGCGCACGCGCGAGCGCCGAGGCGCCGCTCGCGTGGCTGCGCATGGAGAGCGCCGGCTTCGAGCACTGCGAGATCCGCCTGCGCACGTGGCCCGGGGGTGAGGAGCGGCTGCTCGGGAAATGCCACTTCCACGGCGCGTGGGTGGAGTGGGCGTGATCCGAAACGTCTCGCGTGCTTGGCTGGCCGGCCCGCTGTACAGCCTGCTCGCCGCCCCGCTCGTCGCGACCTGTCTGATGGGCTTCGTGGTCGGCGCAACCGGGGTCGTGGAATACGCGCGCGACGGGGACGTGGGCGACCTCGTCATGTCGATCCACGCGCCCTTCTTCTTCCCGCTCCTCCTGTATCTACCAGCGCTGTATGTCGTCGGACCTCAGGCACTCCTCGCCGGTTTCGTCGGAACGGCGTGCCTGCTTCGCTGGAAGAACCCCTCTGGCTGTTCGCGACGTGTCCGAGCGCTCGCGATCGGTGCTGCGCTCGGCCTCGTCTCGGCCCTGGTGATTCCGTGGCGTGAGGGCGATTGGCTGCTGGATCCCGCTGCGATCTGTCTCGGAGCGATCACCGGCGGCATCGTCTCGCTGCGCGTCGCGAATCTCGCGAGCGTGCAAGGATCGGGCTAGCTCCGCGGCAGCGCTGCACCCTTCCCGACGCAGCGCACTCTCTCCGCGAGCGCGGCGATCGTCTCGCCGATCACGGGGTGCACCTCGCCCGGCGCAATCTCAGCAAGCGGCTCGAGCACGAACGCGCGCTCGTGCAGGCGCGGGTGCGGAACGACCAGCTCCGGCGCCTTGATCACGAGGCCGCCGAACAACAACAAGTCGAGATCCAGCGTGCGCGGGAGATTGCGCTCCTCGCCGCGCGTGCGGCCGGCCTCGCGCTCGATGGCGTGGAGGCGCGCGAGCAACGCAAAGGCATCGAGCGTGGTGTCGAGCGCGGCGGCGGCGTTCAGGTATGCGGGCTGCGGCGGGCCGACGGGCGCGGTCTCCCAGGTGCGCGACACGGCGGCGACGCGCACGCCGGGCGTCGCGGCGAGCGCGTCGACGGCGCGCGCGAGCGCCCCCGCGCGATCGCCGAGGTTCGCGCCGAGCGCGACGTAGGCGCGCGTCGTCACGCGAGGTCGCGGCAGAAGGCGCGCACCGCCGAATTCAGCGCGTGCGCAGCTTCCCACTGCAGGAAGTGGCCGGCGTCGCGCGCGAGGAACGGGCCCACGTGGTTCGGGAACACGACCGCGGCCATGCGGTCGAACTCGGGGTAGATCACGTGGTCCGAAGGGCCGTGCAGGATCAGCGTCTCGTGCGGGATCGTGCCGCGCAGCGCCGGCTCGCTGCGCGCATGCGCGTGGAAGCTGCTCTCGTAGCCGCCGAAGCTCGCGCGCAGCTTCGCGCCGTCGGCGAAGGGCTCCGTCATGAAGTCCGCCGCCGCGGCGTCGAAGGCGCCGGGGTGCCCCCAGAACCGGGAGCCGTAGAAGGTCGCGATGTAACGGCGCCGCTGCTCGGGCGTGGCGAGCTCCGCGGCGAGGGCGTCGGCGTCGTTGCCCTGGCGCAGGAAGTAGTCGCTCGCCTCGCGGGCGGGGCGGGTGCGCATGCCGTCCATCGCGCCCTTCACGAACGGCAAAGGCGAGTTGAACACGACGATGCGCAACACGCGCGCAGGAAAGCGCAGCGCGAAATCCTGCAGCACCGCGCCGCCGAGGTCGCCGCCGACGAGCACGGCGCGCTCGATGCCGAGGTGGTCGAGCAGCGCGGCGAGGTCTCGGGAGTGCGAGGGCACGTCGTGGAAGCCGTCGGGCGCGACGTCGCTCGTGCCGAAGCCGCGCAGGTCCGGCGCGATCGCGCGAAAGCCCGATGCAACGAGCGGCGCCACGTTGCGCCACCAGATGCGCATCGTCTCGGGCCAGCCGTGGATGAGCAGGAGCGGTGCGCCGCGCCCCTCGTCGACGTAGCCGATGCGCACGCCGCGCACGGTCGCGTGCTGGATGCGGTGCCGGTCCGGGCGGATGTCGTCGCGCGTCACGCGGGCCTCCATGAGCGCGCGAGGCTACACCGGAGCGGATCGGGCGCGGGCGCGGGGCGGACACGCGGCGCCGCGCGGGCGAAGTTCTTACGCTCTCCCGCGTGCGCGCCCCCGAGACATTGCTGCCCGAGATCCGCACGGCCGTGCCGGGCCCGCGCTCGCGCGCGCTCGCGGCGCGGCTCGCGGCGGTCGAGAGCCGCAACGTCACCTGCCTCGTGCCGGAGCCGCCGATCTGCTGGGAGCGCGCGGCCGGCGCAAACGTGTGGGACGCCGACGGCAACCGCTTCGTCGATCTCGGCGGCGGCTTCGGCGTCGCGAACGCCGGGCACGCGCACCCCCGCGTGGTGGCCGCGGTGGCGGAGCAGAGCGCGAGGCTGATGCACGCGATGGGCGACGTTCACCCGCCCGCGGTGAAGATCGCGCTGCTCGAGGCGCTCGCCGCGCGCTTCCCCGGCGGCGGGCCGGTGCGCGCGGTGCTGGGCAGCTCGGGCTCCGACGCCGTCGAGAGCGCGCTCAAGACCGCGCTC
This sequence comes from uncultured Spirochaetales bacterium, assembly GCA_964501435.1. GTDB lineage: Bacteria > Myxococcota_A > UBA9160 > UBA9160 > UBA6930 > VGRF01. The sequence continues at coordinate 314 of CAZCTH010000065.1, read as the reverse complement.
GTCGCGACCGGCAAGCCGGGCGTGATCGCGTTCGCGGGCGCTTATCACGGCCTCGCGTTCGGCGCGCTCGACGCGACGCATCGCCCGATGTTCCGCGAGCCGTTCGCGGCGCGGCTGCCGGTGCGCACCGGCTTCGCGCGCTTCGGCGACGCAGACGACGCGCTGCGTGCCGCGCGCGCGCTCGGCGCACCGGTGGGCGCGGTGCTCGTCGAGCCGATCCAGGGGCGCGGCGGCGAGCGCGTGCCGCCGGACGGCTTCCTGCGCGCGCTGCGCACGCTGTGCGATCGCGAGGGCTGGCTGCTGATCTTCGACGA
>CAZCTH010000064.1:0-29606 GCA_964501435.1 uncultured Spirochaetales bacterium | reverse complement strand
GGCGGGCAGGACCTCGGGACGCGCGCCTACGAGGCGTACGTCGCCTCGCTGCGCAGCGCGCTGGCGGCGCACCCGCCCCTGCTCTTCGCTGCGGGCCACGACCACTCGCTGCAGTTCGCGCGCGATCCCGCCCTCGGCGCACACCTCGTGAGCGGCGCCGGCGCGAAGCGCAGCGCAGTGTGCGGCGCGCCGGGCCGCGCCTTCAGCCGGGCCGGCTTCGCGACGCTCGACTTCGCGGGCGACGGCGCGGCGTGGCTGCGCGTGCTCGCGCTGGACGACGCGGGCGCGCTCCAGGAAGTGCTGCGCGAGCGCCTGCGCCCGTGAGCCGCCGCTACTTCGCCTCGCCCGGCAGTGCGAACGCGAGCAGCGCGTCGCCGGGCTCGCTCCAGCCGTGGCCGCCGGCGGCGATCACGACGAACTGCTTGCCGTTCTTGCGAAGGCGGTACGTCAGCGGAGAAGCGTTCGCGGTGTAGGGCGTGCGGAAGCGCCAGATCTCCTCGCCGTTCTTCGTGTCGAAGGCGCGCACGAACTTGTCGGTGGTCGCGCCCACGAACACGACGCCACCGGCGGTGGCGAGCGAGCCGCCGAGGTTCGGCGCGCCGAGGTCGAACCAGAGCGGGAACGGCGCCTGATCGCGCGTGGTCCCGAGGGTCACCTCCCAGCGCTTCTCGCCGGTCTTCAGGTCGACCGCCTGGATCGTGCCCCACGGCGGCGGCACGCAGGGCGCGCCGAAGCTCGAAAGCAACGCGCCGCGCTTCACGCCGTAGGGCGTGCCGGCCATCGGGTAGAGCTCGGTCGGGAACACGACGCTCTCCCAGTCGAGCTTCTCGAACTCCTCGCGCGCGATCAGCTGCGCGACCATCGCGGCGCGCATCGTGTTCACGTACGCGACGCCGTTGGCCTCGTCGATCGAGGCGCTGCCCCAGTTGGGGCCGCCGGCGGTTCCGGGATACACGAGCGAGCCCTCGCGCGTCGGCGGCGTGAAGAGGCCGTCGTTGCGGATGGCCTCGAGCTTCTCGCGGCAGTCGGCGCGGTCGATCGGCGTGAAGCCGAACGCGTCGTCGGGCGTGAGCGCGACGGGCACGAGCGGGCCTGGGTGCGTCGGCCAGGGCTGCGTGGGCGAGAGCAGTTCTTCCGCGACGCCACCCTGCGGCGCGGGCCGCTCCTCGACGGGATAGAGCGGCTGCCCCGTCTCGCGGTCGAGCAGGAACATGAAGCCGTGCTTGGTGAGCGCCATGACGCCCGGGCGGCCGCCGCCCACGCCCGCGCTCTGAAAGAGCGCCGGCTGCGCGGGCACGTCGTAGTCCCACACGTCGCGGTGCACGGTCTGGAAGTGCCACGCGACCTCGCCGCTGTCGGCCTTCAAGGCGACGACCGAGCTGCCGTAGTAGTCGAGGCCCTTGCGAATCGCGTTGAAGAGATCCGGCGACGGGTTGCCGGTGGGCACGAACACGAGGCCGCGCTCGGCGTCGCCCGAGAGCATCGACCACGCGTTCGGCGTGCCCGCCGTGTAGAGCGGCTCGCCCGGCGCGCGCGCGCGCTCCTTCCAGCCCGGCGGCACGGGGTCCCAGGCCCAGCGCAGGGCGCCCGTGCGCGCATCGAAGCCGCGAATCACGCCGCTCGGCGCGTCGACGCGCAGGTTGTCCGAGACGAGCGCGCCAACCACGACGACGTCGCCGATCACGAGCGGCGGCGAGGTCGTGTACGTCTCCCACGCGGGCGCCTCGCCGACGCCCTCGCGCAGATCCACGCGGCCCGCGGCGCCGAAGTCGCCGCAGGGCTTCCCGGTCTGCGCATCGAGCGCGATCAGCTCCGAGTCGAGCGTGGCAGTGAGGATGCGCTCCTCGCAGGCCGCCCCCGAGAGCGCGGGCTCGCGCCAGTACGAGACGCCGCGGCAGATCAGCGGGTACGGGCCCTCGAGCTTGCGGTTCTTCGTGTGCGCGTCGAAGCGCCAGCGCTGCGCGCCCGTCTCGGGATCGAGGGCGATCACGTTGTTGAACGGCGTGCAGTAGTAGAGCGTGTCGTTGGGCACGATCGGCCGCCCGGCGAAGGACGTGCGGCTCTGCGTCGCCGACGGCCCGCTGAAATCGCCCGAGCGATGCTCCCAGGCGAGCGCGAGCTGCGGGGCGTTCTCGGCCGTGATCTGCGTCAGCGGCGAGAACGAGAGGCCGGCGTTGCTGCCCGCGTACTGCGGCCAGTTCGCCGTCGGGCCGCTCGTGTCGATCTCGACGGACGCGGGCCGGCACGCACCCAGCGAAACCGCCGCGAGCGACGCAGAGAGCACGACACGGAGCGAGCAGCGCGATCGCAGCACGGAGAACCTCGCGGTGGAAGCCAGCGTTTGCGCACGCAGGCGAGCGGCGGCGCACGCTAGCGGAGCGAAATTCGTGCAGAATGGGCGCACTTCCCGAATTGGGGTCTGACCCCGATTCGGGAAGTGAGGAGATCCGATGACTCGCCCCGACCTTCGCGTTGCGCTCCACCGCGTCGCCTGGCCCATCTGCGCGCTCGCCTTCGGGCTTGCGCTCGCGGGCTGCGGAGGCGCGGCGCCCGCGCCGGCGGCGAAGCCCGTCGCGGACGCGGCGACGCAGCGGGCGCTGCCCGCGGGCGACGTGGTCGGCGCCGCGGGCGTGCACGGCGGGCACGCGTGGCTCGGCCTCCCGTTCGCGCAGCCGCCGGTCGGCGCGCTGCGCTGGCGCGCGCCGCAGCCCCTCGCACGCTGGGACGGCGTGCGCGAGGCGCTGCGCTTCGGAGCGCCCTGCCCGCAGTTCGCGAGCAGCGTCGGCGGCGTCCCAGGCGAGCGCGGCTCGATCCAGGGCGACGAGGACTGCCTGTTCCTCAACGTCTACGCGCCCGCCTTCGCGCCCAGCGCCGTGCCCGGCCCGGGCGCGGGGCTCCCCGTGATGGTGTGGATCCACGGCGGCGGCAACACGATCGGCTCGTCGAGCTTCTACGACGGCAGCGCGCTCGCGACGAGCCAGAACGTGATCGTCGTGACGATCAACTACCGCCTCGGCGCGTTCGGCTGGTTTCGACACGCGGCGGTCCGCGCCGAATGTCCGCCGGTGCCTCAGGCGAGCGTCCCCGCTGGCGCGGACGCCACGGCCGAGGCGAGCGCCGTCAGCGGCGATTCGCTTCCGCCCGCGCTCGCTCCGGACCCCGGCTGTCTCGCGGATGCCTCGGGCAACTACGGCACGCTCGACCAGATCCGCGCCCTCGCCTGGCTGCGCGACAACGTCGCGGCCTTCGGCGGCGACCCGGGCAACGTGACGATCTTCGGCGAGTCTGCGGGCGGGCGGAACGTGCTCGCCCTGCTCGTCTCGCCGCTCGCGAAGGGACTCTTCCAACGCGCGATCTCGCAGAGCGGCGGCACGCGCTCGAGCTCGATCGCCGAGGCCGAGCACCTCGCGAGCGACGCGGAGCCCGGCAGCCCGAACAGCTCGGCCGAAGTCGTGCGCCGGCTCGACGTCGCAGCGCAGACCTTGCGCGAGGTTCCGGCCGCAACCCTGCTGCGCGCTTACGATTCTGGCGGGCTCGGCATGTACGACGCGCCCCAGGTCTTCGCCGATGGGAGCGTGCTTCCGGCCGAGGACACGCTCGCCGCGATCCGTGCGGGCCGATACAACGCGGTGCCCGTGCTGCTCGGCACGAACCGCGACGAGAACAAGCTCTTCGCGTTCCTGAATCCGAAGTACGTGCGGCGCCTGTTCGGCGTGCTCCCCATCGTGCGGGACGAGAAGGCCTACTTCCGCGACACGGACTACGCCACGCGCGGCTGGAAGATCAGCGGCGTGGACGAGCCCGCGCGCGCGCTCGCGGCGGTGCAGCCCGGCCGCGTGTTCGCGTACCGCTGGGACTGGAACGAGCAGCCGAGCGTGCTCTGGGCCGACATTGGCGAGCTCGTGGGCGCGGCCCACGGGCTCGAGATCCCGTTCGTGTTCGGGCACTGGGAGCTCGGGCCGGAGGGACGCTTCCTCTACACGAAGGAGAACGCGCCGGGGCGCGAGGCGCTGTCCGCGGCGATGCAGAGCTACTGGGCCGCGTTCGCCCGCGACGGGGCGCCGGGCCGGGGCGCGCGGGGCGAGCAACCGGCGTGGACCGCCTGGGACGACGCCGGGGCGAAATATGCGGTGCTCGACACGCCGGAGGGCGGCGGCATCCGCATGAGCGCGGAAACCGAGTCGCTGGACGAGCTGGTCGCCGCGATCGCGGGGGACACGAGCTACGCCGATGCCACGCAGCGCTGCGCACAGCTCGCCGGGGTTCAGCGCAATGCGCCCGCCGCGCTCCCGCCCGCCCGCTTCGCGGAGCTCGCCGGCGGCGCCTGCGCCGGCAAGACGCCCGCGGAGTGGCTCGCCGCGGCGCGCTGACCCGGCGCCCCGCGCGCACGCTCCCGCGCACCGGGCGCGCGGGGTCTGACCCGGCATTCTTGCGTTCCGCACGAGCCGGACGGGTCGCGACGCCCGAGCGCGCGGAGATTCCCGCGCACTCCGTTACGTTGCGCGCCGCCTTTGCCGTTGGGGGGACCGATGAGCGCCGCGGAGCCGAGCAAACCGCTCGACTTCATTCGCCAGATCATTCGTGACGACCTCGCGAGCGGGAAGCACGCGAGCATCGTCACGCGCTTTCCCCCCGAGCCGAACGGCTACCTGCACATCGGCCACGGCAAGGCGATCTGCCTGAACTTCGGCGTCGCGAAGGAGTTCGGCGGCCGCTGCCACATGCGCTTCGACGACACCAACCCGGCCGCCGAGGAGCAGGAGTACGTCGAGTCCATCCTCGCCGACGTGCAGTGGCTCGGCTTCCACTGGGGCTCGCACCTCCACTTCACGAGCGACTACTTCCCGAAGCTGCACGCCTACGCCGTCGAGCTGATCCGGCGCGGGAAGGCCTTCGTGTGCGACCTCAGCTCCGACGAGATCGAGGCGCACCGCGGCACGCTCACCGAGCCGGGCCGCAACAGCCCCCATCGCGGCCGCACGATCGACGAGAACCTCGCGCTGTTCGCGAAGATGAGCGCCGGGGAGTCGCGACCGGGCGAGCGCACGCTGCGCGCGAAGATCGACATGGCCTCGCCGGACCTGCCGATGCGCGACCCGATCATCTATCGCGTCGTCGACGCGCCCCACCACCGCACGGGGACGCGCTGGCACGTCTACCCGATGTACGACTTCGCCCACAGCCTGTCGGACGCGATCGAGGGCATCACCCATTCGCTGTGCTCGCTCGAGTTCAAGCCGCGCCGTCCGCTCTACGACTGGATCCTCGCCGCGCTCGAGCTGCCTCAGCCCCGACCGCAACAGATCGAGTTCGCGCGCGGGAACGTGTCCCACACGATCGTCAGCAAGCGCTACCTGAAGCAGCTGGTGGAAGAAGGCCACGTGCGCGGGTGGGACGATCCGCGCATGCCCACGCTCGCGGGCCTGCGCCGCCGCGGATACACGCCCGAGGCGATCCGCAGCTTCTGGGACGGCGTCGGCCTCGCGAAGCGCGACAACGTGATCGAGCTCGCACGCCTCGAGTTCGAGATCCGGGAGCACCTGAACAAGATCGCCCCCCGCGCCATGGCCGTGCTGCGCCCGCTGAAGGTGGTGATCGAGAACTACCCCGAGGGCCCCGGCGAGACGCTCGACGCGGTCAACAACCCCGAGGATCCGGCCGCGGGATCGCGCGCCGTGCCGTTCGCGCGGGAGCTGTGGATCGAGCGCGAGGACTTCGCCGAGACCCCGCCGAAGGGCTTCCACCGCCTCTATCCCGGCAACGAGGTGCGCCTGCGCTACGCGTACTTCGTGAAGTGCGTCGGCGTCGAGAAGGACGCGAGCGGCGAGGTCGTGGCGGTGCGCTGCACCTACGACCCCGCGACGCGCGGCGGCGACGCGCCGGACCGCCGCAAGGTGAAGGGCACGCTGCACTGGGTCTCCGCGCAACACGCGACGCCCGCGGAGGTGCGGCTCTACGAACCGCTCTTCACGGCCGAGGAGCCGGGTGCCGCGACGGGCGACTTCCTCGCGGACCTGAACCCGAGCTCACTCGAAGTGCTGACGCGCGCCTTCGTCGAGCCGAGCCTCGCGAATCCTGCCGGCGGCCTGCGCGTGCAGTTCGAGCGGCTGGGCTACTTCTGCGCCGATCCCGACTCGCGCCCCGGCGCCCCGGTGTTCAACCGCACCGTCGGACTGCGCGACACCTGGGCGAGAGTTTCCGCGAGCAACGCGCGAGGCCGGTGATAAGATCGGGGCGCGCGTTCTCCTTCGGATTCGTGTATCCGCGAAGCGACGGCGCGCGGGGGGCACCCGATGATCGGCAACATCAAAGTCATCAGCGGCACCGCGCATCCGCAGCTCGCGCGCGACATCTGCCGCCACCTCGGCATCGACCTCTGCCCGTCGAGCGTGGTGCGGTTCTCGAACGAGAACATGCTCGTGCAGATCGAAGAGAACGTGCGCGAGGCGGACGTGTTCGTGATCCAGCCCTCGTGCGCGCCGGTCTCGGACGGCATCGTCGAGCTGCTGATCACGATCGACGCGCTGAAGCACGCCAGCGCCGGCCGCATCACGGCCGTCCTCCCCTACTTCCCGTACACGCGCTCCGACAAGAAGGACCGCCCCCGCATCTCGATCACCGCGCGCCTGATGGCCGACCTGCTCGAGACGGCGGGCGCGGATCGCGTGCTGACGATGGACCTCCACTCGCCGCAGGTGCAGGGCTTCTTCCGCATCCCGACGGACCAGCTGAACGCCGCGCCGATCCTGTGCGACTACCTGCGCTCGACGCGCGATCTCTCGAACTACGTGCTCGTCGCGGGCGACGTCGGCGAGTCCAAGGAGATCGGGTCCTACGCGAACCGCCTGAACCTGCCCATCGCGATCGTGGACAAGCGCCGCTACGGCGACGACGACAACGCGCGCGCCACGAACCTGATCGGCGAGGTCGAGGGCAAGCACGCCCTCATCATCGACGACGAGATCGCGACGGGCGGCACGCTGATGGAGGCGACGCAGTTCGTGCTCCAGCGCGGCGCGCTCTCGGTCGAGGCCGCCTGCGTCCACGGCGTGCTCTCGGGCAAGGCGATCCCGCGCCTCGAGGCCTCGCCGCTGAAGTCGCTGATCGTCACCGACTCGCTGCCGCTGCCCCCGGAGAAGCGCATCGACAAGGTGCAGGTCCTGGGCGTCGGACGGCTCTTCGCGGACGCGATCCGCGCGATCCACGACGGGAGCTCGATCTCGCGCCTGTTCCGGTAGCTCCCTTCGGAGTCGGATCAGCGCTCGCTCTCGACCTGCGAGACGAGCAGCGACTGCGCGCTGGCCGGATTCTGGTCGGCGAGCAGGGTGTCGAGGCGTTTGCGCTGCGCGTCGCTCACCTCGCGGAAGGCGAGCGCCCACTCGCCGTCGTCGATCGAGCGCACGACCTCCGCGCGCACGACGAGCGGCACGTCACCGCCGGCGTGCAGCGCGATCTGCAGGGTGTCGCCGATCGCGAGGGCGCGGCGCGTCTCGACGCGGATGCCCGTGCTCGAGATGTCGCGGCCGAGCATCACCAGCGGCGCGCCGGCCCCGCGCGCGATCACGCGGCGCGCGTAGGCCGCGCGATCCGACGCGCGGCGCTCGGGCAGCGGCTCGACCTCGGGCGCGGCGATCGCGCGCGCGAGCAGCTCGCCGAGCGCGCGGCGCAGCCGCGCCTGCCCCGCGAACGGGAACGCGCGGAAGCGCAGGCCCACCTGGCAGTAGCCCGTCGGCGAGCCGTGCAGCGAGTCGGTCCAGGCGACCTCGGCCCCGAGTGGATGCGCGAAGCGGCCGCCGAGGCCAGCCGGGATCCACAGCCAAGGCCGGCGATCGGCGGTCACGGGCTCGGCGAAGCGGAGCCTCGCGCCGGTCAGCGACAGGTCGAGGAGATCGCCGTGGCGGCGCCGAAAGCCGTCGCGCAACACCACCGTGAGATCGACCGGCACGCGCAGCGCGAGACGCCGCTCGGCGATCGTCTCGAGCAGCGTCTCGTCGAGCTCCGGGAGCGCGTGCGCCATGCGCGCTTCATCGGCCCCAGCCCGAAGTCGCTTGATGGCCCGCGCGCTCCCCTGCGCGCACGCTGCGCGCGAGTTGCCGGTGCGCGACGTCGGCTCAGCCGCCGAGCCCCTTCTTCAGCGCCGCGACCGCCTCGTCGACCGCCGCCTGGGCCTTCGGCGCGACGAGACCCATCGTGACGAAGCCGTGGATCAAGCCGTCGAAGCGCGTCAGCGAGGTCGAAACGCCGGCGTCCTGCAGACGCTTCGCATACGCCTCGCCCTCGTCGCGCAGCGGGTCGAACTCCGCGGTGCACACCCACGCGGGCGGCAGGCCCGACAGATCCGCCGCGCGGATCGGCGACGCGTAGGGCTCCGCGCGCTGCGCGGCGTTCGGGACGTAGTGATCCCAGAACCAGCGCATCGACGCGGTCGTGAGCAGGTAGCCCTCGGCGTTGTCGACGTAGGAGCGCCGCGTGAAGTCCGCGTCGGTCACGGGGTAGATCAGCAGCTGGAAGGCGATCGCGGGGCCGCCCTGGTCGCGCGCCATCTGCGCCACCACGGCGGAGAGATTGCCGCCCGCGCTGTCGCCGCCGACCGCGATGCGCTTGGCGTCCGCGCCGAGCGCCGCCGCGTTCGCGGAGACCCACTTCAGCGCGGCGTGGCAGTCCACCGGCGCTGCGGGGTAGCGGTGCTCGGGAGCGAGCCGGTAGTCCACCGAGACGACCACGCAGCCCGCACCCTCGGCGAGCTCGCGGCACACCGCGTCGTACGAGTCGAGCGTGCCGATCACCCAGCCCCCGCCATGCAGGTAGACGAGCACGGGCTTCACGCCGGCGCCGTAGGGCTGGTAGATGCGGATCGGGATCTCGCCCGCCGGGCCGGGGATGCGGCGGCTCTCGACGCTCGCCAGCGCGATCTGCTTGCGGGGCAGCGGCATGTTGTCGAAAGCGGCGCGCGTCTCCGCCACGCCTTGCGAACCGAGTGCGGGGCCCCCGGCGGCCGCCATGCCTTCGAGGAGCGTCTGGATGACCGGATCGAGCGCCATGGAGGTTCTCCTCTCGTGAACGGCAGACAACGCTATCGCGGCCCGAGCTACGGTGCGCGGCCCGGGAGGCGTTTTCCAGGGCCGACGGATCGGGGTCGAAGCGGCGACTCCCCTGCGCGGCCTGCGCCTCCCGTCGTGGAGTTGCCGTGGCCCACTACGTCAGCGTCGAAGAAGCGATCCCCCTGCGCGGCCTGCGCCTCGTGCTGACGCGCGGGGTGCCCGGTCCGTGGGGCGAAGCCGCGAAGGCCATCCTGCACGTGAAGAAGATCCCGTACGTGAAGGTCGCCCAGGTCGCCGGCGAGAACGACGAAGCGCTGATCCGCTGGACCGGCGCGGCGAACGCGCCCACCGCGATGTACGACGACGAGCGCCCGCGCAGCGAGCGCCACGCGATCCTGTTCCTCGCCGAGCGCCTCGCGCCGAACCCGCCGCTGCTGCCCGCGGATCCGGAGCAGCGCGCGCTGTGCCTCGGGCTCGCGAACGAGGTGGCCGGTGAGCTCGGGTTCGGCTGGTGCCGGCGCATCATGCTGCTCCAGACGGACTCCTCCACGCCGGAGCCCGTGCGCCGGATGCTCGCATCCCTGAACGCGCGCTACGCGTCCCCCGACTACAGCGCCGCCCGCGCCGCGGAGCGCTGCGCCGAGATCATGACCGCCCTCGCGAAACGCCTGCACGCGCAGCGCGCGCGCGGCAGCGACTACTTGTTGGGCGACACGCTGACCGTCGCGGATCTCTATTGGGCGACGTTCGCGGTGATGCTGAAGCCCCTGCCCGAGGAGAAGTGCCCGATGCACCCCGGGCAGCGCGCGATGTACACGGCGCGCGACCCGGTGCTCGCCGCGGCCCTCGACCCGATCCTGCTCGAGCACCGGGACACGGTCTACGAGCGACACCTCGAGCTGCCCGTCGACTGTTAGGCCGCGGCGTCCGCCGCACGCAGCCGCTTCGCCGTCCAGAGGCTGAGCGCGCCGAACGCGGTCGCGAGCGCGAAGCCCGTCAGCAGGGAGATCGGCGCCGCGCCGCGCGCGAGGGGCGCGTGGGCGAGAAACGCGCCGCCGATGCCCGTGGTGGCGAAGATCGCGAGCGCGTCGGTGACGCCGAGCGCCGCTCCGGTCGCGCCCTCGTTCCCCGCGCGGCTGGTGCGCATCGCCGCCGCGGTCGCCGTCTGGTAGGCGATGCCCATCCCCAAGCCGGCGCAGCCCCACGCCGCGAGCGCGAGGCCGATCGGCACGGTGCCGGTGAGCGCAGAGGCCGCCAGCGCGATGCCGCCGACCAGCAGCGCGGCGCCGAGCCGCGCGAAGGCGAGCGGAGAGAGGCGCGCGTTCCACTGCGCCTGTGCGAACGCGCCGGCGGTCCAGAACACCGCCGAGAGCGTGAGCAGCAGCGCCTGCTCCGCCCGCGACGCGCCGAGCACGCGCTCGAGCGCGAGCGGCAGGAACGCCTCGACGCCGAAGAACGCGACCACCAAGAGCGCGCGGGTGGCGAGCGCGGCGCGCAGCGCGCCGTCGCCGAGCAGGGCGAACGGCGACACGCGCCCCGTCGCGCCAGGCGGCGCGCTGGCGAGCCGCAGCAGCCGCGGCAGCGCGAGCAGGGCCGCGACGCCGACGAGGGGGACGAGGCCGAGGAAGACGGCGCGCCAGCCGAACACCGCGGCGGCGCTCACCGCTCCCGCCGGCGCGAGCAGCCCGGGCACGACCCAGGCGGCCGACAGCCACGCGAGCACCCGTGGCCGCGCCGCGTCGTCGTAGGCGCGCATCACGACCGCGCTCACGACGCACGAGAAGACGCCCGCGAAGAAGCCCTCGATCGCGCGCGCGGCGACCACCGCGTGCATGGTCGGCGCGAACCCGGTGGCGAGCATGCCGGCGGCGAAGCCCGCGAGGCCGGCCGCGAAGGTCCGCGCCGGCCCGAAGCGGTCGGCCGCCGCGCCGCCGGCGAGGATCCCGAGCGCGGTGGCGAAGCTGAACGCCGAGAAGAAGGCCCCGGCGAGCGCCTCGCCGCCGAGGTCGCGCACCAGGCTGGGCAGGATGCCCGCCCCCACGAGGTCGTGGGCGGCGCGGAGCGAGACGGCGAGCAGGAGTCCCAACAACATGGCGCCAGCTTGACCGGTCGAGATGGTTTCGTGGCGCTGCCGACGATATACCGGCGCGCGGTTATCGTGCCGACATGACCGATGCCGCCGTCGCCCCGCGCCTCGCCGCGAACCTGCGCCAGCTGCGCGACGCGCGCGGCCTGACCCAAGCCCAGGCCGCGAAGCTCGCCGGCCTGCCGCGCCCGACCTGGACCTCGCTCGAGTCCGGCAGCGCGAACCCGACGGTGAAGGTGCTGCTGCGCGCGGCCGCGGCGCTGCAGATCTCGCTCGAGGAGCTGCTCGCGCCGCCGCGCGAGGCGGGCCGCGTGTACCGCGCCGACGCGCTGCGCACGCGGCGCCGAGGCGGGGCCCTCGTGCGCGACCTCCTGCCCGAGAAGATCCCCGGCATGGCGATCGAGCGCATCGAGCTGCCGCGCGGCGCGCTGCTGAACGGCACCCCCCACATGCCGGGCACCCGCGAGTACCTCGCGTGCGAGCGCGGCCGCATCGAGCTGGCCGCCGAGGGGCACGCCTACGCCCTGGACGCGGGCGACGTCGTCGTGTTCCACGGCGACCAGCGGCACGCGTACCGGAACGCCGGGAACGAGACGGCGGTCGGCTTCAGCGTCGTGGTGCTCGCGCCGCCGCACGGAACCGCCGCGCGCCGTCGACCCGAGCCCGACCCGCTCTAGCCGTCGAGTCCCATGCGGCGCGCGATGATCACCTTCATGATCTCGTTCGTGCCGGCATAGATGGACTGCACCGCGGCGTCGCAGTAGTCGGCGGAGATCGGCGTCTCCTCCATGAATCCGTAGCCGCCGAAGAGCTGGAGGCACTCGGCGGCGACCGTCTTCTGGAGGTCCGAGCACCACCACTTCCCCATGCTCACTTCCTTCACGATGTCCTCGCCGCGTACGTGAGCGGCGAGCAGCCGGTCCGTGAAGATCTGGCCGATCTCGTACTGCGTCTCGAGCTCGGCCAGCTTGAACTGCGTGTTCTGGAATGCGCCGATCGTCCGTCCGAACGCTCGGCGCTCCTTCACGTACGCGATCGTGTCGTCCAGCGAGCGCCGTACCGACGCCATCGACGACACGGCGATGCAGAGCCGCTCCTGCTGCAACTTCTGCATCAGCATCTTGAAGCCGCCGCCCTCCTGACCGAGCAGGTTCTCGACCGGCACGCGGCAGTCCTCGAAGAACAGCTCGCTCGTGTCCTGACCCTTGAGCCCGATCTTGTGGAGATTTCGCCCGCGCCGGAAACCCGGCGTCTTCGCCTCGACGAGCAACAGGCTGATGCCGTCGTGCCGCTTCGTCGGGTCCGTCTTCGCGACGACGATCACGAGGTCCGCGTTCTGGCCGTTCGAGATGAACGTCTTCGAGCCGTTGAGCACGTAGTGGTCGCCATCGCGGATCGCGCGCGCCTGCACCCCCGCGAGGTCCGAGCCGACGGCGGGCTCGGTCATCGCGATCGCGACGAGACAGTCGCCGGCGATCGCCGGCACGAGGTAGCGCTGCTTCTGCGCCTCGGTGGCGAAGGTCTCGAGATACGGAAGGCAGATGTCGGTGTGAAGCTGCGCCTGCAGCGCGTGACACCGCCAGTAGGCGAGCTCTTCCATCACGATCGCGTCGAACAAGAAGTCCCCGCCGGCGCCGCCGTACGCGACCGGCTGATTCGCGCCGAGGTAGCCCTCCTCGCCCATGCGCTTCCAGATCGCGCGCGGCGTGATGCCGGCCTCGTTCCACTGCGCCACGAAGGGCTCGACCTCCGCGCGCACGAAGCGGCGGAACTGCTCGCGGAACAAGTCGTGCTCTTCACTGAAGATCTCGCGCCGCATCGGGCTCTCCTCGCTCGGGCTAGCTAGCAATCCCCGAGGTCTTGGCACAGCCGCTCGCGGACGACGCGCCGCCACTCCCGGTAGCCCGCGGCGTTCAGGTGCAGGCCATCCCAGCGGTAATACGTCTCGTCGGGCTTGCCGTCCGTGAGCAGCGGCGAGGCGACGTCCACGTACGCGAGCCGCGGGTCGCCTTCGCACAACTTCGCGATCGCCGCGTTGGCGCGCTGCATCTCCGGCCAGCGCCGCCAGCGCGCGGGCGAGGGCTTGATCGAGAGGTAGTAGATGCGCACGCCGGGCACGTAGGCGTGGATCGTCGCGGCCAGCGTCCCGAAGTCGCGGGCCACGTCCGCGGCCGACTTGCCGGTGCTCGCGTCGAGATCGTTGTCGCCGGCGTAGATCACCACGGCGCGCGGCAGGTAGCGCACGACCGTCTCGTCCACGTAGTGCACGAGGTGGGGCAGCTGCGAGCCGCCGAAGCCGCGGTTCAACACGGGGATCGGCGCCATGTCCTCGGCGAGCGTCTCCCAGAACCGGATGCTCGAGCTGCCCACGAACACGACGGGCGCGTCCGGCGGCGGGGTCTTCGCGTCCTGCTCCGCGAACGCCGCGATCTCGCTCGCGAAGAACGCCGGGTCCTGCGCGCGCCACGCGTAGAGGCGCGGCAGCGCGACGACCGAGAGCCCCGCGAGCAGCACGGCCGCTGCCGCGACGCCCGCCGCAATCTTCCCGCTCCGGCGCATGCGCCTCCTCTCGTCCGGCCGCCGGCTACTTCGCGCTCAGATCCATCCAGATGAGCGAGATCACCTGGTCGGTCTTCAGGAAGCCATCGCCCCACTCGGCGTCGAGATCGGCGAGCGGCTTCGTGGCGAGGAACGCGTCGAGGCTCACACCGGACGCGATGCCCTTCTCGATGCGCGCCTTCACGTCCGCGAGCATGTCGCGGTACCTGCGCAGGTCGGCCGGGGTCGCGAGCGGACCGTGCCCGGGCACGATCTTCGTATCGGGTTTCGCGGCGGCGAGCACCGCGTCGGCCGAAGCGATCAGGCCCGCGACGGTGCCGCCGCTCTCGACGTCCACGAACGGGAAGAAGCCGTTCACGAAGGTGTCGCCCATGTGGACGACGTTCGCCCGCTCGAACCACACGTGGGAGTCGCCGTCCGTGTGCGCGGCCGCCACGTGGTGCGCGCGGATCGTCTCGCCATTCCAGTGCAGCGTGACGCCGTCGTCGAACGTCACCACCGGGAGTGCGCCGGCGGGCGACGCCGGGAGCGTGACGTTCATGAGCTTCGACACCTGCTCGGCGGAGAGCCGCTTGCGCACGTTGTCGTGGGCGAAGATCAGGGCGCCGGCCGCGCCGAAGGCCTCGTTGCCCCCGGTGTGGTCGAAGTGGTGGTGCGTGTTGATCACGAAGCGGATCGGCGCGTCCTGTAGCGCCTTCACCGCCGCCGTGATCTTGGGCGCGAGCGGCGCGAACTGGTCGTCGACGATCACGGGGCCGTCGCCGCCGGTCGAGGCGACGATGTTGCCGCCGGCGCCGACCAGCATCGCGAGGCCCGGCGCGAGGGGCGTCGTCGCGATCTCCACCTTCGAGAAATCCTGCTCCTGGGCGAACGCCGCATGCCCGATCGCCATCGTCAGCGCGAGCGCCATCGCCGTCGTCGCGGAATCCGAGCGCATCGCCGTCCCCTTCGTGCAGTTCGTGCGCAGCTTCGCACAGCCGGACGGCCTGCTGCGACGATCGGACACCGTGTGTACTGTGCGCCGCCTTCGGGGCGTGGGCCCAAGTTCGCGCGCCGCGCAGGCACGCACGCAAGGATCGGGAGAGCGATGGACTTCGCGCTGTCGGAAGAGCAAGAGCTGCTGCAGGAGACGGTGCGCGGCTACGTCGAAAGGGAATGCCCCGCGGCCCTCGCGCGGCAGATCTTCGACGGCGATCGCGCGCCGGTCGGGAAGCTCTGGCAAGGTCTCGTGGAGATCGGGGTGGCCGGGTTGGTGGTACCCGAGAAGTTCGGCGGCGCCGGCCTCGCACTGCTCGATCTCGCGCTGGTGTCCGAGGAAATGGGCCGCGGCGTGGTGCCCGTGCCGTTCCTCGGCCACGCGCTCGCGAGCCTCGCGCTCGCGCAGGGCGGTAGCCCCGCGCAACAGGCGCGCTGGCTCCCGAAGCTGGCGAGCGGCGACGCGCTCGGGGCGGTCGCCTTCGGCGAGCTCGTGCCGAACGCTGCGGAGGCGCAGCTGTTCGTGGCCGCGC
This sequence comes from uncultured Spirochaetales bacterium, assembly GCA_964501435.1. GTDB lineage: Bacteria > Myxococcota_A > UBA9160 > UBA9160 > UBA6930 > VGRF01. The sequence goes on along the minus strand of CAZCTH010000064.1, from coordinate 14,412 downwards.
GCGCGGACGGCTCGCTCGCGTTGATCGAGGCGGAGGACGCGACCTGCGCCGCCGTGTCGAGCAACGATCGCGGCCGCCCGCTGTCGCGCGTCGCGTTCGCCCCCGGCGCCGGCGAGTCGCTGCCGAACGGCGACCTCGCGCGGCTGCGCGACGCCGCGCTCGTGCTGCTGGCCGCGGACGCCTTCGGCGCCGCGCATCGCCTGATCCGCATGACCGTGGACTACTGCAAGACGCGCCAGCAGTTCGGGCAGCCGATCGCGCAGTTCCAGGCGCTGAAGCACCAGCTCGCGAACCTGGCGGTCGAGGTCGATCCCGCGCGCGGACTCTGGTGGTACGCCGCCCACGCCTACGACACCGAGCCGCGCGAGCGCGCGGCGCGCGCAGCGGCGCTCGCGAAGGCGCACGTCACCGATCGCGCGCAGCACGCGGCGCGCGAGGCCGTCGAGTGCCACGGCGGCATCGGCTTCACCTGGGAGTGCGACGTACAGCTCTGGTTCAAGCGCATCCTGCTCGACCGCCAGTGGCTCGGCACTCCCGAAGAGCACCGCGAGCGCATCGCGCAGATGAGCGCCTGGTAATTAGGGAAGACCTCCATGGATCTCAGCTTCGGCCCCCGCTACGAAGAGCTCCGCCGCGAGGTGGAGGCGTTCTGCAGGCGAACCTGGCCCGCGCCCGGCGAAAGCGAGCGCGAGCGCGGCATCGCCTGGCGCAAGCAGGCGATCGCCGCCGGCTACCTGAGCCGCACCGTGCCGACGCAGTACGGCGGCGGCGGCCAGGCGCCCGACATCCTCGCCGAGACGGTGATCCGGCGCGCCTTCGAGGCGACGGGCGTGCCGTATCGCGCGTCGGCCCAGGGCACGCACATGCTCGTGCCCACGCTCCTCGAGTGCGGCACCGAAGCCCAGCGCCAGGCCTACATCGCGAAGACGCTGACGGGCGAGCTCAACTGGTGTCAGGGCTACAGCGAGCCCGGCTCGGGGAGCGACCTCGCCTCGCTCAAGTCGAGCGCCGTCCTCGACGGCGACTCGTGGGTGATCAACGGCCAGAAGATCTGGACGAGCAACGCGACCGTCGCCGACATGATGTTCGGCCTCTTCCGCACCGAGCCGAGCGCCCCGAAGCACGCCGGGATCTCGTACCTGCTGCTCGACATGCGCGCGCCGGGCATCGACGTGCGGCCGCTGCGGATGATGCAGGGCGGCGAAGACTTCTGTGAGGTGTTCTTCGACGACGTGCGCGTGCCGGCGCAGAACATCGTCGGCAAGCGCGGCGAGGGCTGGAACGTCTCGCGCGCGACGCTCAAGCACGAGCGCATGCTGATCGGCGACAGCGCCGGCGCGCAGATGACCTTTGCCGGGCTCGTCGAGCTCGCGCGGCGAACCGTGCGCGACGGCAAGCCCGCGACGCAGGACCCCCTCGTGCGTCAGCGCCTCGCCGAGATCGAGGGGTACCTCGCGGCGCAGGAGTACGCCTCGGCGCGCATGCTGACCGCGATCGCGAAGAACCGCGATGCGGACGTGCTCGCGGAGATGCTCACGGGCAAGCTCACCGCGACGAACATCGGGCAGATGGTCGCGAAGCTCGCCATGGACCTGCTCGGCGAGCGCGGGCTCGCCGAGCCGGACGCCGAGGAAGCGGAGATGGGCATTCGCCGCTTCACGGACGGTCGCTGGGTCTCGCAGTACATGATGTCCCTCAGCACCGCGATCGCCGGCGGCGCGAGCAACATCCAGCGCAACATCATCGGCGAGCGCCTGCTCGGCCTCCCCCGCGACGCGCGGCCGCCGGGGCACTGACGCAAGCGGCGCTGCGCCGCGCGCAGCGAGGCCCCGCGCGCCGCAGGCGCGCGGGAGCCGAGCGAAGATCGAACAGGGGCCGGGCTCAGTCCGTCGAGAGCAACTCGAGCAGGTTGCCGTCGCGATCGCGGAAGTAGATCGACTCTCCGAGGCGGCCGTCCGCCGCGGGGCGGGGCACCGGGCCCTCTTCGATCGCGATCCCGACCGCGGCCAAGTGCGCCGCGGCGTCGCGGAGCGGCCCGCTCCAGCGGAAGCACAGATCCGCGGAGCCTGGCGTCGGCCGTTTCGCGTGGGGCTTCGCTGGAGACGCGGCAGCGTGGACGGACAAGCGGCTCTCGCCCACCTGGAGGATGACCACCGGGATCTTGCCGGCGCGCCACTCCGCGAGGTAGCGCGGGCTCGCGCCGAGCACGCGCTCGTACCACGCCACGGTGGCCTCGACGTCGCTCACCGTGATCGCCACGTGGTCGATTCCGCGGACCGGCATGGGGGCTCCCGTTCGACGACGAGGCTAGATCCTCTCGATCCCAGAAACACTTGGTGCCCGCGCGCGCGCGTGAGAGGATGCGCGCGGAGGTGCCGCGCATGGGGCTGCGATTCGCGCGCGCGAGCGCCCTCGCCTTCGCGCTCGCCGCGGCGATCGGGACGGCAGCCTCCGCCCGCGACGTCGGCGAGGCGATCCCCGCGAGCGAGCGCCTCGGCGAGCGCAGCGATGGCTCCGTCGTCACGGCGGGCGATCTCGCCGGCAAGCCAGCCCTGCTCGTGTTCTGGGCCTCGTGGTGCGGCAACTGCGCGCGCGAGCTGCCGACCGCGGACGCGCTGCATCGGCGCTGGGGCGACCGCGCGACGGTCCTCGGCATCAGCACCGACCGCTCGCCGCGCGACCTCCGCCGCTTTCTGCGGAAGTTCCGCGCCCGCTTCGACTTTCCGGTCGCCTACGACGCGAGCCGCGCCGCCGCCCGCAACTTCGGCGTGCGCGAGCTGCCGACCAACGTGCTGGTCGACGCGAGCGGAGTCGTGCGCTGGCGCAGCGTGGGCTTCGGGCCCGGCTGGCTGGACGAGCTGGCGGCAGCGCTGCGCACGATGCCGCGGCGAAGCGCGCCGGCCGCTCTCGACGAGGGCTGACCGCGGCCGGTCAGCCGACCCGCCGCCGCACGAGCACGATCTCGTCGTAGGCGAGTCCGCGGAAGCGCTCGGTCCCGCGCGTGTAGGCGCTCGGCGCGAAGCCACAGCGCGCCGCGACGCGCAGGGAGTCCACGTTCCCGACGGTGACGGTGGCGCGCTGCTCGACCACCCCGCCGCGCTCGAGGTGCGCGGCGAGCGCCCCCACCGCCTCGCTCGCGTAGCCGCGGCCCCAGTGGCCGGGGAAGAACATCCAGCCCACGTTCGTGGCGACGCGCGCCGCGTCGATCTGGACGTCGAGCTTGCCGACAGAGGGGCCCGCCGCGCCCGCGCGCGCGACCCAGCTCAGGCGCGCGAGGCGGTGCCGCTCGCGCAGCCGATGCGCGAGCGCCTCCCAGGCGTCGGCGAGTGCCTCGGCGGTGTCGAAGGCGTCGTCGCCGAACCACGCGGTGAGGGCAGGCGACGCGAGCGGGGCGAGCAACTCGGCCGCGTGGGCCCGCGCGAGCGGCTCGAGGCGCAGCCGCGCCGTCGAGATCGGCACGTGCAGCGCGCGCGCCTCGTCGGGCCTAATGGATGCGCTCCGCGAGCCGGCGCAGTCCGTCCGCGGCGTCGCGCGTCCGCGTCCACGGCGCGACGATCACGCGCGTCGCGCCGGCGTCACCCCAGCGGGCGAGATCGTCGCGGGTCGCGACCTCTCCCATCACGGTGACCTCGAACGGCTCGTGGCTGCGCTCGAGCCGCTCCCGCACCGCGCGCAGCGTCGCGACCGGCCCCGCGATCGAATCGCGCGTGTGCGCCATCCCGATCCAGCCGTCGCCGTGGTGCGCGGCGCGAAAGAGCGCGGCGTCGCTCTCGCCGCCGACGTGCAGGCGCGGCCACGGCTTCTGCACCGGCTTCGGCTCGAAGGCGACCGGCGGGAACGCGTAGAACTCGCCCTGGTGCGCGGTCGTGCGTTCCGTCCAGAGCCGTTTGCAGACGCCGAGCGCCTCGTCGAGGCGGCGCCCGCGCGTGCGCGGATCGAGCCCCGCGGCCTCCCACTCGGCCCGCAGCCAACCCGCGCCGATGCCGACCTCGGCGCGGCCGCCGGACACGACGTCGAGGGTCACCACCGCGCGCGCGGCCACGAAGGGATGCCGGATCCCCAACAAGTAGACGTTCGTGCCGAGCCGGATGCGCGTGGTGCGCGCGGCGATGGCGCACAGCCACGCGAACGCATCGAGCACGGGCGTGTGCGGTGCGATGGGCGGCTGCTCGGCACCCGGATACGGCGAGCCCGTGAGCGCCGCCGGCAGCACGAGGTGCTCCGGGAGCCACACGGACTCGAAGCCGAGTCGTTCGGCCTCCACCGCGAGACCCAGGTGCGCGGCGGGGTTCGCGGCGCCGAGCCAGACGCCGAGCTTCGGGAGCCCTCCCGCGCTCAGCGCAGCGCCCGCCCGGCACCCTCGAGCGCGCGGCCGGCGCCCTCGACGAGGTCGCGCAGCACTTCGCGGGCCGGGCGGATCGACGAGATCATGCCGATGCCCTGCCCCGCGAAACCCGGCGCGATGTCGCCGCGGCCCTGCTTGAAGGCCGCTGCCTGCACCGGCCCGCTCACCGCGCCCTGATAAGGCATCGGCAGCGGCTCGATGCCGGCGTCCACCCACGCCTGCGTCCACTTCGACTTGATGTAGCGCGCGGGCTTCCCCGTCACGCTGCGGGTGATCGTCGTGCCCTCCTCGGTCGACGCGACGATCGCCTTCTTCTGGAACTCCTCGAGATTCGCCTCGTGGGTCGCGAGGAAGGCGCTGCCGACCCACGCGCCCTGGGCGCCGAGCATGATCGCGGCGGCGACGCCGCGGCCGTCCACGATGCCGCCGGCGCCGAGCACCGGGATGTCGCCCACCGCGTCCACCACCTGGGGGATCAGCGCCATCGTGCCGACCGGACTGTTGTGGCCGCCCGCGTCGTGGCCCTGCGCGACGATCACGTCCACGCCGGATGCCGCGACCTTGCGGGCGTGGCGCACGGCGCCGACCACGGCCATCACCTTCGTGCCGTTCGCGTGCAGCGCCTCGATCCACGGCCCCGGGTCGCCGAGGCCGGCGGCATAGACCGGCACCTTCTCCTCGACGACGACGCGCATCTGACCTTCGAAGAGATCGTTCGTGAAGCCGCCTCGCATCGTTTCGCGCTGCACCGGCTCGAGCCCCTCGCGCTCCATGAACTCGCGGGCGAACGCGAGGTACTCGGGCAGCAGCTCCTGCGGCGACTTGCCCTTCGCGGCGGTCTTGGCGTGCGTGCCGCGGCGCACCGAGGCCGGGAGCAGCGTGTCCACGCCGAACGGCTTGTCCGTCAGCTTGCGCGTGCGCGCGATCCACTCGCGCAATTCCTCGGGCGAGCACGCCGCGGCCCCGAGCACGCCGAGCCCCCCGGCATTGGAGACTGCCGCCACGAGCTCGGGCGCCGATGCGCCGCCCATGCCGGCGAGCACGATGGGGACCTCGATGCCGAACAGATCGCAGATCGGAGTGCGGAGCCTGGCCACGCGGAGTACCTCGGTTCGATGGGGAGACGGACTAGGGAATGACGGCGTCGGCCTTCAGGCGCGCGAGGCCCTCGTCGTCGAAGCCGAGCTCGCGCAGCACCTCCGCCGTGTGCTCGCCGTGGAGCGGCGGCATGCGGCGCACCGACTGCGGCGTCTCGCTGAAGCGCGCGACGGGGCGCGGCGTGCGGATCCGGCCGGCGGTCGGGTGATCCAGCTCGAACCACGCTTCGTTGTGCACGACCTGTGGGTCGACCAGCATCTCTTCGATCGAGTTCACCGGGCCGACCGGGACCTGCTCCGCCGCCATGCGCGCGATCAGCTCGCGCGTCGGCCACTTCGCGATCTCCGCGAGGATCAGGCCGCCGATCTCCTCGCGGTTCTCGGCGACTGCGAGGCCCGCGCCGTTGTAGCGCTCGTCCGTGCACCACTCGGGATGACCGAGCGCGCGGTAGAGCCCGTGGCGCTCGGACTCCGACGCCGCGAAGTAGATCAGGTGTCCGTCCGCGGTCTCGTAGATGCGGTAGCTCTCGTAGAGCACGGGCAGCTTGCGCTCGGCATCTCCGACGAACGTGTGCTTCATCATGCCGTCGGGCCAGAAGAAGAACAGCGACGCGTCGATCATCGGCACCTGGATGTGCTGACCGCCGGCGGTGCCGCGCAGCCGCGCGAAGAGCGCCGCCGTGATCGCCTGCGCGGCGGTCCAGCTCGTGGACTTGTCCGCGACGATGTTGCGCACGAGATCCGGAATCGGGACGTCCGGATTCTTCTGGATCGCGACGTGGCCCGTGATGCCCTGGATGATCGGGTCGTAGACGCGGCGATCGCTGTAGGGGCCCGTCGGGCCGTAGCCGCTCACCGAGCAGTAGATCAGGCGCGGATTCACCTTCCGCAGATCGTCCCAGCCGAGGCCGAGACGCTCGGCCGCGCCCGGTCGCCAGTTCTGCACGAACACGTCCGCGTCCGCGACCATCCGCAACAGGATCTCGCGCCCCTGCGCCTTGCCGAGGTCGAGGGCGATGCAGCGCTTGTTGCGGTTCACGTTGGTGAAGAAGGCCGAGAGGCCGCCGCGGTAGAACGGGCCGATGCGCATCAGGTCGCCGTAGCCGAGCGGCTCGACCTTGATCACCTCCGCGCCCTGGTCCGCGAGGATCATCACCGCGAACGGGCCCGACACGATCTGCGAGCAGTCGACGATCTTGATCCCTGCGAGCGGTCCGGGCATGGGGGGGCGCGTTCTCCGAGAGCCGCGCAGTCTATCCCGACTCGCCTGCTCTGCGCGCGGCGCGCTCAGCGCGCGGGCTTGGCCAGCCAGCGCGCCTCGACCACGGCGCTGCCGTCGCGCGGGCGGTGCTCCGCGAGACGCGCGCGGCCTTCGACCTGGCAGACGCAAAACATCGCGAGCGCGCCGGCGCCGACGGATTCGACCCAGCGCGCGTGCTCCGCGAGCTCCTTGGGCAAGCCCGCCGCGCGCAGCTCGACGCTCGTCTCCGACGTGCGCACCGCGCTCCACACGCCGTGGTCGCGGAACGTGATGCCGAGGCCGCGCGGGATCAGGCGCACGAGCGCGCCCGGATCGAAGCCGAGCAGCCGCACGCCGCCCTCGACGAACGCGCGGAAGAGCGGGTTCCCGAACTGGTCCTGCACGCGCGCCGCGAGGAAGTCGAGCGCCGTCGGCCAACCGAATGCGCGCTCAGTGGCCTCGACCCAGCGCAGGTTGAGCGCGATCGGGAGCCACGCGCTGCGCGGGGCCGCGTCGAGCGCTGCGAAGAGCTCCGGGTCGGCGGCGCGCACGCGGGCGCCCTCCTCGCCGAGCCGCGCGAGCGAGGCGGCGATGTCCTTCATGTACCCGGCTTGCACGCGCGGATCGCTCATTCCCGCCTCACGCGAATGGCCCTGGATCGGCCTCGCGCGCGCGCGGCTTAATCCGCGGGCAGCTTCACCACGCCGAGCGCCGCGAGGGCGGCGATCTCCGCATCCCCATAGCCGGTTTCGCGCAGGATCTCGCGCGCGTGCTCCCCGTGCAGGGGCGGACGGCGCGCGAGGGCGCCGGGGGTGTCCGAGAGCTTCACGGGCAAGCCCGTGGTGCGGAAGGTGCCGAGCTCCGGATGCGGCAACGCCACGTGCATCTCGCGCGCGGCGACCTGCGGGTCCGCGAAGACCTCGGCGAGACCGAGCACCGGGCCGGCGGGTACGCCCGCGGCGTTGAGCCACTCCACCCAGTGCGCCACGTCGCCGTCCGCGAGCGCCGCCTCGATCTCCGCGGTCAGCGCGTCGCGGTTGTGCACGCGCGCCTGCGGCGTGGCGAAGCGCGCGTCGCTGAGCCACGCGGCGCGGCCGAGCGCGCGTGCGAGCTTCTCCCACATCGCCTCGTTGCCCGCTGCGACGTTCAGGTATCCGTCGCGCGCGCGGAAGCGGCCGTACGGCGACGAGAGCGGATGATGCTGGCCGGCGGGGCCGGGGCTTGCGCCCGACTCGAAGTACTGGCCGGCCGCCCAGCTGAGCACGCCCAGCGTCGCCTCGAGCAGCGACGTCTCGACGCGCTGTCCGCGGCCGGTGCGCTCGCGAGCGAGCAGCGCGAGCTGGATGCCGTGCGCCGCGAACGTGCCCGCGAGCAGATCGGAGATCGCGACACCGCTCCGTGTCGGGCCGCTCTCGCGCGTGCCGGTCACGCTCATCAGGCCGCTCATGCCCTGCGCGATCTGGTCGAAGCCCGGGCGCTGCGCGTACGGGCCCGTCGCGCCGAAGCCCGAGATGCTGCACACCACCAGCCGCGGGTGGCGCTCGAGCAGCTCGGCCGGCGGGAAGCCGAGCGCGGCGAGCACGCCCGGGCGGTAGTTCTCGACCAGCACGTCGGCGCCGGCGATCAGCCGCGCGAGCACCTCGCGCCCCTCCGGCTTCGCGAAGTCGAGCGCGAGCGCGCGCTTGTTGCGGTTCGCGGAGAGGAAGAAGTAGGCGTCCCGCGTCTGGCCTGCGGCGCGGAACTCGCGCCCGCGCGGCGACTCGACGCGAATCACGTCCGCGCCGTAGTCGCCGAGCAACTGCGTGCAGAACGGACCCGCGAGGTAACGCGTCAGGTCGACGACGCGGACTCCCGCGAGCGGCGGGGCGCCGCTCACCACTTCTCCCAGTGGACGACCTCGCTGACCGGCTTGCGCGCCACCGGGCCGAACGGGCGATCCGGGTAGCCGAGGGCGATGCACACCCCGATCAGCGCGTCTGCGGGCAGGCCGAGCGCGGCGCGCATCTCCGCCTCCGCGGCGAGCTGGAACGTGGTGAACGTCGTGCCGAGGCCGACGGCGCGCGCCGCGACGATCAGGTTCTGCGCCGCGGGATAGAGCGCTGCGTGAACCATCTGCTCGGTGCCCGCGCCGGGCGGATACACCTTGCGCCCGCACACGAAGATCCACACCGGCACGTCCTCGAAGCCGTTCAGGAGGTGCTGCGCGCCGCCGAGCATGCGCCCGACCACGCCCGGCGCGCTCGGCATGCTGCGCACCATCGGGAGCATGCGCTCGCGCAGCACGGGGCCGAGCTTCGCCTTCGTGGCGCGGTCGGTGACCACCACGAAATCCCAGCCCTGCGAGTTGCCGGGGCTCGAAGCGCGCGTCGCGCCGTAGATCACCTTTTCGATCAGCTCGCGCGGCACCGGGTCGGGCTTCAGGTACCGGATCGCACGGCAGGTCTCGAGCGCTTCGAAAACGTCCATGGCGTACTCCCGCTCAGCTCGCGGCCGCGACCGCAGGGGGACAGGCGACGTCGAAGCCCGCGCGCTGATCCTCGGCGCGCGCCGCTTGACGGAAGATCACCTTGCACTCGCGCCCATCCGCCGAGAACGGCAGCTGTGCGCCCACTTGGATGCGCTGGTTGGCGCCGTCGAGCGTGACGTCGGCGTAGATCGACCAGGCCTGCCCGACCGCGAAGGCGTTCTCGCCGCCGGCGAGGCGGATCGAGTCGCCGGCGCCGAGCCAGAACTCGGCGCCGCCGGGGTAGCCGTCCTGGGAGGCCAGCAGCTGCTTGCGCAGCGCGCCCAGCTCGCGCGCGGAGCTCGCCAGCTCGCTTTGCAGCCGCGCGGCGATGCGCTGCTGCGTGCCCATTTCGCGCCGCAGGTCGCTCGCGATCGCGGTGAGGAGCTCGGGCGACGTGCTGCCCTGGAGCTGCGCGAGCGAGGCCTCGATCGACGCGAAGCTCTGCTTTTGCTGAGCGATCACGTCCTCGAGGCTGGTCGCGCCGGTCGCGGTGTCCCACGCCCACGTGACGCCCATGCCGACCACGCCGCCGAGCAACGCGCCCCCGAGCGCCGCGACGAGGCGGTGCTGCGCAAGACGCGCGAAGAAGCCGGGCGAGCCCGCGCCGGAGGAACCGCCTGCCGCCTGCGTCATGCTCCGCCGCCTCCCTGCGCCGTGGCTCGCTCGCGCGGGGGATGATGCACACTCGCGCGCGGAGGCGAAATGGCGGAAGCGCTCGCAAACCAGGTGGCGATCATCACCGGCGCCGCGCGTGGAGCCGGTGCGGCGATCGCGCGGCGTTTCGTCGCGGAGGGCGCGCGCGTGGTGCTCGGCGACGTGCGCCACGCGCAGGGCCGCGCGCTCGCGGCGGAGCTCGGGGAGCGCGCGCGCTACGTGGAGCACGACGTCTCCTCCCGCGCGCAGTGGGCCGAGGTCGTGGCGGCCGCCCTCGCCGCCCACGGGCGCGTCGACGCGCTCGTGAACAACGCTGCGGTGCTGCATCTCGGCACCCTCGAGCACACGCCCGAGGAGACCCTGCAGCGCATCCTCGCGGTGAACCTCGCGGGGCCGTACCTCGGCATGCAGGCGGTGCTCCCGGCGATGAAGGCGCAGCGACGCGGGGCGATCGTCAACGTGGGCTCGATCGACGGGATGCTCGGCATGAACGGCGTCACCGCGTATGCCGCCTCGAAGTGGGGCCTGCGCGGGCTCACGAAGAGCGCCGCGATGGAGCTCGGGCGCTCGGGCATCCGCGTGAACTGCGTGTGCCCCGCCGGCGGCAACCCGGAGATGTATGGGCCGTGGGGGAATCAGCTCGCGGGGCTGCGCGACGAGACGCGCGCGTACACCGAGAACCGCGGCATCCCCGGCGAGGCGCCGCTCGACGCGATCGCGCAGGCGTGCGTCTACCTCGCGTCGGACGCCGCGCTCCACGTGACGGGCATCGACCTCCCCGTCGACGGCGGCGCGAGCGCGGGCCGCTTCATCCCGGGCTTCAACGCGCTGTAGGCCGCGCGCGTGCCGGACCCACGGGTTGCACCCCGCTCACGGCGTTTCGTGCGAGTGCGCGTGGGTCCGCGATCAGAACATCGCCACGGGGTTCACCGGGCTGCCCGTGCCGCGCTCGACGCGCAGCGGCGCGACGGTGGTGAGGAATTCCCAGCGCTTCTCCCGCGCGCACGTCGCCATCAGGCGGTCGAGGCGCAGGTTGTCGAGCAGGTGGACGCCCATCGCGACGAGCGTGCACTGGTGCACGGGAATCGGCCAGCTCGGGATCCCGAGCCCCGGCAGGGCGTCGGAGATGCCGTCGCAGCCGAGCACCGCGATGTCGCGCTCGCGCAGCCACGGGATGCACTCCGCGTGCAGGCCGGCGACGCCGTCGTGCTGGGCGCTCCACGGCCCGTGCTTCTCCTTGCGCGCGTCGCGGCCGGTCGCGACGAGCAGGATGTCCCCGCGCTCGACGCGCACGCCCTGCGCCGCTTCCGCGGCGACCAGCTCCTCGGGCGCGATCGTGTCGCCCAGCTCGAGCCAGGGCACGCCGCGCAGGCGCGGGATGTCGAGCAGCACGCCTCGCGAGACGATGCCTTCCTTCGCCACGTGGATGCTGTTGCGCAGCGCGCCGATCGACTTCACGTCGCTCACCGGGAAGCCGTTGTACATCTGCCCGTTCACCGCGACGTGGCAGAGCGCGTCGATGTGCGAAACCGCCATGCCGTGGAACGAGACGCCCACGAAGTCCATCATCGTCTCGAGGCCCTCGACGCCGTGCGCCTCGGGCCCGCAGGCGTCGCCCGCCACCACCATCATGTGCAGGGCCGGAGTGGGATTCTCCGCGGACGGCGTCACCGGCAGCTCGCGGGCGAGACTCACGACCTCCCCGGTCCGCACGAGCTGCGCCGCGGCGCGGCGCTTCTCGGGGGTGATCAGGTTCAGCGCGCCGGCCTGGTCTTCCTTTCCCCACCGCCCCCAGCTCTTCACCGACTCGAAGATCTCCCGCATCCGCTGCTCGCTGACCGTCTTCGGCATCGCTGTCCCCTCCCGAGTTGCGGCATGATGCTGCGACCCGGAGGCACGAGCCATGGCGAAGAAGAAGTCCGCGAAACCGTCGAAGAGCGCCCGCGCGAAGTCCGCTGCGAAGCGCGGCTCCACCAAACGCCCGTCGCAGCGAGCAAGCACGTCCACGCGACGCACGCGCACCAAGCCGAAGGCAGGCAGCGACCCGAAGAGCTGGGGGATCGAGTCGATCTTCCACTTCACGGTCAACGCGACCAACTTCGAGCGCTCGCTCGACTTCTATCAGAAGGTCGGCTTCCAGTTGTTGCGGGACAATCGCGACGTGATCTGGCCCGACTACGTGGCGGGCAACTTCGGCATGACCAAGGCGCAGGGCCGCGGCGCGCTGCTCGCGATCGACGCCGGCCCGCTGCACACGCGGCTCGACCTCATCGAGTGGCTCGAGCCGGCGTACGACCCGGCGCCGAACAAGCCGTGGAGCGAGCGCGTCCCGCGCATCATCGCGCTGCGCACGCGCAACGTGCACGCGGCCTACGAGGACCTGAAGGCGAAGGGCATCGAATTCATCACGCCGCCGCGGGTCATGGATCCGAACAGCGGAATCGTGGGCGTGATGCTGTGCCGCGACCCCGACGGACTGCTCGTCGAGTTCATCGAGTACGAGCCCGGGCTGCTCGGGAGCAAGATCACGCACCTGCCGAAGCGAACGAGCTGAGCGGAGCGAGGCGAAGCAGCCGGAGGCCACCGCCCGGGGCCCCGCGCCGCAGCGGTGGCACGCTCGCGGCCCACGTACCGAGGAGCGCGCGATGAAGTGTCTCGTGATGGGCGGAACGCAGTTCAACGGCCTCGCGCTGGTGCGCGAGCTCGCGCGCACCGGCCACGACGTCACGATCGTGAACCGCGGCAAGACCCCCGTCGAGCTGCCGCTCGGCGTGCAGCGCCGCACGGCGGACCGCACCGACACCGCAGCACTCGCGAGCGCCCTCGGCCGCGACGCCTGGGACGTCGTCTACGACGTGAACGCCTACCGCCCCGACGACGTGAAGCTCATGGCGGAGCTACTGCGCGGGCGCGTCGGCCACTACGTGTTCGTCAGCTCGACGGTCGTCTACGCCGCGTCCGAGCGCATCCCCATCCACGAGGACTTCCCCGTGGACCGCTCGCCGCAGCAGAACGAGTACGGGCGCTGGAAGATCGAGTGCGAGGACATCCTCGTCAGCGAGCTGCGCGAACGCGGCTTTCCCGCCACCACGGTGGCGCTCTCGATGGTGTTCGGCCCCAACAACATCCTCCCCGACCGCGAGCAGCGCATGTTCGCGCGCCTCCTCCAGGGCCGGCCGATCCTGATCCCCGGCGACGGCACCACCCTCGCGCAGATCGGCCACGTCGAGGATCAAGCGCGCGCGCTGCGCATGCTCGGCGGCAAGCCGGCGACCTTCGGCCGCCGCTACAACCTGACGGGCGCGGATGCCTTCACGGCGAACGGATACGTGGACACGTTCGCGGCCGTGGTGGGCGTGACGCCGAACAAGGTCTACGTGCCCGCCGCCTTGATGGACGACCTGTACGCGGGACGCGCCTCGCTCGCGCGCGGGCAGTCGACGGTGAAGGTGGACATCCGCAGCACCACGCCGACCGACGCGCTGATCAACCAGCGCTTCCAGCTCACGATGCTCGTGCAGCGCATCGCGCCGCACATCCATCACTGGAATCGCAACGTCGTGTTCGGCGTGGACCGGCTGCGCGACGACGTCGGCTGGCGGCCCGAGTACACCTTCCCCGCTGCGGTCGAGCACACCTACGCGTGGTTCCGGCAGCAGCGCCTCCACGAGACGCTGAAGTTCGACTGGAGCTGGGAGGACCAGCTGCTCGAGCTCGTGAGGGCGCGGCGCGCCTAGCGCGCGACCGAGCGCTCAGCGCTGGAGGATGTTGCGCGCCGTCTCCGCGAGCTTCTCCGGAGTGGCCCCGCCCGTCGGCAGCTCGAGCGGGGCGGGGACGGCGACGCCGCGGCGAACCGCGGGTCGCGCCGCGAGGTCGTCCATCCAGCGCTTCAAGGCGTCGAGGCCCTCGATCGAGAGGCCCGCCCATTCGTGGATGCGCACCCACGAATAGTTCGCGATGTCGGCGAGCGAATAGTCGCCGGCCAGGTACGGCGTCTTCGCGAGCTGGGCATTCAGCACCGTGTAGAGCCGGCGCGCCTCGTTCTGGTAGCGAGCGATCACCGCGGGCAGCTTCTCCGGGAAGTACCGGAAGAACACGTTCGCCTGGCCCTGCATCGGGCCGACGCCGCCCATCTGGAACATCAGCCACTGCTCGACCCGCGAGCGGCCCTTCGCGTCGCGCGGCAGCAGCTTCCCGCTGCCGTCCCGATCGCACAGGTAGAGCATGATCGCCCCGCTCTCGAACACGGCGAAGTCGCCGTTCGCGCGGTCCACGATCGCGGGGATGCGCCCGTTCGGGTTGATCTCGAGGAACCAAGGCTCCTTCTGGACGTTCTTGCCGAGATCGATCGGCACCACCGCATAGGGGATGCCGAGCTCCTCGAGCGTGATGGAGACCTTCCAGCCGTTCGGCGTCGACGCGGTGTAGAGGTCGATCATCGGTCGTCTCCTGCGCTGGGGTGCGGCACGTCCCTAATGACCGGACGGCGCACCCGGGTCGTGCTTGTGGGAACGCATGTGGGCGAAGTACGCGACCAGCGCGCTCAGGTCGTCGTCCGTCAGATGCGCGT
>CAZCTH010000063.1:0-30063 GCA_964501435.1 uncultured Spirochaetales bacterium | reverse complement strand
ACCCGGTCGCGAGATGGATGATTAGGGAGACTTTGTCAGCAGCCTGTTAGGCCTCATGGGTCCATGCTGAAGCGAGCAGCCTTCCTCGTCTTGGTCGCAACCTGGTGCGCCAGCGCCCGAGCGGACGTAGAGTTCAAGATGGTCACGTCCGGAGGCTTTGTCGCCTTCACGGTCGCGGATCATTGGCCCGTCTTATCGATGGCAACGAAGCCGCCGATCATGTCCGCGGTCCTTCAGCTACCCAACGTGGCCGACGAGCGGACGCCAGACTCCACAAATCTCGCGATTCGATTCTTTGACCTCAGGATGGATGCGGCGCGAGATAAGTTTCGAGTAGTTGGTAAGCAGATCGGCGACTCTGCGCCCGCAGTCGAGACCTTTGAAGAGTGGACTGTCTACCGACAGCGGGCGCGCCAGGCCGAGACCGAATACACCATTCTGGATGCGAAGCGAGAGTTGAAGAGCCTCTCCGTAACCGTAAGGCTCGCTTGGCCGCATCTCGCGCGGAACTCGCCAACCTACGACGACGAGATGGAGCAAACGTTTCGGTCGGTTCTGACCTCCATTCGGGAGCATGTTGGAGCTTGGGAACCTGGCGAGAACGAGGTGATCAGGCGCCCTGCGCCATGAGGCCTAACACGGCGCTGCAGCTGACCGTCAAGGGCCGCGCTCCGATCGTCCGCGGTAGAGTCTGGCGTCGAAAATCGGCGCTCCGATCCGCCACGGCGGCGGCAGCTGAGCGCCGATCCGTTAGGCAGCGAGCGAAGAATGAGTGGGCCGAAACGCGGCAGCGGTCCCCGGTCGGGGCTCTACTCGGAGGCGAAGTTCACGAACTGGTCGCCCTTCGATCCGTTTGGCACGGAGGCTCGCCGCGCGTCCGACCAACTCAGGCCCGCCGCCTTTCTGGATCTCGGTTCGGATCGGGGCCTACCCATCTTCGAGTCACCGCTTCAGGCTGGCTTCGTCCGACCCTTCTCGGCCGCCGACGTCCGCGAGACCCTCTCCGAGGTACCTGCGGAACATTTGGAGGACCTAGCAGCGGTGTTTCTCCTCGGCGGCACTGCAAAGCAGCGTCGTTCGCGGCAGTTCCAATATGGCCTCTATCGCAACTCTCGGGTTTATCTTCACCCACTCTCCGAGGGACTCGTCGTTCAGCGCTGGGATCAACCTCCGAAGCCGAGCATTGTCCGCGAGTACACGCGATTTGGGGCCGCGTTCACGCAGGAGCACGGGGAGTGGGCTCTGCGCTTCACCCCGGCGAGCCTCCACCTCTTTTATCTCTACGACGTCCTGCTGCACGAGATTGGGCACCATGTGGAGCGCCGCGTTCGCCCGAGGCCGAGCGCCGCATCCGAGCGCTACGCCACCTGGTTCACTCAATACCAGTCTCTCAAGCTGCTTCGCGGGGCGGTGTAGCGCGCTGCCTAATACTAGTTAGGCGGCGAAGCGCATGGCTATCGCAGAAGAGTTGGCCCGGAACCCTGGCGTCTGGGTGGCCGCGCCTCCCGCGAGCGAGGGTGAGCTTCGGGAGCTCACCGAAGCGGTCTCGTTCAAACTGCCCGCGGCTTACGTCGAACTCCTTCGCGCCTCCAACGGCGGAGAAGGATCCCTTCCGGTACAACCGTATTGTCTTTGCCTCTGGCCTGCGAACGAAGTCCGCCGCGCTCACGAAGAGTATGAGGTTTCTCGATACGCGCCCGGTCTCTTCGCGATTGGCACGAGCGGTGGCGGTGAGCTTCTCGCGTTCGACATTCGCGAGGGGCCGCCGCATCCGATCGTAACCATCCCCTGCATTGGTATGGCACTCGAACACGCTCTCCCGGTAGCACCGGACTTCGAGACGCTCGTCGGGATCTTGGGGCGCGAGCCCGCCGCCTAACAAGGCGCTGCAGCTGACGAGCCACAGCGTGCTTCGATCGCTCCATGGTACCGTCTGGCGGAAAACATAGGCGCTTCGGTCGAGCCGCGGAGGCGCTGTGGCTCGCAGCTGAGCGCCGATCCGTTAGGCAGCTTGGGGACGCGATGGTCGCCGAAGAAATCAAGCTGTATGCGTCCCACGGACAGTTCTATGTCCAGGACAGCGAACCAGTTAGCTCATCGGCCGACGACGACTTCTGGACACAAGCGGCCTGCGACGATCGCCTCGCCGTCGGGAACGGAATTCTGGGCGTAGGCACCGGTTCCTTTGATTTCGTCGCGGTTCGGGTGGAGGAACACGCAAGAAAGCCACCTCTTGTCTTGTCGCAATGGGACCACGTCACAGAGGCCGGGCTGAGCATCCGCACCGAATACATCCTCGTGTCGGGGTGCCTCTCATCAAGCGGTTTGTTCTTCCGGGTGGAGTCTGGCCACTATCGCGTGCGCTGCTGCCACGCGAACCTGGCGGCGTCCGCCGGCTCGACCGGTGACGCCAGCGACTGGTATCTGGTGCAGTTCTGGCCATCGCCTCTGTCGGAGCGCTCCGTCCTCAAGCGGTGGGACGGCAGCGCTGCCTAACAAGGCAATGAAGCTGACCGGCCGCCGCACCGAGTTGCGCATCGTGCGGAGCCGTCGGCCGGCCGGTCCGGGGTTGTCGCGCGGCCGGCCTCCGGAGCACGCGTGGTAGGTTCACGGCGGCCGGCAGCTTATTGCCGATCCGTTGGGCGGCGGAGGAAGAGGTGGCGGGGCAGCAACCGACGGGCGTGGGTGGTTGGCTCGTCCTTGTTGCGATAGGCCTGGTCCTCGCCCCGTTCCGAATTCTCTTTCAGCTCGCGCAAGATATCCTTCCTGTCTTCACGAACGGCGCTTGGGAGATCCTTACCGATCCTGCTAGCGCCTCGTTTCACCCACTCTGGGCGCCGCTGATCGTCTTCGAACTCGTCGGCAGCGTTGTGTTTGTCGCTGCATCCATTGCCGCGCTCGTCCTCTTCGCGCGTCGCTCGCCGCTCTTCCCGCGTGCGATGGTCTGGTACTACCTGAGCAATCTGGGTTTCATCGCTGCCGACTTCTTCGCTCTCGATCTAATCCCCGCCGTCGCCGGTACGCAGGATTCTGTTGCCAGCCAGGATCTTCTTCGAAGCATGCTCGCGACGGCGATTTGGGTCCCGTACATGTACCGCTCACGCCGAGTCAAGAACACGTTCGGTTGGCAATAGGCCACCTGCAGATCTCACAGCCCCCCCGGAGTCCGCCGCCCAACCAGGCAATGAAGCTGACCGGCCGCCGCTCCGAGGTGTGCATTGCGCGGGGCCGTCGGCCGGGCGGTCCGAGGCCGCCGCGCGCCCGGCCTCCGGTCGTGGCATCATGGTTCGCGGCGCCAGGCAGCTGAGCGCCAAACCGCTAGGCGGCACCAAGACCCATGATTGACGCGCGACGGCTCGCTCAAATCGGGATCTTCCTCTACGGCTTAAGCCAGCTCAGCTCGCTTATTACGGCTACACTCACAATCGGAGCGAGCTTTCAATCAGAGGCTGACGCCGAAGCTGCTTTCCTCTTTGTACCCATCGGGTACAGCATCTTCATCCTCAGCCTGCTCTTCCTTTCAGGAGGTTGGGCGGCGCTGGTCAACGTGCCCGGCACCGTGTCGCGCCTGTCCGAGGTTGGGCGCGACGACCTTCTCCGCACCGGCGTGCCGCTGCTGGGCCTCTACTTCCTCATTTCCGGCGTTGCCACCGTCGTTGGGTCCGCTGTGGCGTCGCTGTATCTCCGCTGCGCTGTCAGCGACTTCGGGGCCCCACCGCTGGAGCGGCCCGGCAACGCTGCCGCGTTCATAAGGGCCATCGCAGGCGCCGCATTGGTGCTGTGGGGCACGAACGTCGTTGCCCTCATCCAATGGGCGCGCGCTCTCGGCGGCAAGCGGGGTTCCGCGTAACAATCGACTGCAGCTGACGGCCGCGGCCGGTGGCGTGCGGCGGCCCTGACCGGCCGCCGTCGGGCCCGGGGTAGGACCGCCGCCGGCGTCCGGTCGATGCCAAGGTGGTACGCGCGCGGCGGCAGGTGAGCCGCAAAACGCTATGCGGGGTCAGGTGCTGCAGTGCTGACGTATTCGGAAGAAGACCTCGTCTCGCAGCTTCGATCGCTTCCGACAGAAAGGAAGGTCGCATTTGCACTGGGTTGTGCTCAACGAACTCTCGCCTACTACGGCTACCCGGTGAGACAGTCGTGCCCCAACCTGCTTCTCGACGCGGTGGAGCAAGTGATCCGCTCATGCGGCCATGTCCAGGGAGGCACCGCGGAGATTCCGGACGCGGTCAAGGCTTGCGAAGACACTCTGGACCCCGACGACGATGCGGTGGCCACCATTCTGTACGCGGCCCGTTGCCCTGCGACCGGCGATCCGCGAGAAGCTGCGTGTGCTGCGCGCCGCGCTTACGAGGTGCGCGACCGCCAGGTGAGCGACCACCTAGGGATCGACTTCGGCACCCAGACTCCGAGGAACGCGTCCTCCATCATCCAGGTGTTCAACTAGAGCTTCGTCACCAGCAAGCAGACCTCGCCGAGCTTCGATCGGCGTCGCCCCGCGCCGCACACAGCGTCATCGAGCGGACGCGTCTCTCCCCCAGAGCGTTTCCAGATCTGGACGCTGTCTAGCAAGGCAATGAAACTGGTCGGCGCCCGCTCAGAGGCGTCCACCATTCAGGACCGTTGGCCGGCCCGTCGCGCGCCCGGCCTCCGGAGCACGCGGGTTAGGCTCACGGGCGGCCGGCAGCCTATTCCCTATACGCTAGACCGCGGAAGATCATGGGCTCTGTCGAAGCCGGCCAGGACCAATACTCCGGAACGCTCACCCACTCGGCTGGTGTGCTCGAGTACACCCGGTCTGGTCAGGCCGTGTGGCGTTTGCCAAGCGACCAGATCGCCGTCGTCGGAGAGTTCACGGATGGCTCCCTCGGCGACGACTATTTCCTCGTCTTCGTCTCAGAGGCGGGCGAGTGCTTCCAGGCTTCGTTCTACGCAGTCGGTCGCGACGCTTGCCTTGCTTCGCTCGCGGAGTGCTTGGGCTTGGTGGTGCAGCCGGGCCTGTCCAACTCGACCGAGTTCCGGAGTCGAGTCCTTTGGCCGCCCAAGCTTTTCGGGCAAGCGCTCCTCGCGCCCGCCGGTCCCCAACAGTCGGGTCTGGCTTCTCGCCTCGCCTCCGCTCTTGGCTTCGGGCGGATCGAGATCGCGCTTGCCTCACCGATTCTCGCGCACCTGGGCTTGCCTGACCCGAAGGACGCGGTTTAACAAGTTGCTGCAGCTGACGTGGCGCCGCCGGTCAGCGTCCAACGGCTTGGAGCCGGCTGCCGCGCGGTCCGAGATCGTGACGTGCCCGGCCTCCGGTCGTGGCGTCAGGGCGCGCGGCGCCCGACAGCTGAGCGCCAATCCGTCAGTCAATGACAAGTGCGTCAGTCGATGATCAAGGAATTCCTACGCGACAACCCCGCGTGGTCGCTTACCGTGCTCACATTCTCGCTCGCCGCGTTCGTCGCACGACTTCTCGGCGCAAGCCCGACCAGTGCGATCTGGCTTGGGTCTCCAGCGTTGCTGTTGGCAGCGTGGGCGGCGCTCGGGCACCTCATCACCATCGACGACGATTACCCCGGAGGGTGGTCGAACCCGGATCAGGACAAGACCGCCTGGCGCCGGTCACTGAAGCAGCTTCTCGCCAAGTTCTTGGTCCTGGCGGTTGTCGCGCTGCTCCTGTTCTTCCCCTTCCTGTGACGTTCGACGGTGAAGGGCGGGTTGACGGTTTACGGAAGTCCAAGGACATCCTCACTTGGCTGTTCGCGAGGCCCCTCTGGATCGCCTCCGATCCCGAAGCAGTGAGGCTCCTTCGTCGCCTCCGAGTTCTTTCCGTTTGCTGGTGCCTCGGTGTGGTTCCCACGTTCGCGCTCGTCTTCCACCTCGCCGTGGTCGCAGATCGGCCATGACCCTGCGCTGCCGCGAAGGCGGTCCGGGGGTCATTGCTGGCCTCTGGAGCACGCGTGTTAGGCTCACGGGCGGTCGGCGGTTGATTGCCGATCCGTTCGGCGGCGGTAAGAGATGAAGTCCTTTGCCTGTGCAATTCTTCTGCTCGCGGCCGCAATCGCATCCGCGGAGCAACCGGAGATCGCGGGCGTTGGAGCGCGGCCGCTTTCCGACACGCTCGCCTCGTCGTGGTTCGTTCGATCGGTCGACCCCTCGCGCGACACGTACGAGATGGCGCTCCTCGTGTTTCTCGTCGGCGATCCCGGCTGGGTCCGGGAGAAGACCGAGTGGACGTGGAGCGCGTCGGATCCGGGGTACTCGCAGTTCGTCGTCAAGGGCGTCCCCCTACGGATCGAGCTTGCGGCTGGCCGCGTCAAGGTCCTGGACTACGACGCGCCGCTCGCGCACGGGAACGTTCTCGTCGTCACCGGCCTCGGTACTGCAGCCATGCGCGTGAGCCACACCGAGTCGCTCGACCTCGCAGTTCCATTCGAATCCGATTCACTACGCGTAGTCGTATCACGATCGCGAACGCTCCGGGAAGTCCTGGGTCTCGCAGAACCCGCAGCCCGGTAAGCCTCAGGCGGCGCCAAGAGCTTGAAACTCGACTCCGTCATCGATCGCTTCGTGGCGCGCGTCAACGGCCGGCGTCACGAGCCCATGAGCGCAGCAGAGGTCCCGCCCAGTCTTCGCCTTCGCGAGGTAGAACCCGGCTACTTCGAGTGGCGTGTCCATAGCTGCGCCTCGACGCCGTGGGTCTCGACGTTCGAGGCTCGGCTTCCGAGTCGATTGCCTCGTTCTTTCGAATCTCTCGTCCGGCGCTACTGCTTCCCGCCCCTCGAGGTCGGTTCGGTCATGCTCTACGCCAATACCTCTGAAGGCGTCGCGCTCGACCTCCGGAACGCTGCGCTCGCCGATCCCGGTTTGAGCGCGGTCCTCCTCTCGCGTGGCCTTCTTCCGTTCGCCCGCTCGGCCGACGGGTCCTACGACCCGATCTGCTTTCTGGTCAACCGAGGCCGCGAGTACCCGGTGGTCCGCATCGACCACGAGAGCGTGCTTCTCCGTAGCGAACCGAAGGTGTCGGCTCCCCTGGCACGATCCTTCCTTCAGCTCATCGAAGAAGACGCCGCCTGACAATCCGCTACGCCCGCCGTCGCCGCGCGCGCGCTTCAGGATTCCGGGTCGCGAGAGAATGAAGCCGACGACCCGGGCTCAGCTGCGCGGCGGCTTTCCCGGTCCGAGCGCTTCGCGATCGCCCACACAACGTCGATCGAACTGGCACTCGCGTTGATGAGCTGGGCGAGGCGCGTCAGCATCTCGACGCGCTCATCCAGAATCCTCTGCGCGTGTTCCGCCAGCGTCCGAAGGACCAGAGGCCAATCGGTCTGCCGCGATGAGATCAACGGTTTCGATTCGCTCCGAGCGATCCGACGACGCCGCGGCGATCGGGCGGGTCGTGCGCACGGCGTTCTTGGGCATGCCGTTCGCCGCCGGAGACGAGGCGGAGCTCGTCGAGGCGCTTCGGGCACGAGGCGCGCTGTCCGTGTCGTTGGTCGCCGAGTGCGAGGGCACGATCGTCGGTCAGGTCGCGTTTTCGCCGGCAAACACATCGGATGGAACGGCCGGTTGGTATGCGCTGGGCCCACTGGCCGTCCTGCCCACGCACCAACGCGGGGGCATCGGCTCCGCGCTGGTTCACGCGGGACTCGAGGCGATCTCCGAGCTCGAGGCGAGGGGCTGCATCCTGACGGGCAATCCCTCCTACTACCGTCGGTTCGGCTTCGCGCTCTCGCCACAGAGCGCACCCGCTGGCGAGCCATCGGAGTTCTTCATGGTCAAGTTGCTCCGCGGGCAACTCCCCGATGGCCCAATCCGCTTTCACGAAGCGTTCGGGTCCGGTGCCTGAGATCTGCGGCGGCCTCCTCCGCTCGAGCTGCGAATGCGGTCGGCCGGGGCCGGAGTCCGGCGCGGTCGTCGCATGCCCGCTTCCGATCGTGGCATCCTGGCTCGGACCATGGTCGGAAGACCTTTGTGCTCGGACGCAGAAGCAGAGCGGCGAGGGTTCGGCGGAGCCGAGGCCGGACGCCGCCGGGCGGTGCTCCGCGAGACGATCGAGGCTTTCGAGCGTGCGCGGCCTCCCGACCGGTACCACCGTCTCGCCGCCGAGAACCTCGCGCGCTGGCGGGCTTCGAGCGTGCTCGGTGAGTCGGAATTCCGAATCGAGGTGCTGCAAGGCGACTGGGGCGACGTTGCAGGCGCGCTGACTCGCGAGCTGGGCGCCTGCTTCGCGGTCCTCAACATGGCCAACGCCTACACACCCGGCGGTGCCTACGTCGAGGGCGCGATCGCTCAGGAAGAGAACATGTTCCGGCGGACCGACTGCCACTTCCGGATCGACCGCACGGCGTACGACGTGGGACGCGATCGCTATCGGCCGGAGATGACGGAGCTTCTCAACGCTCGCAATGGAGCCGTCTACCTCGACGTCGATCGGCCGCGTGTCTGCATTCGCGGCGCGGAGGATCGGAGGCGCGCGGACCTCGGCTACCCGTGGCTGCCCGACGACCAGGTCTTTCCCTTCCATGAGCTCCGTGCGGCGGCCCAGGATCTTCGTGACGGCTCCCCGTTCGATGCGGCGGACGCACGCGGTCGAATTGCCGCCCAACTCGACACCCTGCGCGCCCGCGGCGTGCGCCACGCGGTCCTGAGCGCATTCGGTTGCGG
The DNA here is from genome assembly GCA_964501435.1 of uncultured Spirochaetales bacterium. Lineage (GTDB taxonomy): Bacteria > Myxococcota_A > UBA9160 > UBA9160 > UBA6930 > VGRF01. The sequence goes on along the minus strand of CAZCTH010000063.1, from coordinate 21,414 downwards.
GGCGTTCGAGAATCCCGCGTCCGAAGTCGCGGCCATCTACCGCGACGAGCTGATGGCCCGAAAGGGCGACTTCTCCAGGGTGGCCTTCGCGATCTTCGCGGCCGGGTACGGCCCCGACAACTTCACTCCGTTCGCTCGCGTGTTCGCTCGGTAGATCGGGAATCGACGAGGACCTCCCTTACACGTCTCCGGAGTCCTCGGCTGCGAGGCCACTGCGGCCTCGCTGCACTTCATGGGCGCCGACGAGCATTCACAGCACGCGAATTCCGAACTCTCGGCGAATCTCCCGCAACGGGCGGTCGAGGTAGGGCGCGAACTCGCGCCACGGCCATGGCCTCGTCATGCGCCGCGCGCGCCACCAGATGCGGGGAAGTGCCGCGAGTGTCGTCCGGGCCGCGCGCAGCTCGTCGCGCAGCGTGAGCGTCGTGTAGATCTCGCGGGACTCCGGCAGCGCGTAGTCGCGCAGCACGCCGAAGCCGACGTCGGTGGCGAAGAAGCTCCACAGTTTCACGAGGCCCTCCTGCGGGAGGCTCGTGTCGCACGCGAATACGACGTGCGCGGTGTCGTGGCAGCGGAAGAACTCCTGCGCTGCCGGCGAAGCGCCGCGGCCGCCGGCGAGGTCGCTGCGGCTCCCGTAGTACTCGCGCAACGCCTCGGCGAGAGTGAGGGTCGAGTCCGGATCCTGGTAGCGCAGCATCTCGCCCCTCCGGCTCGCGCTCACTTCCCCTCGAACTTCGCCTTGTCCTTGCTCGCCATCGCCTTGTAGCCGAGCTGCATATCGTCGCTCACGAAGTTCACGCTCGCGGCTGCGGCCTCGAAGCGCATGGCGTCGGCGAGGCCGCGCTCGGCCCAGTGGTTGATGGTGCGCTTGATGGTCTGCACCGCGAGCGGCGCGTTCTCGGCGATCTCGGCGGCGAGCGCGCGCACGTGCGCGAGCAGCTGATCGCGCGGCACCACTTCCTGCACGATGCCGATGCGCAGGGCGGTCTGCGCGTCGATGCGGCGGCCGGTGAAGGCGAGCAGGCGCGTCCAGCCCGCACCGAGCTCGGTGACGAGGCGCATGTCGCCGCCGGCGTCGATGCCGACGCCGACGCGCGGCTCGGGCAGCGCGAACATGGCGTCGTCGGAGGCGATGCGGATGTCGCCCATCATCGCCACCTCGAGTCCCGCGCCGAGGCAGTAGCCATGCACGGCCATCAGCACGGGCTGGGGCAGGTTCGCGAAGACGTGGAAGCGCTCGTGCACCCAGCGGAACTTCTCATAATAATTCCGCACCTTCTCCGCGGGCGAGCGGCCGGTGATGCGGTCCTCGGGCATGCCGAGATCGACGCCCGCGCAGAACGCGCGCCCCTCGGCGCGCACGATCACGACGCGCACGTCGGCGTCGAAGCGCAGCTCGTCGGCGCGCGCCGCAAGCTGCCGCGCGCTCTCCCAGCTCCACGCGTTCAGCTTCTCGGGCCGATCGAGCACGATCGTCGCGATCGGGCCCTCGCGCTCGAGCCGAATGATCTGCTCTGCCGCCATGCTCGGCTTCTCCCGTTATTACCGAATCGGGGTTTCCCGAATCGGGGTCAGACCCCAATTCGGGAAGTCACTTCAGCTCGAAGGGGCCTTTGCCCATCTGCGTGCGGATCGGCACGAAGTCGGGTTGGCGCATCGCGCGGCGCTGCCAGTTCGCGCCGTCGACCACCAGCGTGTGGCCGCTGATGTAGCTCGCGTAGGGCGAGCCGAGGAACGTGGCGGCCCAGCCGAGCTCGCGCAGGCGGCCCGTGCGCAGCGCCGGGCAGCTCGCCTCTTCGCTCGCGCGGTCGCCGCGGCCGGGGGTGGCCTTGATCGCGGCGACTTCGTCCTCGTGCGGGAACAGGCCGGGCACGAGGCCGTTCACGCGGATGCCGTACGGGCCCCACTCGACGGCGAGGGTCTCGGTCATGTTCTTCACGCCGGCCTTCGCCGCGGCAGAGTGCGCGAAGCCGGGGCCGCCCGTCCACGCGTACGACGCGCCCACGTTGATGATCGCGCCGCTCGTGCCCGCGGCGATGTGCCGGCGCCCGAACTCGCGCGAGCAGAAGAAGGTGCCGTTCAGCACGATGTCCACGACGGTGCGCCAGCCGTTCGGCGAGAGGTCCTCCGCCGGCACCGGGAAGTTGCCCGCGGCGTTGTTCACGAGCACGGTGGGATGGGAGAACGCGAGGGCGACCTGATCGAAGGCGGTCGCCACCTGGTCGGGCTGGCGGATGTCGCACGCCACGGCGATCGCCTTGGCGCCGAGCGCCTCGATCGCGGCGACGCCCGCGGCGCGGTGCTCCTCGCCGCGCGACAGGATCGCGACGTTCGCGCCGAGCCGCGCGAATTCGAGCGCGATCGCCTTGCCGAGGCCCGTGCCACCGCCGGTGACGGCGACGGTCTGCCCGGCGTAGGCGCCGGCGGGAAGTGCGTGCGCGCCGAGCGGCGGCGGTTCGGGAAGGCCCATCGGGTGCTCCGGTTGCGGGGAAGGGCGCAGGATTGCGCAGCGCGCACGGGGCGCGCACCCGGCGGGCGCGCGTGGGTAGACTGCGCGCTCCGAAGGAGACCGCCGTGAGCGACGCCCGCAGCCTCGAGACCGGCACGCCCGAGGTGCTCTGCCGCGTCGAGCAGCGCGTCGGCGTCGTCACGCTGAACCGCCCCGACGCGAAGAACGCGCTGACGATGGACATGAAGCGCGCGCTGCACCGCGTGATCCCGGAGCTCGGCGCGAGCGCCGACGTCGGCTGCGTGCTGCTCACTGGCGCCGGCGGCGCGTTCTGCGCCGGGGGCGACACGAAGCGCATGGCCAGCGAGGGCCGGCCGCCCTCGCCCGAGGACCGCAAACGGCAGCTGCGCTGGGAGCACGAGATCCCGCGCGCGCTACACCGCCTCGAGAAGCCCACCGTCGCCGCGCTGCCGGGTCCCGCGGCCGGCGCGGGCTTCGCGCTCGCGCTCGCCTGCGACCTGCGCCTGATGGCCGACGCCGCGTTCGCGACCACCGCCTACGCGCGCCTCGGCCTCTCCGGCGACTATGGCGCGAGCTGGTTCCTGACGCGCCTCCTCGGCCCCGCGCGCGCGCGCGAGCTGATGTTCCTCGGCGAGCGCCTGTCCGCCGCCGACTGCGAGCGCCTCGGCCTCGCGAACCGCGTGCTGCCCGCCGCCGGCTTCGACGCCGCGGCGCTCGCCTACGCCGCGCGCATCGCCGCGGGCCCGCCGATCGCGCTGCGCTTCATGAAGGACAACCTGAACCGTGCGCTCACCGACACGCTCGAGTCCGTGCTCGACGTCGAGAGCGAGCGCATGGTGCAGGGCGCCGGCACCGAGGACTACGAAGAGGCCGTGAAGGCCTTCGCGGAGAAGCGGGCGCCGGTGTTCAAGGGGCGCTGAGCGCTGCGCAACGTCGCGCCTCGCTCTCTTCGCCCGCCACTCAGACCGCTTCCCACGCAACCGGAGCCCCCGACATGCCCGACGGCGCAGACGCAGTTCGCCTCTCCTACGACGGCCCGATCGCGATCGTCTCCTACGACCGTCCCGAGAAGCACAACGCCGCGAACGACGCGATGGATCAGCGCCTGTTCGCGATCCTGCAGGAGTTGCACGCACGGCCCGGCCTGCGCGCGGTGATCTGGCGCGGCGAGGGCGCGTCGTTCTCGTCGGGGCGCGACACCTCGCAGCTCGGCGTGCGCACGGAGGACATCAGCGACTTCGCGTTCATCGAGCGCGGGCACAAGGGCACGCAGGCGTTCTTCACGCTGCCCGTCCCGATGATCGCTGCGCTGAAGGGCCACGTGATCGGCGGCAGCTTCGAGCGCGCATTGCTGTGCGACTTGCGCATCGCCGCCGAGAGTGCGCGCATGCGGCTGCCCGAGATCATGCACGGCGTCGTGCCGGACTCCGGCGGCACCGCGCGCCTGTTTCAGATCGCGGGACCCGGCCTGGTGGCGGATCTCGCGCTCACGGGGCGCGTGCTCGACGCGCAGGAGGCGCTGCGCCACGGGATCGTCTCGCGCGTCGTGCCCGACGCGGATCTCGACGCCGCGGCGCTCGAGATGGCCCGCGCCATCGCGAAGGCGCCGGAGTTCACCGTCGCGATGTTCCTGCGCACGCTGCGCCGCATCGCGAATCCTCTCGTGCAGCAGTCGATGCAGGAAGAGTCGGTGGCGCAGGCGCTGGTGTTCGCGTCGCAGGACTACGCGGAGCTCAAGGCAGCGCGCGCGGAGAAGCGCGAGCCGAAGTATCGCGGGCGCTGAGCGCTGCGCGCGCTCCGCTACTGGCGTTTCGCGCGCGCGGGCGTCTGCACGGAAAGAGGCGGCTCGCCGACGTAACCCTCGGGCATCGTGAAGGCGATCTTCGCCGCGGGGCGCTCTGCGATGCGCGCCATGTACGCGGCGACGTTCCGCATCTCGCCCTCGTCGATCAAGCCGAGCAGCTTGCCGGCGATGAAGAGCACCCAATGAATCCCGATGTCGGCGATGGTGAGCTGGTCGCCCGCGATGTAGGGCCGTGCGGCGAGATTGTCGTCCAAGAAGCCGACGCCGATGTCGATGAAGTGGCGCGTGGCGGCCTGCACCTTCGGGTCGGCGGGCGTCGACGGCCAGCGCCCTGACGCGCGCAGAAAGGTCGTCACCGGGCCGGCGAGGCTGCCCTCGGCGTAGTGGAGCCACTGGAGGAACTTCGGGCGCAGGGGGCTGCCGGGCGGAGGGGCGAGCCGGTGGCTCGTGTCGTAGCGCTCGGCCAGGTACTCGAGGATCGCCATCGATTCCATCAGCTTCAGCTCGCCGTCCACGATCACCGGCGCGCCGCCGAACGGGTTGATCGCGAGCACGTCGGGCTTCTTCAGCTCCGAGCGCCGGCGCAGATCGATGCGATACGGGACGCCGAGCTCTTCCGCGGCGAAGATGATGCGCGCCGAACGGCTGAAGGGCATGTGGGTGATGGTGAGCACGGGGTCGCCTCCGACGTGGGTGCCGAGCGTAGGCGAATCGCTCGGGATGCGCGGCGTGCGCGGGCCTGCGTATGCTCCCGCACGCCCGGGAGTTCCGCATGTCCACCGCCGAGTCGCTGGAGCGCGCCGAGACCCTCGATCCCGCTTGTTACGTGAGCCCGGGCGTCTACGCGCGCGAGGTCGAGGCGATCTTCCGGCGCAGCTGGATCTGCTTCGGGCGCGAGGACTGGCTGCCGAACCCCGGCGACTACTTCGCGTTCGAGCGCTTCGGCGAGCCGCTCGTCGCCGTGCGCGATCTCGGCGGCGCCGTCCGCGTGCTCTCGAACGTGTGCCGCCACCGCTGGCATCGCGTCGCCGAGGGGCGCGGCAACGCGCGCTCGCTCCAGTGCCGCTACCACCTCTGGACCTTCGGGCTCGATGGCCACCTGATCGGTGCGCCGCACATGGAGCGCGCGGCCGGTTTCGAGCGCGCGGGCTGCCGGCTGCCGGAGCTGCGCGTCGAGCGCTGGCGCGGCTGGCTCTACCTGAGCTTCGACGCGAACGCGGCGCCGCTCGCGCCGCAGCTCGCGGGCCTCGATCGCCACGTCGCGCCCTACCAGCCCGAGCGCATGCGCTCGCTCGCGCCGCTCGAGTACGACTCGCCGTGGAACTGGAAGGTGATGATCGAGAATTTCATGGAGAGTTATCACGTGCCGAGCATCCACCCCGAGACGCTCGAGCCGGGATTCCCCGGCGCGGTGACCTGGGGCGAGGACAGCGACGGCCCCTGGGCGCTGCTGCACAACCCGACGCGCGTCGACGCGCCGGTGCCGGCGTTCTTCCCGGTGACGCCGGGCCTCAGCGACGCGCAGCGCGCCGACTTCCTCGTGTGCTGCGCCTTCCCGCTGCACCTCTTTGCGACGAACCCGGACTCGATCGCGTGGTACGAGATCCTCCCCCACGGCCCGGAGCGCTTCACGCTGCGCGTGCACGTGTGCGTGCCGCCGGGCGTCAGCGACGCCGACGGCGAGGCGCTCCGCGGCTTCGTGGACGCGGTGCACCGCGAGGACATCCGCGCCTGCACGAGCGTGCAGGAGGGCCTGCGCAGCGCGCTCGCCGCGCGCGGCCGGCTCTCTCACCTCGAGAAGTGCAACTGGCAATTCCACCGTTGGGTGGCGCAGCGCCTCTCCACGTGAGCGCTCGCCGCGCGAGCGCAGGAGATCCCGCATGAATCGCACGGCCTCGTTCCTGGTGATGCACGGCGGGGTCGTCGTGCTGCTCGGCCTGGTCGTCGGCTTCGGCTACGCGAGCGCGATCACGGGCGCGTGGGGCGCGGAGGCGGAGCGCGCCTGGCGCACCGCGCACCTCGAAGGCTTGCTGAACGGCATGCTCGTCGTCCTGCTCGGCGCCGCGGCACCGCACCTTCGGCTCTCGAGCGGCGAGGAGCGCTGGTACCGACTCGGTGCCGTCGCGACGGGCTACGGCAACGTCGTCGCCGCGACGATCGGCGCGCTCTCGGGCGCGCGTGGCCTCGCGCCCGGCGGGCCGCTCGCGAACTGGGCCGTGTTCGGGCTCTTCAGCGTCGCGATCCTCGGCGTGTTCGTCGCCCTCGGCCTCGCGGTGCTCGGCGCCTCGCGCGCGGTGAAGGGCTGACGCGAGCCGTCGTCGCACGACGCGGCCTGCGGCTTCAGCTCCGCGGCGCGAGCTCCCGCAGCATCCAGATCTCCGCGTGGTCGCGCGGGTAGCCGGCGAGGCGGAACAGCTCGCGGAAGCCGAGCTTCGCGTAGAAGCCGGGCGCCTGGAACGAGTGCGTTGCGAGCAGCAGCTGCGTGCAGCCGCGCGCTTCGGCTTCGGCGATGGCGCGCTCGATCAGCGCGCGCCCGATGCCCGTTCGTCGCAGCGGCTCGTCCACCCACACGCTCTTCAGCTCGCAGGTCCCTCCCCAGGTGTGGCCGAGCGCGGCGGCGGTGGCGCGGCCCGCGGCATCGCGCACGACGAGGGAGAGCGACTCGCCGTCGCGCACGCCTGTGGCGCCAAAGTTGAACGCGGTGAGGCGCTCCTCGATCTCGTGGGCGAGGGCGAGATCCTCCGCCTCGCTGCGAATCTCGGGCTGCGACATGGCGCTTCCTCCGTCGCGCGACGCTATCACCCGCGCCATGGGGACCGCGGGCGACCTCGAGATCCGGCCGATGCGCGCGGAGGAACTGGGCGAGGTCGTCGCGCTCTGGACGCGCAGCAAGCGCCGCGCGCTCGCCTGGCTCGCCGCCGAGATGGCGCACACGCCGGAAGACGATCTCGCGTACTTCGCGGGGACGATCCGCGTGCGCTGCGCGGTCTGGGTCGCCGCGCGCGGCGGCCGCCCCGTGGCGCTCATGGCGCTGGAGGGCGATCACGTGGACCAGCTCTTCGTGGACCCCGAGGAGCAGGGCCGCGGCGCCGGGTCGGCGCTGCTGGCGCACGCGAAGCGGCTCCATCCCGGCGGGCTCTCGCTCTTCACCCACGTGCGGAACGCGCGCGCCCGCGCTTTCTACGAGGCGCGCGGATTCCGCGCGGTGGCCTTCGGCGTGAGCCCGCCGCCCGAGAGCGAGCCGGACGTCCGCTACGCGTGGCCTTGAGCGCCGGGGCGCGCGCCTCACGCGGGAAGCGCGCACGAGGCGGGCCGGTGCTTTGCGTACTGCGCGCGCACCCACGCGATCGCGTCGTGGTGTGCGAAGCGTGCGCTCATCGCCTCGATGCGTGCGGGCACGGGCAGCGGTCGCGCCATGTCCGCGTGGTCCAGCGAGACGAGCGGCGCGAGCAGCGCCGCCACCGTGAGGTCCGCGATGGAGAACGCGTCGCCCGCGATCTGCCCGCTCGGGCCGATCAGCGCCGCGGCCTCGTCGAGCGCACGTTCCGTCCGAGCGAGCGCGCGCGGCACGTTCTCCGGCGTGACCGCGTTGCCCTTCGCGATCAGTGGCCGCACGAGCGGCGCGAGCGCGCGGTAGAAGCGCCGCTTCCATGCGGGCTGCCCCTTCGTGAACAGCGCGCACAGGTAGTCGAGCTCGGGGAGCATTTCCGCGAACACGACGGTGCGCACCGCCGGCCCCACCTCGTCGTCGAAGCGGCGCTGCACCTCGAGGGCGCGCTCGCGCAGCGCCGGGTCGGCGGGGTAGAGCGGTCGCTGCGGGAACGCGCGCTCGAGTGCGTCCACGATGTTCGCCGAGCCCGCGACCGGCGCGCCGTTCAGGACGAGCACGGGGGTCTGCGGCTGCCCAGAGAGCCGCTGCATCTGCGGCGCGTGGGGCCCGGGCAGGTACGGGATGCGCACGTGCGCGAGGCCCTTCCAATCGAGCGCCCAGCGCGCCTTCTCGTTGTAGTGCGACGACGGGAACATGTGGAGGACGAGATCGTGCGTGGGCATGGCTCACCTCGCGCGCGCGATGCGCCCATCATCGCACGCGCGCGACGGCGCTCACGGCCGGTAGCCGCAGTGCGGGCAGTTCGCAGCGTCCACCGTCGCCGCCTCGCCGCACTGCGGGCACGCGACCTCGAGGGGCGGGAACTCGAGCCCACACGAGCCGCAGGCGACGGCATCCGCTGCCAGGGGCTCGCCGCAGCCCGGGCAGCCGTCGAGCGCGCTGCCCGGCTCGACGTGCGTCGCGTCTGGCACGTTCGCGACGACCCACGCCTGTGCGACGGCCGACGCCGCGCGCGCGTCGTCCTCGCGCACGTAGAGCGCGAGCTGCACTTCGCGCCCCGCCGCGCGCGCGTTCGCCGCCGCGTTGCCGGTGATCGCGTCGGAGTCCACCGCGAACGCGATGCCGGCGTCGGCGAGCCGTGCCCCGAGGTCGCGCAGCTCCATCACCGTGCCGCGCCGCAGCAGAACGGGCGCGTCGATCTGCGCCGGGCCGGCGCTCGGCGCAGGGCGCGGCGGCGCGGCTTCGCCGGGAGCGAGCAGCGGCACGCGGCAGTCGGGGCACGTCTCGACGTGCGGCACGAACTCGTCTCCGCACTGCGGGCAGGTCTTGAACATCGCTACCTCGGCTTCGGCGCGCGAGCCTAACGACTCGTCCGGGCGCCGCCGCGCGTCGCGCGCGCGGGCGTCACGGCGCCGCGAACCCCGCGGCGATCGCGAGCTGCGCGGCGAAGTAGAGCGGCAGCCCCCACGCGACGTTCGCGAAGGTCGGCGCGACGAAGCGCTCGCGCGCGACGGAGAGATCCGAAAGCGCGAACGCGACGCCGCCCACCGCGAGCAGCGCCGGCGCGCCTGCGGCCGTGGCTGCGCAGGCGAGCACCGCCATCGCGAGCACGAGTGCGGAGTAGGCGGCGACTGGCGCGCGCAGGGCCGCGGGAACGCGCGGCCCGAGCCAGCCCCAGGTCGCGAGGAACGCCGGCAGCGCGAGCGCGGCGCCGATCGCGAGCGCGCGGGGAGCGACGCCGCGCGCGACGCAGGCGGCGGCGTAGGCGCCGTGGGCGAGCGCGAAGGCGCCCATGCCCGCGAGGAAGGCGCGGCCCGCGCCAGCGGGGATCAGCAGCCCGTCGCCGAGCGCGGAGAGTACGAGCCCCGCGAACGCGAAGCGGCCGGGTGCCGACGCGAGCAAGCCCCAAGCGAGGCCCGCCCACAGGAACGCCGCTGCTGCGAGTGCCTTCGCCGCGCCGGCCGCCGCGCGCGCGCCCGAGCGCTTCGCCACCAACAAGCCGACGACCGCCGCGGAGCAGGCGAGCACGGGCGCGCCCGTCACGCGCCCTCGCCGAGGAAGCGCAGCGCAGCGAACAGCCCGATCATCGTGAACGCGATGGCCAGCTTTGCGACGCTCCCCAACACGAAGCCGAGCGCGGCGCCGAAGCCCGCGCGCTGCGCAGCCTCGAGGTCCTTGCGCTGCGAAAGCTCCGCGAGGAGCGCGCCGAGGAACGGCCCGAGCACGAGGCCGAACGGGAAGAAGAAGAGGCCGAGGAACCCGCCCACCACCGCGCCGATCACGGCGCGCGGCGAGGCGCCGTAACGCTGCGCGCCGAGGGCGGTGGCGGCGAAGTCCACGACGTAGGTGAGCGCGGCGAGCGCGCCGAGCAGCAGCAGCCAGCCCCAGCCGACGGTCGCGAAGTCGTCGGTCCACGCGGCCGCGACGAGCCCGAGGAAGATCAGCGGCGCGCCGGGCAGCGCGGGCAGCAACAGCCCCGCCACGCCGAGCGCGACGAGCAGCGCTGCGAGCGCCCAGAGCAGCAGGTCGGCGCTCAGAGCTTCTTCTCCAGGAAGAACGTGCGCGTGCGCGCTCCGCCGGGCGCATAGTCGACGAAGCCGGTGCGCGCGTAGAGCTGGCGCGCGAGCGCGTTGTCCTCGCGCACCTCGAGCGTGACCTTGCCGCAGCGCCGCGCGCGCGCCGCGTCGTCCACCGCCGCGAGCAGCGCTTTCCCGACGCCCTGACCGCGCTCTTCGGGCACGACCGCGAGGTCGTGGATGTTCAGCACGGGCCGGCCCATGAAGGTCGAGTAGCTCGCGAGGCACACCGCGAGCCCGACGGGCTTCTCGCCGCGGCGCGCGATCAGCACGAGCGCGTCGCCGCGCAGCATGCGCGATTTCAGGTCGGTGACGGTGCGCGCGCGGGCGTCGCCGGGGATCGGCGCGCCGCCGCCCATCGGGTCGAGCGCATAGGCGTCGAGCAGCGCGAGGAACGCGACGACGTCATCGTCCTTGTTCAGGTTCGCCGGTGCGATCGCGAGCTTCACGTGCCGGCCCTCCGTTCGCTGGACTTGTCGAGGCCGACCGCCGCGAACCAACGCGCATCGGTGCTGCGCGGGAGACGCGCGGGGAACTCGCCAGGTTCGCTCGCGCCGCCGCCCGCGAGCGGCGCCGCCGCGGCGACGCGCTCGCGCACGACGTCGAGCGCGACGAGCCGCTCGTTGCGCCCGGCCGCCGCGATCAGCGCCGCGAGCTCCGCGCTCGCGCGCGAGACCTGACAGCTGCCGCGCGCGACGTCGCGCAGATAGAGCGCGACGTCGTCGCCGCGCAGCGGCGCGAGCGCGTAGACCCGCAGCGAGAACGTGGGCGGCGCCCAGTCGAGCAGTCGCAGCAGCGCGTGCGCGCCGCAGGCGCGGCAGCGCACGATCGCGTCGACGGGGCCGTCCTGGAACAGGAACGCGTGCGCGGTCGCGGGTGCCGCGTCGCCCGCGGCGAGGGCCGCGAGGTGGGCGCACAGCGCGAGCTCAGCGTTCATCCGCGGGCTCGCCGGCGCGCGCGATCGGCAAGAGGAGCAGCGCGGCGCCGGCCATGATCGCGACGTCCGCGAGATTGAAGATGCCGGTGCGCAGCATGCCGACACCGATGCTCACGAAGTCGGTGACCGCGCCGCCGTTCAGCAGGCGATCGAGCCAGTTGGCGAGGCCGCCGCCGCAGAGCAGGGCGAGGCCCGCGAGCGCGAGCCGGCTGCGCGCCGCGCTGCCGAAGGCGCTCGCCGCGAGCAACGCGACGCCGAGCGGCGCGGCGAACAGGAAGAACGCATCGCGCGCGAGGGGCGGCAGGCTCGCGCCCAGGCTGAGGAAGCCGCCCGTGTTGTGCACGAGCTGGAAGCGCACCGCCTCGCCGACGAACGCGTGGATCGAGCCGTCGCCGAGCGCGACGCGCGCGGCGTGCTTCGCGGCGTGGTCGCAGCCGGCCGTTCCCAGTGCGACGACCAGGAAGGCGAGCAGCGCGAGGCGGCGGCTCACGGGGGGACGACCGGACATCGGGGGCTCCGAGGCTGTGGGGACGCGCCGCGAAGGCTTAGCACTGGCCTCGCACGCGCACGGTGACGGCGGTCGCGAGGGCGTCCGCCAGCTCGGCGGGTGCGGCGGCGAGCGCATGGGCGCCCGCCTGCGTGAGCTCCGCGTGGGAGCCGTAGCCCCACAGCGCGCCCACCGCGGCGGCGCCGCAGGCGCGCGCGCCGCGCACGTCGTGGGAGCGATCGCCCACCATCGTCACGTCGTCCGGCGCGAGCCCCTCGCTGCGCAGCACGTGCGCGATCAACTCCGCCTTGTCGTGCAGCACGCCATCCTCGCTCGGGCCGTACACCGCCTCGAAGTATTCGCCGAGCCGGAAGTGGCGCACGATCTCGCGCGCGAAGCGCTCCGGCTTCGCAGTGACGACGAAGAGCCGCGTGCCGCGCTCGCGCAACGCCGCGAGGTGCTCGGGAATGCCGTCGTAGACCGCGTTCTCGTACAGGCCCCGCGTCGCGAAGCGCTCGCGATACAGGTCGATCGCGCGTTGGACGAGCGCGTCGTCGGGCGCCGGGAGCAGGCGACGAAACGTGTGGTCGAGCGGTGGGCCGATGCAGCCGCGCAGCTCGCTCTCCGGCGGAACGCCCAGGCCGAGGCGCTCGAAGGCAAAGGCGAGGCAGCGCGTGATGCCGGGCGCGGAGTCGGTGAGCGTGCCGTCGAGGTCGAAGAAGACGGTCACGGCGTCGCCGCGCTCGGCTGCGTGTCGAGCACGAAGTAACCCGCGACCCGCCACGCGCCGTTCTCGAACCTCGCGACCACGCGCTCGCCACAGCGCGCGCGCGAGAACTGGGATCCGAACTCGACGACGAAATAGCTGCCCGGCGGCGCGTCCACGAGGCCGTCGGCGTAGGTGGCCCTCTGGAGCTCGCGGGCGACCGGCTTCCCGAGCGGGGCGCGCATCTGCGCGATCTGTGCGGCCCACTCCGCTTCGGTCACGCGATCGCGCAGCGGCGACGCGAGATCGACCCACGCCGCGGCTGCGTCGTCGTCGAGGGTCTTCAGGAACTCGCCCGCGACGCCGGCGGCGAGGTCTACGTCGCGCTCATCGCCGCGCGGGCCGCACGCGGCCGCGCCGAGCAGCAGCAGGACGAGGAGCAGAGCGAGGCGGGGCAGGCGAGACATCAGGGCTTCTTCTCCGGTGCAGCGCGGGATGCGAGCGCGAGCGAGTTGCCGTCGGGATCGCGGAAGAACGCCATCCATTCCGTCGCGCCGCGCTCGCCGAACGTGCCGTCGTCGTCGCGATGGATGGCATGCGGACCCGACTCGATCTCGACGCCACGCGCGCGCAGCGTCGCGGAAGTTGCGTGGATGTCGACCACGCGGAAGTACAGCACGCCGGCCGCGGGCTTCGCGTTGCGCGCGGCCTCGACGAGCAAGCGCGTCTCGCCGAGGGCGAAGAACGCGAGCCCAGGCGGAGAAAACTGCGCGATCAGGCGAAGGCCGAGCACGTCGCGGTAGAAGGCGACGGAGCGCGCGAGGTCGGACGTCGGGAGCGCCACCTGGTGGAGCGCAGCGAGTGCGAGCTCCGCGTTGGGGGGCTCGAGCGGGTTGGTCGATTCGCCCATCCGGGCAACGTAACGCGGCGCGCCGCGCGCAAGGCGTGGCCACGGGCTATGAGTCGCTGCCATGTCCGTCGCCGACGCCCCTTTCCCGCCCGGCTTCTTCGATCGCCTCGACGAGTCGCCCGACGCCCAGTTCTACGCGTTCCCGCGCTTCGTCACCCACGTCGACGACGCGACGATCGCAGCGCTCACCGCATACTACGGCGAGGTGCTGCGGCCCGGCGCGGACGTGCTCGACCTGATGTCGTCGTGGGTGTCGCACCTGCCGCCCGAGAGCGCGCTCCCGCTCGGGCGGGTCGAGGGCGTGGGCATGAACGCGGAGGAGCTGGCGAGGAACCCGCGCCTCGCGCGCTGGCACGTGTGCGATCTGAACGACGACCCGCGCCTGCCGCTCGCCGACGCGAGCTTCGACTTTGCGCTTTGCGCGGTGTCGATCCAGTACCTGACGCAGCCCGTGGCCGTCTTCGCCGAGCTGGCGCGCGTACTGCGGCCCGGCGGCCGCGCGGTGATCGCGACCTCCCATCGCTGCTTTCCGACCAAGGCGATCCGCGCCTGGCACGTGCTGCCGCCCACGGAGCGGCTGCGCACGATCGCGCGCTACTTCGCGGAGGCGGGCGGCTTCGCGCCGGCCGAAGCGCTCGACCGCTCGCCCGCCGGTGCGGACCCGCTCTGGATCGTGACCGCGGCGCGCGCCTGATCCGCCGCGCCGTGCGCGGCTGGGCCCGGCCCAACGGTGCTCCCACGGGCGCAACCGCTCGGCCGGGCCCGCCAGATCACACCAGGTTCTTCGTCCACGCCTCGTCGTTGAAGCCGACGAGCACGGTCTTGCCCGCGCGCACGAGCGGCGCGCGCAGATTGCCCGTTGGCCCGAGCATCGCGTCGACGGCGGCCTTCGGCGCCTTGCCCGCGGTCTCGAACTCCTCGACCTGCTTGCCCTTCGCGACGACGACGCGGCTCGCGCTCTTCGCGATCTCCTCTGCGTCCTTGCGCGAGAGCTTCTTCGACGCGCTCACGGTCTCGGCCGGCTCGAGCTTCTTGGCGTCCATGAACTTGGACGCTCGGGTGCAGCTCGTTCAACCGTTGCGGTGGTAGTACCACTCGATCTTCTTCGGCATGGATCCTCCTTGTTAGGGCGATCGGGTTCGCCCCGCGCGCTGCAACTTAACGCGCGCCGCGCCGCCGCTGCGGCGCCGCCCAGGCGCAGATCGGGCAGCCGCTCGGCTCGTGGCGCAGCGCGGGGCAGTGCTCGCGCCCGAAGTGGATGATCTGCAGGTGCAGCTTCCCCCAGCTCGCCTCCGGGAAGAGCGCCTTCAAGTCGCGCTCCGTCTCGGTCACGTTGCGCCCGCTCGAGAGGCCCCAGCGCGCCGCGAGTCGGTGGATGTGCGTGTCGACGGGGAAGGCCGGCAGGCCGAAGCCCTGCGAGAGCACCACGCCGGCCGTCTTGTGACCGACCCCGGGCAGCGCTTCGAGCTCCGCGAACGTCCTCGGCACCGCGCCGCCGTGATCCGCCACGAGCCGCTCCGCGAGCGCCTTCAGATTGCGCGCCTTGGTCGGCGCGAGGCCGCAGCTGCGAATCTGCTTCAGGATGCGCGGCACGGGCAGCGCGGCCAGCGCTGCGGCATCCGGCGCGATCGCGAACAAGCCGGGCGTCACGAGATTCACCCGCGCATCGGTGCACTGCGCCGAGAGCGCGACCGCCACGAGCAGCTGGAACGGATCGCCGTGGGCCAGCGGCACCGGCGCCTCGGGGTACAGCCGATCCAGCACCTCCGCGATCCGTCCCGCCTTCTCCCGCAGCGCCGCCCGCACCATGCCGCGCAAGTTACAAAGCGCGCGGCCGCCCCAGGCAACCCTGCAACCAAGCCGCGGCTGAGCGCCGTGGCGCGCCGCTGGCAAGGAGCCGCCGGCGAAGGCGGCGTCCCTCGATCCAGTTGACCCGCCGCGGCTGAGCGCGCAGGCAGGCCGCTGGCGAGGCGTCGACCGCCGAAGGCGTATCGCGTCATACGTCGAGCCGGCGGCGACGCCGCCAGCGGCGATGCCCCGGCGCTCAGCCGCCGATGGCGGTTTCGGGTTGGCCGTACTGCTCGCGCAGCGTTTCCGCGTGGGCGTGCACCTTCTTCAGGTAGGGGCCGTGCCGGAGCGGGCGCTTCTTGAGCAGCTTGTCGAGAGCGCCGGGACCGATGTTGTAGGCCGCCATCGCGTGGTCCGTGGAGCCGAAACGCGCCCGAAGCTCCGCGAGGTACGCGAGGCCGAGGCGCACGTTCTGCACCGGGTCGAAGAGCGTCAGGTCGCTCTGCCAGGCGAGACCGTGGATGCGCGCGACTTCGCGCGCCGTCACCGGCTGGAGCTGCATCAGGCCGAGAGAGCCGGTGGGGCCCTGCGCGCGGGGATGGAAGCGGCTCTCCTGCTCGATCAGCGCGAGCGTCATCAGCACCGACAGGCCGTGCTCCGCTTCGGCGAGCACGAGCGCACGGGCGACGCCTTCGCGCTGCACCGGGTCGAGCTTCGTGCCCTTCTGCTCGAGCACGGCGCGCGTGTAGAGCAGGCTCGCACTCTCGGGCGGCGCCTGGTCGAGCAGCGAGGCGGGCTCGGTGTTCGCGACTTCGTCGAGCGCCACGGGCGGGTGGGCGATCGGGAGCGTGGTCTCGCGCGGCGTCGGCGCGAAGGAGGCGCTCGGCTGCGGGGCGGTGGTGGCGCACGCGACGCCCAGCCAGAGCACGAGCGCGAGCAGTGCGACGTGGAGGCGACCCAGCGCGCGGGCTCCCGTAGAGTGCGCGCCATGAGTGAAGCGAAGCGTTCCGAGCTCGCCGGCTTCCAGCGCCGCTACCTGCGCGCCCAGGCCCATCCGCTGCACGCCCTCGTTCAGGTGGGCGATGCCGGCGTCACGGACGCGGTGGTCGCCGCGGTCGACGCTGCCCTGCGCGATCACGAGCTGATCAAGGTCCGCATGCACTCGCCCGCCGACAAGCACGCGCTCGCCGAGGCGCTGGCCGAGCGGGCGCAGGCGGAGCTGTGCGGGGTGGTTGGACATACGGTGATCCTGTATCGGCGGAACACGGAGCATCCGCGGTTACGGCTGCCTCAGCGCTGAGCAACCTACCCCCGGAAGCGCCCAGCTCGTGTGTCGCGCGTCACGCTTCGGACGCGACCTGAATTTTTCTGCGGGGTCGTCGAAAACCTCAACGATTCCGATGGTTTTCGAGTGAGTTGCCGCTCTTCTGCCGGCTCCCTTTTTCGACCGCGCGGACCTCGGATTTTTTTTGCAGGCGACGCGTTTTTCCGCGGCGAGGGCGCGTCGTCGCGAGGGCCGCGGGAGCGCGATCGCACGCCTCGCGCGAGCCGCCGCGGAGCCGCGAAACCGACACGGAACGCGCGCTCGGTCGCTTCGGCGCGGCGCGAGCCTGAGTACCATGGGCGCCGCTTCATCCCTCAACGCGCAGCCGCGCAGGAGACACGCAGATGGCGGGACCGCTTTCAGGCATCAAGGTCGTCGAGATCACCGGCATCGGGCCGGGCCCCTTCTGCGCGATGATGCTCGCCGACCTCGGCGCCGACGTGCTGCGCATCGACCGCTCCGCCGCGGTGCGCCCCGGCGGCTCCGACAAGCCGTCGAACGACGTGCTCGCGCGCGGCCGCCGCAGCATCGGCGTGGACCTGAAGAATCCGGAAGGCGTCGAGCTGGTCCTGAAGCTGATCGAGAAGGCCGACGTGCTCACCGAAGGCTTCCGCCCCGGCGTGATGGAGCGCCTCGGGCTCGGGCCGGACGTGTGCCTGAAGCGCAACCCGAAGCTCGTCTACGGGCGCATGACGGGCTTCGGCCAGGACGGCCCGATGGCCCAGGCCGCCGGCCACGACATCAACTACATCGCGCTCGCCGGCGCGCTCGCGCACATTGGCCGGGAGGGCGAGAAGCCCCTGCCGCCGCTCAACCTGGTCGGCGACTTCGGCGGCGGCGGCATGCTCCTCGCGCTCGGCGTCTGCGCGGCGCTGGTCGAGCGCGGCAAGTCGGGCAAGGGCCAAGTGGTGGACGCCGCGATGGTGGACGGCGCCGCCACGCTGATGGGCTTCATCCACGGCTTCTACGCCGGCGGCGGCTGGGGGCCGCGCGGCACGAACCTGCTCGATACCGGCGCCCACTTCTACGACACGTACGAGACCAAGGACGGGAAGTACGTCTCGCTCGGCTCGATCGAGCCGCAGTTCTACGCGGAGCTGCTGCAGCTCACTGGCCTCGACAAGGAGAAGCTGCCCGACCAGATGGACCGCTCGCAGTGGCGCGCGATGAAGGAGCGCTTCACGGCGCTGTTCAAGACGAAGACCCGCGACGAGTGGTGCAAGCTCATGGAAGGCACCGACGTGTGCTTCGCGCCGGTGCTGACGATTCCGGAGGCCTACGAGCACCCGCACAACAAGGCGCGCGGGACGTTCGTCGAGGTCGCCGGCGTGAAGCAGCCCGGCCCGTCGCCGCGCTTCAGCCGCACGCCGGGCGAGATCAAGCGCCCGCCGCCGCACCCCGGCCAGCACACGAACGAGGCGCTGGCCGACTGGGGCATCGGCGCGGAAGACGTGGCGAAGCTGCGGAACGCGAAGGCGATCGCTTAGCGCGCTTCCGGTCGTGCGAGCGCACTCCGCGCCAGCGGGGTGCGCTCAGGCCGCGCCCGTCTCGCGGGCGTCGTCGAGGTGCGCGACGCAGTCGATCAGCGTCGCGCGCCACGGGGTCGCCTCGAGCACGCTGACCGAGGTGTTGCGGAAGCCGGCGGGCGGCGCGAGCCCGGGCGCCGGCGGCACGTGGAACGTGATCACGCCGCGGCACACGAGGCCGTGGGTCACCACCGCGAGCGGACCCTCGGTGCGTGCGGCCACCGCGAGCACGTTTCGCCAAGCGCGCGCGACGCGCTCGTGGAAGGCCTCCCAGGTTTCGCCGTTCGGCGGGCTCAGTCCCTCCGCGAACGGGTCGAAGCCGAGCGCGTCGTAGGGCGTGCCGCGCCAGTCGCCGAAGTTGCGCTCGTGCAGCGCCGGGTCGAGCTCGAGCGGCGCCCCGGTGGCGGCGCGCACCGCCTCGGCGGTCATCGCGGCGCGCGCGAGGTCGCTCGCGAGGATGCGCGCGATGCCGAGCGGGCGCATGCGCTCGCCGAGCCGCTGCGCCTGCGCGAGCCCGCGCTCCGAGAGCGGCGTCGCGGGGGGCTGCAGCGTGCGGTTCGCGTTGAGCGCGGTCTCGCCATGGCGAATCAGATAGATCGGGTGCATCGCGCACGAGTTCGCACGCGCGCGCGGCTCCCGCAAGCCAGCACCCGAAGGCCGGGCGAAGGGAGCCCGCTACTCGCGCAGGCCGTAGCCGTGCGGCCGCTCGTGGGCGCAGTGCGCGTGCTCGTCCTCGAGCTCCTCGAGCATCGGGTCGTCGAGCACTCCGGCGAGCGCGAGAGCGG
The DNA here is from genome assembly GCA_964501435.1 of uncultured Spirochaetales bacterium. Lineage (GTDB taxonomy): Bacteria > Myxococcota_A > UBA9160 > UBA9160 > UBA6930 > VGRF01. Next base: position 2,770 of record CAZCTH010000063.1, on the reverse strand, counting down.
CGGGCACCTCGCGCAGCGTGGCGACGCCGCGCAACGGGCGCCGCCCGTTGTAACAGAGCGGGCACAGGCCCGACTCGTACTGCACGAACATCTGCTCACCGCAGTTCGTGCAGGCGTAGCGGCGGCCCTGAGAGGTCAGCGCACGCACCACGAAGGAGCTGGGGATCAGACTGCGACGCTTGGGGAGGACGTGCTTCATGATCTCAGTTGTACCCCGAAGCGCTTCGTAGGTGTCGAGCAGCGCGTTCCGCGCACCGGCAACCCATGCGCAACTCGCCACGTCAAAGCGCGACGCGGAGCGGAGATCCGAACCGGGCGAAAAGGCGATCGCATTGCTCATGGGGTGTCCCCCTTTCATATTGCCCCCCTGTGACGACCGCCGACGCGAGCCTGTTCGACGCGGGACCCGAGCCCGAGCGCAGCGCCGCGCGCGCCGAGCGCGCGATTGCCGCGGCGGAGCAGGCGGATGCGGCGCGCCTTGCGCGCTTGCGCGCAGAGCGGCCCGGCGCGCTCGCGCGCGTGTTGCGCGGCTGTTGCGCGACGGCGCCCTTCCTCGCCGCGACGCTGGTGCGCGAGCCCGACTTGCTGTTCGCGCTGGCGGAGGACGACCTCGCCGCGCCGCGCACGCTCGCGCAACTGGGCGCGGCGCTCGACGCGCGCCTCGCCGCCGTGCCCGCGAGCGCGCTCGGCGCTGCGCTGCGCCGCTTCAAGTACGCGGAGCTCGCGCGCATCAGCGTGCGCGAGGCCTGCGAAGAGCTCGTGCCGGAGGCGCGCGTGCACGAGACGCTCGGCGAGCTATCGGCGCTCGCCGAGGCGATCCTCTCGCGCGCCTTCGCGCGCGTCGCCGCCGACTTTGCCCACGAGGCCGGGCCTCCGCTCTGGCGCACGGCGGGCGGCGCCGCGCACGCGCCGCGCTTCGTCGTGCTCGGCCTCGGCAAGCTCGGCGGCGAGGAGCTGAACTACTCGTCCGACGTCGACCTGATCTACGTCTACGAGAGCCCGCCGCCGGACGCCGAGCCGCTGAGCGGCGGCCCGCGCGAGCTCGCGCCCGCGGACTACTTCGCCCAGCTCGCGCGCCGCTTCGGCAAGTTGATGGCCGAGCGCGGGCCCGAGGGCTTCCTGTATCGCGTCGACCTCGAGCTGCGACCGGAGGGCGCGACCAGCCCGCTCGTGCCCTCGAGCGATCGGCTGCTGCTCTACTACGACGGCCATGCCGCCACCTGGGAGCGCGCCGCGTTCATGAAGGCGCGCCCCGTCGCGGGCGACCTCGCCTTCGGCTGGAGCCTCGCGCGGCAGATCGACCCGATGATCTATCAGGGCAAGATCGACGTTGCCGGCATCGAGTCGATCCGCGAGATGAAGGCGCGCATCGAGCGCGAGCACGCGAGTGCCGAGCGCGACGTGAAGCTCGGCGCGGGCGGGATCCGCGACGTCGAGTTCGTGGCGCAGGCCCTGCAGCTGCTGCACGGCGCGCGCGCGCCGCAGGTGCGCGGGCGCTCGGCGCCCGGCGCGCTCGTGGCGCTCGCCGAGGCGGGGCGCATCTCGGAGGAGATGCGCGACGAGCTGCTCGCGGCCTACCGCTTCCTGCGCCGCGTCGAGAATCGCCTCCAGATGGAGGACGAGCGGCAGACCCACGCGCTGCCCGAAGCCGGGCCTGCGCGAGAGCGCCTCGCGCGCACGCTGTTCGCCGGACCGGACGCACTGGCGCGCTTCGACGCGCGCCTCGCCGCGGTGCGCGCCGCGGTGCGCGCGCGCTTCGAAGGCCTCGTGCAGCGCCCCGGCGGCGGGGCGCACCTGCTCGACCACATGCGCCAGCAGGCGCCGCGCTTGTTCGCCTCGCCGCGCATGGCCGATCAGCTCGGCGCGCTCGCCGACGCGGTGGCGACCGAGATCGCGGCCTCGCCCGACCCCGCGCGCGCCACCAACAACTGGCTGCGCTTCGTCGAGGGCGTCGGCGGCCGCAGCTTCTACTTCGGCCTCTTGCTCGATCGCCCCGAGCTCGTGCCGCGGCTGGTCGGGCTGTTCGCGATGTCGCGCTTCCTGTCCGACGTGATCGCGCGCGTGCCGGTGCTGATCGAGCCGATCTTCAGCGACCCGTCGCACTTCCTCGCGACTCGCCCCGAGCTCGAAGCGGGCTTCGCGGCGCTGCGCGCCGAGCGCACGCGCGGCGACGCCGCCGACGACGAGGGCGCGCTCGCCGCGATGCGCCTCTTCCAGCAGCGCGAGCTCGTGAACGTCGGCCTGCTCGACCTGTCGGGAAAGGTGGCGCAGGCCGACGTCGAGGCCGCGCTCACGAACGTCGCGGAGGTGTGCCTCGACGCGGGCCTCGACGTCGCGCGCGGGCAGCTCGCGCGCGCGGCGAAGAGCGCGTACGCCGAGATCGCGCGCGGCGAGTTCCTGATCGTCGGCATGGGCAAGCTCGGCAGCCGCGAGCTCGGTTACGGCAGCGACCTCGACGTGATCTTCCTCTACGACGTGCCCGGTGCCGCGCCCGAGGACGTCGCGCTCTCGCAGGAGCCGTTCGTGCGGCTCGCGCAGAAGTTCAGCTGGGCGCTCCAGACGCGGACCGGCGAGGGCATTTGTTACGAGGTGGACGCGCAGCTGCGCCCGTCCGGCAATCAGGGCGTGCTCGTCACCTCGCTCGCGGGCTTCGAGCGCCACCACGAGACGCAGGCGCAGCTCTGGGAGCGCCAGGCGCTGCTGCGCGCGCGCGCCGTCGCCGGCAGCGCGCCGCTCGCCGCGCGCTTCGAGGCGCTGCGCGCGCGCCTGC
>CAZCTH010000062.1:0-30128 GCA_964501435.1 uncultured Spirochaetales bacterium | reverse complement strand
GGCGCGATCCGCGCGCGTGGGATCGCACGCGGCTGTTCATCGGCGCGGGACGCGCGGCCGGGCTGCGACCCGGCGACATCGTCGGCGCGATCGCCAACGAGGCGGGCGTGCCCGGCTCCGCGATCGGCGCGATCGAGATCGCCGACGGCTTCTCGCTGGTCGAGGTGCCGACGGACGCCGCCGATCACGTGATCGAGTCGCTGCGCAGCACGAAGATCCGCGGCAAGCGCGTGCTCGTGAAGCGCGACGGCGAACGCTGACACGCGGGGCGCGCGGCGAGATAGAGTGGGCGCGTGAGCACCACCGCCCGCAAGAGCCCCGCTGGCATCCTCGTTCGCCGCGTCCAGTTCGAGTACCCCGCGGATCTCGCGGCGCACTGGCATCCCGAGCGGCCCGAGTGGAGCCAGGTGGTGAACGCGGCGTCGCTGCTGATGCCGTACCTCGAGCCCTTCCTGATCGACGCGATCCGCGCCGCGATCCCGCGGCTCGACGCGGGCCTCGCCGAGGAGGCGAAGGGCTACGTCGGGCAGGAGGCGCACCACTACCGGCAGCACCGCCGCTTCAACGACCTGCTGATCGCGCGCGGCTACGACGGCATCGCGGGCTACGAGCGCACGCTCGAAGCCGACTACGCGCGCCTCGCGCGCGAGCGCTCGCTCGACTTCCGGCTCGCCTACGCGGCGGGCTTCGAGACGATGGCGCTCGCGCTCGGGCACCTGCTGATCCGCATGCGCGTTCCGCTCTTCCGCGGCGCCGATCCCGCCGTGTCGTCGCTCGTGCTCTGGCACTTCGTCGAAGAGCTCGAGCACAAGCACGCGGCCTTCGACGTCTATCAGGCCGCCGTCGGCCGCTACGGCCTGCGCGTGCACGGGCTGCTCTACGCAATGTGGCACACGCTCTCGCGCACGCGTCAGGGCTACCGGATGCTGCTGCGCCACGACGGCCTGTGGGGCACCTGGCGCACGCGCGTGCGCATCCCGCTGCTGATGCTGCGCATCTTCGGCTACCTGACGCCGTGGATCCTCGAGGCGCTCTCGCCCTGGCACGATCCGTCGCGCTTCGCCGACCCCGCGTGGGCGCGCGACTGGGTGCGGCTCTACGACGCGGGCGAGGAACGGCTGCTGCGGCTCGACACGTCGCGCATCGCCGAGCTGCCGGGAGCGATCTGCGCATGAGCGAGAAGCGCGCGCCGATGCCGGAGCGCACGCAGGCGCTCCTGGTCGTGAACGGCCTCGGCCTGATCGCCGCGGCGGTCGTCGTCGGCTGGGCGTGGTTCTTCCAGCTGCTCGGCCAGATCGTGCTGTGGCCGATCCCCGGCTCCATCGACGTGCAGATCCCGGGCGACGCGCGCGCCTGGCGCATGGCCCACATGGAGGGCATCACGCAGGGTCTCCTGCTGATGGCGCTCGCCTTCGGCGGCCGCTTCATGCTTCACACCGAGCGCGGCCATCGCTGGCTGCTGCGCAGCGCCCTGATCACGGGCTGGCTGTTCGCGCTGCCGGCGATGCTCCACCCGCTGTTCGGCACGCGCGGGCTCGCCTTCGGCGGCGGCCCCTTCAAGCCCGGCCTCGCGAACGACGTGCTCTACGTGTTCGGCTGGCCGCCGGTGGTGTTCGTCCACGTGATGCTCGCGCTCGCGATCGTCGGCGTGGTGCGCTTCCTGCGTTCGCGCTGAGCGCCGCGCGGCCCTCTCAGGGCACGAGCCGCTGGCGGAAGAACCCGAGGATCTCGTCGCGCGCCGCGCGCGTGGGCTCGCCCTCGCGGTCGATCAGGTGGATCGTGACGACGCTGTGCGGGTTCTTCATTTGCGCATTCGGATTCGCGGCGGAATCGGGCAGCACGCGGCCGACGAAGCGGTCGCCGAGCGCGGCCTGATAAGCGGCGAAGCGCTCGCCCTTGCAGAACGCGTCGCCTTCGAAGCGGTAGGCGAGCACGGTCAGGTCCTCGCGCTCCATGCGCGCCTTCACCTGCGCGAGCTCGGCCGGCGAGATGTGCATGCCGCCGGCGCGCCCCATCGGCAGCGACGGCTGCGACAGCACCGGCGCGAGCACGGCGGGCTCGAGCATCAGCGAGAGCGCGAAGTTGCCGGTGAAGCACATGCCGATCGCGCCCACGCCCTTCCCGCCGCACAGCGGGAACGCGTGTGCGGCCAGCGCGCGCAGCCAGTCGATCACCGGGCTCGACTCGTTCGCGGCGAAGGCCTTGAACTCGCGGCTGACGCAGCCGCGCAGCATCGAGCCCACCGCGTAGCCCATCGTCACCGGCGCGCCGGCGCGGCCGAAGAGGTCCGGCATCCACACCGTGAAGCCGGCGTCGCGCACCCAGCGCGCAAAGCGCGCGACGTGCGGCGAGATGCCGGGCATCTCCGTCATCACGATCACCGCCGGCCCCGTGCCGGCGACGAACACCCGCTTCGTCTTGCCGAGGAACGTGAGCTCGCGGGCTTCGAAGTCGTCGAGGGTGTCGCGTTGGGTCAGGTCGCGTTCGGGCGTCGCCATGGACGCCACCGTATCACGCGCGGGCAGCGCCGATCGCAGCATAGAATGCGCATCCCCGCCCAGGAGGATCTCGCATGGCTGCACCGCTCGATGGCATCCGCGTGCTCGAGGTCGCGAACTGGCTGGCTGCGCCCGCAGCCGCGGCCCTGATGGCCGACCTCGGCGCCGAAGTGATCAAGATCGAGCCGCCCGAGGGCGACGCCTACCGCGGCTTCCTGATGGGCTCGATGGGCTACAAGCACCAGTTCCCGGGCAACTACGCGTTCGAGCTCGACAACCGCGGCAAGCGCTCGGTCACGGTCTCGCTCGACAAGCCGGGCGGGCCGGAGTTGGTGAAGCGGCTCGCGACGACGGCGGACGTGTTCCTCACCAACCTCGTGCAGACGCGCCGCGAGAAGTATGGCCTCACCTACGAGGACGTGCGCGCCGTGAACCCGCGCCTCGTGTTCGCTTCGTTCAGCGGTTACGGCGTGCGCGGGCCGGATCGCGGCCGGCCCGGCTTCGACTACGCCGCGTTCTGGGCGCGCTCGGGCCTGATGGGCCTGCTCGGCGAGCCGCCCTCGCCGCCGCCGCTCTGCCGCGGCGGCCAGGGCGACCACACCACGGCGCTCAACATCCTCGCCGCGGTGCTCGCCGGGTTGCGCCTGCGCGACCGCACGGGCGAAGGCCAGCACGTCGAGGTCACGCTGCAGGGCACGGGCATGTGGACGCTCGCGGGCGACATGCAGGCCGCGCTCGTCGCGCGCGAGCAGCCGGGGCGGCACGTGCGTACGCAGCCGCCGAACCCGATCTGGAACAGTTATCAGGCGAAGGACGGGCTCTGGGTGCTGCTCGTGATGCCGCTGCCCGATCCCTACTGGCCGAAGTTCTGCGCCGTGGTCGAGCGGCCCGAGTGGGCGAACGACCCGCGCTACGACAGCCTCGCGAAGCGCCGCGAGCACAGCGTCGACCTGACGCGCCAGATCGACGCGATCTTCGCGACGCGCACCCGCGCCGAGTGGGCGCAGCGCATGGACGCCCACGGGCTCATCTGGGCGCCGGTCGCGACGCTGCCCGACGTGATCGACGACCCGCAGGCGCGCGAGATGGGCTGGTTCGCGACGATCGACAGCCCCGTGTTCGGCAAGTTCGAGACGCTGGACACGCCGTTCAAGGTGTACGGCGCCGACGTCGGCGTGCGCGGACCGGCCCCGGCGGCCGGCGAGCACACCTTCGACGAGCTGACCCGCCTCGGGCTCGGCGACGACGAGCTCGCGAAGCTCGCCGAGGACGGCATGATCGGCTGAGCCGTTACCGTTGGCGGGACTCGCGCCCACGAGGGAGCCGACCCCATGAGATGCTTCGCAAGTCGCGCCGCGCGCCGCGGGCTCGCCGCCTCCGTCGTGTGGCTGATCGCGGCCCTCGCCCTCGGCGACGACGCGCCGCCGCCCGCGCCGCTCGCGGAGCTGCCGTACACCCCGAGCCTCGACGTCCTCGCGATGGATCGCAGCGCAGACCCGTGCAGCGATCTCTACGCGTTCGCCTGCGGCGGCTGGCAGCAGCGCAATCCGATTCCGCCGGACCAGACGAGCTGGAGCGTGTACGGGAAGCTCCATCACGAGAATCAGCTCTATCTCTGGGGCCTGCTCGAGGCCGCCGCGCGCGGCGGCGCCGCGCGGGCATCCCACGTCCAGAAGATCGGCGACGCGTTCGCCGCGTGCATGGACGTCGCCGCGATCGAGCGCGCTGGCGCGGCGCCGCTCGCCGCCGACCTCGCGCGCGTGGACGCGCTCGCGAGCAAGCGCGAGATCGCGGGCCTCGTGGGCGCGCTCCACGGGCGCACGCGCGGCGACGGCGTGCTGTTCGCGGTGCGCGTGCAGCAGGACGCGAAGGATGCGGAGCGCCAGATCGCAGCGGTCGACGCGGGCGGCCTCGGCATGCCGGACCGCGACTACTACGTGCGCGAGGACGAGAAGTCCGTCGCCACCCGCGCGCGCTACCGCGAGCACGTGGCGCGCCTGCTCGCCCTGGGCGGCGCGGACCCCGCCGCCGCGGCGTCCGGCGCCGACACGGTGCTGCGCTTCGAGACCGCCCTCGCGCGCGCGTCGCTCACGGTGACGGAGCGGCGCGACCCGCGCGCGATCTACCACCGCGAGACGCTGCGCTCGCTGCGCGCCCTCGCCCCGCACTTCGATTGGCGCGCGTACTTCGCTGCGCTGGACCTCCAGCCGCGGCCGTGGCTCAACGTGGCGGAGCCCGCCTTCCTGAAGGAGCTCGACGCGCGCCTTGCGGCCGAGAGCCTTGCGGACCTGAAGACGATCCTGCGCTGGGCCATCCTCGACGCCGCCGCGCCGCACCTCTCGAGCGCGTTCGTCGCCGAGGACTTCGCGTTCCATCGCGCGCACCTGCGCGGCGCGGAGGCCGACGCGCCGCGCTGGCGGAAGTGCGTGGCCTGGGTCGACCGCGACCTCGGCGAGGCGCTCGGACGCGAGTTCGTCGAGCGCGCGTTCCCGCCGGACGCGAAGGCGAGGACGGCGCGCATGGCGCGCCAGATCGAGGACGCGATGCGCGCGCGGCTCGCGCAGCTCGCCTGGATGGGGCCGGGCACGCGGCGCGCGGCGCTCGCCAAGCTGGACGTGATGCGCCTCAAGGTCGGGTACCCGGAGCGCTGGCGCGACTACACCGCGCTCACGATCGCGCCCGACGACTTCTTCGCGAACGTGGAGAACGCGGCGCGCTTCGAGGCGCGGCGGCAGGCCGCGAAGATCGGGCGACCGGTGGACCGAGACGAGTGGTCGATGACGCCCTCGACGGTCAACGCCTACTACGACCCGGCGATGAACGACATCAACTTCCCGGCCGGCGTCCTGCTGCCCCCGCTCTTCGACCCGCGCCTCGACGACGCGCCGAGCTACGGGAACACCGGCGGGACGATCGGCCACGAGCTGATCCACGGCTTCGACGACGAGGGCCGTCAGTTCGACGCGCGAGGAAATCTGCGGGACTGGTGGACGCCCGAGGATGCGCGCGGCTTCGAGGAGCGGGCGCAGTGCCTGCGCGATCAGTACGCCGGCTATCTCGTGGTGGACGACCTCCACATCAACAGCGCGCTCACCGCGGGCGAGGACATCGCGGACCTCGGCGGCGAGATCCTCGCTTACGCCGCCTGGCGCGCGCAGACCGAGGGCGTGGCGCTCGAGGCGCGCGACGGGCTCACGCCCGAGCAGCGCTTCTTCGTGGGCTTCGCGCAGTGGGCGTGTACGAACGAGCGGCCCGAAGAATTGCGCGCCCACGCCCTCACCGACCCGCACTCTCCGCCGCGCTACCGCGTGAACGGCGTCGTCGCGAACATGCCGGAGTTCGCCGAGGCGTTCGCGTGCCGAGAGGACGCGCCGCTGCGCCGGAAGCGCGAGGCGATCTGTCGGATCTGGTGACGCGCGCGGCGCTCAGGCGCGCGCGCGCGGATCGAAGCGCGCGGTCAGGTCGCCCTTCGCGATGCGCGCGAGCACGGCCTCGATCTGCGCGAGCGGCCCGACGATGCTGCGCGTCACGAGCTGCGAGGCGAAGAGCAGCATCGCCACCACGAGCCCGCACGACGCGGCGATCATGCGCTGCGAGAACACTCTCGCGCGCTGGCCTTCGGCCTCGACCCGCTGCATCGCGGCGACGAGCAGGTCGCTGACCTGAGAGTTGCGCTCCTCGAGCTCCTCGAACGGCCGCTTGAAGTCGTCGTACTGCGCGAGCGCCGCCGCGGGATCGCGCTCGGCGAGCGCGACCATGTTCTCGGCGGCGACGATGTACTGCTCGAGCGCGGGGCCGACGGCGTCGAGCGCGGCCCGCGACGCGGGGTCGAGGTCGAGCTCCTGGTTCGCGGCGACGCGCGCACGGAAGTTCTCGGCGTGCTCCGTCAGATCGGCGCGCACGACCGCGCGGTCCGCGTCCGTCCGCGCGAGCAGCGCCGCGAGCACGTCACCGCGGAGCGCGTCGTGCATCATGTCGCCCTCGAGGTGATTGCGGATCGCGAGGCCGCTCACCGACGTGGCGCTCATCGCCTCGGCGAGCGCGTTCGCGCCCCACCAGCTCGCCGCGCCCTGCGCGAGCGCGAGCAGTCCGCCGATCGCGGAGAACACCGCGAGCCGTCCCCGAATCGAAAGCGCCATGGCCTCTCCTGCGCACCCCGGACATGGCCCGATTCGGGATGTCTGGACCCCCTCTTGACGGTCCGCAGACCCCGATAATTACGTAGCCGGCTGGACGGGCCGTGAGCGGCACGGCGCCGCGATCGCGGGTTCGGCACGGGCGGAGACGCGCTACTCAGAGCGCACCCGGGCGGCCTGAGCCGCACCGCCTTCGGAGGCCCCGTGAAGCTGTTCAACTCGATGCTGTCCCCGTACACGAGCCGCGTTCGGATCGCGCTCTACGCCAAGAACCTGCCGTGCGAGCTGGCCGCGGCCCCGGGCGGGAGCGGCTCCGCCGAGTACAAGCGCCTGAACCCGACCGGGAAGATCCCCGCGCTCGTGGACGGCGACGCGGTGATCGTCGAGTCCGAGGTCATCAACGAGTACCTCGAGGACCGCTACCCGACGCCCGCCCTGTTGCCGTCCGACCCCGTCGCGCGCGCCCGCGTGCGCACGCTCACCCGCTTCGCGGACCTCTATCTCGCCCCCGTGCTGTCGCCGCTCTTCGGGCAGATGAACCCCGCCACGCGCGACGCGCGGGTCGTCGCGGAGAAGCTCGGCGAGCTGAACGAAAAGCTCGACCAGCTCGAAGCGCTGCTCGAGGCCGAGCCGTACGCCGGCGGCAAGGAGCTGAGCCTCGCCGACTGCGCGCTCTGCCCGATGTTCTTCTTCCTCACGCGCATCGTGCCGGCCCTCGGCGGCGCGAGCCCGCTCGAGGGCCGCCCGAAGGTGGCGCGGGTCGGCGAGGCGGTCGCGAAGCATCCCGCCGTGGCGAGGGTGCTCGGCGAGATGGGCACCGCGTTCGCGGAGCTGATGAACCCGAAGAAGTGAGCGGCGGAGCGCTCAGGCCATCCCGATCCCGAGCTTCGCGCCGTGCGCGGCCACCCACGCCTCGATCGCCGCGATCGCGCGCGCGTCGTAGCGGTCCTCGAGCGCGACGATCGCATCGCCCGCGAAGGTGACCGTCTCCTCGAGCTCGAAGGCGAGATCGGGCACGCCCGGAGCGGAGTAGCGAGCGCCCCCGCGCAGCCACACGGCGTCGCCGTCCGCGCGCGGGCCGGCGAGCAGCGAGAGCTCGCGCGTCGCGAAGCGACGGTCGAAGCCGTCGAGGATGCGCTTGAAGTAGGCGAGCAGCGCGGCGCGCCCCTCGAAGCGGCCGCCGAAGGCGCCGGGCAATTCCGCCGTGTAGACCGCCCCTTCCGCGAAGAACGGCGCGAGGGCGCGCCAGTCGTCGCTCCGGAACGCCTCCTCGAACGCCGCCGCATACTTCACGAACTGCGGGATCTTCGACATCGCGGGCTCCTCGGGCAGCGCGCTCGCCACCCTAGCCCCCGCGGCGTACTCCGCCGCTACGCGCGCAGCTCGTAGGCCGCGAGATTCGGCCCCTTCATCTCGTCGACGAAGCGCTGATACGTGAACGGCCACACCGCCGGAACGCCCCGCGAGTCGAGGTACCAGCTGCGGCAGCCGGTCGCCCAGATCGTGTTCTTCGCCGCGGCGTCGAACTCGGCGCTGAACTTCTCCATCGCCGCGTCGCTCGCGCTCACCTCGCGCGCGCGCCCGGCGCGGATCTCGTTCACGAGCTGCAGCACGTAGTGGAGCTGCATGTCCGCGATCGTGATCAGCGAGAAGTTGCCGACCGGCCCGTTGGGGCCGTTCAGCATGAACAGGTTCGGGAACTGCGGGATCGAGATCGACAGGTACGCGTTCGGGCGGAACGACCACACGTCGTTCAGCTTGATGCCGTCGCGCCCCGTGACCTCGATCGGGCGCAGGAAGCGATCCACGCGGAAGCCCGTCGCGAGCACGAGCACGTCGAGCTCGTGGAGGCGCCCGTCCTTCGTGCGCACGCCCTTCGGCTCGATGCGCTCGATCGCGTCGGTCACGAGCTCCGCGTTCGGCTGCTGGATCGCGGGGTAGAAGTCGCCGGAGATGATCAGCCGCTTGCAGGCCGCGCGGTAGTTGGGGCGCAGCTTCTCGCGCAGCACGGGGTCCTTCACCGCGGCCTCGAGATGGTCGCGGCAGGCCTTCTCGAGATTCCGCATCTGCTCGGAGCTCGCGTCCACGACGCCGTTCGAGAACGTCTCGTGGAAGACGCGCGTCATCTCGGCCGCCATCGTGCGCAGCGCCTGCGGATCGCGTCGCAGCGCGGCCTTCTCTTCCTCCGTGTAGGCCGGGTTCTCCTGCGGAGCGACCCACTGCGGCGTGCGCTGGAAGAGCGAGAACTTCGCGACGCGCGGCACGAGCGCGCCGGTGATCTGGATCGCCGTCGAGCCGGTGCCGATCACGCCCACGCGCTTGCCGTCGAGCGGCACGGTGTGGTCCCAGCGCGCGCTGTGGAAGCACGCGCCCGCGAACGAGCCCAGGCCCGCGAGGTCGGGGATCATCGGGTGGTGGAGCACGCCGGTCGCGGCGATCACCACGTCGCCGACGTCGCGGCGCCCGCTCTTGAACGCGACCTGCCAGCGGCCGCCGGAGAAATCGAGCTTCTCCACCTCTTCGTTGAAGACGATGCGCGGCAGCACGCCGTGCTTCTTCGCGACGCCCTCGAAGTACGCGCGGATCTCCGCGCCCGGCGAGAAGCGGTGGCTCCAGTCCGGGTTGGGCTCGAACGCGTAGCTGTAGATGTGCGAGGGCACGTCGCACGAGAGGCCCGGGTACGTGTTCTCGCGCCACGTTCCGCCGACGGAGTCGCCCTTCTCGTAGACGATCCAGTCGTCGTAGCCGGCCTCGCGCAGGCGAATGCCGCTCAGCACGCCGGCCATGCCGGCGCCGATGATGATGAAGCGGGGATTGCGCGGGGTGGACATCGCAGGTTCCTCGTCGCGGCGAAGGAATTGAAACGCGTTGCAGTGTCGCGGAGAGCGCCCGGCCGCGGCAAGCTCGCGCCATCGCAATTCGTGCGAAGGAGACCGAGATGGAGCAATTCGGCGGCAAGATCGCAGTGATCACCGGCGGCGGAACCGGCATGGGGCGCGAGCTCGCGCGGCAGCTCGCTGCGGAGGGTTGCCACATCGCGATGTGCGACGTGTCGGCCGACAACATGGAGCAGACGAAAGCGCTGTGCGCCCGCGAGAACCGCGGCGTATGCGTGACGACCTTCGTGGCCGACGTCTCGGTCGAGGCCCAGATCGTGGCGTTTCGCGACGCGGTCGCGCGCGAGCACGCGACGAAGTGCGTGCACCTCGTGTTCGCGAACGCGGGCATCGGCGGCGGCGGTAGCTTCGTCATCGACGGCCGCGAGGAGTGGGACAAGACCTTCGCCGTGTGCTGGAACGGCGTGTACTACACGGCGCGCGCGTTCGTACCGATGCTCGTCGCCGCGCCCGAGGGCCACCTCGTGAACACGAGCAGCGTGAACGGCTTCTGGGCGTCGCTCGGCCCGAAGAGCGCGCACAGCGCCTACAGCGCGGCGAAGTTCGCGGTGAAGGGCTTCAGCGAGGCGCTCCTCAACGACTTCAAGCTGAACGCGCCCCACGTGGCGGTGTCGGTCGTGATGCCGGGCCACATCGGCACCGCGATCGTCAAGAACTCGGCGAAGGTGCTCGGCCGCGACCCGAAGGAGTTGCCGGACGAGAAGCTCGCCGAGGCGCGCGACCGCATGACGCGCCTGGGCCTGCCCGTCGCGGGCCTTTCCGCCGAGCAGATCCGCCTCGCATTGATCGCGGGCGGCGACATGTTCGAGAACGACGCGCCGACCACCGCCGCGCAGGCCGCCAAGATCATCCTCGACGGCGTGCGCGCGAAGAAGTGGCGCATCCTCGTCGGCCACGACGCCGAGGTGCTCGACCGGCTCGTGCGCGCGGCGCCGGAAGAGGCCTATGGCGAGAGCTTCATGCAGAAGCTCGCGGCGGAGACGAGCTGGAAGCTCGGGAGCTAGTAGTCGGCCGGCACCGCGAGGTACGACGTGACGCTGCTCGGCAGCACGACGTACGAGTACGGGACGAACAGCGCGAGATCGAGCAGCCCAGCGCGCGTCCACACGACGGGGCGATCGAGGCCTTGCACGATCACGCGGTAGTCGGCTCCGAGCGCGGCCGTCGCGCGCTTCGCGTCCTCGGCGGCGAGCCGCACGATCTCGTCTCGGTACTGGTCGGGGCCGACGATGCTGATGTCGACGGCGCCGTCGGGCTCGAGCTGCGTGCGGCCCGCGGGCTTGATGGCGGACACGAAGTCCTTGAGCTTGCTGATGAGCGCTTGCCCGTCGGCGCCCTGCGCGGGGATCCGCGTCTTCACGCTGATGGCGGTGGTCGAGGTGTCCGGGCGCGAACCGGGCGAGAGCACGACGCTCGCCGAGTCCACACGCAAGGGAATCACGAGCTCGTCGTCGATCACGCTGAGCTCGATCGAGCCGTCGCGACGCGCGCTCGCGAGCGCACCGCGCAGCGTCTCGTAGATCTCGCGCTTGCGACCGGCCTCCTCGCGCGTGTCGTTCGTCACTTGCACCCGGAGCAGGATGAAGTCGCCCGTCTTGCGCAGCGCGGTGCCGGGACGCGCGGCGTCCGACCGCGCCGCGGTGACGACGATCTCCTCGACCCCGGCTTGCGCGTACGCCGGGCCCGCGGCGAGACAGGAGAGCAACAGCACGCCGATCGCTCGCATGGTCTACCCCCTTTCGTCCAGTCTCTCACGAAGAATCGGGTCGCAGACGCCCTTCTGCGCACGGAGTCGCAATTCGCACTAGCGACCGGTCCCCCGCTGCGGTGCAATCCCGCGTCGTCATGGGGAGTCCTCGCATGGATCTGTCGCGCCCGGCCCTGAAGATCACCGAGTCGAACGACGAGATCCGCCGCGCGCTCGCGGAGGCGCATCTGCCCTCGCTGCTGCCCGCCCTCGCGCACCTGACGGGCGACCTCGGCGTGTTGCGTCCGGAGCTGCGCCCCGACACCAGCTCGATGGTGGGCGACCCCTCCGGCTTCGTCGGCGGCGAAGCGGCGGCGCAGGCCACGCGCGAGCTCGCGCTCTCCGTGCTCGCGAAGTATCGCGACGCCGGCTGTCCGGCGCCGAAGGCGCCGAGCGACGAGTTCCTGCGCGCGATCCTGCGCTGGATCTCCCCGGACGCGGACGTCGACCCCTACCTCCCGATCATCAAGGAGGAGCTCTCGGTCGGCGCCGACGACCCGCGCGCGCCGCAGTGGAAGCAGGCGCAGCTCGCGCCGTCGCGGGAGTTCCGCGTCGCGATCATCGGCGCCGGCATGTCGGGCCTGCTCGCCGCGCACCGACTCCAGCAAGCGGGCGTCGCGTGCGAGATCTACGAGAAGAACGACGAGGTGGGCGGCACCTGGTACGAGAACACCTACCCGGGCTGCCGCGTGGACGTCGCGAACTCGTTCTTCTCGTACTCGTTCGCGCAGCGCTCGGACTGGCCGAATCATTATTCCACCCAGCCCGCGCTGCTCTCCTACTTCAAGGAGTGCGCCGAGCGCTTCGACCTGCGCAAGCTCGTGCGCTTCGGGACGGAGGTGGTCGAAGCCGCGTGGCAGGACGACCGCTCCGTGTGGCGCATTCGGCTGCGCAAGCGAGGCGGCACCGAAGAGACCGTCGAGGCGAACGTCCTGATCAGCGCCGTCGGCCAGCTCAACCAGCCGAAGTTCCCCGAGATCCCGGGCATGCAGCGCTTCGCGGGCCCGTCTTGGCATTCGGCGCGCTGGAACCACGGCGTGTCGCTGAAGGGCAAGCGCGTCGCCGTGATCGGCACCGGCGCCACCGCGGCGCAGTTCGTGCCCGTGATCGCCGAGCAGGCCGCGCAACTCGACGTCTACCAGCGCACGCCCAACTGGATGCTGCCCGCTCCCGACTACCACGCCGAGATTCCCGCCGGCCAGCGCTGGACGTTCTCGCGCGTGCCGCACGCCGGCCACTGGCACCGCTTCTGGCTCTTCTGGCGCACCGGCGACGGGATGTTCCTCCCGCGCGTGCGCGTCGACGAGAAGTGGGGCCCGCGCGAGGACAGCCTGAGCGCCGGCAACGAGGAGCTGCGCGCGCTGCTCGCCGACGCGCTGAAGGCCCAGCTCGCCGACCGCCCCGACCTGATCCCGAAAGTCGTCCCCCACTACCCGCCCGGCAGCAAGCGCATCCTCGTGGACAACGGCGTGTGGTGTCAGGCGCTGAAGCGCCCGAACGTGAGCCTGCTGACGGACGGCATCCGCGAGATCACCGCAACCGGCGTCGTGGACGCGAACGGCGTGGAGCGCCCTGCCGACGTGATCGTGTACGCCACGGGCTTCCAAGCCTCGAAATTCTTGACGCCGATGAAGATCGTCGGACGCGGCGGCGCGGACCTGCATCGGCAGTGGGACGGGAACGCGCGCGCTTACCTCGGGCTGGTCGCGCCGAACTTCCCGAATTTCTTCTTCATGTACGGGCCCAACACCAACATCGTGGTGAACGGCAGCATCATCTACTTCAGCGAGTGCGAGATGCACTACATCGCGAACGCGATCCGCCTGCTGCTCGAGAGCGGCAAGCGCGCGATGGACTGCAAGCCCGACGTCCACGACCGCTACAACGCCTGGATCGACGCCGGCAACCTGCGCATGGCGTGGGGCGTCTCGAAGGTGAACAGCTGGTACAAGAGCGCGAGCGGCCGCGTCGCGCAGAACTGGCCGTTCACGCTGCTCGAGTACTGGCAGCAGACGCGGCGGGTGAACGCGGACGACTACCTGCTCTCGTGAGCGAAAGGGCCCACACGATGCGCGAGACGAGCTTGGCGGGAATCGACGACGCGGTGCGGGCGGCCTTCGCTCGCGACGGCGTCGTGTGCCTGCGCGGCCTGTTCGACCCGCAGCAACTCGACGCACTGCGCAGCGTGTACGAGTGGAGCCTCGCGCACCCGAGCCCGAGCGCGAACGTGTACGCGGGCGACGGGCGCTTCTATCAGGATCTCGCGAACCGTGCGGCCCAGCCCGTGTACCGCGACGTCGTGCACACCACCCCCGCGACCGATGCCGTGGCCGCGCTCTGGGGCTCGCGCGACGTGTGGTTCATGTACGAGCAGGTGTTCCTGAAGGAAGGCGGCGACACGCGCCGCACGCCCTGGCACCAGGACTCGTCGTACCTGCCGGTGGACGGCGAGCAGATCGCGGTCGTGTGGATCTGCTTCGACCCGGTGCCCCGCGAGCGCTCGCTCGAGTTCGTTCCAGGCTCCCATCACGGGCCGATGTACGACGGCTCCGCCTTCGATCCCGCAGACGACACGGCGCCGATCTACGGCGACGGCTCGCTGCCGCGCCTGCCGAACATCGAGGCGAACCGGAGCGCGTGGGAGATCGTGTCGTTTGCCGTCGAGCCTGGCGACGCGGTCGTGTTCCACCCGGGCCTCCTGCACGGCGGTGCGGCCACGCACAAGGACATGCGGCGGCGCACGCTCTCGCTGCGCTACTTCGGCGCCGACGCGCATTACGCCACGCGGCCGTTTCTCACGGACAAGGAAGTCCCCGAGTCGAAGGCGACGAGCGTGTTCCAGCTGCTGTCCGGCCGCCTCAAGCCCGGCGATGCGTTCCGTCATCCCGAGTTTCCGAAGGTGCGCTGACGGGAGGTCCCGTGAAGCTGCGAATCGAGATCGACCGCGCGCTGTGCAAGGGCCACGGCGCCTGCATGGAGGCGGCACCCGACGTGTTCGTGGTGCTCGAGCGCGCCCGCGACCAGGGCCAGACGTCGCTGCTCACCGAGGTGCCGCCCGCGGACCAGCGCGCGAACGTCGAGAACGCGGTGCGCGCATGCCCGAATCGCGCGCTCAAGCTCGTCGAGACGGCTTGAGCGCGGGCGCGGAAGCGGTTCACTCGCCCGTCGGCACCGCCGCGCGCCAGGTCTCCTCGCGCTCGTCGAACTCCGGTAGCTGCGGCGCGCGACCACGCGCGGCGCCCTCCTGCCAGCTCCAGAGCAGCGACCACTTCGCATAGGTGGCGAACGCCTGGCACAGGCAGAACGCGATGCCGACGCCGCCGTCGAGCACGCCGAGTTGCAGCACGTAGGTGCGCAGGAAGCGCCAGGCGGGGCGGAAGAGCACGTCGCCGACGGAGCTCGCGCGCTTCCCGTCGCGCCACGCCTGCGCCGCGCCCCAGTGCCCGTAGCGCACCATGCGCTGCAGGTACTCGTGGAAGTCCTCGATCATGAAGTGGTCGAGCGGATGCGCGAGCACGGGCGCCGGGCCCTGCACGACGACGCGCGGATGGACGCGCGCGTTCGAGTGACGCGCCGCGCCGCGGCGGATGAGGCGCACCACGCGGTCGTTGCGCCAACCCGAGAAGCGGATCTCGCGCCCGAGGAAGAAGCAGCGGCGCTTCACGGTGTAGGCGCCGGCTTCCGGCCCGCGCGCGAGCAGCGCCTCGATCTCCGCGCGCAGCTCCGGCGTGCAGCGCTCGTCGGCGTCGAGGATGAACGCCCACTCGTGGCGCGTCTGGTCGAGCGCGTGGTTCTTCGCCGCCGCCGCGCCGTAATAGGTGCGCTCGAGGAAGCGCACGTTCGGGAAGCTGCGCGCGAGCTCGGGCGTGCGGTCGGTCGAGTGCGAGTCGAGCACCACGATCTCGTCGCACCACGCGAGCGACGCGAGGCACGCCCGGATGTGGCGCTCCTCGTTGAAGCAGGTGACGACGCCGCTCACCGGCGGCCGCGGGGACGGCATGGCGGCGGAATCTACCGCGCGCCCCGCCTGCGCGGTGCCGCGTTTGGGATCAGACCCCGGGCGCGTCACGCCGCAACTTCCCGAATTGGGGTCTGACCCCGATTCGGGAAGTCAGGCTGCGTTCAGCAGGAGCGCGATGCCGGCGGCGAGCAGGGCGGCGCCGGCGAGCTCGCGCGGGGCGGGCGTCTCGTGGAAGACGGCGCGGCCGATCGCGAAGGTGAAGAGCAGCTCGACCAGGCCGAGCGTGCGCACGTAGGCCGCCACCGTGAGCGTCATCGCGGTGAACCAGCCGGCGCTCGCGAGCGTGCCGGTAGCGCCCGCGAGGCTCGCGACGCGCCAGTTCGCGCGCACCGCCGCGAGCTGCCCGGGCTCGCGCCACGCGAGCCAGCCGCCGAGCAGCGCGGTCTGCAGCGCCTGCGCGCCGAGCAGCGTGGTCGCGGCGCTCATCAGGAACGACGGGTGCCCGAGCGCGAGCGATGCGCTGCGAAACGCGACCGCGGAGATCGCGAACAGCGCGCCCGACGCGATGCCGTACGCGACCGCCGGGTCGCGCAGGCCGGCCGCGCTCGGGCGCGCCAGCGAGACGAGCATCACGCCCGCCGTCGCGACGCCGATGGCGAGCGCGCCCATTCCCGAGAGCGCGGCGCCGAGCACGAGCGTCTCGAAGAGCGCGGCCTGCACGGCCTCTGTCTTCGAGAACGCGATGCCCGCGGCGAAGTTGCGGCGCGCGGTCGCCTCGAGCAGCGCGGAGGTGCCGAGGATCTGCGCGACGCCGCCAACCGCGACCGCCGAGGCGAAGCGCGCGTTCGGCTGCGCGAGGGGGATCTCGGCGAGCTTCCAGAGCGCCGCGAGCCAGGCGGCGGCGAGCGGCACGCCGAACACGAAGCGCGTGTAGTTGGCGCCGTTCGTGCTGAGCCGCCCCTTCAGCTTGCGCTGCACGGCGGTTCTCAGGTTCTGCGCCAGCGCGGCGCCGATCGAGATCGGGATCCACAGCCAGCCGGGCGGCGCCGCGAGCGCGCTCGCCACCTGCGTGGCGTCGCTCACGACGGGAGGGGGCCGGTGAGCGAAGCGCGCTGCGAGATCTCGATCCAGTTTCCGTCGGGGTCGCGCACGAAGGAGAAGCGCGCCGTCTTGCCGAGCGTGATCGCCTCGGCGCCGAGCGCGCCGCCGCGCGCCACGATGCCGGCGGTCTCGGCATCGCAGTCCCACACCTGGATCGTCGTGTAGCGGTAGCCGAGGCCGTCGCGGGACGCGTCGCTCGGGGCGCGCGCGTCCTCGCGCACGACGTAGAGCGAGCTGCCGCAGCGAAACGCGCCCTCGCCCGCCGCGTCGAGCGCCAGCGCGTGCCCGTAGAAGCGCGCGTGCGCAGCGGCGTCCCGCACCGCGAGCGCGATCGCGATGCCCGTCACGCCCCGATGCCCGGGCGGCACGAGCACGACGCGGTTGCCGTCGGGATCCTCGAGCTCGCGCGGCGCCGCGACACCCTCCCGCGCGATCCACAGCTCGCGATAGCCGGCGAGCGGGCTCGCGGGGATCGCGGCGTCCACCACGTTCAGCTTGAACACGGAGCCGTTCATGCCGTGGCGCATCTGCACGAAGCCGCGCCGCACGGGCAGCCGCTCCTCGAACGGGAGCCCGGCCTCGTTCTGCCAGAAGGCGAGCTGGGCCTCGCCGCGATTCGTCAGGATGCCGACGTCGATGCAGTTCTTCGCGAGTCGCATGCGCCCACGGTATCGCGGCGCGTCGCGGCGGCGCGCTCGGGTTGAGCGGCGCGTGCATGCGTACGGCCGCGTCCACGCACTGCGCTACCCAGTCGGGGCAGTGAGGAACTCGCTGATGGAGCCCGTGCGCTACGTCGACCGCCTGAACGCGCGCTATCGCGCCCAGGGCTTCCCGCCGTATCAGTGGACCATCCATCGCGACGCACCGCTCACGCCCCTCGCGAAGCCGCTGCGCGAGTGCCGCGTCTCGCTGCTCACCTCGGGCGGCGTCTCGACCTGCGCGATGCCCGCGTGGAACCCGGACGCGCGCAACGACTTCCGCCTCGACGCGATCGCCAGCGACGCCGCGGCGCCGGACTTCCAGGTGCACGACTCCTACTACGATGTGCGCTCCGCGCGCGAGGACGTGAACTGCGTGTTCCCGCTCGAGCGCCTGCGCGAGCTCGCGCGCGACGGCGCGATCGGCGAGGTCGCGCCGCACCACTACAGCGGCTTCATGGGGCGCATCTACAAGCGCTCGCACGTCACCGACGTCGCCGCGCCGGCGCTTGCGGACGAGCTCTCGCGTGCACACGTCGACCTGTTCGTGCTCGTGCCCGCTTGACCGCTCGACCACCAGACCGTGGGTCTGGTCGCGCGCGTGCTCGAGTCCCGCGGCATCCCCACCGTGCTCGTCTCGACGGGCCGAGACCTCACGGAGCAGGTGCTGCCGCCGCGCAGCGTGTTCGTGAACTTCCCGATGGGCAACCCGTTCGGCCGCCCCGGCGACGTCGCGATGCAGCGCCGCGTGCTCTGGGACGCGCTGCGCCTCGCCGAGACCGCGACGCGCGGCGGAACGCTCGTCGACCTGCCCTACGCCTGGGGCGAGGACTTCGCGCCGAGCGTGGATCGCACTCTCGGCGCGATGGCGCCGGGCTGAGCACACTCGAGGAGATTCGGATGGCCTCGCTCGACACGTACTACAAGGATCACTGGGTCGCGATCGAGCCGGAGCGCTTCGCGCGCTACGACGAGATGTTCAAGCTCGACGACCGCCGCGCGGACAAGCTGCTCGCCCCGCTCGCGCTCGCGCCCGGCCAGACCGCGCTCGACCTCGGCTGCGGCCCCGGCTACGTCGCCGCGCACCTCGCGCGACTCGTCGGCCCGAGCGGGCACGTGCACGCCCTCGACGTCAACGCCGAGTTCGTCGCGCGCGCCCGCGCCGTCGCCGCCGAGGCCGGTGTCGCGGGGCGCGTCACCGTCCAGCACCTGACGAGCGACCGCTTCCCGCTGCCCGACGCCACCTGCGACCGCGCGCTCGCGAAGAACGTGCTCGAGTACGTGCCGAGCGCCGACGCCACGCTGCGCGAGCTGCACCGCGTGCTGAAGCCCGGCGGCACCCTCACCGCGATGGACTCGGACTGGGCCTTCGTGCTGATCGAGCCGCTCACGCCCGACGAGGTGCGAGAGCTGTTCGCCGCCGCCGCGCCCGCCTTCAAGGAGCCGTTCATCGGCCGCAAGCTGCGCGCCGCCTTCCGCCGCGCCAGCTTCCGCGACGTGCAGGTGGACGTCGTCGCCTCCGCCGACGACAAGGGCTTCATGCGCCCGATCGTCGAGAACATGCTCGGCTACGCCAAGAAGTTCGGGACGATGAGCGAAGCGCGCTGCAGCGAGCTGCGTGCGCGCGTGGACGCCGCGATCGCGAGCGGGGACTACCTCGGCGTGCTGCCGCAGTTCGTGGTGCGCGGAGTGCGCTAGGGCGAGGGCGGCTATCTGCTGCGAACGGGGCTCACCGCTTCGCTACCGCACTGAACGGCACCACCTCCGCCTTCGGCGTCTCGATCTCGCCCTCGGGCAGCATGTATCGCCAGAACACGAGCCCGAACGGGCGGCCCTCGCTGTCGAGCCAGTTGGGCACGCCGGGGTCGCGGTGCGCGATCACGACGCGGAAGCTGCCGTCGGCGTCGAGCTGCGTCTGCGCGCGGTTGAGCGTGACCTGCCGGTTCGCGTAGTCGTAGGTCATCTGGTGGCGCGTCCAGAGGTCGACGTTCGCGGCGCGGCACTTCGGCCAGCGCGCGCGAATGACGAGCGCCTGGTCGGGGCCGATCACGTAGGGCGCCATCGAGTAGGCGGCGTCGAACGCCGCAAGGCCCATCGCGCCGGGCTTCGCGGGCGCGGGAAACTGGTTCGGGATCTTCGAGACGAAGGACGGCTGCTCGCGGTTCGCGAGGGGCGGCATGCCGAGAGTGCGGTCCTCGACGAAGCGGATCGCGCGGCGAATGCCGAGCGCGACGCTCGCATCGTTCGGCGCGGGCGGAGGCGGCGAGCCGCCGACGACCTCGATCTCGAGCGGCACGCGCCGATTCGCGTCGGCGGCGACGCAGTGCTTCTCTTCGAAGTAGTGGCGCGTCGTCAGCGCGAACGCGTCGTCGGGCAGCGGCAGCCAGTTGCGCGCGCGCTCGGGCCCGCCGAGCACGAGCTCGAACGAGCCATCGGCGCCGACGTCGAACCCCGTGTCGTTGATGACGCCCGCGGTGCGCCCACCGAGGCCGCCGTCCACGCCCGCCTCGATGGTGATCGAGACGTAGACCGCGCCGGCCACGTTGCCGCGCACGCGATACTGGTGCTTGCCCGAGACCGGGGCGTCGTAATAGATCGCGTCGGCGTTGTCCCCCGTGAACTTCCGCGTCGGCGTCACGATGCGCCGGAACGCGGGGCGCTCGGGCGAACGCTCGAGCTGGAGCGCGAGCCCGCCCTGGAGCAGGTGCATCACGGCGCGCGTCGCCTCGGCGACGTCGGCCGTGCTCATCAGGTTCCACTCGGACGACAGGAAGCGGCGGTCGACCTGCTGCAAGAGCGCGATCAGCTCGCGCAGCGCCGTCCGTGCCTCACTCGCGATCTCGGCCATGGCGTCCCTTTCCGTGGAAGCCCGCTCTGTAGCACCGCGCGCTCCGTTCTTCGCGACGACCGCCTACAGTCGGCCCACGCAGGAGACGCAATGCCGAAGACACCGTTGCTCGATCTCTCACGCCAGGGCGTCGGCGTACTCCGCGACGGCGAGATCGCTCTGCTCGCGGCGACCCGGCCGCCGCCCCCCGTGGACGGCCTCAGCGTCGGGGTCGCGATCACGGATCGGCCCGCACCCCATGCGGGCGAGCGGCATCCGGATGGGGACGAGCTGCTCTACCTGATCGCCGGCGACGCGACGATCGTGCTCGAGCGACCCGATGGCGAAGAGCACATTGCGCTGCACGCCGGCGCGGCCTGCATCGTGCCGCGTGGCCTCTGGCACCGCGTGATTCCACGCGGCGAGATCACGCTGCTCTACGCGACGCCAGGGCCGCGCACGGAGCGGCGCCCGTTGGCGCCCTAGCCGCGCAAAGACAGCACGTAGCCGCGCTCCGGCAGCGCGCGGTTCTCCAGCACCTCGAGGTAGGCCGCGCGCACGGCCGCCTCGCCGCGGTGGCGCGTCGTCGCGATCCAGCCGCGCGCGGCCTCGGCGAACGGGTCCCAGCTGCGCGCGACGGCCGCGTTGAAGCCGTCGCCGCCGAGCGCTTGCGTGGCGGCGCGAATGTGGTCGGGCGCGAAGAACAGCTCGGGCTTCGGGCCCGGCAGCGGCTCGCGCGAGGCGCCGGCGCCGCGCGCCTCCCAGTGCGTCGCGCCGACGAGGCACGAGTGCTTCAGCTCCGCGCCGAAGTGCCCGTGCACCGCGGCGAGCACGGCGGAGTTGCCCGCCATGTCCACGTACACCGCGGCGCTGCGGTCGAGCGAGGCGACGCCGTCGTAGCCGACGATGCGGTCGTAACACTTCGTGCGCGCCACGAAGTCGCGATGCGCCGGCGAGGTGAGCCCGACGACCTCGGCGCGCGGCGCCGCGCGCCGCGAGAGCAGCCAGGCCAGCGAGAGGGACGTCTTGCTCGACGCGCTCGAGAGCACGATCTGCTTCGCGCCGAAGAAGCCCTGTCGCGCGAGGAAGTCGTCGATCACGAACGAGGTCATGAAGAGCGGGCGGAACAGCATCTGCGCGTCCTCGAGCTCGCGGCGATGCTCCGGCCCGAGGCGCTGGTACTGGTTGTAGACGGGCGGCAGCTTCGCGCGGTGCGGCGCGGCGTCCACGAAGCTCGCCGCACCCACGCGATCCGCCTGCACCGTCAGGTGGCTCGACATCGGGAAGTAGCCGTACACGCGCTCGCCCTCGCGCACGCGTTCGTGGCGCGAGCGCGCGACGTCCGCGAAGCCCCAGACGGGAACGCGGCCCCAGCCGGCGCGCGTCGGGAAGAACTGCCAATACGCCATCGCCTCGCCGAACGCGGCGTAGGTGATGTTGTTCGCGGTGAGCGCGAAGTGATCGATGGCGAGCTGCACCTCGCCGGCCGCGAGCGGAGCGGCCGCCGGGTCTCCGCCGCGCACGAGCTCGCTCGTGCGCAGGTCGTCGCGCTTCACCTCGAAGTCGAGCAGGGCCAGAGGCATCGCGTTCTCCTCGCGTGGAGAGAGCCACGTAGCACGTGGCCGCGCGCCACAACAAGCGAGAAGCGACGTCCGCGGCCCGGGGGTGGCGGCGAGCTCAGGGGTCGAAGGGCCGCAGCGCGAGGACGGTCGGCTCGCGCAGTCGGAACAGGCTCATCACGCGCTGCGTGATCCCGTACTTCGCCTGGAAGGCCTCCTCGACGCGCGCCGCGAGCGCGGCGTCCGTCGTCTCGGCGGCGACCACGGAGGTCTCGACGTCGCGCACGCGCAGGCGCACCGCGGAGCCGCGCCGGATGTTCGCGAGCCACTTCGAGTCGTTGGTGCGGACGTAGGCGGCGTCGCCCAGCACCACGATCCACACCGGCGTCTCGCGCAGCTCGCCGTCCGCGTCGCTGGTGAGAACCTCGACCACGGACTCGTCGCGCATCGGAGCCCAATCGAAGCTTCCCGCAGCGGCCTGCGTCGCGGCCAGCGCGAGCGCAATCGACGAAGCGAGCGCACCGAGCGCGCTCTTCGCGAAACCCATCGAGCTCATCTCCTCGTGGCACCGGGGCGGGCAAATTAACGCCGCGCGCCGGGAGGCGCGCGTGCCCGGCATCACGAAGGGCTACTTCTTCTTCGCGAAGCCCAGCTCGCCGAGCTTGCGGGCGATGTCCTGGCCGGCGGTCTTCGTGCTCACGGCCTTGTCGATCGCGGCGATGCGGCCGTCGGCCCCGACGTAGAACGTCCAGCGGCGCGCGTACAGCCCGCCAAGGGCCAGGACGCCGTAGGCCTTGGCCACTTCGCCCGAGTCGTCCGAGAGCAGCACGTGCTTCGCGCCGAGCTCGCGCGCGAACGCCGCGTTCTTGGCGGGGTCGTCGAGGCTCACGTAGTAGACGGCGACGTCGTAGGCCGCGATGGCTTCGGCGCTGTCACGCAGCGCCTTCAGCTCCTCGGTTCAACCAGGCGTGAACGCCTTCGGGAACCACGCCAGCACGACGCCGCGCTTGCCCACGTGGTCGGCGAGCGCGTGCAGTGCGCCGTCCGAGCCGTGCAGAGAGAACGCCGGCGCGGGCGCGCCGACGGCGGGCTCGGCGGCCTTGGCGGCAAACGGGAAGAGCGCGAGCGCCACGAGGGCACGCAGGAGTTTCGTCATGCCCCCACCATAGGAATCGGCGCGACGTGCGGCGAGCCCGCCCTCAGCGCGGCCGCGCGAGCTGGGCAGGCGTGTAGGCGACGCCGTTCTTCACCACCAGCTCCACGGTTTCGCTGTTCTCGATGCGCTCGAGCGGATTCTTCTCGAGCACCGCGAAGTCGGCGAGCTTGCCCGGCTCGAGCGAGCCGAGGTCGGCGTCCAGCCCGAGCGTCTTCGCGGGATTCAGGGTGGCGACGCGCAGCGCTTCGAGCGGCGTCATGCCGGCCTGCACGAACGCCCACATCTCCCAGTGCGGCCCGAGGCCCTGCATCTGGCCGTGGCCCCCGAGGTTCACGAGCGCGCCCGCCCGTAACAAGTCCCGCGCGGAGGCGGCGACGGCGAGGTGATGCCAATCCGCCGGGTCGGTCACCATCACGCTGCGGATGCGGCCGAGGCCGTCGATCACGCTCTGCGGAACGAAGCGCGCGAGGCGCTCGTCCTTCCACAAGTCGTAGTGCTGGTGGAACCAGCGGTCGCCGGAGAGCCCGCCGTAGGCGACGAGCAAGGTCGGCGTATAGGCCGTGCCGCTCTGCGCGAAGAGCTGCACGACGTCGCGCCCCAGCGGCGCGATCGGCAGCGCGTGCTCGATCGTGGTGTGTCCGTCGAGGATCATCGTCACGTTCGACTCGAGGTCGCCGCCGCCCTCGGGAACGACCAGCATGCCTTCCTCGCGCGCGGCCTGCAGGATCCAGCGGCGCTGATTGCGGCCCGGCTGCATGTAGGACTTCACGCTGAAGGCGCCGAAGGCCTTCATGCGCCGCAGCGTCTTCCGCGCGTCGTCCAGCGACTGGATGATCGTGCGCATCGGCAGATCGGCGCCGTACAGGACGGCGCCGGTCGAATAGATGCGCGGCCCGACCATCCAGCCCGCCTCGACCCGCTCGCTCTGCCCGAACACTTCGTGGCTCGTCGCCGAGACGTCGTGGGTCGAGGTGACGCCGTACGCGAGGTTCGCCGTGTACTTCCACGGCTGCTGCGGGTGCACGTCGAGCGTCGAGTAGTGCAGGTGCGCATGCTCGTCGAAGAGGCCCGGGATGATCGTGCGGCCCGCGAGCTCGACGCGCCGCGCGCCGGCGGGGATCGCGACGTCGCTCGCTGCGCCGATCGCGCGGATGCGGTCGCCGTCCACGACGAGCGCGCCGTTCTCGATCACCTCGTCGCCGCGCATCGTGACGATGCGCGCGCCCACGTACGCGACGACGCCCTGCGGCCGTGCGCGCGGCACGCGCAGGTTCACCGCGATCGAGAGCCCGCGCGGCATGGCGGGCTTCTCCTCCGGCTGCGCAGCGCCCGCCTTCGGTTCGGCCGCGGCCGCGGCCGCCGGAGGCTCGGGCTCTGGTGCGCGCAGCGCGTCCGCGAGCGCGATGACGCGCACTTCCGGGCCGCGGGCGAACGAGATCGCCTCGCCGCGGCGCGCCCACGCGACCCACTCGCCGCCCTCGTCGGAGAGCCGCGCGATCGGCAGCGCGCCGCCGTCGAGGCCGACCTCCACCGCCTCCGCGCTCGCCGCGGGCATCACGGTCACCCAGGCGTCGTGCTGCTCGTTGAACGCGACGTAGCGCGCGTCGGGCGAGAGCGCGATCTCCTCGGCGCGCGTGAAGCGCAGGTGCGCGCGCGCATCGCCGCCATCCAGTGCCTTGGAGCGCAGCACCGTGCGCGGCGGGGCGCCGGGCTTCTCGGCGGGCTCGTCGTCCACGTAATAGATGCGCGCGCCGTCGGGCGAGAAGGTCGGGCGCGGCATGCGCCGATCGCTCCCACGGTTCGCGACGCTCGCCACGTAGTGGCTCTCGCCGCCCTCTCGCGCCACCCAGCGCACCTCGAGCCAGAGCTCGTCGATCAGGTCGTGGTCGCGGAACGTCGCGCCGCTGCCGCGCACGAACACGACCTTGCGGCCGTCGGGCGAGAAGGACGGGTTCGCGTATTGACCGGGCGATTCCGTGAGGCGCACGGGCCGGCCGCCGCCGACGGCGCGGCGCCAGACGTGGCCGCCCTCGCGATCGTTCCAGGTCGCGTAGACGAGCTCGCGCCCGTCGGGCGAGAACGCGGGCGCGACCTCGACGTCCTCGCCACTCCCGATGCGGCGCGGCACACCGCCGCGGGTAGGCATCGTCCAGATGCGCCCGAGCGCCTCGAACGCGAGGGTCTCGCCGTCCGGCGCGAGCGAGGGCCAGCGCAGCACGCGCGCGCGCACCTCGTCCGCGACGGCGGGGCGCTTCGTGCGCAGCGCCTCGGTCGCGGTCTGCTCGACGCGCGCGCGGAACGGGATCGCGGTGCGCGCGCCGGTCGCCACGTCGAAGCGCCAGAGCTTGTTCTCGGCGGTCGCGATCAGCGCCTGGCCGTCGGGCGTGAAGGCGAAGCCCGGGAACGTGCCGTGGAAGGCGAAGCCCTCCTGGTTGTCGCGTTGCACGCCCTCGGCGACCACGCGCGTCCGTCCGCTCGCGAGGTCCATCACCTCGAGGCGCGTCTTTGCGCGCACGCGGCGCGCGAACGCGAGCGTGCGGCCGTCGCGCGAGAAGGTCGGCGCGACGGCGCCGCCGAATTCGCCCGTGAGCGCCAGCGCCTTGCCGTCCCGTCGGTCGAGGCGCTTGATCTGCCACAGGCCGTCGTTGACGTTGGCGTCGTAGCGGAAGCGCGCGTCGCGCGCGGAGAAGTAGACGAAGCGCTCGTCGTCCGGCGCGAATGCGGGATCCGCGGCGTCGGGCTGTTCGTCGCCCTTCGTCAGCTGAACGCCCTGCCCGCCCTTCGCGTGCCACGTCCACAGCTCGACGGTGCCGATCGACGAAACGTCGGTGATGCGCTTGCGCCCGACCAGCCAGTCGCCGCGCGGCGACCAGGCCGGCGCACTCACCGCGACCTCCTTCTCCCGACTGATCGCGCGCGCGCCGCTGCCGTCGAGCGCGCACACCCAGAGGTTCTCGATTCCGGAGCGATCGCTCGCGAAGGCGATCTGCGTGCCATCGGGGCTGAAGCGCGGCTGCACGTCGTAGGCGGGGCCGCTCGTGATGCGCTGCGCCTCGCCGCCCGCGATCGGCAGCAGGTAGAGGTCGCCGAGCAGCGAGAAGACGATGCGCTTCCCATCGGGATGCACGTCGAGGTGGAGCCAGGTGCCCTCGTCGGTGTCGAACGCGATCGTCCGGACGGGACCGATCGGCGCATCGACCCGCCAGGGCGCCTCTTCCTTCGGATCCGCGTAAGCGGCGGCGGGGATCAGGGAGAGCGCGAAGGCGAGGCGAACGATCCAGGTCACGAGACGGGCCTCCGGAAGAAGGCCCCGTCTTAGCAGGGTTGCGTCAGGTCAGGTCAGGTCGGCTCAGTACTGGCTCTGCCCGTCCAGCGACGTGCACGGGCCCACGGTGTCGAGCAGGTCCTGATTGCCCGTCGCCGGGTTGAAGACGCCGGTCTGCGCGCAGGTGCCGATCGGCGGACCGGGCCCGAGGCCGAGGTTGCCCATCTCCTTGAAGTAGGCGAACTGCGAAGGGACCGCGTCGCCATCGAGATCGCCGATGCTCGCAATCGCGAAGGAGTACGGCGTCGCGTTCACCGCGTTCACCGCGTAGACGAAGAAGACTTCGCCCTCCGGCGCCCAGCCGAGCTGGTTGAAGGCCACGAGGCCGGCGCCCGCCCAGACGTTCTTTTGCGGGCCGGGGAACACGGTCGGCGTCTGCGCCGCGGCGACGTAGCGACCGTACTCGGCGAAGTACGCCTCTTCCGCGGTGCGGATCGAGGCGAGGTTCGTCTTCACCTCCGCCGTCTTCGAGCGCAGCTGGAAGCGCAGGAAGTTCGGGATCGCGATCGCCGCGAGGATGCCGATGATCGCGACCACGATCATCAGCTCGATCAAGGTGAAGCCGCTGGCGCGGCGTCGGTTCGGGTTGAGCATGTTGGGAACGTCCTCTCGAGGGATCGGCATCGGCAGGTCAGAGGCGCGACTTGCCGTCGTGCGCGCCGCACGGGCCGATCGCGTCGAGGCGCGTGGGCCGCTTCGTCTCCGGGTCCCACACGCCGCGTCGCGAGCACGTGCCGAGCTCGTGGGCGAGGCCGAGCGCGGTGCCGGGCGCGGCGTGGACGAGCGCGAACTGCGCGCGCGGTCCGCGGCCGTCGAGGTCGGAGACCGCGGTCAGCGTGAAGGCATCGCCTTCGCCATTCGCGCCGTAGGCGAAGAACACGTCGCCGTCGGGCGCGAAGCCGAGCAGCTCGCGGAACTCGACCGCGTTCGCGCCGCTCCAGCGCTTCGCGCGCAGCCCCGGCTCGCCGGCCGGCGCGCGCCCGGCGCGCACGAAGTTGCCGCTCTCCGCGTAGCGGGCGACCTCGGCCTCGCGCAGCGCGGCGAGATTCGTGAAGGCCTCGGCCGTGCGACTGCGCGCCTGCATCCGGATGAAGTTCGGCGTGGCGACGGTGGCGAGAATGCCGAGCACCGCGATCAGGACGATCGCCTCGATCAGCGTGAATCCCTGACTGCGGCGCGCGGACACGACGGCTCCTTCACAGCGGGGGGACGTAGCAACACCCGGGCCGAGCCGTCCTCCGTGTGCAACTCCTTCGCAAGAGCCGCGCGCGCGCAGCGCGTTGCGGGCGAACGCGCGCCGGGCGGCGAAGGCGCCGAAGTGACGGCCTGCGTCACCCGCGCGCGCAGACCGTCACGGCCAACGCCCCCGAAACCGCGCGTTTGACACGCGGCGACGCGGCCGCGCATGCTGGTGGCCCACCAAGGAGCGCCCCATGCCGGCGATCGAGATCCAAGGCACCTGCCACCCGAAGCTCGGCCGCGTGAAGGACGCGTTCGCGAAGGAATTCGCGGACGGCAACGAGCTCGGCGCCGCCGCGGCGCTCACGCTCGAGGGCGAGCTGGTCGTGGACCTCTGGGCCGGCCATCGCGACACGGCGCGCACGCAACCGTTCGAGCGGGACACCCTCGTGAACGTCTACTCGACGACCAAGGGCATCACCGCGATCGCGCTGCATCGCCTGGTCGACGAGGGCCTGGTGGACCTCGACGCGCCGGTGGCGCGCTACTGGCCCGAGTTCGCGCAGGCCGGCAAGGCGAGCCTGCCCGTGCGGTACCTGCTGTCGCACCAGGCGGGGCTCGCGGCGGTGAAGAAGCCGCTGCCGGCCGAGGCGATGTTCGACTGGAACGCGATGACGAGCGCGCTCGCCGCCCAGGAGCCGTGGTGGGAGCCGGGCAAGGCGCACGGGTATCACGCGCTCACCTTCGGCTGGCTGAACGGCGAGATCGTGCGCCGCGTGCGCGGCAAGAAGATCGGCGACGTCGTGCGCGAGGAGATCGCGCGGCCGCTCGGCGCGACCTTCGAGATCGGCTTCGGGCCCGAGCTCGACGCGCGCGTGTCGAATCTCGTGCCCGGCCCGGTGCACCCGCCGACCGGCCCCGTCTCGTTCGACCTGTTCAAGGAGATCGCCCAGAACCCCGAGGGCCTGCTCGCGAAGGCGTTCGCGAACCCGCCGATCGCCTCCGCGAACTCGCGCGCGTGGCGCGGCGCAGAGATCCCGGGCGCGAACGGCCACTCGAACGCGCACTCGCTCGCGCGCATCTACGCGCCGCTCGCGAACCGCGGCAAGGCGTTCGGCGTGCAGCTGCTCTCGAACGAGGCGATCGAACGCGCGCGCACGCCGCAGGTGGACGGCACGGACCGCGTGCTGCCCTTCCGCACGCAGATCGGCCTCGGCTTCTTCATTCCGACGAGCGACGAGCCCGTCGGCCCGAACCCGCGCTCCTTCGGCCACGGCGGCATGGGCGGCTCGTACAGCCACGCCGACCCCGAGCACCGGCTCTCCTTCGGGTACACGATGAACCTGATGCACACGGGCGCCTGGCTCGTCGACCCGCGACCGCGCCGGTTGCTCGAAGCGGCCTACGCGTCGCTGTGAGCGTCCGCCGGCGTCCGCGATGAAGCGCGTCGTGACCGCGACGGACGCCTCCGGGCGCTCGCACTTCGAGGTCGTCGCGGACGCGGCGCCGCAGTTCGCGGAGCTGTGGGCGAGCGCGCCGGGCGACCCGCTCGCGGCGGCCGCGCCAGGGGGCGCGGGGCCGGGCGGCGCGCCCCTCGAGCCGCTGCCGGGCGGCACCACGTTCCGCGTGTTCGAGCTGCCCGACGACGCCGTCGTCGCCGAGTACCTGCGCGCGCAGGGCGCCGCGCACGGCGGCGACGCGTCGTTCCACCGCACGCACACGCTCGACTACGTGCTCATCCTCGACGGCGAGATCACGCTCGAGCTCGACGCCGGCTCGGTCTCGCTCGGCCCGGGCGACTGCGTCGTGCAGCGCGCGACGAATCACGCGTGGCGCAACAAGAGCGGGCGGCCCGTGCGCATGGCGGTGGTGATGGTCGGGCTCTCGCGTTGACGCGACCGCCGACGCCGCAACGTCCGGCGATCTCCGCGGCTCAAGCCTGACGCGCCGGCCCGCCGTCGCCGATTTCCCAGACGCGATCGATCCCCGTCGGCCGCGCGCCCTCCGCGCCTCCCACCACGAGCGCCGTCGCGGGATGCAGCGCGAGCGCGCGCTCGAGCGCCGCGCGGGCGCGCTCGTCGCTGGCGAACGCCGGGTCGTCGATCAGCAACAAGCGCGGCCGCATCGCGACGGCCCGGGCGAGCGCGATGCGCGCGCGCAGGCCGGCGGAGAGGTTCGCGCCGCGCTCGTCGACGCGCGTCGCGAGGCCCTCCGCGAGGGCGGGATCCTCGGCGAGGCCGCAGGCGAGCGCGACGGCCTCCATCCAGTCCGCGTCGTCGCCTTCGGCGCCGTAGCCCACGTTGTCGGCGACGCTGCCGCGCAGGAGCGGCAGCTCGGGCGACACGAGCTGCACCGCGTCGTGCACGGCGTCGAGCGCGAGCTCGCGCAGCGCTTCGCCCCCGAGGCGCACTTCGCCGGAGTCGGGATCGAGGAGGCGCGCCGCGAGCGCGAGCAGCGTGGACTTTCCGGCGCCCGGCGCGCCCGCGATCCACACGCGCTCGCCCGGCTTCACCGCGAGCGAAACGCCGGTCAGTGCGCCCGCGATGCTGACGTCCGTGAGCTCGAGCGCGACGGGGCCGCTGCCGCCGAGCGGCTTCGGGCGGCGCTTCTCGCGCAGGCGCGGCGCCTCCACGAGGGCCGAGATGCGCCGGCGCCCTTCCTCGAACGCGATGCGGTGCTCGAGCGCGCGCGCGAGATCGCGCAGCGCGCCGCCGAGCACGCCGAGCACGAGCGCCCCCGCGGCCAGCTCGCCCGGATGGCTCGCGCCGCGCAGCGCGAGCCACGCCGCGAGGGCCAGCGGCGTCGCGAAGTCCGGCAGCGCGGCGATCGCTTCGGCGAGGCGTGCGCGGCGCACGAGCGCGTCGCGCAACCAGCCGCTGTGCGTACGCACGCGGGCGAGCTCGGCTTCGGTCTGGCCGAGCTGCCGCACGGTCTGCGAGGCGAGCAGCTTCTCGCCGAGGTTGTTGGCCATGCGCCCGCGCCGACGGCGCGCCTCGCGCACCGCCG
This sequence comes from uncultured Spirochaetales bacterium, assembly GCA_964501435.1. GTDB lineage: Bacteria > Myxococcota_A > UBA9160 > UBA9160 > UBA6930 > VGRF01. The sequence goes on along the minus strand of CAZCTH010000062.1, from coordinate 38 downwards.
CGCGCAGGAACGGCGCGAGCGCGGCGGCGAGCGCCGCG
>CAZCTH010000061.1:0-30170 GCA_964501435.1 uncultured Spirochaetales bacterium | reverse complement strand
AGCGCCGCGATCCGCTCGCCCGCGCGCGCCGCCTCGACGCGCCCGCGCGCCGTCAGCTCGCGCAGCGCGTCCTCGGGCGCCTCCGCCGCGCTCGCGTGCCGCAACAAGATCGCGCGCTTCATCGCCTCCGCTCCGCACTCGCCGACCGCGGGCGCCGAGTTTCGCCCCGGTCGCCCTCACCCGAGCCGATTCGTCGCCTATGATGGCCGACTGGCAAACGAACCGGGGAGGTGAGCGTGGCCAAGCATCCGCTTTTGGAGCGCGCGGCGAGCACGGAAGTCCGCAACGCGAAGGGTTTCAAGGCGGTCGCCGCCTCGTTGAACGGCGAGATCCTCGCCGCCGAGTTCGCTGCGGAGCGCGAAGCGGCACCGCGGCGCGCCGCGAGTGGACGCAAGCACCTCGTCGCCGCCAACCGCAAGCTGGCCGCGGAGCGCAAGCCCGCGCGCGACAGCGAGCACCTCGCGATCGCCCTCGCCACCCGCACGGCCGAAGGCGGCGCGCCGCTCGCGTTGCCCGAGGCGGGCGCCTTTGCCGCGCTGCACGCGGGCGCGGTGCTGAAGAGCGGGCAGCCCGACGAGGCGCTCGGCGCCGACGACCCGAACTGGGGCGCCGAGCCGATCGACCTCCTGGGCGTCGGCCCCGACGGTCGCCTCGCGGTCGCGGTCGTGCGCTGGCTCGCGCCGAGCGCCACCCGCGTGCAGACGGGCGACACGCCCTTGCGCGCGCTGCTCGAGGGCCTCGCCTGGGTCGCGGGGGCCGAGGCGAATCGCGAGACGCTCACCGCGGAGCTTGCCGAGAAGACCCCCGAGGCGATCTCGGCGGCGCCCCCGGCGCTGCTGATCGTGGGCAGCTTCCGCTGGTGGGAGCTGTCGCGGAAGCGCGAGGCGCAGAAGGGCGCCGCGTGGATCAAGGAGCTCGAACGGCTCGCGCGCGAGATCGGCGCGAAGCTCGACGTCCCCGTGCGCTTCCTGACGCTGCGCACGCCGGGCGATCCGGGCTTCTCCTACGAGACGGGCGCGCCGCATCTCGACGGCGACCCGCGCCTCGAGCCGGCCTTCGAGCTGGGCGCCGACAAGGTGCGCCCGAAGTCGGCGCCGAGTGGCCGCAAGAAGAAGGCCTCGGGGCCCACCGCACCGGTCCGGGTCGACGCGGACCTCTCGCGCCCGGTCCGGCCGTACGCGGCGAGCGAGCACTTCGCCGCGGGCGACCGCGTACAGCACGCCGCGCTCGGCCTCGGCGTGGTGCAGGGCAGCGCGGGCATCGGGAAGGTGCGCATCCAGTTCGACGCGCGCGAAGCGGTGCTCGTCCACGATCGCCGGGCGGCGGGTGGCTGAAGCGCGCCCGGCAGGCGCCGAGCCCCGCGCGAGCCTGGCGCTCCGCGCCGGGGCGACTGCGACCGCTGCGATCGCGGTCCTGCTGTTCGGCCTCGCCTGTGCGCATCTTCCGCCCCAACAACTCGACGACCTCTGCGGGCTGTTCGCCGAGAAGCCGGAGTGGCGCGAGGCGGCGCTGCGCTCGCGCGAGCGCTGGGGCGTCGCGCCGTCGATCTCGATGGCGATCCTCCATCAGGAGTCGCGCTTCAGGGCGCGCGCGCGGCCGGGCTGGCGCAAGGCCTTCGGGATCGTCCCGATCGGCCCGGCGTCGTCGGCCTACGGCTACGGCCAGGTGCTCGACGCCGCCTGGCGCGACTACCGCGACCGTACGGGCAATCGCCACGCGAAGCGCGACGACTTCGCCGACGTGGTCGATTTCGTCGGCTTCTACTCCGATCTGCTCGCGCGCAGCGCCGGCATCGACAAGAACGACGCCTTCCACCTCTACCTCGGTTATCACGAGGGTCCGACGGGCTATCAGCGGCGCAGCTTCGACCAGAAGCCCTGGTTGTTCGGCGTGGCGCGCAAGGTTTCCGAGCGCGCGGCGCAGTACGACGCGCAGGCGGCCGCGTGCCCGTGGCCGGGGCGCGGCGGGGTCGCACTGAGTCGTTAGAGCGCGCTCGCGAGCCCGGGCCGAGTCCGGACCGGGCGTCAGGGCGCGGCGCGCTTCGGCGGCAACGCGCGCCGCTCGCCGACGGCGAGCAGCGCGACCTCGTCTTCGCGCACGCCGGCGAGCGGCATCTGCCGGCGCAGCTCGCGCGGCGCCTCGTCGGGCGGCTCGTCGGTCAGCTCGAACGTGCCCCAGTGCATCGGGAAGAGCGTCGCCGCGCGCAGGTCGCGGAACGCGCGCAGCGCCTCGGCGGGATCCATGTGCTGGAAGTCCATGAACCAGCGCGGCGCGTAGGCGCCGATCGGGAGCAGCGCCGCGTCGATCGGCCCGAAGCGGCGGCCGACTTCGGCGAAGCCGTGGAAGTAGCCCGTGTCGCCTGCGAAGTAGTACTTGCGCGCGCCGGAGTCGACCAACCACGCGCACCACAGCGAAGCGTTGGTGCCGAGCTCGATGCGCTTCGACCAGTGCTGCGAAGGCACGCACGTGATCGTGAACGCGCCGCGCCGCGCGCTCTGCCACCAGTCCAGCTCGACGACGTTCGTGCGGCCGCGCGCGCGGAACCAGTCGCCGAGCCCGAGGGGCACGAACCACGCGAAGTCCGGGGGCAGCGCGTCCACGGTGGGCGCGTCGAGGTGGTCGTAATGACTGTGCGAGATCACCGCGAAGGCGTCCTTCGGGACCGCCTCGAGCGGGATGCCGGGCGGGACGAGGCGCGGCGGCAGCAGCGCGCGCGCGCCGAAGTGGGGGTCGGTGAGGAACGTGCCCGCGGCGTCGTGCACGGCGAACGTCGCATGGCCGACCCACGTCAGCTCGGCCTCACCGGGCGCGAGCTTGCGGGCGAGCGACGCGCCGTCGTTCGGGACGCGCGGCGCGGGGTTGCGCGGCAGGTCGCGGTAGGAATTTCGCGAGAGCTGCCAGCGCAGGAACGCGCCGAGCCCGCGCGCGTCGTCGCCGCCCCACGGCACGAAGAAGCCGTCGCCGTCGCGGTGCGGCGCGTAGAGCGACGCCGCGCTCGCCGGTGGCGGGGCAGGGGCCGTCGCCGCCCCGCGCGCGTCCGTCTCCGCGTCCGCAGCGTGCGGCGCGAACGCCGCCAGCGACGCGAGCGCGAGGGCCGGCGTGACGCGGAAGCGCGCGAGGCTCGGGATGCGCCGCATCACCGCCGCGAGCACGCCGAGGCAGGCGAAGCCGCCGAACACGACCGAGAACGTGGCGCTGGTCGCCGCCGCGAGAAAGCCCGACTCCGCGGCGCCGAGCTCGTTCGAGGCGCCGACGAAGACGGCGTTCACCGCCGACACGCGGCCGCGCAGCGCGTCGGGCGTGCCGAGCTGGATGATGATGTTGCGCGCGACCATGCTCACTTCGTCGGCCATGCCCGCGGCCATCAGCGCGAGCACCGACAGCTCGAACGAGCGCGAGAAGCCGAAGGCGATCGTCGCGAGGCCGAACGCCGCCACCGCGCCGCACAGCGCGCGGCCCGCCTGGGCGATCGGCGGGCGCACGAGCAGGATCGCGGACATCAGGAACGTCCCCGCCGTCATCGAGGCGCGCAGCAAGCCGAAGCCCTCGGGGCCGACCTTCAGAATGTCCTTCGCGTAGACGGGCAGCAGCGCCGTCGCTCCGGCGAACAGCACCGCGAACAGGTCGAGGGTCATCGCGCCGAGCACGGCCCGCTCGGAGCGCACGAAGGCGATGCCTTCGCCGATCGAGCGCAGGCTGATTTCGCGCCGCTCGGCCGGCGCTGCGGCGCGCGGAATGCGCGACACGAGCGCGGCGCTCCCGAGCGCCAGCGCCGCCGCGAAGGCGTAGGTCGCGTCGACGCCGAGCCGCGCGATCGCCACGCCCGCGACGCCTGGCCCGAGCGTCCAGCCGAGATTGCGCAGCGTGGCGACCAGCGAGACCGCGGACGGGAAGATCTCGCGCGGCACGAGGTTCGGCAGGATCGTCGCGAGCGCGGGGAACTCGAAGGCCGCGCACGCGGCGGTCGCGAACGCGCACGTGAGCAGGACGCCGAGGCCCTCGCCGCCGAACGCGGCGAGCGCGACCGCCGCGCACGCCCAGGCGAGCTGGGCGAGCACCGTCACGCGCACGCGGTCGGTCGCGTCGACGATCGCGCCGGCCACCAGCCCGAGCGTCACCGCGGGCACGAACTCGACCAGCCCGAGCACCCCGAGCGCCAGCTTCGAGCTCGACACGTCGTAGATGTGCCAGCCGAGCGTCGTCACCAGCGTCGTCCCGGCCACCGAGCGCACGAAGCGCGAGAGCGCGAGCGCCTTCACGCCGGGGGTGGCGAGGGCGCGGAGCGTGGGGTGATTCGACACGGCGCGCGCAGAGTACCGGCGGCCGCCGGGTTCGCGCGTGCGCAACGCAGCCTGCAAGTGCGGCGCCCGTTCTTCCGAAAACGCCTGCCATGCTGAAGGCGCTCTCGCGGGAAATCGATGCCACGCTGCAGCTGCTCGACGCCGGCGTGAGCGCCGCGCTGTTCGTGCTGATCGCCCAGATCCCGCGTTTCGAGATGGACGAGGCCGGCCTCGCGCTGCTGCCGGTCGGGCTCACCGCGGCGCTGGCCTGGCCGTTCGCCCTCCGCGCGCTGCGCCTCTACGACTCGCGCCGCCTCGATACGGTCGGCGAGATCACCGGCGCGCTGGCCATCGCGGCCGGCGTCTCGCTGGTGGCCGTCGCCTTCGTGGCCTTCGCGACCCAGGTCGACCTGCCGCGCTCGTTCCCGCTGCTGCTCGCGTGCGCGCAGCTCGGCGTGCTCGGCGGCCTGCGCATCGTCGTGCTCGGTCTCGCGCGCCTCTTCCGGCGCGCCGGCCACAACACCCGCAACGTCCTGATCGCGGGCTCCGGCCCGCGCGCCGTCTACGTCGAGGGCGTGATCGCGCACCACCCCGAATGGGGGCTGCGCGTGATCGGCTTCGTGGACACCGAGCTGCCGAAGCTCGGCCCCACCGCGGAGGCGTCGCGCGTGCTGCCGCTCGCCGCCATCGAGGAAATCCTCGCCGACCAGGTCGTGGACGAGGTGATCGTCGCCGTTCCGCGCTCGAAGCTCGAAGAGGTGGTCGTGGTCGTGGACGCCGCAACCCGCGCGGGCGTGCCGATCACGCTGCTCTCCGACGTGTTCGGCGACCTCTTGCCCGCACCGCGCGTGAAGCGCTTCGGCGCGCTGCCCGCGCTCTCCTTCGCGCCCGTGCACCACTCGACCGGCTGGCTCGCGGTGAAGCGCGTCGTCGACGTGCTCGGCTCGGGCGTGGCGCTGGTCTTCGCGGCGCCGCTGATCGCGGCCAGCGCGCTCGCGATCAAGCTGACGTCGCCGGGCCCCGTGTTCTTCCACCAGGCGCGCTGCTCGGTGAACGGCCGGCTCTTCCACATGCCGAAGCTGCGCACGATGGTGGTGGACGCGGAATCTCGGAAGGCGGATCTCGCCGAGCACAACGAGATGGACGGGCCCGTCTTCAAGATGAAGCGCGACCCGCGCGTGACGCCGGTGGGCCGCTTCCTGCGCCGCTTCAGCCTCGACGAGCTGCCGCAGCTGTGGAGCGTGTTTCGCGGCGACATGAGCCTCGTCGGCCCCCGCCCCGCCATCCCGAGCGAGGTCGCGGCCTACCGCACGGCGGAGCGCCGCCGGCTCTCGATGCGCCCCGGCATCACGTGCCTCTGGCAGGTGAGCGGGCGCAACAAGATCGGCTTCGAGGACTGGGTGCGCCTCGACCTCGAGTACATCGACACGTGGTCGCTGGCGCGGGACTTCTGGATCCTGCTCCGCACCGTGCCCGCCGTGATGCGCGGCGACGGCGCGAGCTGAACGCGGCCGCATTCTCGCCCCCTTGCAGAAAGAATCCATGACCTCTCCCGCTAAACCTCCGCGCATGGCCAGAACCCGACGACGCTACGACCTGAGAAGCGACGCCCTGAACGACGCGATCGACGCCCTCGTGGCCTCGGCGCGCAGCGAATTCGGCGAGCGCAACGACGCGAGCGCCGAGTACGCGCGGCAGATGATCGTGACCGCGCTGCGCTTCCTGCGCGACGACCCGAGCGACGGCGACTTCAAGCTCGTGAACGCCGCCATCAAGGAGCTGCGCCACGCGCTGCGCGTGTTCGCGCCGTACGAGGACGTGCGCAAGGTCTCCGCGTTCGGCAGCGCGCGCACGCAGCCCGGCACTCCCGACTGGATCCAGGCCGAGCGCTTCGCCGAGGCGATGGTGCGCGCCGGCTGGATGATCATCACGGGCGCCGGCGGCGGCATCATGCAGGCCGCGCAGGGCGGGGCGGGTCGCGACGCCTCCTTCGGCGTGAACATCCGCTTGCCCTTCGAGCAGGCCGCGAACGAAGTCATCCGCGGCGACGCGAAGCTCGTGAACTTCCGATACTTCTTCACGCGCAAGGTCAGCTTCGTGCGCCACTCGCACGCGATCGCGCTCTTCCCCGGCGGCTTCGGCACCCACGACGAGGGCTTCGAGGCGCTGACGCTGATCCAGACCGGCAAGAGCGAGATGCTCCCCGTCGTGTTCGTGGATGCCCCCGGCGGCGACTACTGGCGCGACTGGGAGAAGTACGTCGACGAGCACCTGCTCGGCCGCAAGCTGATCTCGCCCGACGACGTCGCGCTGTTCCGCGTGACGGACTCGGTGGACGAGGCCGTCGCCGAGATCACGCGCTTCTACCGCAACTACCACTCGAGCCGGTACGTGGGCGATCGCCTCGTGCTGCGCGTCCACGAGGCGCCGAGCGGCGACGCCCTGGAGGCGCTCTCGCGGGAGTTCGCGGGGCTGCTCGCGCGCGGTGCGATCGAGGCGAGCGGTCCGCTTCCGGAAGAGGGCGGCGAGGCGCCGGATCTCGCGCGGCTCGTGCTGCGCTTCGACCGCAAGAGTACGGGGCGCCTGCGGCGCCTCATCGATCGCATCAACGACATCACGCCGCGCGCCGCGGCGCCCGAGCGCGCGGCAGCGCACCTGATCGTGCCCGCCGAATTGAGCGACGCCGCCGAGAGCGAGGAAGCCGACTAGAGATTTCCCGCGGCCGCTCGCGCTCCGATTAAGCTGGTGCGACGCGCGAGGAGTGCGAACGCATGGCCGAGATTCGGGCGGAGCGGTTGACGGCGGAGACGGACGGCGAGTTCGTCGTGTTCCTGATCGGAATGCGCATCAACAAGCCCTGGAAGGTCCACAAGTGGATCCCCGTCGCGACCGCGATGGGCCGCATGCTGGGCGAGCTCGGGCCCGACCGGGACGCCGGCTTCCTGGGCGCGGAGAGCTGGTTCGGGCGCACCATTCTGGTCGCCCAGTACTGGCGTTCGTTCGAGCACCTCGAGCGGTACGCGCTCGACAAGGCGCGCGAGCACCTGCCGGCGTGGAAGGCGTTCAACCAGGCGATCGGCTCGAACGGCGACGTCGGCATCTGGCACGAGACCTACCGCGTGCGGCCGGGCGACTACGAGTGCGTCTACAACAACATGCCGCTCTTCGGCCTCGCGAAGGCGACGCGCGCGGTGCCGGCCACGGGGCGGCGCGAGAGCGCACCGGGGCGCATGGCGGCGCCCGCTGGCGGCTGACGCTCCGGCGAATCGGTTCGCGCGCCGAGGCGGCGGGCCGACGCGCGGCGCCTGCCCGCGCGGGCCGAAAGTTCCTAGGTTCCCTCGGCCATGCAGCCTCAGCCCGCCCTCGACCTCTCCCACGTCTTCCGCCTCGAGCCCCACGGCCCGGACACCTACGTCGCCGAGAGCCCGCACTATCCGTGGGGGCGCATCTACGGTGGCCTCGTGATCGCGCAGGCGCTCTGGGCCGCGACCCAGACGGTGCAGCGCGAGCATGCGGTCCACTCGCTGCACGCGTACTTCATCCTCGGCGGCGAGTTCGCGGAGCCCGTGCGCTACGAGGTCGACCGCGTCCGCAACGGCCGCTCGTTCACCACGCGGCGCGTGATCGCGCGCCAGAGCGCGGGGGCGATCCTCACGCTCGAGTGCTCGTTCCAGCGCTTCGAGGAAGGCGTCGAGTCGCAGCCGCTCGCGATGCCGAGCGGCGTGCCCGCGCCCGACACGCTGCCGGCGGTCTACGACGCGGGCCTCGATCGCCGCGAGGTCGCGGTGCGGCCGCCGGGCTCGCGCATCTGGGGCCGCTTCCCGCTGCCGCTCGGCGACGACGCGCGCCTCCACTACTGCGCGCTCGCGTACCTCAGCGACATGAACATGATGGACGCCGTCTCGAACTCGCGCGCCGGCGGCCCGCCGAGCGGCGGACCGGGCGCGCAGGACTGGATGGGGGCGAGCCTCGACCACGCGGTGTGGTTCCACCGGCCGGTGAAGGCCGACGACTGGCTGCTGATGGACATGATGGGCCACGGCCTGATCCGCACGCGCGGCCTCGCGACGGGTCAGGTGTTCGACCGCGCCGGCGTGCACGTGGCGACCATCGCGCAGGAAGGGTTGCTGCGGCCGAAGAAGGGGTGAGGGCGGCGGCGCTGCCGCCTTTTACGACGCCGTCGTCTTTCGCTCCGCATGCCAGCGCAAGAGCTGCCGGTCGTGGCGCGTCTGCGCGCTCACCTGGCTCGGCTTCCACGCCGGCCAGCGCGGATCGTTGCCCTTCGGCTGGTCGCCCATCACGGTGACGCGCTGGATCACGCGCTCGCCGACGAAGTCCGCGATCACGAAGTGCTGCGTGCTGCGGTTGTCCCAGATACCGAGCGCGCCTTCGCTCCAGCGGTAGCGAACCGTGAAGCGCGGCTGCTGCACCCAGCGCGTGAGGAAGCCGAGCAGCGCCTCGCTCTCGGGCGCCGAAAGCTCGACGATGCGGCGGGTGAAGTGCTCGTTCACGTAGAGCGCGCGCTTGCCGGTGTCGGGGTGCACGCGCACGACGGGGTGCACCGTCATCTTGTCCGGCTGCCCGTGCGGGGTGGCGTCGTGCAGTGCGCTGAGTCCGTCGCACAGCTCGCGCAGCGGCGGCGAGAGCGCGTCGTAGGCCGCGCACAGGTTCGTCCACATCGTGTCGCCGCCGACGGGCGGGCACTTTGCCATGTGCAGGATCGAGAGCTGCGACGGCGACGGCAGGAACGTGAGGTCCGTGTGCCACTCGTCGGCGATGCCGCCGTGGGTCGCGGCGAGCTCGAACAGCTCGGGGTGCTGCGTGTACGGGTTCTTGAGATGGGGGTGCGCCTCGAGCGGCCCGAAATGACGACCGAGCGCCACGTGCTGCTCGACGGTCACGCGCTGCCCCGGGAAGAACAGCACGCCGTGCTCGAGTAGCAGCGCGCGGATGCGCTCCGCATCCGACGCCGTCGCGTGCGCGAGGTCGATGCCGCGAACCTCGGCGCCGAGCGCGCCGGCGAGGCGGGTGACTTCGAGGCTCATGTGCGTGTCTCCGGGCGGGGACGTTGGTTCACGAGCGGACACCGTGTCCGCTCGTGAACCAACGTCCCCGCGGTTTCATGAACGCGGGGGGGTGCGGTGGAACCATGGGCGCGCGCGCTCGAGCTGCGCGGCGAGGCGGAAGAGCGTCGCCTCGTCGTCGTGGCGGCCGATGAATTGCGCGCCGATCGGGAGGCCCGCTGCGTTCCAGAAGAGCGGCACGCTCATTGCCGGCGTGCCGGCGGTGTTCGCCAGCTGCGTGTAGCCCGTCGCCTCCATCAGCACGCGCATCTGCTCCTTCAGGTCGGGCGCCGAGAGCGAGAGCACGCCGAGCTTCGGCGGCGGGGTGCCCATCGTCGGCGAGAGCAGCACGTCGAAGCGCGTGAGGAAGCGCGCGAGCTCGCGGCCGGTGCGGTGCAGCACCTTCGTGGCGTCGGCGTAGTCCACCGCGCCGAGTCCCTTCGCCAGCGACCCGATCAGCCACGTGCCCGGCTCGACGTCGTCCGGCTTCGCCTCGCGGCCGAGCTTGCAGGCGCCGGCCTCGATCGCCCAGCGGATGTTCGCGGCGATCACGGTGAGCGCCGCCTTGCGCAGCTCCTCGATGCTGCTCGGCGCGAAGCGCGCGCGCTCGACGTGGTGCCCGAGCGACTCGCACAGCTGCGCCGCATCCTCTGCGGCGGCGCGGCAGTCGGCGTGCGTCTCGGCGGCGTTCCAGGTGTCGGTGTCGAGCGCGATGCGCAGGCGCCCGGGGTTCGCGCCCACCTCCGCGAGCCAGGGGCGCAGCGGCGGCTGCGCGGCGTAGGGCGCGCCGAGGTCCGGGCCCGCGGTCGCGTCGAGCAGCGCGGCGCTGTCGCGCACGCTGCGCGTCACCGCGTGCACGCAGCTCATGCCGGCCCAGCCCTCGCCCGCGTCGGGGCCGAGCGGCGTGCGGCCGCGCGTCGGCTTCAGCCCGAACAGGCCGCACGCGCTTGCCGGGATGCGGATCGAGCCGCCGCCGTCGCTCGCGTTCGCGAGCGGAACGAGGCCCGCGGCGACGGCCGCGCTCGCGCCGCCCGAGGAGCCGCCCGAGGTGTGCTCGAGATTCCACGGGTTGCGCGTCTGCCCGAACGGGCGCGACTCCGTCGTACACGTGAGCCCGAACTCCGGCGACGCGCTCTTGCCGAACACCACGAGCCCGGCGCGGCGATAGCGCGCGACGAGCTCGCTCTCGGTCGCGGGGACGTTGTCCGCGTACAGCGAGGAGCCGTTGGTCGTGCGCACGCCCGGCACGTTCAGGTGCAGGTCTTTCAGCAGGAACGGCACGCCCTCGAACGGGCCCTTCGGCACGTCGCCCTTCGCGGCGGCGCGTGCCTGCTCGAGCATCGGGATCACCACGGCGTTGACGGCGGGATTGCGCTGCTCGCAGCGCGCGATCGCCGCCTCGAGCAGCTCGCTCGCCGAGATCGCGCGGCGCTTCACGAGCGCGGCGAGGCCGAGGCCGTCGTAGTTCTCGTAGTCCTGCATGGCGCGCGCCTCCTGGGATCGGGCTGCGCAGCATACTTCGGACCCGCGCCGGGCTGCGCCTGAACGTCTAATTGAGGCCCCATCGCGCGCGTCCCGGGCCACGCCCCAATGCGTGGCGGGGCCGGGCTCGCGCGCGCATCGGGGCCAGGCCCGATTGCCCGGTCGCGGGGATGCCGCGTGATAGGCTGCCGCGTAGTGCGCCGGCGGGCCCGCGCGCACGGGAGGTACTCGCATGCTCGACCTCGTCATTCGCGGCGGCACGATCGTGGACGGCTCCGGCGGCGCGCCTTTCAGGGGCGACGTCGGCGTGCAGGGCGGGCGCATCGTCGCCGTTGGCAAGGTCGACGAGCGCGGGCGCCGCGAGCTCGACGCGCGCGGCCTGCTCGTGACGCCCGGCTGGGTCGACGTGCATACCCACTACGACGGCCAGGCCACGTGGGACTCGCTGATCTCGCCCTCGTGCTGGCATGGCGTGACCACCGCCGTGATGGGCAACTGCGGCGTCGGCTTCGCGCCCGTGAAGCCGGGCACCCACGACTACCTGATCAAGCTGATGGAGGGCGTCGAGGACATCCCCGGCACGGTGCTCTGGGAAGGCGTGCAGTGGGCGTGGGAGAGCTTCCCCGAATACATGGATGCGCTCGCGTCGAAGCCGCGCGCGATCGACCTCGCCGCGCAGGTGCCCCACGCGGCGCTGCGCTTCTACGTGATGGGCGAGCGCGGCGCGGATCACACCGAGGTGCCGACCGAGGCCGAGATCGACGCGATGGGCGTGCTCGCGCGCGACGCCGTGCGCGCCGGGGCGATCGGCTTCACGACGTCGCGCACGAAGAACCACCGCGCGAGCGACGGCCGCTTCACCCCGAGCCTCACCGCTCCCGAATCCGAGCTCGTCGGCATCGCCCGACGGATGGGCGAAGCGGGCAAGGGCGTGTTCGAGATCGTCTCCGACTTCTCCGGGCGCGAGATGGAGTGGGAGATGTTCCGCAAGATGATCGCCGTCTCGGGCCGCCCCGCGTCGATCTCGATCGCGCAGGCCGACCCCGCGCCGGATTCCTACCGCGCGTTCCTGAAGGTGCTCGAGGACGCGAATGCGCGCGGCCTCCCGTTCAAGGCGCAGGTCGCAGCGCGCGCGATCGGCATCGTGCTCGGCCTCGACGCCTCGCTCAACCCGTTCTGCTCGCACCCCACTTATCAGGGGCTCGCGAAGCTCGAGCGCCGCGAGCGCATGGCCAAGCTCCGCGACCCCGCGCTACGCGCGCAGCTGCTCGCCGAGAAGCCGAACCCCGCGCTCGCCGGGCTCGTGTGGAGCTTCGAGAAGATCTTCCGCATGGGCGACTACGAGCCTGCGGCCGACGCGAGCTTCGCGGCTGAGGCGAAGCGGCGCGGCGTCGCGCCCGAGGCGCTCGCCTACGACGCGCTGCTCGAGGACGACGGCAAGGCGTTGCTCTATCGCCCCCTACTCAACTACGCGAACTACAACCTCGACGCGATCCACGAGATGCTCCAGCACCCCCTCGTGGTGCCGGGCCTCGGCGACGGCGGCGCCCACGTCGGCCTGATCAGCGACGGCTCGTTCCCGACCTTCCTGCTCTCGCACTGGGCGCGCGATCGCAAGCGCGGGCCGAAGCTGCCGCTCGAGAAGCTGGTGAAGGCGCAGAGCGCGGACACCGCCGCCCTCGTCGGCATGACGGATCGCGGCCGCATCGCGGTGGGCCTCAAGGCCGACCTCAACTTGATCGACTTCGAGAAGCTCGCGATCGAGAAGCCGGAGATCGCCTACGACCTCCCGACCGGCGGGAAGCGCCTCGTGCAGCGCGCGCGCGGCTACGTCGCGACGCTCTGCAACGGCGCGGTCACGTTCGAGAACGGCGAGAGCACGGGCGCGCTGCCCGGTGCGCTCGTCCGCAGCGGAGGAACGTCGCGATGAAACTCTACGACTCGCCGCTCTCGCCCTTCTCGACGCGCGTGCGCATCGTGCTCTACGCGAAGAACCTGCCCTGCGAGATCGCGAAGCCGCCGGGCGGCACGGGCTCCGCCGAGTACAAGCAGCTGAATCCGACCGGCAAGGTGCCGGCGCTCGAGCACGCGGGACGCGTGTTGCCGGAGTCGGGCGTGATCTGCGAGTACCTCGAGGACCTGCACCCGAGCCCCGCGCTTCGCCCGGCAGACGCGCGCGCCCGCGCCGACATGCGCGTGCTCGCGGCGTTCCCCGACCTCTACCTCATGCCCGAAGTCTTCCCGCTGCTGCGCAACCTGCGGCCGACCGGCCGCGACGACGAGGCGGTCGCCGCCGCGCTCGCGAAGCTGAGCGAGGGCTTCGACCGGCTGGAGCGCTTCCTGGTCGCCGACCCGCATGCCGGCGGCGCGGATTTCACGCTCGCCGACGCGAGCATCGTGCCGGGCACGGTGTTCATCGCGCGCGTGCTCGCCCTGTTCGCGGCGCCGGCTCCGGAGGACGCGCGGCCGAAGCTCGCGCGCGTGCTCGCCGCCGCCGACAAGCAGCCGGCGGTCGCCCGCGCGCTCGGCGAGATGCGCGTCGCCCTCGACGAGCGCCTCCCGCTCCCGCGCTGAGCGGCTTCAGGCGCGCGTCCAGTCCATTTCCCACGACACGTCCCAGGTCGCGCCGTCGTCGGCGGATGTCGCCTGGTGCCAACGGCACGAGGTCGGCGTCACGCGGTCCCAGACGCCGCGCGCGAGGATGCGCTTGCCCTCGGTCGTGTCCTCGGCCGTGAAGGTGCCGACGCCGTCCTCGAACTTCCCGAGCATCGGGTCGTTCACCACGCCGTTCTTGCCGCTCACCCAATGATCGGCCCACACCTCGGCCTCGACGTGATACACGCGGACGCCCATCCCGAAGAAGCCGCGCGCGGGGATCCGCAGGTCCTCGATGCTCGCCAGCCCGCCCATCGCGGACGAGACGGTCGCCTCGCCGTCGAAGGTGTCCCAGGCGCCGCCCTCGGCCGCCTTGCGCCGACGGTTGCGGATCTTCCACTCGCCGGTGAGGAACGCGAAGTCGCCGGGGCCTCGCGCGTCGGGCTGCGCGGCGCGCGCGCCCGAGACGTGCAGCGCCAGCTGCGCGATCGCGAGGCCGGCCGCGGAGCGCAGCACCGAGCGCCGGAGGATGCGGGAGCGATCGTTCATCGGGAGCCCTTTCGTCGCGGGAGTCCGCGTGGCGCGATCCTGCGCCGGGCTCCCTGACATCTTCCGTCAGCATTCTCGGGCTAAAGAAGGGCGATGCGCGCGAGCCGGCTGCTCTCGATCCTGATCCTTCTCCAGCTGCGCGGCCGGATGACGGCGGAGGCGTTGGCCGAGGAATTCGAGGTCTCGGTGCGCACGATCTACCGCGACCTCGAGGACCTCGGCGCCGCCGGGATCCCCGTTCGCGGCGAGCCGGGGCCGGGCGGGGGCTTCGCACTGGTGGACGGCTATCGCACGCGCCTCACGGGGCTCGGGAGCGACGAGGCGCAGGCGATCTTCATGATCGGGCTGCCGGGGCCCGCGGCGGCGCTCGGGCTCGGCGGCGCGGCCGCGCGCGCGGAAGGCAAGCTGCTCGCCGCGCTGTCGCCGTCGCTCGGCGCCGAGGCGCGCCGAGTCGCCGCGCGCTTCCACCTCGACGCGCTGGACTGGTACCGCGCCGCGGAGTCGACGCCGCATCTGCCCGCGCTCGCGCGCGCGGTGCTCGACGCGCGCGCCGTCGAGATGACGTACGAGAGCTGGACGACGACGCGCGACCGGCGGGCCGAGCCGCTCGGCCTCGTGCTGAAGGCGGGCGCGTGGTACGCGGTCGCTCGCGCCGGCGGCGCACCCCGCATCTTCCGGGTGTCGAAGATCCGCGCGCTGCGCGTTCAGGGCGACGTCTTCGAGCGCCCCGCCGAGTTCGATCTGCCGCGCTGGTGGGAAGCCGAGCTCGCCCGCTTCGAGACTGAGTTGCGCCGCGACGTCGCGACGCTGCGCGCCTCACCGCTCGGGCGCGAGCGGCTCGCACGGCTCGGCGCCTTTGCGGCGCAGGCGGTCGCGAGCGCCGACGCGCCGGACCCGGACGGCTGGGCGCGTGTGCGGCTGCCGATCGAGACGCTCGAGCACGCCGCGCTCTTGCTGCTCGGCGTCGGCCCCGAGCTCGAGGTGCTCGAGCCGAGCGCGCTGCGCGCGCAGGTGCGAGCCCTCGCCGAGCGGGTCGCATCGCGCGCGCGCTGAGCGCGCCGTGGTTCAGCGGTAGACGAACTCCTTCCCGTCGAGGTCGATCGCCGGGATGTCCGCCTTCTCGCGCCAGTAGTCCTGGGTGTGCTGCCATTCGGGCTTGTCGAGGCGCTGCGGGAGCTTGTCCATCGCGCGCATCAGGTAGCCCGGGTTGAAGTTGTCGGGGTCGATCCACGGCAGCTTCGGCAGGTTGCGGTCCTCGGGCCGGAGCTCGACGTCCACGCGCTTCTTGCCCAAGCGGTCCATGTGCTTCAGCAGTCGGCACACGAAGTCCGAGAGCAGGTCGACGCGCAGCGTCCACGAGGCGCGGAAGTAGCCGAAGATCCAGAGCAGGTTCGGTACGCCCGTGAACATCATGCCGCGGTACGTCACCGAGTCGTGCAGCTCGAGCGGCTTGCCGTCGATCGTGTAGGCGATGTCGCCGAGGATCGAGATGTTGAAGCCCGTCGCCGTCACGATGATGTCGGCCTCGAGCTCGCGGCCCGATTTCAGCAGCACGCCCTTCGCCGTGAAGCGGTCGATCTCGTCGGTCACCACCGACGCCTTGCCGGCGAGGATGCCCTTGAAGAGATCGCCGTCGGGCACGAAGGCGAGGCGCTGCTGCCACGGGCGGTACTTCGGTGTGAAGTTGCGCTTCACCTCCTCCTCGCCCAGGAACGCGCGCGCCGCGCCGAGCAGCTCCTCCTTCACCACGTCGCCTTCGTCCTTGCAGCGCTGCGTCTGGACGTGCTGATCGAGCAGGATCTTGCGGCGCACGATCTCGTGAATCCACATCTCGTCGACGTCGAGCTCGCGCAGGGTGTCGGCAAGCTCGTTCCTGTTGGGAGCGGGCATGAAGTAGGTCGGCGAGCGCTGGAGCACCGTCGTGTGCGCCGTCTCGGCGGCGATCGCGGGCACGACCGTCGCGGTGGTGGCGCCCGAGCCGATCACCAGCACGCGCTTGTTCTTGACGTCGAGATCCTTCGGCCACGTCTGCGGATGCACGATCGTGCCCTGGAAGCGCTCCATGTCCTTCCACTCGGGCGTGTAGCCCTTCGCGTGGTGGTAGTAGCCCTGGCACATCCACAGGAAGTTCGTGGTGAAGCGGAAGCGCTCGCCGGTGTCGGTGCGGTGCGCCTCGACGGTCCACAGGTTGGTCTGGCTCGACCACGAGGCGGTGTCGATCCAGTGCTTGTACCGGATGTGCCGCGCGAGGTCGTTCTCCGCGATCACGGCGCCCATGTACTTGAGGATCTCGCCGGCCGTCGCGATCGGCGCGCTCGTCCAGGGCTTGAAGCGGTAGCCGAAGGTGTAGAGGTCGCTGTCGGAGCGGATGCCCGGGTACTGGTGCGTCAGCCAGGTGCCGCCGTAGCTCTCGAGCGCATCCAGCACGACGAAGCTCTTGCCGGGGCACTGGTCCTGGAGGTGCTTGGCGCCGCCCACGCCGGAGATGCCGGCGCCGACGATCAGGACGTCGAAGTGCTCGGTGCGCTGCGGGGCGGGGGCGGTGGATCCGTTCGTCGCGGGCATGGGCGCTGCTCCTCCGGCTGAGTTGCCGACGGGGAGTTTTGCAAGCGATGTGCCCCGGACAATGGGCCGGACAGCGCGCAGGCCGGGGCATCCCGCTGCGCCGCGCCGCCCCAGGTGGGGCCGCCTGCCAACGGGGTGCGGCGGTGCGGCCGCCCGCGTCGAAACCGGTTGCTCGGCGGGCGGCGCGCCTCCTAGCCTGCGCAGCCCCACCCGTGGAGAACGCATGGCCGCTCACGACTACCGGATTCTGGACGCGCGCGAGATCGCGCAGTGGGACGACGAGGTGGACGTCGTGGTCGCGGGCCTCGGCTGCGCGGGCGCGTGCGCCGCGATCGAGGCGCGCGCCGCGGGCGCGAGCGTGCTCGTGCTCGAGCGCGCGAGCGGCGGCGGCGGCGTGACCGCGATGGCCGCGGGCCACGTGTACCTCGGCGGCGGCACGCGCGTGCAAAAGGCCGTGGGCGTCGCGGACACGGTGGAGGACATGGAGAAGTACCTCGTCCTCAACACGCCCGACCCGGACCGCGACAAGATCCACCTCTACTGCAGCGAGAGCGTCGCTCACTTCGACTGGCTGGTGGCGCAGGGCGTGCCGTTCAAGGACTCGATGTACAAGGGCAAGCACGTGCTGCAGATGACCGACGAGTGCTTGATCTGGAGCGGCAACGAGGAGGCGTGGCCCTTCCGCGAGCAGGCGAGGCCGGCTCCGCGCGGCCACAAGGTCGCGCTCGAAGGTCATCTCGGCGGCGCGAAGATGATGGAGATCCTGATCGCGCGCGCGCGCTCGCTCGGCGCGCGCATCGAGATCGACTGCTGGGTGCGCGAGCTCGTGCGCGAGGGCGATCGCATCGTCGGCGTGCGCTACCGCCACTTCGACGCCGAGCGCACGGTGCGCGCGCGCAAGGGCGTGGTGCTCGCGACCGGCCACTTCACCAACAACGAGGCGATGCTCGCGAAGTACGCGCCCAAGCTGCTCGACCCGCGCCTCGAGCGGCAGTACACGCCGAACGACGACGGCGCCGGCATCCAGCTCGGCCTCGCGGCGGGTGGCGAGGCGCTGCACATGACCGGCGCACTGCTCACGTACCCGTTCTATCCGCCGGAGTCGCTGCTGAAGGGCGTGCTCGTCAACAAGCTCGGCAAGCGCTTCGTCGCCGAGGACGTCTACCACTCGCGCTCGAGCATCGAGATCACCGAGCAGCCGGACGGCGAGGCCTACCTGATCGTCGACGAGGAGATCTTCGGGCGCCCCGAGTTCGGCGGCTGGGAGCCCGTGGACGCGTGGGAGGACTTCGCGTCGATGGAGGCCGATCTCGGCATGCCGAAGGGCGCGCTGCAGAAGACGCTCGCCGACTACAACGCGCACGCCGCGAAGAAGGAAGATCCGGAGCTGCACAAGCATGCGAAGTGGCTGAAGCCGCTCGACAAGCCGCCCTTCGCGGCGCTGCGCGGCTCGCTCGGCAGCGGTGCGTTCCGCACCTTCACGCTCGGCGGCCTGCGCGTCTCGCGCGACGGCGAGGTGCTGCGCGCCGACGGGTCGGCGCTGAAGGGCCTGTTCGCCGCCGGCGCGTGCGCCTCGAACATCGCGCAGGACGGCAAGGGCTACTCGAGCGGCACCTGCATCGGCGAGAGCACGTTCTTCGGGCGTCGCGCCGGGCGCGCCGCAGCCGCGGGACGCTGAACGAGGAGCGCGCCATGCCCCACGACGAAGGCCTCGCGCAGCGCATCCGCGAGGTGCTGGAAGACGACCCCCGCGTCGCCGAGAAGCGCATGTTCGGCGGCGTCGCGTTCCTCGTGAACGGCGCGATGGCCGTCGGCACGCTGAAGGACGCGCTGATGGTGCGCGTCGGCGCGGCGGCCTACGACGCCGCGCTCGCGCTGCCGCACGCGCACGAAATGGACTTCACCGGCCGCCCGATGCGCGGCTTCGTGAAAGTCGCGCCCGCGGGCTTCGCGGAGGACGACGATCTGCGCACGTGGATCGCGCGCGGGGTCGCGGGAGCGCAGGCGAGCGAGCCCAAGCCGCGGCGCGCCGGGCCGAGCGCGCGCAAGCCGGCGGCGAAGTCGTCGGGGCGCAAGCGTGCGCCGCGAAAGCGTTGATCCTTCGCGCGCTCAGAGCACGGGCGCGATCTCCTTCACGTAGCGCGCGTTCTCGTGCTCCTCGACGAACCACTCGGCGTGGAGCGGCCCGCGCTCGCCCGGCGCCGGCGCGAGGATGCGCAGCCAGTTGCGCTTGGCCACGAAGCGCACGTCCTTGTTCTGGAACGGGATCATCTTCACCGTCACGCCGCGCTTCAGCTCCTCGGTCCGCGAGAACGTCTCGAGCGCGAACTTGGCGATCCCGATCGGCGGCTTGTGCACGATCGCCGACGAGATCAGGTTGTTGATCTCCGTCGCGTTCGGCCGCGCGTTCGGGATGCGCGTCGTGGCGGCGAGCCCGAGCGCAGCGAAGTGCACGTCGCCCGACACGATCGTCACGCGGCAGCCGAGCTCGTTCGACAGCGCGAACAGCTGCTCGAGCAGCCGCTGCTGCTCCGCGCGGTGAGCGTCGCTCGACCAGAAGTCGCGCAGGTCGTCCTCGAGGTTCTGCTCGCCGGGAATGAGCTCGAGCAGCCCCGGCAGAAAGCCCGCGCGGGGCCAGACGACCGGCACGCTCGTGACGAGCAGCAGGTGCGCCGGGCCGCTCGCCGCCGCGGCGCGAATCCCCGCGAATGCGGCCGCCCAGGCGGCTTCGTCCAAGATGCGGTCCACGTCGCGTTGGCTGCGCAGATCGAGGGCGACGATCGCGACGTCGCCAATGCGGTGCGCCATGCTGCGCGCCGCGCCGGGAATCGTGCCGGGCCGCACGCCCCCGGGCGCAACCTGAAGCTGGAAGGCGTCGAACGCGTCGCGGCCGCGCGCGAAGATGCCCTGGAACACGGGGCAGCCGTGAAGCGCGTGCGGATGGGAGCCCCAGCCGTCGAAGATGTCGTGGTCGTCCCAGATCATCAGGGTGGGCACGCGCGCGAGCACGTGGGCGCGCTCGGGCGCCGACCACTGCTCGACGTAGAGATCGAAGTAGAAGCGCGCGATGGCTTCGTCCACGGACGCGGGCAGGGCGGCCTGCACGCGCCTCTCCGGCGAGCGCTCGCGCCACTTGTCCAGCCAGCGGATCTTCCAGATGCCGTCGCCGTAGACCTGATCGCCGCCCATCAGCAGCAGGTGGAGCGGCGCGGCCTCGTGCTTCTCGCGCAGGTCGGACCAGCGCTCGTAGAGGGGGATCCCGCGCTTCACGTAGTGGTTCGCGTACGCGTCGCTCGAGAAGCCGTTGCAGGAGGCGAAGCCGAGGCGCAGCGGCGAGCGGTTGCCGGCCACCGTTACCGGGACGTCCGCCGTGCCGAGGCCGTAGTGCGCGGTTCCGTCGGCGGCGGCGCGCGGCACCTGCCAGTCCACCCGCCACGCCGTGCGGCCGCGGTTCGCGAGGAGCGCAGTCGGTGCGCTCGTCGCGAGCGCGCTGCCGTCCGCTGCCGCCACCACCGCGTTCGGCGGACCGTCGGCGTCGTCGAGAACCCAGAGCGCGCTGAGCGCGAGATGTCCGTGCGACACGTCTCGCAAGCTGAGGATCGGGCCGAGCCGTACCGCCACGGGAGGAACCTCCGGTGGCCGAAGCGTGCCCCGCGCGTCGCGCGCGCCCTGTGAGCTCGTTCACAGGGCGGCGCGCGCCGTCATTCCTTCACGGGCTTCGAGCCGAGCGTGGTGCGCGGATCGCGGGGCGTGGTCTCTTCCCACAGCCGCGTGTAGGTGCTCTTCGCGATGCGCCACGCGCCGTCGCGCTTCACGTAGTCGTCGTGGTAGAGCGCGCTGCCCTGGAGCGTCGTGTTCGCTTCGAGGTTCACGAACACGTCGTGCAGGTACCACGTGCCGGTCGCGGTGTCGCCGTTCACGGCGATCTCGCGCGTGTGCACCTGATGCATGCCGAACTTCTGCGGGGTGAACGCGCCCTGATAGAACTTCTCGATCTCGGGCCAGCCCTTCACCGAGATCTCGTACTCGCCGCCCTTGAAGTACAGCTCCGTGTCCGGCGTGAAGACCGTGTCGCGCAGGCAGGCGAGGTCTTTCGTGTCGATGCAGCGCATGTAGCGCGCCTTCAGCTGCTGGATGTCCTCGATCGCGACCAGCCGGTCGATCGCGGCGTGGCGCGCGGCGTGGGCGTCGTGCATGCCGCCGCGGGCGTGAGGCGCGCGGATCGCAGCGGCCGCGGGCTCGCCGCCGGCCCCGCCGTGGGCGCAGGCGAGGGCGCTCGCCAGGGCGGCGAGCGCGAGCGCGCGGCGCGCGCTCATTCGCCTCCGCCCTTCGTCTTCAGCTGCGCGGCGTTCTGCGCGATGAACGCGCGAATTTCGTCCGCCATCCCGAGGATGCGCTCCCACTCCTCGCGATAGAACGTGATCGGGAAGCGCCGCATGCCGTACAGCGAGACGCCGCCTTTCTCGCTGACGCGCAGGTGGGTGCCGCGCTTGTCCTTCGCCTTCAGGGCCTCGTTCTCCGCCTTCAGCCGCGCGAGCTCGGCCTTCAGATCGTCGTCACTCATGTCTCACCTCCGGCCGCGACGCTACCGCGCGGGCCGGCTCGCCGCGCCGCTCTCGCGCGCATTCCTCATCGAGGAATGGTGTCGCTGCGCCGCGCACACCACCCTGTCCGCGCGCGCAAGGGAGAGCGAGATGAAGCGACTCGTCCACCGCACCTGCACGATCTGCGAGGCGACCTGCGGCATCACCGTCGAGCTCGAGGGCCGCGCGATCCGCCGCGTGAGCGGCGACGCCCAGGACCCGTTCTCGCGCGGGCACGTGTGTCCGAAGGCGATCGCGATGCGCGGCCTGCAGGAGGACCCGGACCGCCTGCGCCGTCCGCTCGTGCGCAAGGACGGTGCGCTCGTGGAGACGAGCTGGGAGGAGGCGCTCGATCGCGCGGCCGAAGGCTTGCTGCGCGCGAAGCAGGCGGGCGGGCCGAATGCGGTTGCGCTGTATCGCGGGAATCCGGGCATCCACGACGCCGGCACGCTGCTCAGCACGAACGTGCTGGTCGCCGCGCTCGGCACGCAGAACTGCTTCTCCGCGAGCCCCGTCGACACCTGGCCGCGCTTCGTGCAGTGCACCGAGATGTACGGCAGCCCCGTGCGCATCCCGGTGCCCGACGTCGATCGCACGGACTACTTCCTGATCGTCGGGGGCAATCCCGTCGTCTCGCAGGGTAGCATCATGACCGCGCCGGGCATCGCCGAGCGCCTGCGCGCGATCCAGGCGCGCGGCGGCAAGGTCGTCGTGATCGACCCGCGCCGCAGCGAGACGGCGGCGCTCGCCGACGAACACCACTTCGTGACGCCCGGCACCGACGCCGCGCTGCTGCTCGCGATGGCCCACGTGCTGTTCGCGGAGGGCCTCGTGCGCCTGCGCAGTGCAGAAGGGCACGTGGCGGGGCTCGCGGAGCTGCGCGCGTGCGTGCGCGACTTCGCGCCCGAGCGCGTGGCGAGCGCCTGCGGCGTCGCGCCGGAGACGATCCGCCGCCTCGCGCGCGAGCTCGCGGCTGCGCCGAGCGCGGCGGTCTACGGCCGCATGGGCACGAGCGTGCAGTCGTTCGGGACGCTCGCCTGCTGGGCGATCGACGTGCTGTGCATCCTGACCGGCAACCTCGACCGCGCTGGCGGCGTGATGTGGACGCGCCCCGCCGTGAGCCTCCACTTCGCCTACGAGGCGGGCGGGCCCGTGCGGCTCGGGCGCTGGAAGTCGCGGGCGATGGGGCGCGAGGAGCGCTTCGGCGACTTCCCGATGCCGGCGTTCGCCGAGGAGATCGAGACGCCGGGCGAGGGGCAGGTGCGCGCGCTCGTGACGGTCGCGGGCAATCCGCTGAACACCGCGCCGAATCCCGCGCGGCTCGAGCGCGCGTTCGCTGCGCTCGACTTCGTGGTCGCGCTCGACTGCTATGCGAACGAGACCACGCGCTTCGCCGACGTGATCCTGCCGCCGAGCGGCCCGCTCGAGCGCAGCCACTACGACGTGCTGCTGATGCACGTCGCGGTGCGCAACGTCGCGAAGTGGTCCCCCGCGGCGCTCGAGCCCGAGCGGGAGTCGCGCAGCGGCTGGGAGACGGCGCTCGAGCTCGCGCGCCGGCTGATGGGCCTCGCGCAGGTGCCGCCGGCCGCGTTCGACGCGCTCGTGCTGAAGCAGCTCGCGACGCCCGCGCTCGCCGCCAGCCGCTTCCGCGACACGCTGACCGTCGACGAGCTCGTCGCCGCCGTGGGCAAGGAGCCCGGCGTCGAGCGCGTCGTCGACGCGCTGCTGCGCGTGGGCCCCTACGGCGACGGCTGCGGCCGCGAGCCGGGCGGCCTCACCCTCGCGCAGGTGAAGGCGGCCGAGCACGGGCTCGATCTCGGCGCGCTCGCGCCGCAGCTGCCGGGCGCGGTGGTCACGGCGAGCGGGAAGGTGGAGCTCGCGCCGCCGCGCATGCTGGCCGATCTCCCGCGACTCGACGCGTTCCTCGCGCGCGTCGCCGATGCGCCGCTCCGCCTCGTGAACCGCCGCGACGCGCGCTCGATGAACTCGTGGCTGCACAACGTTGCCGCGCTCGCGAAGGGGCGCGAGCGCTGCACGCTGCAGATCCACCCGCGCGACGCCGCGCGCCGCGGCATCGCCGACGGCGCGCGCGTGCGCCTCGTCGGGCCGGTCGGCGCGGTGGAGGTGCCCGCGGAGCTGACCGACGCCGTGATGCCTGGCGTCGTCTCGCTGCCCCACGGCTTCGGGCACGCGGGCGACGGCCTCGCGCTGCGCGTCGCGGAGCAGCGCCCCGGCGCGAACGTGAACCTCGTGAGCGACGACCTCGCGCTCGACGAGGCGAGCGGCGCGGGCGCGCTCTTCGGCCAGCCGGTGGAGGTGGAGCCAATCGCCGCCGGCGCCTGACGCGTCGGGGACGTTGGTTCGCAGGCCGTATTGCGCCCCGCCGCGCCCCGCTGAGTGTGCGCTGGTGAACCAACGTCCCGGGCCTTTCGCGAACCAACGTCCCTGGGGTTGCGGGGGCGGCGTACAATCGGCGGTATGGACGCGATTCTCACGTCGACGCTCTCGGAGTTGATCGCCCGCCTGCGCCTGAAGAAGCTCTCGCCGGTCGAGCTGATGACCCTCGTGCTCGCGCGGATCGAGGAGACGAATGGCGACTTGAACGCGGTCGTCGCGCTGCGCGAACGCGACGCTCTGCTCGCCGACGCGCGCGCCGCGGAGGCGCGCATCGCGCGCGGCGAGGGGCGGGCGCTCGAGGGCATCCCCCTCGGCGTGAAGGACCTCGAGTACGCCGCGGGGCTGCCCAACACCCAGGGCAGCCTGCTCTACAAGGGGCGCATCGCCGAGCGCGACGAGGCGCAGGTGGCGCGCCTCAAGGCCGCGGGCGCCATCGTCGTCGGCAAGACCAACGCGCCCGAGTTCGGGCACACCGCCATCACGAAGAACCTCGTGTACGGCACGACGCGCTCGCCGTGGAATCTTGAGCACACGCCCGGGGGCTCGTCGGGCGGCTCGGCGGCGGCGCTGGCCGCCTGCGTGCTGCCGCTCGTCACCGCGAGCGACGGCGGCGGCTCGATCCGCATCCCCGCGAGCTTCGTCGGCGCGTTCGGGCTCAAGACGTCCTACGGCCGCATTCCCCACGACATGCTGCCGGCGTGGGAGACCGGCGACACCGCGGTCGCGGGGCCGCTCACGAAGAGCGTCGCCGACGCCGCGCTCCAGCTCGACGCCACCTGCGGCCCGCATCCCCTCGACCCCAACTCGCTGCCGCATCCCGGCATTTCCTACGTCGAGGCGCTCGCCGAAGAGCTGCCCGCCGGCACGCGCTTCGGCTTCTCCCCCGATCTCGGCAGTGCGGTCGTGCAGTCCGATGTCGCGGCGTGCGTCGAGGACGCCGCCCAGGCCTTCGAGAAGCTCGGGCATCGCCTCGTGCCGATCGCCGGCGGGCCGCCGGCGCTCGGCGCCACGTGGGGCATGCTCGGCGCGTTCGCGCAGCTCTCGCAGCTCGAGAAGCACCTGCCCCACGACGAGCACCTCTTCACCAAGGCATTCATCAACGGCGTGAAGACGGGCGCGAAGATGACGCCGGCGCGCTTCGGCGAGATCAACCGCCTGCGAAACGAGCTGAACGCGTGGTGCGCCGAGGTGTTCTCGCGCGTGGACTTCCTGGTCACGCCCACGGTTCCGTACGACCCGCCGCCGGCGAAGGGGCCGTTTCCCGAGACCACCGAGGGCCGCCGGCAGCCGCCGGCGGGCGTCGCGTCGTTCACGATCCCGTTCAACCTCTCCTGGCATCCCGCCGCGACGATGCGGGCCGGGCTCTCGAAGCGCGGGCTGCCGATCGGCCTGCAGATCGTCGGGCCCCGCCACCGCGAGGACCTCGTGCTGCGCGCGTCGCTCGCGTTCGAGCGCGAGCGGCCGTGGCATCCGCACTGGCCGACGAGCTGGGCGCGCTAGCCCGGAGCGAGGCGCCGCGGGGCGCGCGCGCTATCCCCTGCACGATCGAGGCGGCGCCCGCACCCGAGGGTGCGCGGCGCGGAGGACAGACGATGGGCGTTCGAGTGGCCGCGACTTATCAGGGCGATCTGCATTGCGAAGTGCTTCACGAGCCTTCCGGCTCGCGCATCGAGACCGACGCGCCCAAGGACAACGAAGGCCGCGGCGAGCGCTTCTCGCCGACCGACCTCGTCGGCGCGGCGCTCGGCTCCTGCATGCTGACGGTGATGGGCATCGTCGCCCGGCGGCATCAATGGAACATGGCGGGCGCGCGCGTCGAGGTGGAGAAGGAGATGGTGGCGTCGCCGATCCGCCGCATCGGCCGGCTCGGCGTGCAGATCACCATGCCCGCCGGCCTCCCCGACAACGCGCGCGCCGCGCTCGAGCGCGCCGCCCACACCTGCCCGGTGCACCAGAGTCTCCATCCCGACGTGAAGGTCGACTTGTCGTTCGTGTGGAAGTGACGCACGCGTGATCGACCACCTCTCGACCTACGCGACGCACTACGAAGCGACGAAGCGCTTCTACGAGGCAGCCTTGGCGCCGCTCGGCGCTCGCCTCCACGTCGAGATGACGTCGACGTGGAATCCCGACTTCCCGACCGGCCGCTTCTGTGCCTTCGGGCCCGAGCGCGCGATCTTCTGGATCATCGAAGTGCGCGAGCCGGCGACCCCGCGGCACACCGCATTCGTCGCGGCGACGCGGGCGCAGGTGGACGCGTTCCATCGGGCAGCGCTCGCGGCGGGCGGCCGCGACAACGGGGCGCCCGGACTGCGCGAGATCTACCACCCGACCTACTACGGCGCGTTCGTGCTCGATCCGGACGGCAACAACGTCGAGGCCGTGTGTCACGCGCCGACGTGACGCGCGCGCGGGAGAAGGTCCCGCGGGACCGCGTCGCGAGCGAGCTGCCCGAGGGCGTGCCCCACGCGCTGCTCCAGGACCTGCACCTGCTCACGCGCGACGGCGACCTGAACGCCGACGCGCGCCGCAAGCTGAAGCAGATCCGCCACCTCGTCGGGTTGCTCGGGCCGGCGCTCGACGACGTCTACCGCCGCCACGAGCAGCCCGTGCTCGTCGACTGCGGCGCCGGCAAGAGCTCCCTCGGCTTCCTGCTCTACGCGCTGCGCGTCGGGCCAGCGGAGCGCGGCACGCTGACGGCGCTCGAGGCGCGCCCGGAGCTCGCCGCGAGCGCGAACGAGCGCGCCGCGCGCTACGGCTTCGCGCGCATGCGCTGCGTCGCGAGCGAGATCGCTCGCGTGGGGAGCGCGCTGCCGGAGCGCGTCCACGTCGTCAGCGCGCTGCATGCCTGCGACACCGCCACCGACGACGCGCTGGCGCTCGCGATCGCCCGGGGCGCCGACTGGGTCGCGGTGGTGCCGTGTTGTCAGGCGGAGGTCGCACGGGAGCTCGCCCAGGCGAAGCCCGACGACCCCGCGGCTGCGGAGCTGTTCGCGCACCCTTGGCATCGCCGCGAGTTCGGCGCGCACCTCACGAACGTGATCCGCGCGCTCGCGCTCGAGGCGAACGGCTACCAGGTAGTGGTGACCGAGCTCGCCGGCTGGGAGCACTCGCTGAAGAACGAGCTGATCCTCGGCAAGCGCGTGAAGCGCTTCGACCGCGCGGCGCAGGGGCGGCTCGACACACTGCTCGCGCGCTTCGCCGTGCGGCCCGCGCTGATTCGCGCCCTCGCGCTGCGCGCCAGCGAACCGCCCCTCGCCTGAGGATTGCACGCGCGTTGCGCGGGACGCGCCGCCCGGGGCAGGGCGCCGCTGGCGGCCGCTCGCGAAGCGTGGCATCGACTCGCGCGGCGAGCGGTCTTCCCCTCGGCGAGGCGGTTCCATGCGGCGCTGGCTTCTCGATCTTCATCTCTACCTCGGCTTGTTCTGTCTGCCCTACGTCCTGGTGTTCGGGATCAGCTCGCTGCTGCTCAACCACGGCATCGAGCGCGCGTCGAAGTCCGAGTGGACCGCCGAGATTCCGCCGCTGGGCGAGGGGGAGCCCGCTGCACAGGCCGCTGCGGCGCTGCGCGCGCTCGACCTGTCCGCGAACGCGCTTCCGCACACCGTGAAGCGTGGCGAGTCCGGCGAGCTTTCGTTCCGCGCGCTCCGCCCGGGCAGGAGTTATCAGGTCGCGGTGGCGCCCACCGGCTCCGTCGCGGTGTCCGAGCGGGACTTCGGCGTGCTCGGCGTGATCGCAGCCCTCCACGGCGCGAGCGACGAGGACGGCTCGGCCTGGGCGTTCGGGTGGTCGCTCTACACGGAGCTCACGACCGGCATGCTGCTGTTCTCGATCGCGAGTGGGGTCTACCTCTTCCTGCCCCGCCCGACCGGCCGCGCGCTGGGACTCGGCGTGGCGGCGCTGGGCCTCGTCGTCTGCGGCGCCGTCGCCGCCGGGATTTGGTGAGGCGATGAGCTACGCGACGCTGCGGAAGATCCACGGGCTCCTCGCCCTCGCGCTCGGCGGAATGCTCGCCGTGTACGCCGTGAGCGGCTGGATGATCATCCATCGCGTGGGGGGCGGGCAGCCGGTCGAGACGACCCTGCGCGTTCCAGCCGATGCACTGTCCAGCGAGGCAGAGAATCGCGAGCGGGTGCGCGCGGTCGCAGAGGCGGCGGCCGCCCGTGCGGGCCTTGCCGCGGCGCGCGCCGAGAAGCCCGAGCTCGCGGATGGGGTGTGGCGAGTGAAGCTCACGCGGGTTGCCCGATCGGCCGAAGTCACGCTCACCCCCGGTGCGGCCGAGGCGCAGGTCGTCCTGCGCGACGCGGTGATCGGGGAAGGCGTGAAACGCCTCCATCGCGTGAACGCCGTGGGGGCCAGCGGAGGGCGGCTCGCGTGGGGATTGCTGGTCGACGCGCTCTCGCTCGCGCTGCTCGTGTTCGCGTGCACGGGCGTGCTCTTGTTCCGAGCGACGAAGCGGAAGCGTCGCCTCGGCTGGCTGCTGCTCGGGGTGAGCTCGCTCTACACGCTCGGGGGCATCGCTTGGCTCGCGCTCTCGCGCTGACCGGCGCGGCGCTGCTGGCGTTCGCAACGCTCGCGAACGCCCACGAAGAGACGCAGCTCACGGCCGCGGAAGAGAACGAGGAGATGCGCGCTGGCTTCGCGCAGCCGGAGCCCGACGCGACGTTCGCACCGCTGCGCATCACCCTGCTCGACGCCGCCACCGGCGCCGCCCTCGCGGGCAACGTGCGGGTCACGAACGCGGAGGGCGAGCCGTACCTGCTCGAGCGCGTCCTGCCGCGCGCGAAGGAGCCCCGACCGGAGGGATGGCACGCGACCGACGGCCCGTTCGAAGTCGCGATGCCGGCCGGCAAGCTGCGGGTCGAGGCCTTCCAGGGCCTCGAGACCGAGCTCGCGGTGCGCGAGGTCGAGGTACTCCCAGGGGTGGGCGCCGAGGTCGAGCTCACGCTTCCGCGCTTCGCGAACGCCTTCGACCGCGGACTCGCGTCGGGCAATACGCATCTCCACCTGATGGCCTGGCCCGTCGAGCGGGTCGAGTCCTACCTCCGCGAGACGACTGCCGCCGATCAGCTCGACTTCGCGTGGGTCTCCCATCTGGAGCGCTTCGACACCGAGACACCGTACACGTCGAACGAGCTTTCGCGCGAAGAGCTCGAGGCCCTCTCGACGCCGGCGACGCGCTTCGGCTGGGGCGAAGAGCTGCGCCACAACTTCGGCTCCTACGCGATCGGCTATGGCCACGTACTGCTGCTCGACCTGCCGCGTCTCGTGCAGCCCGTGAGCATCGGACCGGTGCTCGCGGGTACGCCGTACGATGCGCCGGGCCTCGCGCCGGGGATCGACGAGGCGAAGGCGCTGGATGCGTGGGCGATCTGGGCGCACGGCGCGAATGGCTACGAGGATCTGCCCAGTTGGGTGCTCGGGCGCGTGGACGCGCAGAACATCTTCGACGGCGCGGCCCCGGGAGAGACGCTGCGCGGCGACGCCGCCGCGTTCGCCTCGGTGTTCTACCCGCTGCTCGACGTCGGCCTCGCGGTGCCGTTCTCGACGGGCACCGACTGGTTCATCGGCGACCTCTCGCGCGTCTACGTCTCGCTCGAGGGCGACCGCAGCACGGGCGCGTTCCTGACGTCGCTCGCCGCGGGCCACAGCTTCATCACGAACGGGCCGCTGCTCGATTTCGCGGTGGAAGAGCAGGGGCCGGGCGGCGTCGTGAAACGCGAGGCGCCCGGCGTCGTGGCGGTGCGCGTGCGCGCGATCGGGCGCGTCGACTTCGGGACGCTCGAGGTGGTCGTGAACGGACGGGTGGTCGCGAGCAGCGACGCCTTCGCCGTCGACGGCCACTACGAGGCCGGCATCGCGCAGGGAGTCGCTCTGGACGGGCCCGCCTGGATCGCGGCGCGCATCGCGCCGGGCGAGGCGAAGAACGAGCTCGGCAAGCCGCTGTTCGCGCACACGTCCGCGGTCACCGTGGAGGTCGGCGGCGAGCGACCGTTCCGATCCGACGTCGCGCGCAAGCTCGTGCTCGAGATGGACTGGAACGTGCGCACGATCCACACGAAGGCGAAGTTCGCGGACGCGGCGCAGGAGCGCGCGGTGACCGCCCCGTACCGCGAGGCGATGCGGGCGCTGATGGCGCGACTCTCGTGGCGCGATTGGCTCCACGCGTGGACCGTGCGGGCGCTGCGCACCCTGAAGGGCTGGGTCGGCCTGTGATCTCCGGGGGCTAGTCGCCCTCGATCGCGTCGGCGGCTTCCTCGCGCAGGTCCTTGATCTCGTCGCCGGCGTCCTCGAGCGCCTCGTCCACCTTGCGGCCCGCCTTCTCGATCGCGCCCTCGTCGCCATGGCGCAGCTTGTCGACCGCGTCGTCGAGCTTGCGTCCGACCTTCTCGGCGGGCCCCTCTTCCTTGCAGGCGACGCCGGCCAGGGCGAGCGCGGCGGCGAGGGCGAAGCGAAGCGCGTGCGTGCGAGTCATGTCGGGTCCTCCATTCCAGCGGGCAAGCTGGCACGCTTTTCCGGGCAAGCAACCCAGGCGCGCTCAGTCGAGCTCGCGGCCCTTCACCCGGCCGCGCCGCTGCTTGCGTGCGGACGTCGCGCGCTTCGCGTCGAGGCGGCGCTCGCGGCTCGAGCGCGTCGGCCGCGTGGCGCGGCGCGGG
>CAZCTH010000060.1:0-30321 GCA_964501435.1 uncultured Spirochaetales bacterium | reverse complement strand
CGGCCCGTCAGGGAGCACGCCCCGTGCCAGGAACAATCTTCGATCCACAACTCAGCGCCTGAACCCCGCGTCGAGCGGGTGCGCCCCGCTACGCCGCCCGCGAGCGCGGCACGCAGGCCTGGCCCAACGGCCCCGGTCCAGCGACCCTCGCCCCCGCGCGCAACCCGAACGGAGAGATCCCGATGACGGACCCGAGCTCGTACACGCCGCCGCGCGTCTGGACCTGGAACAAGGAGAGCGGCGGCCGCTTCGCGAAGATCAACCGACCGATCGCCGGCGCCACGCACGAGAAGGAGCTGCCCGTCGGGCGGCATCCGCTCCAGCTCTACTCGCTCGCCACGCCGAACGGCGTGAAGGTGACGGTGATGCTCGAGGAGCTGCTCGCGCTCGGGCACGCGGGCGCCGAGTACGACGCCTGGCTCATCAACATCAACGACGGCACGCAGTTCGGCAGCGGCTTCGTCGCGGTGAATCCGAACTCGAAGATCCCCGCGCTGCTCGACCGCAGCGGCCCGGAGCCCATCCGCGTGTTCGAGTCGGGCGCGATCCTGCTGCATCTCGCGGAGAAGTTCGGCGCGTTCCTGCCGATGGACGCGAAGACCCGCGCCGAGTGCCTGTCGTGGCTGTTCTGGCAGATGGGCTCTGCGCCCTACCTGGGCGGCGGCTTCGGCCACTTCTACGCGTACGCGCCGACGAAGATCGAATACGCGATCGACCGCTTCGCGATGGAGGCCAAGCGCCAGCTCGACGTGCTCGACCGCCGGCTCGCCGAAAGCGAGTACATCGCCGGCGATCGATACACCATCGCCGACATCGCGATCTGGCCGTGGTACGGAGCCCTCGCGAAGGGGCTGCTCTACGAGGCCGGCGAGTTCCTGCAGGTCCAGTCGTACGCGAACGTGCAGCGCTGGACCGACGCGATCGCGAAGCGGCCGGCGGTGGAGCGCGGCCGGCGCGTGAATCGCGCGTGGGGCGAGGGCCAGCTTCCCGAACGCCACGCCGCGAGCGACTTCGACGCGCCGCGCGGCTAGGACCCGCCGGACGGGCGAGTCGCTAATCCTCCGGCTTGGCCCGACTGCCGAGGACTCCGATGCCGCTCCTGCGCTCCGCCTCCATCGCCCCGCTCGCCATCGCATGGACGCTCGGCCTCGCCGCCCCGGCCGGCGCGCAGCCTGCGGCGCCCGCGTCCGCGGCGCCGTCGCCTCGCCCCGTCGACGACACGCGACTCGCCGCCGCCGAGGGCGACGCCGCGAATTGGCTCTCCCACGGCCGCACCTGGGGCGAGCAGCGCTACAGCCCCCTCGCGCAGATCGACGTGAGCAACGTCGCGCAGCTCGCGCCGGCCTGGGTCTACGCGACCGGCGAGACGCGCGGCCACGAGGCGACACCGCTCGTCGTGGACGGCACGATGTACGTGACGTTGCCGTGGAGCATCGTCGTCGCGCTCGACGCCACCACCGGCCGGCCGCTCTGGCGTCACGACCCCGAGGTGCCGCGCGCCTGGGGACGCTTCGCCTGCTGCGACGTCGTGAATCGCGGCGCCGCGGCTTATCAGGGCAAGATCTACGTGGGCACGCTCGACGGGCGCCTCGTCGCCCTCGACGCGAAGACGGGCAAGCGCGTCTGGTCCGTCGACACGATCGATCGATCGAAGCCCTACACCATCACGGGCGCGCCGCGCGCCGCGCGCGGCCTCGTGTTCATCGGCAACGGCGGCGCCGAGTTCGGCGTGCGCGGCTACGTCTCCGCCTACGACGCCGAGACCGGCGCGCTGCGCTGGCGCTTCTACACCGTGCCGGGCCCGCCCGACCGTCCCTACGAGCGCCCGGAGCTGGCGCGCGCGGCGAAGACCTGGTCGCCGCGGTCGACCTGGGAGTCCGGCCTCGGCGGCTCGGTGTGGGATTCGCTCGCGTTCGACCCCGAGCTCGACCTGCTCTACGTGGGCGTCGGCAACGCGAGCCCGTACCCGCGCGAGATCCGCAGCCCCGGCGGCGGCGACAACCTCTACCTGTCGTCGATCCTCGCGCTGCGCGTCGCCACCGGCGAGCTCGCGTGGCACTACCAGACCACGCCCGCCGAGAACTGGGACTTCACCGCGACGCAGCACATGATCCTCGCCGACCTCACGATCGGCGGCCGCGCGCGGAAGGTGCTGATGCAGGCACCGAAGAACGGCTTTTTCTACGTGCTCGATCGCGCCACCGGCGAGCTGCTCAGCGCCGACAAGTACGTGAAGGTGAACTGGGCGAGCCACGTCGACCCGAAGACGGGCCGGCCAGTGGAGACGGGCAAGGGCGAGTGGAAGGAGGACGGGCGTGGGTTCGTGATGCCGGGGCCCGCGGGCGGCCACAACTGGCACCCGATGGCGTACTCGCCGCAGACGGGCCTCGTCTACATCCCGACCTACAACCTCGCGTATCCGTTCCGCAAGGACCCGAGCTACCGGCACGTGCCGAAGCGCTTCAACACCGGCGAAGACTTCCCGGCGATGCAGCGCACGATCGACGGCTTCGAGCGCTCGCTGCGCTTCTGCGCGCCCACGCGCCTCGACGCGTGGGACCCCGTCGCGCGCAAGCGCGTCTGGCGCAAGCCGCACGGCTCCGAGATGCACGGCGGCACGCTCGCGACGGCAGGCGGCCTCGTGTTCCACGCGACCGGCGGCGACGCGGCCCTCGTGGCCTATCGCGCCACCGACGGAGAGCGCCTGTGGAAGGTCAAGGCGCCGACCGCGGTCATCGCGTCGCCGATCAGCTACGCGGTGAACGGCGAGCAGTACGTCGCGGTCGCGATCGGCGCGGGCGGCTCGGCGGGCATGAACTTCGCCGCGATCCCGTGGGAGAACGCCGGCTACGTCGCCGCCTTCAAGCTCGGCGGGACGGCCAAGCTGCCGCCCCGGCGCCCGCGCCCCGAGCCCAAGGTCGAGGCGCCCGCGCCGACCGCACCCGCGGCCACCGTTGCGGCCGGGCACGAGCTCTACCACCGCTGGTGCATGTTCTGTCACGGCATCGGCGTGAAGAGCGGCGGGCTGCTCCCGGATCTGCGCCATGCCAAGCGCGACGTCTACGCCCCGACACGCTGGCAGGAGATCGTGATCAGCGGCGTGCGCGCCGAGCGCGGCATGCCGAGCTTCGCAGGATCGCTCTCGCGCGAGGACGCGGAGGCGATCCGCGCCTACGTGATCTCGCAGGCGCACCGCCCGAAGAGCCTGCTCGAGCAGGGGGCTGCGTGGCTGTACGACAGCGGCAGCTGCGTGCCGGCGCGCTGGCTCGCCGACTGAGGCGTGGAGCGAAGATTGTTTCGTCTCCCAGAGAAGTCCCCGCCGCAGCAGAGGATTCCGCGCGCGCACGGAGATCTCGTCCGCTGGATCGCTTGGCGCAGCGCGTGGACGCGGCGGGTCGCGCCCCCCGCCGCCGATCGCGCGGTTCCAGCCCGCGGCGCCGTCGGTCCACGCGATCTCCTCGAGCGAGCGCGAAGCCTCGACCGCGTTCGGGCCGGCCCCCGAGGACTGCGGGGCGCATCCTCGCGAACGGGCCTGCGCCGTGCGGCGCATCCACCACCGGCGCTGCGAGGCGCCGCAAGCGCTCGCTCTCGTCCGCATGCGCGCGGACGAGTGGCGCAAGCGTTCGGGCGCGCTCGAGCCAGCGGGCCTCTGTCCTGATTTTCCCAACTGGGAGAGCGTGCCCGCGGAGTAGGTTGTTGGGGACTTCGCGCGAGGCCTCGCCCCATGACCGCGCCCGGCGCCAGCTGCGATCCCGAGCACCCGAGCTTCGTGCCGGGGGCCACCTTCGATCTCGGCTTGCCGTACTACGAGGCGTTCGTCGCGTGGTTGCTGCGCGACGACGTGATGCGCCGCGCGCTGCTCGACGAATCGGGAATCGGTTCCGGGCACCACGTGCTCGAGATCGGCTGCGGCACCGGCGAGCTGACGGTGATGCTCGCGATGCGCGCGCCGTACGCACACGTCTACGCCCTCGATCCGAGCGCGCGCAAGCTCGCCCGCGCGATCGGCAAGTCGTGGGAGTGCGGGCACCCGTACAAGGTGTTTCGCGGCGTCGCACAGCGCCTGCCGTTCCCGACGCGGAGCATGGACCGCGTGTACGCGTCATTCGCGCTGTGCCGCATGACGCGCGCGCAAAAGCTCGCGGCGCTGCGCGAGGTGCGACGCGTACTCCACCTCGAGGGCTCCCTGCACGTGGTGGATTTCGCGCCGCCGACGACGCGCTGGGAGCGCTTGCTCGCACGGACGCTGCTGCGCGGCGAGCGGCTGCGTCCGCATTTGGCCGGCGAGCTACCGGCGCTGATCGAGGAGGCGGGCCTCGTGCGGGCGCGCCAGACTGCGCAGGTGAGCGCCCCAGCCGGCCGGCTCGAGCGCATCGTCGCCCATCGGACCTGATCGAAGGAAGGAGACGCCATGGGGATCTTCCGCGGCATCGCACTGGGGCTCGGTCTGCTGGTCGCCGCCGCCGTCGCGGGTTATTACGGGGCGCGGCTCCACGACGGCCCGCTGGCGCTCGTGCCGGGCGGCCCGCTGCGTGCCGGCGAGCTCTACGAGTTCCCGGTGAGCGACTGGTCCTTCGCGACGGACGTCGCGGAAATCGAGCTTCAGCTCGAGAGCCAGCGCATCTCGCGGACGACCTGGATCCTCGTGCGCGGCGGGTCCGCCTACGTGCCGTGCAGCCTCGGCTTCCCGCCCGGCAAGCGCTGGTACCGCGATGCGCAGCGGGACGGCCGTGCGATGCTGCGCATCGACGGCAAGCGCTACCCGGTGACGCTCGCGCAGGACGACGACGCGAGCCTCGTCGAGTTCGCGCGCGCCGAGGTGAAGCGCAAGTACGGCAACGCCCCGCCCGGCGACGCGCGCGTGCTCTTCTTCCGGATCGACTCGCGCGCCCCGAGCGCCAGCTGACGGAACCCACTCGGGGTCTGACCCCTTTGGGGTTCCCCGAACCCGCTTGGGGTCTGACCCCATTTGGGTTCAACGCGCCGAAAGCGTGCGGGGGCGTCAGCTTCGGGGCGGCGGCTCGCCGGGGCCGAGCTCGCGGAGGCGGCGGGGCGTGCGGCGGAACCACCAGCGATACGCGAAGTAGCCCGCGATCGCGACGGCCAGCGCGGCGGGCCAGATCCAGGCGTTCTGCTGGCGCTCGAGCCACTCGATCGCGGCGCGTCCGAAGACGACGAACGCGGTCATCGGTGGGATGAAGCCGACCAGGCTGCCCACGACGAACGCGCTGAAGCGCACGCCCGAGAGCGCGAGCGCCCAGTGGGCGGGCGCGGCCAGGCCGAACAGCACGCGCACCGCGATCACGGTGCGGAGCGGGTGCTCGCGCGCCGTCGCGGTGAACGCGCGCAAGCGCGGCGGCAGGCGCTGCTCGAAGGCGTCGCCGAGCACGCCGCGCGCGAGCACGTAAGAGGTGATGCCCGCGCCGGTGGCGCCGAGCACGGACATCGCGATCGCGAAGTCGGCGGGCCAGGCGAGGCTCGCGGGCAGCACGAACACCGCACCCGGGACGCCGAACGGCTCGAGCAGCGCGAACGCGAGCACGAACACCACCGGGCCCCACGGGCCCGAGTCGCCGAGCAGGCGCTGGATGTTCTCGTGGGTGACCCACGCGAACGCGCCGCTCTGCCACGCCACGAGCAGCGCCGTGAGCACCGCGACCGCGAGCCCGATCCGCATGCGCCCGTTCATCGCGCTCAGAGCTCCGCGAGCGGGCTGCGTTGGACCTGCCGCGCCGCGCCGCGGCCCCCGGGCCGGCCGTCGCTCATGCCGCGCACCCAGCGCCCCCCGCGCGCGTTCGCCACGCACTCGTCGGGGGCGAAGCCGTCGCCGCAGCGGGAGCCCTGCCGACCACCGAGCACCACCGCGAACGACTTGCCGTGCGCCACCGCCCCCCCTCGCGCGCGAGTGTACGCGCATCGCCCGCGCGCGCCGCGTTCAGCGCTCCGCGACGGGCAGGCGCACCACGAAGGCGGTGCCGCGCGCGTCCGAGCGCACGTCGATCCCGCCCCCGTGCTCGCGCGCGATCTGCTCGCTCATGTAGAGGCCGAGGCTCGGCTCGCCCTCGCCGCGCCCGGCGACGAACGGGTCGAAGAGTCGCGCGTGAGCTTCGGGCGGGATCGGCGGGCCGTCGTCGTGGATCGAGACGTGGATCTCGTCGCCCGCGAGCTCGGTGGTCGCGGTGACGCGGCCACTCGGCCCCACCGCTTGCCGCGCCTGCAGCAGCAGGTTGAGGAACACCTGCTGGAGCTGGCCGGGGACCGCCTGGATCTCGGGCACCTCGCCGAGCGCGACCTCGGCGATGCGCCCCCCGTGCTGGCGCGCGGTCGCGAGCCTTACGGCGTTCTCGAGCAGCGCGTTCACGTCGGCCGGCTCGCGCTCGGCGCGGCTCGTACGCGAGAACTCGCGCAGGTCGCGCACGATGCCGACGGTCCGCTGTACGCTCTCGAGCGAGCGGACGCGCTGCTCGTCGAGTGCGGTGAGGCAGGCGAGGGCGACGCGCGGGGCGCCGCGCGCGCGCAGATCCTTCGCGATCGCCGCGAGATCCTCACCGAGCACCGAGAGGTTCGAACGCACGTACGCCATCGGGTTGTTGATCTCGTGGGCGATGCCGGCCGCGAGCTGCCCCACGGCCTCCATGCGCTGCGCGCGCTGGAGCTCGCGCTCGATCGCGCGCCGCGCCGTGTTGTCCTCGACGATCGCGAGCGCTCCCACCACGCGCCCCGCGGCGTCGCGGTGCGGCGCGACCGAGGTGCGCGTGGCGAGCCGCCGACCCCACCACGTCGTGAACTCGAAGTCGCTCGACATTTTCTCGCCGGTCTGGAGCGCGCGCGCCAGCATCTCGGAGAAGCCCGAGCCGCGCGCGTTCTCCTCGTTCATCACGTCGAACCCGCCCGCGAACTCCGCTTCGGTGAGGCCGAGCATCGCGAGCAGCTTCGGGTTCGCGCGCTCGAGCCGGCCGCTCGCGTCGATCGAGAGGAAGCCGACCGGCGCGTTGTCGAGCACGTCGCCGTACAGCCGCTCGCTCTCGCGCAGCGCGTTCGCGCGCTGCGCGATCGCGTGCGACAGGCTCGCTTCGAGGCGTCGGCGCCGGATCGCGAGGATGTGGCCGGCCGCGAGCGAGACGAACAGCGGGCCGTACTCGGCGACGCCGGCGCCCGGGATCCAGTGCAGCGCGCTCGCAATCGAGCTCGCGCCCATCGCCGCATACACCGCGAGTGTTCCGAACAGCAGCCGCCGCTCGCGCGGCGCGATGTCGGGGCTGCGGCGCAGCTGCACGAACGACCAGGCGAGCGCTGTGCCGACGAGCACGCCGAGCAGCGGAAGTGCGGGGCCGCCGGGCACGCCGAGGTAGAGATCGCCGCTCAGGTCCACGCACGGCTCGACGCCGTCGCTCACGAACCAGTCCGTGGAGAGCATGAGCGCGGCCAGCGCGCACGTCGCGGCGGCTGCGATGCGGAGCTTCCCGGGGGTCCACGCGGCGTCGGTCACGCTGCCGACGAGACGGCAGAGGGACCACAGCAGGGGCGGTGCGCAGGCGCAGTAGAGCCGCGCGGCGAGCACCGCGGAGTCGGCGTCGGTCGCGTTCAGTTGCGCGAGGCGCGCGCCCGCGAACACCACCGCAGTGGTCGCCCAGGCGCCGGCCCAGCGGCTCGGGCCCTCGCTGCGCAGGCCCATCCACAGCTGCAGCACCGCCAGGAACGCGCACGCTCCGATCGAGACGACGAGCAGCGCTTCGCTCGCGCTGACCATCACGGCCGAGGCTCCGCACCGCCGGTTGGCGGCTGGATCGGCAGCCACACCTCGAAGGTCGCGCCGGCGCCGGGCTCGGAGTGCACGCGGATTTCGCCGCCATGGCTCTGCACGATCTGATACGAGAGGAAGAGGCCGAGGCCGGTGCCTTCGCCGGCGGGCTTGGTCGTGAAGAACGGAACGAACAGCCGGCTGCGGTGCTCGCGCGGGATGCCCGGCCCGTCGTCGCGGAGCCGCACGCAGACGTGGGTTTCGTCGCGCAGCGTCTCCACGGTGACGTGCCCGCCCGGACCCGCCGCCTGGATCGCGTTCACGGCGAGGTTGAGGAACACCTGCCGCAGCTGGCCCGCGTTCGCGGTGATGCGCGGCAGCTCGGCATAGTGCTCGGCGACCTGCACCGCGCCGCGGCTGTGCGTCGCGGCCATGCGCAGCACGCCGTCGAGTAGCGCGTTCAGATCGAGCGCCTCGGCTGCGAGGGACCTGCCCTGCGAGATCTCGCGCATGTCGCGCACGATCCCGATCGCGCGCTCGACGCCTTCGCAGGACTCGTCGACCAACGCCTCGAGATCGGCCAGGCGCTCGGCAAAGGGCTCCGTGCGCCCCGCGTCGGCGAGCTCCTTGCGCAGCGTCTCCGCGTTGGCGCGCATCGCGGCGAGCCGCTCGCGCACGTCCTCCATCGGCGCCGTGATGCCCTGCGCGATGCCGACGGCCAGCTGTCCGATCGCCTCGAGCTTCAGCGATTGCCGCAGCCGCGCCTCGACGGTGCGCCGCTCCGTCACGTCCTCGATCAGGATCAGCGCGCCGAGCAGCTCCCCCGCGGCGTTCCGGCGCGGCGCGATCACGACCTTGAGGCTGATCTGTGGGCCGCTCGCCGTCGCATACGGGATTTCGCCCTCCGTGGTCGCGCCGTGCTCGAGCGTGCGCCGGAGCAGCGGCAGCCCGGCCATGGCGCGCTCCGGGGCGTCGCGGAAGAGGTTCGCGGGGATCCGTCCCGGTGATCCCGGCTCTCGGCCGAGGCTCAGGATCTCGCGGAACCGCGGCGTCATCGAGACGACGTTGCCGTGCACGTCGCAGGCGAGGATGCCGATGGGTGCATTCTCGACCAGGCCGCGCGTACGCTCCTCGCTCGCCTGAAGGGCCGCGGTCTGGTGTTCCGCGAGGCCGTTCAGCTGCGTCTGGAGCTCGCGCTCGCGGTTGGCGATCAGGTGCGTCGTGCCGAACGCGACCACGAGGGGACCGAACTCGGCGATGCCGGGCAGGGCGACCCGCCCGAGGAACGAGAGCACGCTCGCTGCGCCCATCGCGCCGTACGCGGCGAGGCACGCGCCGAGCACGAGGCGCTCGCTGCGGCGCAGCGTCGTCGATCGCCAGAGGGCCGTGAGGATCCAGCCGAGCGCGACGCCGACGAACGCGCCGAGTGCGACGAATCCCGGTCCGCCCCGG
This sequence comes from uncultured Spirochaetales bacterium, assembly GCA_964501435.1. GTDB lineage: Bacteria > Myxococcota_A > UBA9160 > UBA9160 > UBA6930 > VGRF01. The sequence continues at coordinate 21,128 of CAZCTH010000060.1, read as the reverse complement.
GCGGAGAGGAAGGGCCGCCCGAACAGATCCGCGCGCGGGAATGTGGCGTCCTGCACGAACCACGGGGTCGCGAGCGCCGCTGCCGCCAGCGCGAAGGCGACGCCAGCGGTCGCCCGGGCGCCGCGCGGGCTCGGCGGTCGCCCGGCGAGCTCGAGCGCGAAGCGCAGCATCGTCCAGACCAACAGCGGGCCGATGGCGGTGTAGAAGCGCGACGCCGTCACCACGAACGTGGGTTCGGAGGCGCCCATCTGCGCGAAGCGCCCAGCGATGAACAGCGTCGCGAGGGTCGACCACGCGACCAGCCAGCGGCCGGCGGGGAGGTGTCGCGTGAGCGCCCAATGGAAGAAGGTCGCGTAGAGCGTGACGCCCACGGCGAACAACAGCAGCGCTTGGGACGACACCACGCGGCCCCCTCCCGCGCGTATCGGCCAGCCCCTGGCGGGGCTGAGGTGCAAGATTCGTTGACCCCGCCACGTGTTCGCGCCTACGGTTGCGCGCCGATGTCGAGCGCCTCCCCCCAGTCGTCGCGACGCCCGCAGCTGCTGCTCGGGCTCGGCGTCGCGGTCGGGATCGCGGCCGCCGGGCACGGGATCCTGCGCTCGGGCGATCCCTCGGCGCTGCCGGACGGAGCGGTCGCCACGGTGAACGGCGTCGTCGTCTCCGCCGACACCTACGCGCGGCTCGTCGAGGGGTACGAAAGCGACACCCGCGAAGCCGCGACTCCCGAGATGCGCGCGCGCATTCTCGACCGGCTGATCGAGGAAGAGCTGCTCGTGCAGCGCGGCCTCGAGCTCGGCCTCGCCGAGAGCGACCGCCGCATCCGGGCCGACATCGTGCAGGCGATGATCCGCTCCGCGATCGCCGAGGCCGAGAGCGAGACGCCCACGGAGCGCGACCTCGCCGCGTTCTACGCGGAAGAGCGCGAGCGCTTCACGACGCCGGGCCGCGTGCGGATCGCGCAGCTCTTCGTGCGCGTGAAGGACGCGGCGGACGACGCTCCCGCGCGTTCGCGTGCCGAAGCCGCGCGCAAGCGACTCGCCGCGGGCGAGCCGCTCGCCGACGTGCGCGCCGCACTCGGCGACGCCGAGCTCTCGCCCGTGCCGGATGCGCTGCTCCCGCCCGCGAAACTGCGCGAGTACGTGGGCCCGACCGTCCTGCGCGCCGCGCTCGACACCGAGATCGGTGTCTTCAGCGCACCGATCCGTTCCGGCGCCGGCTACCACGTGATCGCGGCGATCGAGCGGGAACCGGCGTCCACGCCGCCGCTCGCCGAGATCCGCGAGCAGGTCCAGGCCGAATGGACGCGCCGCGGCGGCGAGCGCGCGCTGCGGCGTTACCTCGACGAGCTGCGTGAGGCGGCCGACGTGCGGCGCTCGCCGGAGGTCGCCGAGTGAACGCGCGCGGGGTCGTACTCGCCGGGTTGCTCGCGGCGCTGGCGTCCGCCGCGGGCGCCGCCCATGCGCACACCCGCAGTACCTCGTACTCGACCTGGGAGATCGACGGGCCGCGTGCCAAGGTGCGCCTCGACATTCCACAGTACGAGCTCACGCGGCTGCCTTGGGGCGTCGTGACGCCCCCGTCGGTGCAGCCCCCGCTGTCGGAGTACCTGACGCGCGCGCTCCGTCTCGAGGCGAACGGCGAGCCGTGCGCCGTGGTCGATGCCCCGCGCGCGCTCGCCGCGCCGCCGGAGCGCGCGGTGATCGAGTGGCGCGTCGCGTGCCCGCGCGCGAGCGGCCTCGCGGTGGTGAGCGAGCTCCTGCGCGAGCCCGCGCCGAGCCATCTGCACTTCGCGAAGCTCCGAGGCGAGCGGGTCGTCGAGCGCGTGCTGACGAGCGCTTCGCCGCGATGGGAGCTGCCGGGCGACGACGCGAGCGCGAAGCCGGTGGTGGGCAGCGGCGTCGGCGCCTACGTGGCGCTCGGCGTCGAGCACATCCTCGCCGGCACCGATCATCTCGTGTTCCTGCTCGGGCTGCTGCTGATCGCGTCCGGCGCGCGCGAGATCGTCACGGTCGTCACGGGCTTCACGGCCGCGCACTCGATCACGCTCGCGCTCGCGGCGCTCGGCCGCGTCGAGCCCGAGGCCGCCGCCGTCGAGGCGCTGATCGGTCTCTCGATCGCGCTCGTCGCGGTCGAGAATGCCTGGCTGGTCGGCGGTCGGCCGCGCGCGCTGCCCGGGCTCGCAGCGCTCGTTCTCGCGGCGCTCGGCGTCGCCGCCGGCTTCGGCGCGGGCGCGATTCCGGCCGCGACCTATGCCGGCCTCGCGCTCTTCGCCGCCTGTTACTTCGCGCTGCTCGCGCGCGCCGAGCGGCCCGGGCGGATGCGCTTCGCCGTCGCGTTCTGCTTCGGGCTCGTGCATGGCTTCGGCTTCGCCGGCGTGTTGAGCGAATTCGCGTTGCCACAGGGGCGCCTCTTGCCGGCGCTGCTCGGCTTCAACCTCGGCGTCGAGCTCGGGCAGCTCACGCTCGTCGCGGCGTACTTCGCGGCGCTCGCGCTCGCGGCGCGCTTCGTTCGGGGCGGCGCACGGCCACTGGCGCGCGACGTCGCCAACGCAGCCGTGTGCGCGATGGGCGTCTACTGGTGGGTGAGCCGCGCCTACGGCTCCTGATCGCCCGCGGTGGCGCGCGGCGCGTTCCAGCCCAGGGCCTCGACGATGGCGTGATAGACGTAGTTCTGTTCGCGCACGCCGGTGAACAGCTCGCTGCCCGGGCCGCCCGCGAAAATCGCGACGTCCTCGCCCGCGTGCATGCCGGCCTCGAGGGGCAGCAACGTTTCCTGCAGGTAGTCGGGCGCCGCGGTGTCGACGTTCCGCAGATCCGGACGCGGCAGGTACTCGCCGCGATACACCGGGCGATAGTGCGGATACGTCTTCGAGCCCGTGCCCTGCAGGTTGCTCTCGGCGACGTTGCCCGGGCCGCCGGGGTAGGTGAGCGTCGTCATCGGCCGGCCGAGGGCGTCGAGCAGCGGCGTCTCCATCGGTTGGCCGTCGAGCCCGTTCACGACGAGCTTCCCGAGGATCGGATTGCCGCGCACGGCGTAGCCCGACATCACGAGCGGCTGACTGTGGTCCGCGGTGACGACGATCAGCGTGTCGGCCGCGTTCGTGAGCTCGAGCGCGCGCTGGACCGCGTTCGACAGCTCGATCGTCTCGGTGAGCGCGCGGTGCGCGTTCGTCGCGTGGTGGGCGTGGTCGATCTTGCCGCCCTCGACCATCAGCACGAAGCCGCGCGGATTGCGTGACAGGATGCGGATCGCCTTGTCGGTCATCTCGGTGAGCGAAGGCTCGCCCCCCGCATCCTGTGCGCGATCGATCTCGTACTTCATGTGGCTCGGGTCGAACAGCCCGAGCACGCGCGGCGTGCGCGCCGGGTCGAGCGCGAGGAAGCGCGCGCGGTTCCACACGTAGACGCCGTCCGGATGGCGGGCGCGCCACTCGGCCGTGAGGTCGCGCCCGTCGGTGCGAACGCCGGCAGCCAGCTCCTCGTCCGGAGTCTCGGGATCCTTCTGGCCCTTGCCGCGGAAGTGGGCGCGGCCGCCGCCGAGCGCGACGTCGAGGCCATCGCCCTTCGAGAACTCGACGAGCTGGCGCGCGAGGTCCGGAAAGTCCGCCGCGCGCGCGGCCTCGGAGAGCGCCGTGTCGTGCTCCCAGTCGCGCGCGGGCGAGTGTGCATAACAAGCCGCCGGCGTCGCGTGGGTGATCGTCGTGTTCGTGACGACGCCGGTCGCGAGCCCGCGCTCCTCCGCCTCCTCGATCAGCGTCGGAACGGCGTGCGCGGCGGTCGCGGCGAAGTCGCCGAGCGCGACCGTGTCGTCCACGCTGAGCGAGCCGGCGCGCGTCTTCACGCCGGTGATCAACGCGGTCATCGTGCCCGACGATTCCGGCACCTGCTGGTTCGTGTTGTAGGTGCGTGAGAGCGCCGTGTAGGGCAGGCGTTCGAACGAGAGCCAGTGCTCTTCGCCACTGCCCCCGGCCTGTTGGCCCGCCAGGATGCGCGCCGCCGTGATCGTGCTGATGCCCATGCCGTCGCCGACGAACAGGATCACGTTCTTGGCGCGTCCGAGTGCCGGGAGCTGCGCGCGGCGTGCCGCGACGGCCTCGCGGCCCGCGCGGTACCACGCGTTCTCGGCGCGGTCTGCGCGCGCGGCGGGTGCGAGTACCACGCACGCGGCCAGCGCGAGGGTCGCGAAGCGCGGGTTCACCATCCGGCCATGTCCTGGGTCATGCCCGCGCGGACGCGAGCGATCATTTCGCCGCGCAGCTTGTGCTTCGTGCCGCGGTAGGCTCCGCGCGAGAGCTGGGTGAGCGGCTTCGCGGCTGCGAGCGCCTCGCTCTCCAGCGCGTCCGCCGCGACCACGCGGTCGAGGTAACCGGCCGCGAGCGCGCCGTCGGGCGCGTACACCTCGGCGAGCGTCGTGGCGCGCGCGAGGTGCTCGCGGGCGAGGCGCGCCTTCGCGAGCTCGAGCGCGAACTGCGGCAGGGTCAGGTTGATCGCGACCTCGTTCAGCCCGATCTTGAAGTCGCCGCTCGCGCCGACGCGCAGGTCCGCCGCGAGCAAGAGCAGGGCGCCCATCGCGAGCGCATGGCCGCTGCAGGCCGCGACGACCGGCACCTCGGACTCGACGATGCGCAGCAGGAGGTTGCCGCCCGCGGTCACGAGCGCGCGCGACGCGTCCGGCCCTTGCTTGATGACGGACAGGTCGAAGCCCGCCGAGAACCGCCCCGGCCGCCCGATCAACACCGCCGCGCCCGCCTCGCGCTCGGCCCGCGCGAGGGCCGCCCCGAGCGCGTCGATCGCGGCGTGGGAAACCGCGTTCGCGCGTCCGTCGTCGAAGCGCAGCAGGGCCACCGAATCCCGAAGCTCGTAGGTGATGGACATGCCGTCACCGTAGCGAGCCGATCCGCGCTCGCGCCGCGCGCGGCGCGAAGTCTCGGTGGCGACTCGCAGCTAGACGCGGATCGCGCGCGCGCGCTCGAGCGTGAAGGCCATCAGCGCGGCCTCGATGTCCTCGTCGAGCCCGCGGAAGCGCACGCCCATGCCGACGGGCAGGTTGCCCTTCGCGAGGTTGCCGGGGACGTTGGTCATCACGACCTCGCAGGCCACGCGGGCGTCGCAGGCGGGCAAGGGCAGCTGTACGTGGACGAGCGTCCGCGGCTGCGACGGCACCGGTGTCGCGAGGAACGCGCCGCTGGAGGAGAGCGAGTAGACCTTCGCGGGACGCTCGCGGCCGGCCAGCCGGAAGATCACCGGCCAGTTCGTCGGCACGCGCTCCGCACGGCGCGACACCCGGGCGGGGGCGCCGCCCGAGAGGGCTCGGTTGGACTGGAAGCGCAGCATGTGGTCGTCGAGCGGGAACCAGAGCGCGTGCTCCACGCCGGCGTGGCGGAGCCGCAGGCGCGAGGTCGGGTCGGGGCGCGTGCCGCACGCGAGCAGCGGCAGCATGCCCGTGCGGCCACCGGCGCGCAGCGCGTGCAGCGCCTCGGTGAGGTCGGGCGCAGGCAGGTCGGCAGGGATCACGACCGCGCCCAGCAGGAAGCGCGGGTCGCGTAACAACTCGTGGGCGTCGCGCGGCGTCTTCGCGCGCACGACGTGAAAGCCGAGCGACGCGAGACGACGCGCGATCGGCTCGAGCGGCTCGCCCCCGCCATCCACCACCAACAAGCTCTTGCGCACCGCCATGCCGCCCCCAGACGCCCTTGGCGTTCTCGCTTCGAATCGGCATCCCAGTTGCCGGTCTGCGTGACGCTGCTCACGTCCCCGGCGATGCGCTGCGGCTGCGCGTATGCTGCGCATCATGCTGACCGTCGGCGCCGCGCTCCCGGCACTCCGGCTCCTCGACGCAGAGGATCGCGAGACCTCGCTCGCGGCCCTGCACGCGGACGCGCCGCTCGCCGCCATCTTCCTGCGCCATTTCGGTTGACCCATCTGCCGCCAGCACCTGGTCGAGGTGCAGAGCCGCTTGCAGGAATTCCGGACACGTGGCGCGAACGTGGTGGCGATCGGTCAGGGCACCGGCGCGGAGGCCGCGCGCATCGCGCGCATGCTGAAGGTCGCGGTTCCGTGTTATGGCGACCCCGACCACGCCGCCTATCGGGCGCTCGGGCTCGGCCGCACGGGCCTCTTCGGCCTGACCCTCGCGCCGTTCCTCGCCGACCCCGTCGGTTCGTTCCGCAATCTCGCGCAGGCGGATCTGCGCGCCGCGGCGACGCCGCACAGCGACGTGTTCCGCCTCGGCGGCGCGCTGGTCGCGGACCGCGCCGGCCGCATCCGCTTCCTGTACCGCTCGCAGTCGACGACCGACGCGCCGGGTACGGACGCGCTGCTCGCCGCCCTGGACGCACTGTGATGCGCGCGCGCGGCGTCGCGGCGGCGTGGGCGCTGTTGCTCGCGATCGCGCCCGCCCGCGCCGAGGAGGCGCCGCGCGTGTTCGCGCACCGAGGCCACACGCGCGTCGCGCCCGAGAACTCGCTGGCCGGCTGTCGGGCGGCGTTCGCGGTCGGCGCGTCGTGCGAGGCGGACGTGCGCGCCGCGCGCGACGGCGCGCTCGTGCTGATGCACGACGCAAACGTCGCGCGCACAACGAACGGCCGCGGGCGCGTCGCGGCGCTCACGCTGGCCGAGCTGCGCGGGCTCTCGCTCCACGGCCTCGGCGGCGAGCGGCCGCCGACGCTCGACGAGCTGCTCGCCCTGCCGCGCGGCGAGCACGCCTTGCTGCTCGACCTCAAGCAGGCGGACGCCCCCTTCCACGCGCGCCTCGCCGCCGCGCTCGGTGCGGGCGACCGCGGCGTGCTGCTCGGCGTGCGCGACGCGGCGCAGGCGCGCGCGCTGCGCACGGCGCTGCCGGGGCACGCCCAGGTCGCCCTGATCGATTCCCCGCGCGCGATCGAGAAGCTGGCGGCGGCGGGCGCCGAGACGATCCGCCTGAAGCGCGCCTGGCTCCGCCGCGAGCCGCGCCTCGCGGCGCGGGTACGCGCGGCCGGCGCACGCCTGCTCGTGCTCGCGGAGGATGGCAGCGCGGGCGATGTCGCGTTCGCGCTCTCGCACGCGCCGGACGCGCTGCTCTGCGACGACCCGGAGCGCGCGATCGGCATGCTGCGGGCGGGCGGCTTCGGCAGCGCGGGGCCGCGCTAGCCGAGGCCCGGCGCCCCCGACCGGGGCGCATGCTTGCGCAGCCACGCCACGAGCCCGACGGCGACGACGATCAGGCCGAGGCAGAGCCCGAGCCACAGGCCGCGCAGCCCGAGCGGCGTGCGCAGCGCGAGCCAGGCGCCGAGCGGCAGCGCGATCAGCCAATACCCCACGAGATTCATCAGCGTGGCGGGCATGGGGCGGCCCATGCCGCGCAGCATCCCGCAGGCGGCGGCCTGCGTGCCGTCGAAGATCTCGAACGCGGCGGCGATCGGGAACACGGCCGCGACGGCGGCCACGACCGCCGCGTCGTTCGTGAACGCGAGCGGCAATACGTTGCGGCCGGCGACGAAGGTGAGCGCCGCGAGCGCCATGAAGGCCGCGCTGCCGGCAATGCCGATCCAGCCGGCGCGCGCCGCCGCATCGGGCTGTCCGGCGCCCAACAAGTTGCCGGCGCGGATCGTCACCGCCTGCGAGATCCCGAGCGGGATCATGAAGGTGATCGAGGCGAACTGCATCGCCACTTGGTGCGCGGCGAGCTGCACCTCGCCGAGAGGGCCCGCGATGAAGCTCGCCATGCCGAATGCCCACATCTCGGTGCACGTCTGGAACGCGATCGGCACGCCGTAGCGGAGGATCTCCGCGTGCGAGCGCCACGCGAACGCGTGCTCGCCGAAGCGTTCCCACGCCCCCTCGTACAGGCGGAATGCGCGCGTCCAGGCGACGAGCGTGAGCGTGCTCGCGATGCGCGAGCCGTTGGTCGCGAGGCCGGCGCCGAGCACGCCGAGGCTCGGGAACCCGAAGTGCCCGTAGATCAGCGTCCACGCGCCGAGCGCGTTGACGACGTTCGCCACCGCCATCACCACGACGGTCTGGCGCACGTGCTCGCGGTTCTGCAGGTAGCGGGAGAGCGCGGTGTTGCCGAGGAAGAAGGGGATGCTCGGGATCTGCGCGCGCACGAAGGTCGCCGCGAGGCCCGCGAGCCCCCGGTCCTGGCCCGCCGCGACGAGCACCGGCTCCGTGAACCACCACGCGACCGCGACGGGCAGCGAGAGCACGAGCGCGAGTACGAGGCCGGTGTGCAGCGCGCGGGCCGAACGGACGCCGTCGCCCGCGCCGTGGGCGCGGGCGATGATCGGGTCGAGGCCGAGCAGGATGCCGTTCGCGAACATGATCGTTCCGAACACCCACGGGTTCGCGAGGCCGACTGCGGCGAGCTCGGTGGTGCCGTAGTGACCGAGCAGGAGCTGGTCGATCGCGCCCATCGAGATCATGCCGAGGTTCGAGAACGCCACCGGCACGGCGAGGCGCGCGAGCCGCGCGATCTCCCCGCGCAGCGGCTGACGAGGCTCCGGGCTCGGCGGCGTCGAGGAAATGCGATCCCCCAAGAGCCCGAACGGCGCTGGCGTGGAGTGTGGTGCGCACGCGTGTGCGAGAGCGCGCGCGTCGGCGCGCCGCCGCGTCAGGCGAGCGCGAACCCGAGATGCTGCGAGAGCTCGTCGAGCGCGGGCGCGGGCGCGTCGACCTTGATCGTGCGCATGCCGAGCTCGCGAGCCGACTTCAGGTTGCGGCCGATGTCGTCGAGGAAGACCGTCTCCGTCGGGGCGACCCCGAGCGCTTCGCAGGCGAGGCGATAGATGCGCGGGTCGGGCTTGCGGAGGCCCACCTTGCTCGACTCGATGAACGCGTCGAACAGGTCGGCGAGGCCGTGGGTCGGATCGGCGCGGTCGTTCGCCCAGTTGTTGGTGAGGGCGCCTGCGCGCAGACCGCGACCGCGGATGCGCCGGATCGCTTCGATCATGGTCGGGCGCGGCGCGCACTCGGCAATCCGCGCCATCATCGTGGCCGCCGACAGCGTGTGGCCGACGGCGCGGAGCTCGGCCTCGAAGTCGCGGTGGAAGTCCGCCATGGCCACCTCGCCGCGCTCGAGCCGCGACCACGCGCCCTGAGGCCCGGTGTCGACGACCACGCGGTCCACGGTCCCGACGGGGATCCCGAGCTCGCGCTCGTAGTTGCGAATGGCGTGGAGCGGCGAATCGATCACGACGCCGCCGAGATCGAAGATGACGGCACGGACGGGCTGCATAGGCGCGGCACCGTAGCCCAGCAAGCGAAGCGCGCAGCGAGCCCACGCGAGGCCCCGCCTCGCGTGAGGCGAGCGAAGCCGAACAGCGGCCTCCGTGCGGGGGGCGGGGGACGCGGGCGGTCGCGGGCCCGCCGCGCGCCTCCTCAATCCCGAAGCGATCCGTGCCGATGGACAGCCATCATGCACGATCCCGAGAAAGAGCTGCGCGAAGATGTGGCGGCCGTCGCGCTGCCGCGCTTCGGCGAGCAGCTCGCGGGGTTGCTCGCGCGCTTCGACGCGCGCCCGCTGCTCGGCGTCGTCGCGATCGACGCGAGCGTGTTCTCGTTCGTGGAGCAGGCGCATGGGGGCGCCGCGCGCACCCAGGCGTTGGCGCGCCTCGGGGCGCTCGTGCGCGGCATCGCGGATCCGTTCTTCGGCGGGGATGCGTTCGTCGTCGCCGGCGAGACGGGCCGGCTCGAGCTCGCGGTGATCGTGTGCCGCGACGCCGAGGACGGCGCGTTCTTCCGCCAGGAGCTGCCCGGGCTCGTTCGGGCCCTCGAGCGCGGCATCGAGCAGAGCGGCAAGCGCATCGTCTACCCCTGGGCGCGCGAGGCGCCGCTCGTCGGCGTCGGCTACGCCGCCGCGCTCCGCAATCCCTTTCGCGCCGCCGACACGCAGCTGCGCATGGCGCTCGAGGAGGCGCGCGAGGACGCGACGCTCTCCCGCCGCGTGCGCGAGCGCCAGCGCCGCCAGTCCTTCATGAACGTGCTGCTCTCGGATGGCGTTTCGTCGGTGTACGAGCCCGTCGTGTCCGTCGCCTCGAAGACCGTCTTCGGTTACGAGGCGCTCGCCCGCGGCCCCGAGGGCACCGAGTTTCACTCGCCGCTCGCGCTGTTCGGCGCCGCGGAGCGCGAGGGCCTGATCTTCGAGCTCGACTGCCTGTGCCGGCGTACGGGCCTCGCCGGCGCGACGGGCTTGCCGAGCGGCACGCGGCTCTTCCTGAACGTGCGCCCCACGGCGATCTACGACCCGCAGTTCCGCCCCGACACCGTGATCCGCACGCTCGCGGCTTCGAACCTCTCGCCGAGCGACGTGGTGTTCGAGATCTCGGAGCAGGAATCGATCGGGAACTTCGGCGCCTTCCGTGAGATCCGCGACGAGTACCGCAAGCTCGGCTTCCAGTTCGCGCTCGACGACACGGGTGCGGGCTACGCGAGCCTCCACGCGCTGATCGAGCTCGAGCCCGAGTTCATCAAGGTCGACCGCGCGCTCATCACGCACCTCGACACCGACAAGTCGAAGCAGAGCTTGTTGCGCGCCCTCCAGCTCGTGGCCGACGGCATCGGAGCCCGGATCATTGGCGAAGGCCTCGACACGCTGGAAGAGCTCGACATGCTCGGACAGCTCGGCATCCCGTTCGGCCAGGGCTGGCTCTTCGGCCACCCGACGCCGCTGCGCGCCCGCTGACGCTCGCGCTTCGCGGCGGCCCGCGCCGCCTGCGGCGAGCTTCTAGGCGGCGGGGCTTTCGAGGAGCTTTCTCGAGCGCCAGGCGCTGGCGGTGAAGAGCGCGAGGGCGAGCCAGATGCAGACGAAGCTTGCGAGGTGGGCGTGGGTGAAGGGCTCGCCGTAGGCCCAGACGGCGAGGCCGAGGGAGAGCGTCGGCGAGACGTACTGGAAGAGGCCGAGCACGGTGAACGGGAGGCGGCGCGCGGCGGCTGCGAAGGCCACCAGCGGCGTGGCGGTGATCGGGCCGGATGCGACCAGCAGCGCGCGCGTGGTCGCGTCGCCGGAGGCGAGGGCACCGCCCGGCGTCGCGACGCCGAACGCGAGCCACGCGAGCGCGAGCGGCACGAGGATCGCCGTCTCGAACGCGAGGCTCGCGAGCGCGGGCACGGCGGTGCGTTTCTTGGCCACTCCGTAGCCCGTGAACGTGCCGGCCAGCGCCAGCGCGACCCACGGCACGCCGCCGTAGGCGACGATCTGCACGCCGACGCCGAGCGCGGCGAGTGCGATCGCCGCGACCTGCGCGGGCGCGAGGCGCTCGCGGAACAACGCGACGCCGAGCGCGGCGTTGATCAGCGGATTCAGGTAGTAGCCGAGGCTCGTCTCGACGATGTGGTTCGCCTGCACGGCCCAGATGAAGAGGCCCCAGTTGAGCGCGATGAACACGCTCGCCGCCGCGAGGCCGTTGCGCTCGCGCGGCGAGCGGAACGCGGCGCGCAAGTCGCCGAGGCGCCCGAGCGCGGCGAGCCCGGCGACCGTCACGAGCACCGACCACAGCACGCGGTTCGAGAGCACCTCGAGCGGCGGCACGGCGCCGAGCCGCTTCCAGTAGGCCGGCAACACGCCCCACAGCAGGTACGCGACGCCGGCCGCCGCGATCCCGCCCGGTGCGAGGGCGTGCGGGTCGGAGGGCGTCGCGCCGGAGTCGCCGACGGCGGCGCCGGCGCGCTCGGGAGCGCTCATCCGCCCGACTCCGCGTCCTCGGCCTCGCGCCCCGGCGGCGTCTCGTCGTCGCGGTTCTCGAGCCAGCCTTCGGGCAGCGAGACGCGCTGGCGACCGGCGTGCTTGCCGCGCGCGACGCGCAGCGCTTGCGGCGGGAAGGGCGCCTCGCGCGGCACCGCGGCGAGTGCGTCGGCGAGCTGCGCGAGCGACTCCGCCGCCACGAGCGCGGGGCGCAGGCGCGCGCCGCCCGGGAAGCACTTCGTGTACCAGGTCGCGTGCTTGCGGAAGCTGCGGATGCCGCCGCGCTCGCCCCAGTGCCGCACGAGCAGCTCGGCGTGCTCGAGCAGCACGTCGCACACGCCGCCGAGCGTCGGCGGTGCTTCGGGCTCGCGGCCGTCGAACACCTGGGCGAGCTCGCGGAACAGCCACGGGCGTCCGAGGCAGCCGCGGCCCACGACCACGCCATCGCAGCCCGTCGCGCGCATCATGCGCAGCGCGTCCCAGGCTTCCCAGACGTCGCCGTTCCCGAGCACCGGGATGCGCGTCACCGCTTGCTTCAGCTCGCCGATCGCATGCCAGTCGGCCTCGCCGTCGTAGAGCTGCGCCGCGGTGCGCGCGTGCAGCGCGACGGCGGCGCAGCCCTCCTCCTGGCCGATGCGGCCGGCGTCACGGTAGGTGACGATCGCGTCGTCGACGCCGATGCGGAACTTGATCGTGACGGGGATGGCGCCCGCGCTCCGCACGGCCGCGGCCACGATGCGCGCGAGCAGGCGCGGCCGCGCGGGGATGGCCGAGCCGCCGCCCCGACTCGTCACCTTGCGCACCGGGCAGCCGAAGTTCATGTCGATGTGGTCCACGCGGTTCTCGCCGACGAGCTGCGCCACCGCCTCGCCGACGATCACGGGGTCGACACCGTAGAGCTGGAGGCTGCGGGGCTTCTCGTCGGGCGCGAACTCGGCGAGGCGCAGCGTCTTGGCGTTGCCCTCGACGAGCGCACGCGCCGTGATCATCTCGCTCACGTAGAGCCCGGCGCCGAAGCGGCGGCAGAGCGTGCGGAAGGGCGCGTTCGTGACGCCGGCCATCGGCGCCAGCACGACCGGCGGCCACACCGCGAGCGGCCCGATGCGCAGCGTCTCGAACTCGCCCGCGCGCGCGGGCGCGACGTCGCGGTTCAGCGCGCTGCGCGGCGCGTGTGCGGCGGCCTCGGCCGTCAAAGCGTCCCCTCCCTGCGGGCGCGACCGTGGGGCCAGCCCCGCTGCGCGGACCCGACTGCGCGGCTCAGCCCGTCTGGATCGTCATGCGGTCGATCGCGTGCACCGGCGCGGAGTCGCCCGCCATCAGGTGCGCGATCGCGGCGTACACGGCCTGCTGCTGCTTCACGCGCGGGAGCCCGGCGAGCGCACTGGCGCGCACCGTCAGCTCGAAGTGGCCGGGGCTGCCCGCGTGCACCTCGGCCTTCGCGCCGGGCAGTGCGGTCTCGATCGCCTGCGCGAGCTGGCCGGCGATCTCCTCCGGCTCCGGCGGGGGCGAGGACAGGATCTTCAGAGCCATTGGCTGCTTCCCTCTTCGCGGTCGTGCGCGCCGCCTCGGCGGCGCGCGTTCTGCCTAATAGCGCGGGACGCTCGGGTCGACTTCCTGCGACCAGGCGTCGATGCCACCGACGACGTTCCACACGTTCGTGAAGCCGAGCGCGGCGAAGTGCTCCGCCGCGCGCTGGCTGCGGCCGCCGTGGTGGCAGTGGAACACCAGCTGCGTGTTCTTGTCGAGTTGCTCGAGCTGCGCGACGACCTCGCTGTCGAGCAGGCGCGCGCCCTCGATGTGGGCGACCGCGCGCTCCTCGACCGTGCGCACGTCGAAGAGCCCGAAGCGCTCGCCCGCCGCGAGCTTGCGCGCGAGCTCCGCCACGGGCATCTGCCGCACCTCGGCGGACTTCGGGGCGTTCGGGTTGTCGATGCGGAACGCGGGCCCCTCGGCGCGCATCTCGGCGTCGAGCGTGAGCCCGTTCGCGCGCGGCGCCGACAGCGGGTCGAGCTCGAGCGCCACGCCGTTCACGGTCAGCGCGAGCGCGCCGGCCTCGCTCGGCCCGAAGTAGAGGCCGTGCTGGAACTGTGCGTCGATGGTGAGGTGCAGCGGGCCGCCCGAGCGCGAGGACAGCTTGCGCAGCGCGTCGGCCGCGGCGTCGGTGATCGTGAGGGTCGGCACCGCAAACGCGGGCTTCGGCACGCCGAGCGCCTCGTAGAGCGAGCCGTCCGAGAGCATCTCCTGGACGATGTCGCAGCCCCCGACGAACTCGCCGCCGACGTAGAGCTGGGGGATCGTCGGCCACTGCGAGTACTGCTTGATGCCGTCGCGCAGCGCCGGGTCGGCGAGCACGTCGACCGTCGCGTACTCGGGGATCAGTCCGTCGAGGATCCGGCACACCGTCGCGCTGAATCCGCACTGCGGCGCGCCGCGCACGCCCTTCATGAAGAGCACCACGCGCTCCGAGGCGACGAGCCCTTCGATCCGCGAGCGAAGCATCGGTTCCAACGCCATGACATCCCCTCCCGATCCGCAGCCACCCAACGAGCCCCGCATGATCGCCGCAGATTCCAACTCTGCCCACGCCACCCGTACCCCACACCCGCGGCGCAGCGACCTCTGCTGCCCGCCCGGCACGAGCGCCCAGCGGTGGCTCGCGGCGGCAGGCGAATCCTGCACGAGCGCCGGGCGGCGGCCGGGGGCGGCGGGCAAGTCAAGCGCAGCTCGGCCCCGCATCCAAGCAGCGCAGATCCTGCGCGCGGCGCGTTCGGCACGGCCGGCGGGACGCCCCCAGAGCGGGGCCGACAGCGAGCCATTGCCCTCCGCCCCCGGCCGCCGCCCGGCGCGCTGCTCGATCGAGAGAAGCGCGGCCTTACGACTGCTTCGGCTGAAGCGTCACGAGATCCGCCAGCACCCGGATCGCCTCTTCGAGGTCCGGCCGCGGCAGATCCTCGTCCTCGGCCTCTTCGCCGGTGATCTCCGAAGCCGGGCTCGCCGGCCCGATCGACGCGGTGAGCGCTCCGGCTCCTCCCGCCACCTGGGGCTTCGCGGACGCCTGCGACGGCTTCTCGCCGGGCTTGGCGCCGGTCTCCGCCGCCTTCTTGGCCTCGGACTTGCGCTCTTCCTCTTCGCGGCGCTGGATGAGCGTGGCGAGCTTCAGCTTCCCGTGGTCCTCCGCGCGCTCGGCGAGCTCCTTGCGGATCTCGTCGTAGGCGGGCTCCTTCGCGACGCGCACCGCCGAGCGCCGCGCGAGCTCCGCGATCACCTTGTCGGTGACCGGCTCCCAGCGCGCGCGGCCCAGCGCGGCGTTGGCGGAGCGCGACAGGAACGGCGCGACGTGTTCTTGCGGCAGGGCGAACTGCTCCTCGCTCTCGCCGATCATGTCGGGCGTCAGCAGCGAAGGCAGCGCGATGTCGGCGCGCACGCCCTCGTGCTGCGTCGACGCGCCGCCGGGGCGGAAGAACATCCCGGTCGTGACCTTCAGCGCGTCGCCCTCCGGGCGCTCGATCATGCTCTGGACGGTGCCCTTCCCGAAGGTCGCCTCGTCACCGACGATCACCGCGCGGCGGTAGTCCTTGAGCGCGCCCGCCACGATCTCCGAGGCCGAGGCCGAGACGCGCGACGTCAGCACCACCATCGGGCCGACCCACGCGATGCCGCCTTCCGGGTCGCGGATCGGATGGCTCGTGAAGCCCTCGCGCACCGCCACGACGCCGCCGTCGTGGATGAAGAAGCCGGCGATGCGCACGGCGTCCTCGAGCAGGCCGCCGCCGTTGTAGGCGAGGTCGAGCAAGAGGCCGTCCGCCTGCTCGCGCCGGGCCTGCTCGAGCAGGCGGCGCACGTCGCGCGAGGCGAGGCGCTCGAGCGGGTTGCGCGGGTCGCCGCCGCCGTAGAAGCCCGGCAGCGTGAGCACGGCGAGCTTCAGCTTCTTGCCGCCGTTGGTGACTTCCTCGAAGTCGATCTTCGCGGCCTGCTCCTCGAGGTCGATCTTGTCGCGCACGATCACGACCTGGAAGCGCTCGGGCGGCGAGCCGTCGCGCATCGCGGTCAGCTTCACGCGCGTGCCCTTCTTGCCGCGGATCAGGCGCACGATGTCGTCGAGGTCCATCTCGGCGATGTCCACCGGCTCGCCGGTCTCCTGCGCGACCTCGAGGATCTTGTCGCCTTCCCTCAGCGTGCCTTCCTTCTTGGCCGCGCTGCCGGGCATGATCTGCTGCACGACCGCGACGCCTTCGCGGTCCTGGAGCTGCACGCCGATGCCCTCGAGCGAGAGGCGCATCTGGATCTTGAAGTCGTCGTAGGTGCGCTGCGAGAAGTAGTTCGAGTGCGGGTCGAGCGCGCCGGCGAATGCGTCGAGCCACGCGGCGAGGAGCTCCTCCTGCTCGATGTCCTTCACGCGCTTGGTGCGCAGCTCCGCGCGCTTCACGACGCGCTTGATCGCATCGGCACGGGCGCGGCCGTCGGCGATCTCCTCCTGCGTCGCGCCGTTCTCGATCGTCGAGACCTGGAAATGGACCAGCGCCTCGATCTCCTTCTGCCGCGCCGCCTCGGTCGGCAGCCAGCCGCGCTTGGCGGAGTCGAGCGTCGCGACGGCGTTCGGGTCGAGGGCGTAGGTCGGGCTCGTCACGATCGCGCGCACGGTGTCCTCCATGCGCTTCGTGCGGGCGAGGATGTCGGAGTGGAACTGGCGCAAGGCGCCGCAGTTGCCGTTGCGGATGTCCCGCGCCGCGCGCACGAGCTGCGCCTTCGCGCGCTTCGCCTCGGATTCGAGGAACAGCATGCGCTGCGAGTCGAGGCGCTCGAGGTAGAGGGTCGCGGTGCGCTCGTCGAGCGCGCTGTCGAACGCGCCGTAGCGGATGTGGGCGCGCAGGAAGTGGCGCTCGAGCTCGTGCGCCTCCGAGCACAGCAGCTCGGCCTGCGCCGAGGACGCGAGGAGGAGGAGGACGACCAAGAGTCCGAGGGGAGTGCGGTTGCGCATGCGGTGCGCAGAATAACCGCGTCGCGGGGTCGTCGAGGCGGCAGCGGGGCTCGGCATGGGGCGGGGTCCTCGTCGGCGAAGCGGAAGCGCTTCCCCAGAACGTGCCATTCCGCGGGCCGCGCGTGACGCTGGCTGCCGCATCGGCAGGCTCCTGCGGCAACTGGCTCGCAAGCTGGGACGTCGGCCCGCTTTCCGCGGTGCCGCCCGGCTAGACCTTCTCCGTGCCGGTGAACGCCAACTCCTCGGGCCGGCACACGAAACGGAGCGCCGGGATCGTCACGTCCGCCGCGGTGATCGAGGCGGAAACCGGGTAGTACGGGTCGAGGCGCGGGTCGCCCCACGCCGCCGGCGAGAAGGCCGCGAGCTTCGGGCGCAGCCGCTCGGACCGGGCCGGCACGAACTCCGGGTCCACCTGCACGAGGCGCCATCCCCGCGGCGTGTCGGCCAGGTTCAGCGTGCCCGAGAACTGCACGTCGCCAGGCGCGAGGGGATCGGGGTCGGAGCCCTCGAACGCGAGGATGGTCTCGCCGCCGCGCGCGACCTCGAGCCGCACCGTGTCGTAGCCGCGCTGCCAGCGGATCTCGGAGACCTGCGCCGGGTAGCCAAAGCCGGTGGACAGCGCGGCGGCCGCCGCCGGGTTGTCGCAGGCCGCGCCGGTGACGAAGCCGCGCGGGCGTACGCCGCTGCGGACCTGCGCGCGGGCCTGCACGAGCGAGAACGCGCCCCACGGCGATGCGGGGCAACGCCAGGCCTGGAGCACGAGGGCGGCGGGATTGGTCGGATGCAGGCCCGCGGGCACGACGCACTCGCGCGCGGAGGTCGGCATTTCGAACATCGCCTGCAGGACGTCCGCGCCCGGCAGCTGGGCGGCCGGCGCGTCGAAGGCGGCGAGGCGCGGGCGGCGGGCCTTCAGGTCGTCGAGGCGGGCGGTTCCCGTGATCATCGTGCGGCTCCTGCGGCGGCGCGCGCGGGCGCCCGCGTCTCGCCCTGGGTGAAGTGCGGCATCACCTCCTTCGCGAACAGGCGCAGGGAATCGAGCACGGCCTGCTGCGGCACGGCCTCCATGCCGTTCAGCAGGAAGTTCACGCCGTCTACGCCCATCGATTCCCAGCGCTTGATCGCGTCGATGCAGTGCTTGGGGTCGCCGATGCACAGGCCCTCGGGCAGCGCGACGCCCTGGCTCGGGTTCGTCGCCTGCGACTGCGAGCTCGGCGCCAGGTTCGCGAGCGATTGATAGGCGCGCGTGGGAAACGCCTCGCGCGTCCACAGGAGATGAGAGTTCGCGACCGAGAACGTGCCCATGAAGCGCATGCCCACGTCCGCGGCGACGCGCCGGTCCTCGTGGCAGTAGAGGAAGTTGAGCGTCGCCACCTGGTCGTTGACCACGCTCGACACCGGATCGCACGACTGGATGCGCCGGTGGTACTCGCGGGTGCGCCGTTCCTGCTCCTGATAACTGGCGGCCGACACGCCGAGGCAGCCGATGCCGCGCTCCGCGGCGTCGAGCTCGGTTCCGGGGCTCGTGACCGTCACCCACATGGGGGGATGCGGGTTCTGGATCGGCTTCGGCAGCACGTTGCGCTCCGGCATCGAGAAGCAGCGCCCGTTCCAGCGCACGGGCTCGCGGCTCCACAGCACCGGCATCGCGCGCACGAACTCGTCCCAGGTCTTCTTCGTGTCGTCGGGGTTGACCTGGAAGCCGCCGAGCTCGGTCCAGGTGGAGGAGCGCGCGGTGCCGAAGTCGAGCCGGCCGCCGGACAGGAGATCCAGCGTGGCGGCGCGCTCGGCGACGCGGATCGGGTGGTTCATCTCCGGCACGCACACCACGGCGCCGTGGCCGACGCGGATGCGCTTCGTTTGCATCGCCACGGCCGTGAGGAACAGCTCGGGGGCCGAGCAGTGGGAATATTCCTCCAGGAAGTGGTGCTCGACCGCCCACACCCAGTGGAAGCCGAGCTCGTCGGCGAGCCGGGATTGCTCGAGGGCGTTCTCGTAGACCTGGCGCTCGATCGTGCCGGCAAAGGGCCGGGGCACCGACAGCTCGAAGAAGATTCCGAACTTCACACGCACTCCTTCCGCGACGAAATGCACGTTACGACGGCGTAACCCGCGCCGCTCCGCTGGCGACTCCTTGGGGTGCGCGGTCGCACTTCCGCGGCGCGCGAGGCGTGGACCTCCCCATGGAACGAATCCTCTCGCGCGCCCCCCAGGCGCGCGCCCTCCGCATCCCGCTCTGGGACGACTACGGACAGGCGGAGCGCTTTGCCGGCGTGCTCGTGCTCGCGGCCCTGTTCGCCGCGATCCCCTACCTGGTGGGCGGCCGCATGGTCGTCGCCGAGCTCTGCTTCGCCATCGCGACGGTCGTGCTCGGGCTGTGCACGGCGTCCGCGCGCGGGGGCCCGCGCTGGGTGCTCGGCCTCGGCACGCCGATCACCATGCTCACGGGCGCCCTCGCGCTGCTGTGGGTCACCGGCGGAACCTGCGTCGCATCGGCCGCGATGCTCGGGCTCGTGCCCGCGGTCGCCGTGCTGTGGGGCGGCTCGGAGCGCGTCGGCTGGATCTTTCTGCTGGCGACCCTCGCGGTCTCGCTCGCGGTGCTGCGCTTCGCGCCCGAGCACGTCGCGTTGGGTGCCGACCCGTGGATCGCCGATCCGCGCGCGCCGTGGCTTTCGGGCCCGCTCGCGCTCGGGCTGTTCCTGCTCGCGCGCTCGTGGGGCGAAGCGCACGGCGCGTGGCAGGACGAGCTGATCGCGACCCACGCCGTGCTCGCGGCGAGCGAGGCGCGCTTCAAGGCCTACGTCGAGAACGCTCACGACGTGACCGCGGAGCTCGACGCGCACGGCCGCGTGCTGTTCGTGACCGGCCACCGCGAGGGCCTGCAGCATCCGCCCGTCGCCGAGTTGTTGGGGGCGGACAGCGGCGAGTACATCCACCCCGAGGATCGCGACGCCGCGCTCGTGGCCTTCGCCTCGGCCGCGCGGGGGCGCGCCGCCGTGAGCGACCCCGTGCGCTACCGCAGCGCGCGCGGCGAGTGGCGCTACCTGCGCTTCGCGGTCAACTCCTACCGCACGCGCGAGGGCAAGCTCCGCTTCGTGTTGCAGGCGCGCGACGAGACCGCCGACACGGCCGTGCGGGCCGAGCGCGAGCGCCGCGTCGCCGAGCTCGAGGCCGCGCTCGCGGAGAGCCGGACGCTGCTATCTCCGGGGCCGTGCGCGCACTGTGGAGCGCCGTCGGGCTCCTGAGCGCGCGCGAGAGGAGGCTGCGCACGTGACGTGGCTGCCCGAGCGAGCGAGCGGCGCCAGCGACTTCGAGCGCACGTTCGGCCTGCGCGAGAATCTGTTCGCGGCCTGGCGAGAATTCGCGGCGCTGCTCTGGGTGAAGCGCCTCGCGCCCCCGGTGATCCTCCAGCTCGTGCAGCTGCGCGTGCGGCAGCTGCACGGCCTCGCGCTCGGCGCGCACCGCATGAGCGAGGCCGTCGACGAAGGCTGGGACGAGGGCCGCGTCGCGGAGCTGGACGCGTGGTGGAAGAGCCCGCGCTTCGACGCGGCGGAGCGCGCCTGTCTGCGCCTCGCCGAGCAGTTCGTGCTGGACGCGAAGGGCATCGCGGACGAAGACGTCGCGCCGGTGCGCGCGGCGCTGGGCGACGCCGGCGTCGTCGCGCTGGTGGAGGCGCTCGCGCTCTTCGACGGCTTCACGCGCTTCCAGAAGATGCTCGGCATCGCCGAGGCCGAGCGGCCGTCGCCGCCGAGCCGCCGCCGGGCCGCGCGAGTCGTGGACGCCGGGACGCTGCGCATCGCGCTCCCGACGCCGCTCGGCGACGACCCGATCCAGGCGAGCGCGCTCGCACACCAGCCCGAGGCGCTCGCGGCGTTCATGAAGCTCTACGGCACGCTCTGGAGCCGCGGCCTGCTGAGCCACTCGACGAAGGAAATGGCGCGCATTCGCAGCGCGCGCACCGTCGACTGCGGCTTTTGAAAGAGCACGCGCTTCGCAGGTGCGAAGCAAGAAGGGCTCACCGAGGCCGTGGTCGAGAAGATCCGCGACGACTTCGCGGCGAGCGACCTCACGCCGCAGCAGAAGCTCGTGCTGGCCTGGACCGACGCCTTCCTCGGCGATGCCGAGGCGCCGCCCGCGCTGCGCCGCGAGGCGCTCGCGCTCTTCACGCCGGCGCAGCTCGTCGAGCTCGCGGCGGCGAACGCGATCTTCATGGGCTTCAGCAAGATCGCTCTCGCGCTCGGCGAGGTGCCCGACGATCTGCCGTTGATGGAGCAGACGACGCCGGACGTCGCTTGAGCGGCGCGCGGCCGCGCGAAGCCGCCGCCGCATGCGGCTAGCCTACGGCCGAACTCCGTACCCAGAGAAGGAGTCCCCATGACCGCATCCCTCGACCGCCGCGCCGTCCTGACCGGCGCGCTCGCCGCCAGCGCCATGCTGGCCGCTGCTCGTGCGGGCGCGGTGCCGGACGCCGCGCAGCACGCCGGCCACGCGCCGTCGG
>CAZCTH010000059.1:0-30413 GCA_964501435.1 uncultured Spirochaetales bacterium | reverse complement strand
TTCTACCCGGTCGCGAGATGGATGATTAGGGAGACTTTGTCAGCAGCCTGTTAGGGGTTTTGGGGAGAGCTTCGGCCTTGCGTGCGTTCTCCTATGGACGAGGACCGAGCCCGAACGTCAGCTGTAGCGCCTGGTTGGATGTCGGCCTTCGGAAGCAGTCAGAGTCCGTCCTGCATGAACTGTTCGCACCGCGTTCCGCCGGTTACGTAGGCCGCGGTTACGCAAGCAAGGCGCTGGTTCGGCCCAAAGTAGAAGCTGAGCACCCCGGCGTGAATGGCACCTTCCTTCTCGAAGGACTCGACGCCTAGTTCTTGTAGCAGTCGGAAAAGATCGGGCTTCGTCGTACTCGGCGAAACGCGAAGCAAGATCTGCTCGAGAAGTGCGTTCGCATCTTGAAGCGTCCGAAGAGAAGACTCCTGATACGTGAGGGTGACGCCCGCGTCGACAGTCACGTAGGCAGACCACGCAAGGGAGGCAACCAACAGCACCAGGGCTGAGATCGCCGCGATTCTCCACTTGCGAAGAGATCTCCGGATCGAGGTCTCAGCGTCGGAGTTCATGACTGCCTCCGGCCGCCCAACGAGCGCTCGCCTTCAGGTCGTCGAAGTTGCATCCGTTTACTCGGTGCCGGGTTCAATGGAGCTGCGCCTCAATTCTCTCTAGTTCCGCAAGCTCTCGCTCGCTCAAGGCACCCCTTCCTCGGATGGTTTGTACGACGCTCCTGCATTTCTCATCTGCTCCGAGCCCGAGATAGGCCCAGGCGAGTCCCGACTGAAACGCCGGGTCGACCTTCCGCTGCAGCGACAATTCGAGGTTTTCGGCAGCCTTCTCATACTGCTGGAGGTTCAAGAAGCAGTATCCGAGCCAACCGTATACGTACGAAGACTTGGTCCCCTCGAGCGCTCGTTGGTACGCCTTCGCGGCAGCCGAATACTTGCCGAGAGCGAACAAGTGTTCTGCCTTCGATATCTGGAAGCTGTCCTCTTCGAGCCCGACGAAGAAGTAGAGCAGGTGCAGGTAGACCAGCTTCAGAATGACTATTGACTTCATGGCTTGACCATTTAGCTGACGACCAGCCACCTTTGGATCGAAGCGGCACTCGCTAGGGCAAGTCCTGCTCCTGCAGCGGCGAGTGACGCCAGGCCCAATAGCTGACTACGTCTTCTTGGTCGCCGTCACATTCGGCGCGGTAGTGATGAGTGTGCGGGACGGGGATCTCAACGCTGTCCTCGCGGCAGCCCAAGCGCTCGAGGGTCCTGGCATGCGCAGAGAGGTCGCCATAGGCGTAGATCACGTTGTGGCGGTCGTACACGAGGGTGCCCTCGCCCGCAGAAGATGCGACCCAGAGGTGGTGACGGCCGTCGGCCTCCAAGAACGCACCGAAACGCTCGAGGAACGCGCGAAGTTCGGTTTGATTGACAGGGCTCGGCGACTGATAGCGCCCTGCTTCACCCGCGCTCCGCGGTACGACGAGGACGTAGAGCAACCAGCATTCGGCGGACCAGAGCGAGGCCAGCTCTTGAACCGTGGCGACGTGGCCTCGTGCGCGTCCGATCACAAGACGCTCAGGGCCGGAGGTCTGCTCGCGGTGCCAGCAGTCCGAGTACTCGAACGGAAGATCCTCGTCGCCGCGAAGGAATCCGAACTTGTGCAAAGTGGATGTCTCTTTCCGCTGCTCGATCGCCGCGTACCCCGCGAGCGAGGCGCCTACTTTGCGCCTTCCTCCGTTTCTCTCGCAAGGCTCTCTGAGACTGGCAGGTACTCCTCTGCAAGAGAGCCATCCAGCACCGATCGGAACTCCTTGCTCACGACCAACGCGCGAGCTTCTCGCGCGACGCTCACGTACTCCGGGTTCGAGAACGAATCCTCCCGCTTGGCCAGCTTGAAAGCGAGCCGCACGTAGTCCTCGAGGGCTGCCTCGGCCAACCAGAGCGCCGGTACAGGACCGGTGTCGAATGAGCGCCGGCAGTCGTACGTAGGGATGAGTGAGCGAAATTCGCCCAGGAACCTGGCGCAACTCCCGTCGATGTGGCCGTTCGCGCACGCGTGGTAAGAGCCGTCGAACGAGAAGAATCTCTCGTGGAATGGACACGCTGATTCGGCATCGGCCCCGGAGGCCTGAAGTCCTACGAGAAGGGCGATCGCGACGGATGTGCGCATGAATCTCCAGGGCGCGGCCGGATTCGGCCTTTGGGATTGTCGACAGCCGACCGGCCGCACTTGACCCATCACGCAAGCTCCGGAGGCTGGCTGCGCGACGACCGCGGCCGCCAGTTACAGCTGCTGGTTGGGCGGCAAGCGTGCACCTGGGTAAATTGCACGCAATGAAGGTTGCCATCGAGCTCAGCCAGCCGCAGGCGGATCGCCTCCGCGAGGAAGCCGAGCGCCTGGGCGTGACCCCCGAAGACCTGGCCCGAGCGGCCGTGACCGATCTGTTGAGCGCCCAGCGCGAGGACTTCCGCAGCGCCGCCGACTACGTGCTGCGGAAGAACGAAGAGCTGTACCGGCGCCTGGCCTGATGCGATACCTGACGCTGGCCGAGGTCGTCGCGCTGCACGACCTCATCCTGCAGACCACCCGCGGTGCGGCAGGCGTGCGCGACCTCGGTGGGCTCGAGTCGGCGCTCGCGCAGCCGAAGGCCACGTTCGAAGGCCGCGACCTGCACGAGACGCTGAACGAGAAAGACGCCGCGCTGTGCGTCTCGCTCGTGCAGAACCATCCGTTCGTGGACGGCAACAAGCGTACGGCGCACGCCGCGATGGAGACGTTCCTGGTGCTGAACGGAAGCGAGATTGTGGCGTCCGTAGACGAGCAAGAGCGAGTGATGACCGAAGTCGCTGCAGGACGCCTGGTGCGGAGCCAGATGGTGGCATGGCTTCGGGATCACGTTCGCCGCGCGCCGCACAACGGATGACGGGCGGCCGCCGGCCGCGCGACTCCGCACTGCTACCCGAGCTGGCGGCTGTCTGCAGCGTCCTGTTGGGCAGCGACCAAGATCGCACGCAACGGGAATGCGGACTCGGTTTCAGGGACGCCTTTCAGCCGCGCTCCTTGGTCACCGATTCACCCTCGTGAGTCCGCCCGATACGTCGCCAAGTACCAAGTGTTCCCGAAGGCGTCCTTCACGCCGGCGTTGCGCTCATGGAACGGCCGGTCCGTGGGCTTGCTGAGCGAACTCGCGCCAGCTGCGATCGCGCGCTCATAGGTCGCATCGATGTCGTCGACGTACACATAGATCGACGAGCGGGTCGCCTCGACGTACGGCGGTTCCATCGCGGACAGGACCACGACGGAGTCGCCGATCTGTGCCTGTACGTGAAAGCCACCGGCGATTCTGTTGCGTTCTAGTTCGACCGCGCCAAAGACTCGTTCTACGAAATCGAGAAGGTCCAAACGACCGTAGACGAAGGGTCTGACAGCGCCCATGCCGTTGCGGATGTGCTTGTTCGCTTCGCTCATCGGCGTGTCTTTCTGCGCCAATCCGTCTCGAACTAGATTTCTTTCGCCCAACGGATGGGCGCTCAGCTGCCGGCAAGAGCCGCCGCCGTGGCGGACCGGAGCGTCGATGTTCGACGCCAGACTCTACCGCTGCCGATCGGAGCGCGGCCCTTGGCGATCAGCTGCAGCGCTGGTTGGGCAGCGGCCGACCTACCAGAACTTCCACCAGGGCCGGCGAGGCGAGAGAACGGAATTCTCCATGAGTGAAAGGACCGCAAAGCGCGTCGGGTCTCCGACGACGTCGTGCTTGAAGCCGGTGATTCGGTGCGCGGTCTCAAGCGGCACATCGAACACGTAGTCGACCTCTGCCATTTCAGGATCTTCGGCGTCTTGCTGGGCTAGGAGGCGATCGCGCACTTCGGCGAAATCGGCGGGGGGGTTGCCAGCGACATCAAGATGGCGGTTCGCGCGTTGGGCGTCGTGAGAAAGCGACCAGTTCTTGTGGCCGTGGGACCAGTACTCGGCGCGGCTGGCCATGACGTGCTCCTCAACGGAACATGCGACGACGTGAGCCTTCTCCGACACCTGGGCGAGAACCGCATCAGAGATGAGGATGTGATCGCATCGGTCGGCTACAACGAGAAACCAGTCGGTTCTGAGTTGCCCTCCCGAGAGGGGTGCCTCGAAGTCGTCCAGTTCCTCGCCCTTTCGGGCGAGACCTAAGAGGCTCAACGCGACGTCGGGGCTGGCACGAACCGCGATCCACGAGATTGAGAAGCCCACCGGTGATCCTCCGTCCGGCTGCCCAACGGATCGCCGCTCACCTGCGGCCGCGGGTGACGCTAACACGATGGTGTAGAGCAAGGCCGCACGTTTCGCAGAAGTCCGCGGCCGTCAGGTGCAGCGGCTTGTTAGCCAGCAGCATCCTCAGCATCGGTCGCAGCCAGGAGCTTGTCGCGGTTCTTCTCGATTGCATCGCGCAGCTTCTCGCGAAGCTCCTTGTGGTTCACGAAGAAGTGGATGCTCATGTGAATGTCGAAGTGAATCTTGGTCGGAGTCTTGGGTGCTAGCACGCTTTGCTTGCTGGCGACGTAGATGATGGGGCGCGGGAGCGCCTCGGCGTATCCCGCCTCGAAATAGCACGACTGACGCTCGTCAGTCATGTCCGCGATCACAAAGGCGGCATCGCGGATTTCTTTCTTGATCCGAGCAACGAGGTCCTCGATCGGGTGCTCCTTGTCGATGCGGATCGCGACGCAGTCGAAGTCGGCGACAATTTTCTCGATGACCTCGAATCGCTCATCAAACTCGCGAAAGATGCGCTGTTGGTCTTGGTCGCCATGCTTCTCGCCCTGGATTGGCATGATGACGAAAACGCGAGACCTGCCCTTGCCAAGTACCTTCTTCGCGCGTTCCTCAAACTTTGGAAACAGATTCTTCCGCCGTTTGACGAATTCATCGAGCGATCCGTGGGGTCGGTGCCACGAAGACTTGGTCTGATAGACGCGGAGCTCCAAGACCTGATACGACTGCGTCTTCTTCCCCCACTTTGCCGTGATAACACCGTTGGCGACGAACGGGAGGACCACGTCGGAGAAGATCTGCTCCTCGGTGCGATTGGAAAGCGTCTTCCGACGATCTCCCGAGAGGACCGCGATCGCGTGATAGGGCATCTAGCGAGTCTCCGACTGTCTTGCTGCTGGCTAACGGATCGGCAATAAGCTGCCGGCCGCCCGTGAACCTACCACGCGTGCTCCGGAGGCCGGCCGCGCGACGACCCCGGACCGGCCGGCCGACGGCCCCGCTCGATGCACACCTGTGAGCGGCGGCCGGTCAGCTTCATTGCCTGGTTAGGTGGCGGGCGACTCGAGTGCCTCGAACAAGACGCGTGCGAGTCGGTTTCCGTGTGCGACGAACCGCCAGCGGAGGACCAAGAGGTCTGCGGCCACGAGGCCCGACGCAAAGACGGCCAGCATGAACAGGGAAGGTGACGGGGGCGAAGCGACTGACAGCCAAGCCAGCAAGCCCACGACGATCGCCAGGCCGAGCGAATGGAGGACTTGAGCCGGCCACGAAAGCCTGATCTGTCCGAGGAGTTCCGATCCGTGCGCAGAGCCTCGAATCGCGCCGACGAATTCGACCGGTGACGGAAACAGCCAGGCGCGGAGCCACACATAAACCGAGGAACGCGCGACCGAGCCGATGAGCGGTCTCCGGTAGACAGAGAGCGGGGAGACGATCGAGGCGATCCGCTGCTCCGTTTCGTCGGGAGCCCAGCGTGCTGCGAGTGACACCTGAACTGGATGTGGGAGCCAGATGACTCTCATCTTCCCGCCACCTAACAGGTATTGGACTGACCCGCCTCCTGCGGCCGATCCGTCCCCTTCCCCGATCATCTCCCCGGAAAGGCAGCGAGGCAAGCACGCAAGCAGTTGCTCCCGCGCATCCGCGCGTTCCCCGGCAGCGTCTCGCAGTGTTTGCCCTGCAGCGTTTTGTCTTCGCAGCGTTTTCGGAGAAAGGCTGCAGGAGTCGGGCGGGGATGGAGGCGGCTCTCGGTGTCGCTCCGGGCGCGATAGGCTGCGATCCCTTCTGGAGGATCCCGCCATGGGCAAGCTCACCGGCCAAGTCGCACTCGTCACCGGCGGAGGCCAGGGCGTCGGCCAAGGCATCGCGCTCGCGCTCGCCGCGGAGGGCGCCGCGGTCGCGGTGATGGGGCGCACGCAGGCGAAGCTCGCGGACACCGTGAAGCTCATCGAGGCGCGCGGCGCGCGTGGCCTCGCGATCGCGGGCGACGTGTGCAGCGCTGCGGACGTGCAGCGCACGGTCGACACGACGGTGCGCGAGCTCGGCGGCCTGCAGATCCTCGTGAACAACGCGCAGATCGTGCCGCTCGGCACGCTGCTCCAGGTGAGCGACGAAGCCTTCGGCGACGGCTGGGCCTCGGGTCCGCAGGCGACGCACCGCTTCATGCGCGCGGCGCATCCCCATCTCAAGCAGAAGGGCGGCGTGATCGTGAACCTCGGCACCGCCGCCGCGCTGCGCCACGACCCGGTCGGCTACGGTTGTTACGGCGCGGTGAAGGAGGCGATCCGCACGCTCACGCGCGCCGCCGCTGTCGAGTGGGGCCCCGACGGCATCCGCGCGGTCAACATTCTGCCGCTCGCCGAGTCGCCCGCCTTCGCCGGCTGGAAGGCCGCGCGCCCCGAGGAGTACGCCGAGTACTGCAAGAGCATCCCGGTGGGCTACGTGGGCGACTGCGAGAAGGACATCGGGCGCGTCGTCGCGTTCCTGTGCAGCGAAGAGGGCCGCTACGTGAATGGCACGAGCATTACGATCGACGGCGGTCGCGACTTTCTGCGCTGAACCGCGACGTCACCCCGAAGGAGCCCCCATGCCCCGCATCGCATTCGTCACCCGCATCCTCGCCAAGCCGGGCCAACGCGCGGCGCTGAAGGCGCTCAACGAGACGGTGTGCGCCGAGTCGCGCAAGGAGCCGGGCACGCTCGTCTACGTGATGAGCGAATCCGCCGAGAACCCGGACGAGCTCTGGTACTTCGACGTCTATGCCGACCAGGCCGCGTTCGAGCGCCACTGCGCGAGCGACGCGTACCGAAACATGCTCGCGAAGCTCGGGCCGCTGGTTGCAGAGGTGAAGGCGACGCCGCTCGCGCCGTTTGCGGCGGTCAACTTCGACGCGTGAGCGCGATTCCACCGGCGCCCAACGCCAGAAGCGCGATCGTGGCGGGCTCGGGCACGCCGGGGTTCCGCTGACCGAAGCGCAGGTTGTCGAGCCCGATGTTGTCTTGGCGGCTCGGCTGGAGGTTCGAGTAGTCGATGCGGATCACGAGCTGCGAGGCGGTGATCGGAGTGGCGAACGCGAAGCTCGTGTGACGGGCACTCCCGCCGCCCTCGACGAGGACATTGCTCTGGCTGAAGAGAATTCCCACGGCGTCGCGGATCTCGACGGAGTCGATGACCCAGTCCGTGCCTGGATAACCGCCTAGGTCGAAGCCGTGGAGCGAGACTTCGAAGCCCGGGTCGGCGTTGAGCATCACCTCGATGAAGCTCGACGACGGCAAACCGAACACGACGTTCTCGAGATCGCCGAAGCCAAGCGCCCATAGCGCGACGCGCGAGTCTGTGGGCGTCGAACCCGCGGCGTGGATTTCGACAGCGACGTTCGGCGAGTAGCCCTCGCCCGCTTCGCCGTAAAGGAATGCGCCGCCCGGCACCGCGACCGATGGGCCTGCGACGAAGTCTCCGTAGTCGCTCGGCAAGGCGGCTGGGCTCGTCGTTGGAATCACGCTTCCGGTTGCCGGATCCCGCGTCCAGTCGAAGGTCAGCACCGTCGCAGTGGACGGGACCGCGAGCGAAGCGCACGAAAGTACCAGCGCGAAGGTGATGTAGACCGGGTGCCGGCTGCGCGTCGTCATGGCGATCTCCTGAGGGAACCAAGCATGCGCGGCGAAGGCTTCGCGCCCCATGGTCAATTTGCCGACGCGTTTGCGGAGGCCGCGAGCGCCTCGGAATCTCCAGCCCATGCCGGATCCCGATTGGATCGCCGTGCTCGAAGCGGCCTACGACTACGCAGCGGGCGAGGCCTGGTTGACGCGAGTCCTGCGGGCCGCGGCGCCGTTGTTCCCTCAGGAAGCGGCGCTCTCGGGGTTCACGGTGCAGTTCACGCCGACGACGTTCCGCATCGGCGAGGTAGCGGTGCTTGCCGATGAGCCCGGGCTCGCGCAGGCGATACGCAGCGCGAACGAGGCGGCGCCGCGCTTCGTTGCCGACGCCTGTTACCGAAGCGGCGACGCCGTTGGATCTCTGAGCGATCAAGTCTTCTCGACGCATCCCGAGGCGCGCGGGCCGTTCGAAGCCAGCAGCGGGGGCCGCTTCGCCGACGTGCTCGGGGTGGCTGGGCACACCGGCGACGGGCATCTCGTCATGCTCAGCGCCGCGGTTGCACGCGCCGCTCGGCCAACCGCCGTTCAGCGACGTCACTGGCCGCGCGTGGCCGCGCACGTCGCCGCGGGAGCTCGCGTTCGTCGCGCGAGCGCGCGGCTCGCGCTCGACGACGACCGCATCGAAGCGGTCTTCGATGGTGGCGGGAGAGTCTTCGACGCGCGCGGCGGTGCCACTGCGTCCGAATCGCGCGACCAACTCCGAGAGCGCGTGCGCCGCATCGACGCCGCGCGCAGTTTGCGCGGGCGGCGCGACTCGGAGTCCGCGCTCGCCGCTTGGGAAGGGCTCGTGCGAGGGCGCTGGAGCCTCGTGGACCACTTCGACGGAGACGGACGCCGCTTCGTCATCGCCGTGAAGAACGCCCCGGAGCACCCGGATCCGCGCGGCCTCAGCGAGCGTGAAGTACAGGTCGCGAACTTCGTCGGACTCGGTCATTCCTCGAAGCAGATCGCCTACGCACTCGGGCTCACCACCGCGACGATCACCACGCATGCGAGCCACGCAGCCGCAAAGCTCGGCCTCCGCAATCGTGCGCAGCTCGCCGCGTTCTTCTCGCCGCGCGGTGTCCGCGCCCGCCTCGCCGAGGTCGCGATCGCGGGCGATCGCTTCCTCGTCGGAGCGAGTGCGCAGGTGAACGAAGTGCGGCTCGCGGTGCTGACGCCGAGCGAACGCGAGGTCGCGGCGGAGCTGATTGCGGGCTCGAGCAACGCTGCCATTGCGGCGCGCCGCGGCGCGAGCGAGCGAACCGTCGCGAATCAGGCGCGCGCGATCTATCGCAAGCTGGGCGTCGCGTCGCGGGTGGAACTGGCAGCCGCGCTCGACGCCGGACCCGCGCGCTAGCGAGTGAGCCGCTTCTCCATCTTCTGATGCTCGATGCCCGCCTCGAAGAAGCGCGGCCCGACGCTCGCCCAGCCGATCTTCTCGTAGAACGCCACCACCGCGGCCTGCGCGTGCAGCACGAGGTCGCGCGCGCCGATCGCGCGCGCGTGCGCCTCGACGGCGCGCATCAGCGTGGCCCCGAGGCCTGTGCCGCGCAGCTCCGGCAGCACCGCCACGCGCTCGACCTTGTGCTGCGCGCCCGCCGCGCCGTATGGGCGCAGGCAAGCGCAGCCGATCGCGCGACCCGCGGCGTCGCGCGCGAGGAAGTGCGTGCGCTCGCCGTCCTTGCCGTCGAGCTCTTCCGCGGCGGGCACACCCTGCTCTTCCACGAACACGCGGAAGCGGATCGCCACCGCCTCGTCGGGCGCGCGGCCCGGGTGAATTTCGATCGTGACGCCGTCCACGCGCCGGATGCTCGCGCGCGGCGCCCGGCTTCGCGACCCTCCGCCTCGTGAACTTCTTCGCCCACGCCGTGCTCGCGAGCGAACGCAACGCCGACGCCGCCTTCGTGCTCGGCGCGATGCTGCCGGATCTCTGCGGCTTCGCGGGCGTGCGGATCGGCGCGACGTGCGACGGCGCGCTCGGTGAGGGCGTGCGCTTCCACCACGCGAGCGACGCCGCCTTCCACGCACATCTCCTCTTCGGCGCGCAGTGCGGCGAGCTCTCCGCTGCGCTCGAGCGGCGCGGCGTGCGCCGCGGCCCGGCGCGCGGCGTCGCCCACGTCGCGAACGAGCTGCTCCTCGACGGCTGGCTCGCGCGCGAGTCGGGGGTGCCGCGGGCGTACCGCGAGTCGCTCCGCGATGCGCCGCGCCTGCTCTTGGGGAATGCGCTCGCTGGGACTGCGGAGGGGGGCCTGAGCGCGGTGTGCGCGCGCGTCCACTCCTCGCCGCTCCCGGAGGCCTACGGCGACGTCGCCTTCGTGACCGAGCGCGTGGAACGCGCGCTCGCCGCGCGCCCGCTGCTCGCGCTCGAGGCGAGCGAGCTGCCGACCGTCGTGCGGGCGCTCGCGGAGGCGCAGGAGCGTTGCGCGCGCTGGGCGCCGGGCGTGCTCGGCGGCGTGCGCCGCGCGCTCGCCGAGAGCGCGCGTTCCGCGGTACAACCGCGGCTCGAAACCTCGACGAACCGGAGCCCCTCGTGAAGATCGACGCCGGCCTGCTGAGCCCCGACCTCGCCGCCACGGGCGCCGCCGCCGCGCGCCTCGAAGCCCAGGGCTTCGGCGCGGCGTGGAGCTTCGAGAGCGCCCACGATGCCTTCATTCCGCTCGTGCTCGCAGCCGGGGCAACGCAGCGCATCGAGCTCGGCACCGCCGTGGCGATCGCGTTCGCGCGCAACCCGATGAACGTGGCGCAGGTCGCCTGGGACGTGCAGACGATCGCGCGCGGGCGCTTCATCCTCGGCCTCGGCACGCAGATTCAGCCGCACATCGAGAAGCGCTTCAGCATGCCGTGGTCGGAGCCGGCGAAGCGGCTGCGCGAGTTCGTGCTCGCGATCCGCGCGATCTGGCGCGCCTGGGGGACGAACGAGCGGCTCGCCTTCCGCGGCGAGTTCTACACGCACACCCTGATGACTCCGTTCTTCAACCCCGGCCCGAACCCGCACGGCGCGCCGCCCATCTACTTGGCGGGCGTCGGTCCGAAGATGGTCGAGGTGGTGGGCGAGGTCGCGGACGGCTTCCTCGTGCATCCGCTCCACTCGCCGAGCTTCCTCGAGGCCGTGACGCTGCCGGCCCTCGACCGCGGCCTCGCGACGAGCGGGCGCTCGCGCAAGGACGTCGCGATCTCGTGCCAGACGATCGTCGCGATGGGCCGCACGCCCGCGCAGATCGAGACGGCGCGGCAGAAGGCGCGCGGGCAGATCTCGTTCTACGGCTCGACGCCCGCCTACAAGGGCGTGCTCGAGCACCACGGCCAGGGCGCGCTCCACCCCGAGCTCAATCGGCTCTCGAAGAACGGCGGCTGGGGCGAGATGATGAAGCTCATCGACGACACGCTGTTCGACCACATCGCCGTGTCGGGCACGCCCGCCGAGGTGGGCGCCAAGCTGCGCGCACGCAACGCCGGCTTCGCCGCGCGCACGACGCTGATGCTCTACGACGAGACGGGCGATGCGGAGGCGGTGCGCGAGGTGATCGCGGCGGCGGGCTGAGCTCACCCGCGCGAATCAGGCGCTCCGCGCGCGGCTCCGCCACGCCACCGCCGTCTGCACCGCGCTCCACGCCGCGCAGATCGCGAGCCCGCCCGCCTCGCGCGCGACCTCGTCGCCGGAGGAGAGCATGTGCCAATGGGTGAAGGCCTCTTCGCGCGCGGCGAGCAGGTCGGGGGCCGCGCGGAGCGCGAGGCCGACGTAGGCGGCGAACGCGACGGCGTTCGGCACGAGCGGCATTTGGCCCTGCGCGGCGCGGGCGGCGAGGATCGCGGCCACGCCGTAGATCGCGATCCAGTACGCAGGATCCGGATCGTTCCACTGCACGGCGGCGGAGACGACGAACAGCGCCGTCATCGCGCCCGCCGCGATGCGAAACCCGCGGCTCAGGCTCGCGGCTTCCCGAACGTGCCCGCCTCGCGCAGCGCGGCGAGATCCGCCGCGCTCTTCCCGAGCACGCGCTGCAGCACCTCGTGGGTGTGTTGGCCAGCGCTCGGCGCCTTCGTCGGAACCGGCAGCTCCTCGCCCGGGAACTTCACCGGGTACGGCAGCATGTCGGCGCCGCACTTCTCGTGCGGGTAGAGCGGGAAGCGATCCTGGAATTGCGGATCGTCCACGATGCTCTTCGGCGTGTTGAAGGGCGCGATCGGGAAGTCCTTCTCCTCGCCGAGCGCGATCCATTCCTTGGCGGTCTTCGTCTTGAAGATGTCGCGCAGGATCGCCTGCAGCTCGCGGTTCCCGCGCGCGTGGTCGGCGTATTTGCTGCCGGGCCAGCGCTCGAACAGATCGGCGCGCCCGACGCACAGGCAGAAGTTCTTCCAGAACGCCTGCTCCGAGGCCATGAACAGCACGTGCGCATCGGAGCTCTCGTAGATCTGGTAGCGGACGCCTTCCTTCATGCCGGCGGTGCCCGGCGCGCGGCGCTCGTAGTTGTCGGACTTGTTGCCGGTGACGACGTCCTCGGGCCGGCGATACGCGAGCCAGCTCTCGATGCGATACCAGTCCATGTAGGCGGTGGCGTCGCTCTGGCCGCACTCGAGCTCGCAGCCCTCGCCGGTGGCGCGAGCGCGGATCACGGCGGCGAGGATGCCGAGCGCGCCGAACATCGGGCCCGCGTGCATGCCGATCGACGGGTGCTCGGGGATGTAACAGAAGCCCTCTTCGTCATAGGCCGGCTTGATCGCGCCGCCCCAGGTGTCGAAGGCGATGCCATGCGCGGGCAGGTCGCGGTACGGGCCCGTCGCGCCGTAGCCCGAGATGTTGCAGAACACGATCTTCGGATTGACCGCGCGGAGGTCCTGATAACCGAGGCCGCGCGCGGCGAGCGAGCCCGGCCGCATCGCCTCGATCACGACGTCGGACTTCGCGACGAGATCCTTGTAGATGCGCACGCCCTCGGGCGTCTTCAGGTCGAGCGTGAGGCTCTGCTTGCCGCGGTTCACGTGCAGGTGCAGCAGCGACACGCCCTCGATGATCGGCCACGTCATGTCGCGGATGTAGTCGCCCGCGGGCGACTCGACCTTGATGACTTCGGCGCCGAGGTCCGCGAGGTGCGTGCCGATCGCGCCCGGCCCGAGCAGCGAGGACTCGATCACGCGCAGGCCTGCGAGGGGGCCACCTTGGTGCATGGATGTCTCCTAAGAAAGGACTGCCGCCGCGATCAGCTCTTCGAGATGCGGCGGGTCGTACCACGCGAGCTGCAGGTGCTTCGCGCGGCGGAAGAAGAGCTGGATGTCGTACTCGACCGTGAAGCCGACGCCGCCCCACACCTGTTGGCAGGTCGCGGTCACGTCACGGAACGTGTCGCACGCGAACAGCTTCGCCATCGGCGCGAGGCGCCGCGTGTCGCCGCCGGCGTCGCGCACCGAGGCCGCCTCGTAGGCGAGGTACTTGCTGCCGTCGAGGGCAGTGCGCGCGTCGGCGAGGTAGTGCGAGATCGCCTGGAACGCGCCGATCGGCTTGTCGAACTGCTTGCGGTCCTTCGCGTACTGCACCGTGATCTCGAGCGCGCGCTCGCAGGCGCCGTTCGCCGTCGCGGCGAGCGCGATGCACGCGCCCTGCATCACGCGCTCCCACGTCGCCCAGCCCGCGTTCACGGCGCCGACGCGCGCGGCGTCGCCGACGCGCACGCCCGCGAGCGCGAGCTCGTACTGCGTGTCGGAGGACATGCTGCGCACCTGCCGCGCCGCTACGCCCGGAGCGCTCGGGTCCACGAGGAAGAGCGTGACGTCCCCCGCCGCGTCGCCGGTGCGCGCGAGCACGAGCAGCTGCGCGGCGATCGCGGCGTAGGCGACGCTGCGTTTCGCGCCGTCGATCACCCAGGAGCCGCCCTCCCTGCGCGCGCGCGCCTGCACGCCGATCGCCCCGAAGCCGCGCTGCGGCTCGAGCCACGCGGGCACGACCACGGCGTCGCCGCTCGCGATGCGCGGCAGCCACGCGCGCTGCTGCGCGGCGTCGCCCGCGGCGAGCAGCGCGCTCGCGCTCACCACGCACGATGCGAACGCCGGCGTCGGTGCGAGCGCGCGGCCGAGCTCCTCGAACGCGATCACGGCCTCGAGCGAGCCCTGGCCTGCGCCGCCCAGCGCTTCGGGCACGAGGATGCCGAGCACGCCCGTCTCGCCGAGCTTCTTCCAGAGCGCTTCGGGCACGCCGCGCGCGTCGTCTTCCATTGCGCGCACGACGGACACGGGCGAGTGCTCCGCGCACACGCCGCGCACGAGGTCGCGCAGCGCCTGCTGCTCGTCGGTGAAGTCGAGGTTCATCGCGCGCCTGCCCCGTTCGTGCCGCGGCGCGGCCAGCGCGAGCTCCCGGACGTACCCATCCTCGAGGCCACTGTTCGATCTCCGCTCGGCTCCGAAGACTCCGCCTCGCTGCGCGCTTCGCTTGCCCGCTTGCCCGCTTGCCCTACGGCCGCCAGGCGTCGCCGCGGCGCGCCCACGGGTTGTCGCCCGCGGCGGTCGGCACCGCGATGCGCGCCGTGCACTCGGTCGTGGTCTTGTCGCCGACGCTGAGCCACACCGAGAGGTCGACGAAGCCGCAGCCCGTCGCGTCCTTCTCGACCTTCTCGACCTTGCCGTGGAACACCATCGTGTCGCCCGGGAACACGGAGTCCTTCATGCGGAACTTGATGCGCGCGAGGCGTCCGTACGGTCCCGTCCAGTCGGTGATGTAGCGCTCGAAGTAGGACGCGTTGTGGGGGGTGTTGATGAAGATGTGGCGCACGCCGTTGCGATCCACCGCGAAGTCCTTGTCGTGGTGCATCGGCCGCCAGTCGCGGCTCGCGAGCGCGCCGAGCACGACGGTGGTCGGCGAGACTTCGATCTTCAGCTCCGGCAGGGAATCGCCGGCCTTGATGCTGTCGAGGGTGCGGACTGCGTAGGCCATTACTTCCTCCGGTACCCGTAACCGGTGTAGGTCTCGATCGCGACGCGCTCGCCCTTCTGGTTCTCGTAGTGGACCTCGAGCCCCCAGAAGTGCCCCATGCCGAGCTTCGTCTCCTTGAGCGGCGAGATCGACGTGATCACCTGATGCGTCTTCAGCCGGTCGCCCACGCGCACGGGCTCGTAGAACGTGATCGCGTTGTCCGTCATCACGGCCTCGGGGACGTTCAGCCGCGCCTTCAGATCGAAGTGGCACTGGAGCGGGACCGCGCCCTCGTCCTTGCCGGGCGACCAATGGTGCGGCCGGAACCAGACCGAGATCATCGTCGGCGGTGCGATGAAGCCGCCCGTGATCTCCTGCGCCGCCTTCTCGTCCCAGAACAGCGGATTGCCGTTCATCACCGACGAGCAGGTCGTGAAGATGTAGCCGCGCTCGACGTCGAACTCGCCCCAGAGCTCGTACCGTTTCTGGCCGATCCACGCTTGGACGTCGGCCGGGATCTCGGACATCGCTTTCTCCTGTGCCTGCGTTTCCTGCTGTGCCGCGTGCGGTCGCTCGTCAGGCGATGATTCCGAACGCCTTCAGGTCTTCGATGCGCGTCTTGCTGAGCCCCGCTTCGGCGAGCAGCTCGAGCGTGTCGGAGCGCGAGGCGTCGCGCGCCTCGAAGGGCTCGCCGTCGCGATCCATGCCCGCGAGCACGGGAGCGACCTGCTGGAACGCGCCGCGGTTCGCGTGCACCGCCTCGGCGAACGCGCCGCGTGCGGCGAGATGCTTGTCCTTCACGAGCTCTTCGATCGCGTACACCGCCGTCACGCACGTGTCGTTCGGCGCGAGCTCCTTCACCCAGTCGTCGCGCTCGCGCGTCTTGAAGGCGTTCGCGAACGCGCTGCGGATCTGCGCCTGCGCGTTGTCGTCGTACTGCTTCTCCGCGAAGCGCTCGCAGCCGAGGGCCTTGCATAGGTTGCGATAGAAGTGACCCTCGATCGCGCCCACCGCGACCCACTTTCCGTCGGCGCATTGATACGTGTCGTAGAACGCGTAGCGGCCGGTGAGCACGTCGTGCCCGGGGCCGGGCTTCTCGCCGGTGGCGAGGAACTCGTCGATGTAGAGCGAGGTGAGCGAGAGCACGCCCTCGGTCACCGAGACGTCGAGGTACTCGCCCTTCTTCGTCGCGTGGCGGCGCTGGATCGCGGCGAGCACCGCGATCGCCGCGTGCATCCCGCCCGCCGCACTGTCGGCGATCGTCGCACCGGGCAGCGGCGGCTTGCCGCCGTTCGCGCGCCCCGACGTGTGCAGGTAGCCGCCCATCGCGAGGTAGTTCAGATCGTGGCCGGCCCACTGCGCGGCGGGGCCGGTCTGCCCGAAGCCGCTCGTGGAGACGTAGAGGATGCGCGGGTTCACGCGCTTCACCGCCTCGAAGTCGATGCCGAGGCGCTTCACGACACCGGGGCGATACGACTCGACGATCACGTCAGCGAGCTTCGCGAGCTTCATGAAGGCGTCGCGGCCCTCGGGCTCCTTCAGGTCGAGCCGCACCTGCTTGAAGTTGCGCCGCGCGCTGTAGGCGTAGAACGCGGGCTCCACCTGCACGCCGGCGCGGCGCGGCGGCGCGCCCACCTTGATCACGCGCGCGCCGTAGTCGGCGAGGATGCGCGTGCAGCGCGTGCCAGGCCCGACGGTCGAGAGATCGAGCACGGTGATGCCGGCGAGCGCGCTCGGCAGATCGCTCTTCGGGCGCTTCGGCCGCTTGGCGACGACGGGCGCCTTCACGGGCATTCGGCGACCCGGAACGATGCGCTTGCGCGGTTTCATCTCGTGTCTCCGATCCGGCGCAGGAGGCCCCGTGGCTTCGTCCGCCGAGCCCGATGCGCGCAGTCGCTTGCGGGCGCCGGAGCCGCGCTCACCCGGGGCGAACGCGGTTGTGCTGGGCGGGGATGGCGGCATGGTATTCGAGACGCTGCGTCTTGTAAATCGAAACCCCGCGGGCGGGGGCAAGATTCCGGCCTTCCCCACCGGGCCGAAGTCCGCGGAATGCTGTAGGAATTGGCGCCCAATCGAGGAACCGTCGATGTCTTCTCTCCGCCTTCGCGCGCGCTGGGCCATGGCCTGCGCGCTGGCCGCCGCCCTGCTCGCGGGCTGCGCCTCGACCCCCGCCGCCCACGACTGGCAGGTCATCGAGGGTCCGGCCATCACGATCTACACGGACGGGAGCGTCGAGTCCGCGACCGCGCTGTACGAGGACCTCGAGCGCTTCCGCTCCGCGGCCACGTGGTTCACCAATCTCCAGAAGTCCAACGTCGGCAAGGTCCGCATCATGGCCTTCAAGAGCGGCACCGACGCACTGCCGTACATGGTGAATCGCGACACCGGCGCGTGGGCGAGCATGACCGCCGACGGCAACCTGGCCGCGACCAAGCTCGAGAGCAAGACGAAGGCGATCGACCGCCAGACGCTGAAGCGCGACCTCGTGAAGATGTGGATGGATCACGCCGGCGTGCGCGCGCCGCTCTGGTACCGCGAGGGCCTCGGCGAGCTCGTCTCCGCGTTCGACGTGCAGCCCGAGACGATCACGATCGGCGGTCTGCCGCCGTTCGACCTCCAGAAGTACCCGGAGCTGATCGCGGACGAGAAGAAGGGGCACGCGCCGGGCGACCTGCTGAGCGATGCCCCCGGCACGTACACGGTCGAAGACCGCGCGCGCGTGTGGCTCGCGGTGCACTACCTGATGGTCGCGAACACCGAGCGCCAGACGGCGCTGCGCGAGTACTTCAAGGCCTGGACGAAGGGGACGCCCGGCGTCGAGGCGTTCACCGCCGCGTTCGGCCAACCGCCCGCCGAGTTCTACCGCCTCGAGGTCGCGCGCTACGGCGGCCGCGCGCTCGCCGCGCGCCAGTTCAACGTGCAGGGCAAGGTGCCGACGCCGAAGGTGCGCGAGGCGAGCTCGGAAGAGATCGAGAAGCTGACGGCAGAAGTGGACCGGGCGGCGCAGCGCCTGCGCTGAGCAGGCGCCGCGAGGCAGCGCGCGCAGCTCGGCCGTCGCGAGCTTCTGGCGCGCGAAGAGCCGACGCCCCTAATTGTTCGCGACGAGCGCCTGAAGCGAGCGCCCGATGCGCCCCGCGCGATCGAACTGCACGACCTCGGCCACGCCCACGCCCGCGGCGTCGGCCATGGTGGCGAGGCGGAACGCGACCCACTCGCCTTCGGGGTCGCGCTCGCGATAGAGCGTGATGTCGGCGTTGATGAAGCGCGTCTGCAGCGCGCGCGCCGAGACCGAGCCGCGCAGGAAGCCGATGCGCATGCCCATCGCGAAGGTGAGGTCGCTCAGCATCGCGAAGCGCACCTGCGGCGACGTCGCTTCGCCGGCGACGAGGTCGAGCGGCGTCGTGAGCCACACCGCGGGGCCGATCTCGTCGCGCGCGACCCGCGCCTGCACCGAGAGATGGAAGCCCGGCGGCCACTGCTCCCGCATGCCGGCGGGCATGAACTCGAGCGGCTCGGCGCTCTCGACCGGCGGAGGCGGCGGTGCGGCTTCGCGCCAGGCGCTGCGCAGCTCGGGGCGCGGCACGAGCAGCAGCGCGCTCGCGCGCGCGATCTCGTCGTCGCCGCGCGCCAGCGTGAGCTCCGCGAGGCCGAGCTTGCGCCCGCGCCGCACCCAGCGCGTCGCGAGGCGCAGCGGCTCTTTCGGCACGGGGCGAAACAGGTCGATCGTGAGCCGCGCGAGCTGAAGCTCCGACTCCGCGGCGCACGCCTCCGCGCCGCGCGCGAAGAGGCCCGCCACGGGGCCGCCGTGCTGGGTCTCCGCCGACCACGGGCTGCCCGCCCAGCGCGTGGGCGCGTAGACCGCGCCGTCGCGCTCGTAGATGTGCTCCGCCAACGCGCCTCCCTGGAATGCCACCTCGCTAGCGCACTCGCGGTTGCGCGGCCGCTGCGCCGCCCCGCGAGCGCGATCGCGGGGCCAGGCCCGACTGTCGCGCCCGCGGGACTGCGCGCGTACAGTGCGCGCCCTTCTCTGCGACGGAGGCGAAGGCGAAACGATGGGCAAGCTCGACGGACGCGTGGCGGTGATCACGGGCGCCGGCCGCGGCATCGGCGCGGCGGTGGCGGAGACGATGGCGGCGGAAGGCGCGTGCGTCGTGGTGAACGACCTCGGCGTGTCGCTCGGCGGCGAGAACGCGAGCGCGGGCCCGGCGCAGGAAGTCGTGGACAAGATCCTGAAGGCGGGCGGCAAGGCCGTCGCGAACACCGCCAACGTCACGAGCTTCGCCGAGACGAAGGAGCTGATCGGCACCGCGATCCGCGAGTTCGGGCGGCTCGACATCCTCGTCAACGTCGCCGGCATCATCCGCGACGGCCTCGTCTGGAAGCTCACCGAAGAACAGTGGGACTCGGTGATCGCGGTGCACCTGAAGGGCACCTTCAACACGATCCGCCACGCCAGCGAGTGGTGGCGCGACAACCGCGGCGGCCAGTACCGCATCATCAACTTCGTGTCGGGCTCGGGCCTGTACGGCTCGCCCGTGCAGCCCAACTACGCGGCCGCGAAGATGGGCATCGTCGGCCTCACGTTCTCGTGCGCCAACTCCTTGGGGCAGTACGGCGTGACGGCGAATTGCATCGCGCCGGTCGCCTTCACGCGCATGACCGAGAGCCTGCAGGGCAAGAGCACGCTGATGAACTACAGCCCCGACAACCCGCGCATCAGCGTCGCCAACGTGGTGCCGCCGGTCGTCTACGTGGCGAGCGAGCGCAGCGCGTGGCTGAACGGCCGCGTCGTGCAGTGCGGCAACGGCCGCATCGGCTTGTTCGCGAACCCGGTGATCACGCGCGAGGTCGTCACCGACGGCGTGTGGGAGATGGACACGGCCTTCGCGGAGATGGAGAGCTCGTTCCAGGAAGCGATCCTGTACCCGAACCCGTTTGCGAAGCCGAAGGGGTGAGGCCGGGCCGCGAGCGCGCTCTCGCGCTCAGGCCGGCTCGGGGTTCGCCACCGCGGTGTAGAGCAGCGCCAGCGTCGAGAGCGTGCCCACGCCGAACACGACGTACGTCACCGGCAGCACCCAGCCGGCGAGCGCGAGCTCGGGCAGATGCAGCGGCGCGTACTTCGCGAGCACGTGCGGAACCGCCATGATCGCGAACGGGGCCACGCGCCAGCCGCGGCGCAGCGCGATGAAGATCAGGGCGACTTGGATGATCAGCAGCGAGGTCATGGCGAACGCTCCAGCATTTTCCGCTGGAGGGGAGTGACCGGCCTCGGCGACCGGGTTGCGGAGTCGCGGGCGAAAGCGAGCAAGCTGCGCGCTCGCTACCGGCGCGTTGCGTGCTCGCGTGCCGCCGCGGAGACAAGCTCGCGGGCCCGCGCGGCGTTCCCTCGCCTCTCCCTCTTCGCGCTTCGCGCGGCGCGCCCTCGTGCTCTCGCGCGGCGCACCCTCGCAGCTTTGCATGCCGTGCCCTCGCGCCTCGTGCGGCGCGGATGAGCGGCCGCCCTCCCACGCGCGCAGCGAGCACCTGGGCAGGGCGGCCCGCTCCATCCGCCCCGCGCGAGCGCGACTTCTTCCCCTAAAAGTTCTTGGGCAACCCGAGCCCGCGCCGCGCGATGATGTTCTTCTGGATCTCGCTGGCGCCGCCGCCGATCGTGTCCACGACGGTGTAGCGGTAGCTGCGCTCGAAGCGGCCGCCGAGGGGCGCGTGGGCTTCGCCGGGCCGCAGCGCGCCCTCTTCGCCCATGATGTCGAGCGCGGCGTTCGCAAGGCGCTGGCCAGTCTCGTTCATGAACAGCTTGTACTGCGACGCCTCGACGGTGGGAATGCGGCTCGAGAGCGCCGCGCTGATCACGCGTCGCTGGAGCACGCGCGCAACCTCCACCTCGGTGGCCGCGCGCGCGAGGCGGTGCCGCGCGTTCGGGTCGGCGGCGACGGGCGCGCCATCGCGCTGGGCCCCGCGCACCCAGTCGACGAGCGCCTCGAGCTTCTTCTCGAGCGGGCCCACGGGCATCATCGCGAAGCGCTCGAGGTCGAGCGCCTCGCTGATGTAGGTGAAGCCTTCGCCGAGCTTGCCGACGACGTAGTCGTCGGGAACGAACACGTCGTCGAAGAACACCTCGTTCGTGCGCTCGTCGCCGATCGTCTCGATGGGGCGGATCGTGAAGCCCGGGTGGTTCATCGGGATGAGGAAGAGCGTGATGCCGTCGTGCTTCTTGGTGGCGTCGGTGCGCGCGCCGACCCAGTACCAGTCGGCGAAGTGCGCGGACGTGGTCCAGGTCTTCTGCCCGTTCAGGCGCCAGCCGCCCGGCGCGCGCTCGGCCTTGAGCTGCATGTTCGCGGCGTCGCTGCCCGCGTTCGGCTCGCTGTAGCCGATCGCGAACTCGATCTCGCCGCGCATGATCTGCGGCAGGAACTCGCGCTTCATCTTCTCGCTGCCGCGGCGGATGATCGTCTTGCCGACGATGCCGACGCCCTTGCCCGGCTGCGGCGCGCCCCAGCGCGAGAGCGCTTCGGTGAGGATGAAGTCGTAGATGCCCGAGCGCTCCTGGCCGCCGTATTCCTTCGGCCACGACATGCCGAGCCAGCCGCGCTCGGCGAGCTTGCGCATGAACGCGCGCTTCGGCGGCGTGTCCACCGTCTGCGAGAGCTGCTCCGGGTTCGCGTCCATCACGTCGGGGGAGTAATTGTCGCGCAGGAAGCGCTCGACCTCGGCTTCGAACTTCTTCTCTTCGTCGGTCAGCTCGAAGTCCACGATCAACCCCTTCTCGCGCTCGTCTCGCGCAGCTCGGCGCTCGCGCGCTCTTCGTTGCGCATCGCTTCGCTCATCGAGTGCGCGTGACCGTAGTTGAGCGCAGCCTTCGCGGCGGCGACG
Source organism: uncultured Spirochaetales bacterium (assembly GCA_964501435.1). Taxonomy (GTDB): domain Bacteria; phylum Myxococcota_A; class UBA9160; order UBA9160; family UBA6930; genus VGRF01. The sequence goes on along the minus strand of CAZCTH010000059.1, from coordinate 8,762 downwards.
GCGTGGGGAGGATTGGCGGCGATCAGCGCCGCGAGCGCGCGCGCTTCGCTCAGCAGCTGGTCCCCGGGCACGACCTTGTTCACGAGTCCGCAGGCGAGCGCCTCGGCGGCGGAGATCGTGCGCGCGCTCATCACCAGCTCGAGCGCCTTCGCGCGGCCGACGATGCGCGGCAGCAGATGCGTGCTGCCGAGGCCGGGCAGGATGCCGAGCTTCACGAACGCGAGGCCGAGCTTCGCGCCGTCGGCGGCGATGCGGACGTCGCAGGGCAGGATCATCGTCACGCCGACGCCGATCGCCGCGCCGTTCACGGCGGCGATCAGCGGCTTCGGGAACTCGGCCATCTCGAGGGGCAGCTTCTTGAGGAAGTCCTCCTCGCCGAGGCGCGGCCCCTTCGACGCGTTCTGCCCGGCCTGGTGCGCCTTCAGGTGCTCGAGGTCGACGCCCGCGCAGAAGCCACGCCCCGCGCCGGTGAGAATGATCGCGCGCACGGCGTCGTCGCCGCGCCACGCGCGGATCGTCGCCGTGACCTCTTCGCCCATCTCGGTGGTGTACGCGTTCAGCTTCTCGGGGCGATTCAGCGTGATCGTGCCGATGCCTTCCGAGACGTCGGTGAGGATGAACTGCGGCATGTTCGTTGACTCCGCTCGGCTGCGTCGCGCTGCGCGCTCCGCTTGCTGATTCGCTCACTCGCCGGTGTAGGGCTTCCAGCTCGGCTTGCGCTTCTCGAGGAAGGCGCGCGTGCCCTCGAGCATGTCGGGGTGCGAGGCGTGCTCGTCGAGGACGTCGTGCGCCGCGTCGAGGCCCTCTTCGAGGCCGTGCTCGAGGCTCGTCCAGATCGCGCGCTTCGTGCGCGCGAGCGCGGTGGGCGAGTAGCGGGCGAGGATCGCGGCGAGCTCGCGCGCGCGCGTCATCAGGCTCGCCGCGGGCACCACTTCGCCGACGAGGCCAATCTCACGGGCGCGCGCGGCGCTCATGCGCTCCGCGCTGCCGAGCAGCGCCATGCGCATCACCGCGTCGAGGGGGATCTTGCGCGCGAGGCTCGCGGGCTCGAGCGCGGAGACGAGGCCGACCTCGCAGTGCGTGTCGAAGAACGTCGCGGTATCGGAGGCGATCACGAGGTCGCCGTCGGCGACGAAGTGCAGGCCGCCGCCGACGCACAGGCCGTTCACGGCCGTGATCACCGGCTTCCAGCAGCGGTTCTGCAGCGCCGTGATCTGCGAGTACGGCGCGTCGAGCCGGCTGCGCTTCGCGTACTGCTGCGAGTCGCCACTCGCGGTCGAGCTGATGTCCCAGCCGGTGCAGAAGGCCTTCTCGCCGGCGCCGGTGAGGATCGCGCACACCACCTCGGGGTCGCGCGCGATCTCGCCCCAGTAGCGGCGCAACTGCTGCGTCATCTCGTAGTCGAAGGCGTTGCGCGCCTTCGGGTTGTCGAGCGTGAGCAGCGCAACGCCGCCCTGCTTCTCGAAGTGAACCGAGCCCGCCATGCTCTCTCCGGGTGGGGACGTTCCTTGACTAACTTAACTTTCGAATAGTTCAGTTAGTCAAGGAACGTCCCCGGGTTTTCGTCGCGTGCTCAGCCTTTTGCGAGGATCGCGATCCCGCACGCGGTCGGGTGGCCGCCGATGTTGTGGCTGAGCGCGACGTTCGCCTTCGCGACCTGGCGCTTGCCCGCCTTGCCGCGGAGCTGCTGCACGTTCTCGTAGATCATGCGCACGCCCGTCGCGCCCGTCGGGTGCCCGAAGGCCTTCAGGCCGCCGTCCGTGTTCACGGGCAGCTCGCCGCCGAGCTCGAAGGTGCCGTTCGCGATGTGCTCCTTCGCCGAGCCCTTCTCGATGAACCCGAGGTCCTCGTACGTGAGCAGCTCGGTGAGCGTGAAGCAGTCGTGCACCTGCGCGACGTCGATCTGGTCCATCGGCTTCGTGATGCCCGCCTGCGCGTAGACGTCGGCGGCGGCCCAGCCGGTCGGCTTCCACGAGAGGAAGTCGTTGCCGGGATCCTTCTGCGGGTTCGGGCCGGCGATCACGGTCACGCCCTTCACGAGGATGCGGTCGCCGCCGTAGTTCTTCGCGAGGTCGGCGCGCGTCACGATCGCAGCCGCCGCGCCGTCGGTCTGGGCGGCGCAGTCGTAGAGCCCGAACGGCCACGAGATCATGCGGCCGTTCAGCGCCTCCTCGACGGTGATCTCGCGCTTCAGGAACGAGTTCGGCGCGAGGCAGCCGTTCTTGTGGTTCTTCACCGCGATCTTGGCGAGCTCCTCGCGGCCCGCGCCGTACTTCTGGAAGTACGTCGAGGCGCACAGCGAGAACCATCCCGCCGGCGTCTGCGGGAGGTCGCGCACGCGGTCCATCATCACGCTCGGACCCGAGACACCGCGGTCCTTGGGCTTGTCGTACCCCACCACGAGCACGGTGTCGTAGATGCCCGCCGCGATCGTCATCACCGCCATGCGGAACGCGTCGGTTCCCGTCGCGCAGTAGTTGCTCACCATCGTCACGGGCTTGCCGAACAGCTTGAGCGCGTCGCTGCACTCGTGCGGGCCCTTGTTCGAGTAGATCGAGCCCGTGAACACGGCATCTATCTGGCGCTGCGGGTCCTCGATGCCGGCGTCGGCGTAGGCCTCGTAGGCGGCGTCGACGATCATGTCGCTCGGCGCCTTGTCCCAGTTCTCGCCGAACTGGCAGCAGCCGACGCCGACCACGGCAGCCTTGTCGCGAAGCGCGTCGATCCTCATCTCAGTTCACCTCCGGGATGGGAACGCCCTTCCAGTAATAATTCGGACGGCCGCCGCCCTGATGGATGCGGCGGAACTCGAGCTCGATCGGCATGCCGATGCGCACCTGCTCGGGCTTGACGTTCACGAGCTGCAGGTGCACGCGCGCGCCGTCGATCTCGCAGACGGTCACGACCGTCGGCGGATCCGGCGTCGGGAAGAAGAAGTCGAAGGTGTAGGTGCGCACCGTGCCGATGCGATCCGAGAGGCGCACGAGCTCGAAGTCGTCCTTCGCGAAGCAGCGCTCGCACACGCGCTGGATCGGGAACTGGACGCCACCGCAGCGATTGCACTTCTGGCCCTTGAACGAGACGTCTTCGTCGCGCTCGCGGAAGTGGATCGTGGCGCTCAGCCCGGGATCGCGGCCCGCCGTGTACTCGCGCGCGTCGAGGCCGCGTGCCTTCACGTAGCGGTCGTAGCTCGGCACGGCGCGGCGGCGCGCGAGGTGCCACGCCACTCCGCGGCGCGGCTCGAGCTTCGCGGCGTGGTCCGTCACGGCGAACGCCATCGCCTCGCCGCCGTCGCCGTAGGCGGCGAGCAGCACGCGGTCGCCCTGCTTCGCGCTCTCCAGCGCCGACGCGAGCAGCAGCGGCGCGAACGCGACGCCCGCGTTGCCGAGCTTCCCGAACAGCGGGTCGACGAGCTTCGCGGCGTCGATCTTCAGGGCGCGCGCCGCGCCCTGATGACTGCGCGCGTCGGGGCCGAACAGGGCGACGCGCGAGAAGTCCGCAGGCTTGGCGCCGAGCTTCGCGAGCAGGCCGCGCACCACCTCGGTGATGCCGGGCGTGTAGCCCTCCTGCACGACGAAGCGCTCTTCCCAGCTGTGCACGAAGGGATCGCCCTCGCTGCGCCACACGTCGACGATTTCGTCGGAGATGGCGTAGGCGCCCTCGAACGTGGCGATCGCGTCGGCCCCGCCGACCAGGAACGCCGCAGCGCCGTCGCCGAAGCCCTGCTCGAGCCCGGAGCCGGGCGCGCCGAGGCGCGCGTCGCTCGCCACCACGAGCACGCGCTTCGCGCTGCCCGCCGCGACCGCGTCGAAGGCCGCGTGCAGCGCGTCGGTGCCGGCGCGCAGCGAGCCCGAGACGTCGGTGGTGCGCACGTCGCGGCGCAGGTCGAGCGCCTTCGCGACGAGCGCGGCGGCCTGCTTCTCCTTGAACGCGTAGGTCGTGGACGCGAACAGCAGCGCGTCGACGCTCGCGCGGTCGAAGCCGCGCAGGCAGTTCACCGCCGCGGACACCGCCATCGTCACGGCGTCCTCGTCGTTCCAGGCGACCGAGCGCTCCGGGCCGCCGTCCTTGGGCGGGCGGCCGGCCATCACCGAGAAGCCGAGGCGTGTGGGCGGCACGTACGCGCCGAAGGAGACGATTCCGGCCATGGGGCACTCCGGGCTGGGCGCGGCCGACGGCCGTCGCCCGCGGGATCAATTTCGAGCCGGGGCGTATCGTAACCCCGCGAAGTGCGCGCGGTCAAAGGGACGGGCTGCGCGGGCCGGGGTCGCGAACGCGTTCGGGCAGACCGGCCACGGACCCGGTTTCCCGAATTGGGGTCAGACCCCGATTCGGAATTCGTCGGGCGGTGCACCGGGCAGAACCGCAGGCGCGGCGCGATGCTTCGCGCGATGTCGTCCGCTGCCCGAGCCGCCACCTCCCGTGTCGCCATCGTGACCGGCGCCTCCTCGGGCATCGGCGCGGCCTCGGCGCGCGCCCTTGCGGCCGCGGGCTTTCGGGTGGTGCTCGCGGCGCGCCGCCTCGAGCGGCTCGAGGCGCTCGCGAAGGAGATCGCGGGCGCCGGCGGTAGCGCCCTCCCAGTTGCGGCGGACCTCGCGCGCGAGGCGGACTGCGCGGAGCTCGTCGCGCGCACGCTGCGCGAGCTCGGGCGCGTGGACGTGCTGGTGAACAACGCGGGCTTCAGCCCCGGTGCGCCGATCGAGCTGCTGCCGCGCGCCGAGATGAGCCGCACCTTCGAGGTGAACGTCGTCTCCGCGATTCATCTCGCCGGCCTCGTCGCGCCGGCAATGCGCGCGCAGGGCGGTGGACGCGTGATCAACATCGGCTCGCTCGCGGGCAACGTGCCGGCACCGATCGCGGTGAGCTACGCGGCGACGAAGGCCGCGATGGAGATGGCGTCGCGCTGCATCCGGCTCGAGCTCGCGCCGTGGAACATCCGCATCTCGCACGTCGTGTGCGGATTCGTGGACACCGAGACCTTCGAGAACACCAAGGCGACGGTGGAGCACATCCGCCGCGACCCGAACAGCCCGTACCGCAAGCTGCTGCTCGACCTCGACTCGTTCGCCCAGAAGCAGGTCGCGGGCGCGCTGCCGCCGGAGGCGGTGGCCCGCGTCGTCGTGCGAGCCGCGACCGACCGGCGCCCGCGCGAGACGTACTTCACGCCCGCTTCGGCGCGCTTCCAACGCGGCTTCCTCGCCCTGCTCCCGGAGCGCTGGCTTCAGGCGCTGCTCCGCCAGCTCTATCGCATCGAGGCGGGCGACTGAGCCGCGCGGCTCACGCGCTCTCGCGCTGCACGCCGTAGCGCGCCACGTACTCGGCGAAGGCCGCGTCCACTTCCTCGGCGCGCAGCCCGAAGCCCTCGAGGGTGTAGCGATGCGCGCCGTGCTCTTCGCGCGGGTGCGCAGCGACGTAGGCGCGCATGCGGCCCTCGAACTCGGGCGAGAGGGCGAGCCCGAAGTGCGCGTAGATGCGGCGCACGCAGCCGACCGCGTCGCCCGCGATCTCCTGAAAGTGCAGGTCGAAGAACTGCGCCGACTGCGCGGAGCGCTTGTCGCGCGCGCGCATGCCCATGCGCAGCGTCTCGGACCACGCCCGCAGCTGCTGGCGCCCGAGCGCGTGCGGATCCCCTGCGTCGCTCGCCACCTGCCGCAGCGTCCACTCGAGCGACGACACCGAGGGCACTACGCGGCGCGGGTCGCGGTGCGTCTGCACGATCAGCGCGTCGGGATACTCGGCGAGCAGCGCGTCCAGCGTGCCGAGGTGGCCCGGCGACTTCAGCACCCAGCGCTCCTTCGCGAAGCGCGACTGCAGGTGCTGCAGGAAGCGGTGGTGCCAGGCGTAACAAGCGGTCATGTCCGCGTGAAGCAGCCATTCCTGATAAGTGGGCACGTCGAAGCACATCTCGAAGCGGATGCTCGCGAACTCCGAGGCGGTGATGACGATGCACTCCTGGGGGAGCGCGGCGCCGACGGGGTGGACCGCCTGGATGCCGCGCGCGAGCTCGCGCAGCTGCGCGAAGCGCCACTCGCTCTTCGCGATGCGCGGGTCGCTCTCGTAGCTGGCCGCCTCTGCCGGCGGGCACGGGTCGTCGACCTCCCACGAGAGCGGCGAGCGGTGCGCCGGGTCGAGGGCGAGCAGGCTGTAAAGGAGCGTCGTGCCGGTGCGCGGGAGCCCGACCACGAACAGCGGCCGCGCGATCTTCTGCTTCTCCACCTCGGGGTGGGTCTTGCGCCACTCGACGAGCCGCAGCCGCGTCACGAGCAGCTCGAGCACCTGACGCTGCGCGAAGTAGCGGCCGAACGCGTTCAGCCGGGAGTCGCGCTCGAGCGAGCCGAGCAGCACGCGCAGGCCCGCGAGGAACGTCTCGGCGCCGAAGTCGTCGAGCTTGGTCGCGCGCCGCGCGGACTCGAGCAGCTTCGATTCGGCGAGCGAGAAGCCGCGCACGCCGAGCCGGGCGGCGCCGCGCCCGAGCGCGTTGAACGCGCGGATGGGAAGCGGACGAAACGGCGGCGGCGGCGCATGGGACATGCGCGCGCCAGTGTGCCGAGTGGTGCGCGCGCCACAAGGCGCGCTGGCGCTCTCCGCCGAGGCGTCGCGCGCGAGGTGGGGCTCAGTGCCGCCTGCCGCCGCGCCGCCCCGTGCTCACGGCGCCGGCGCGCAGCGCCGACCCGCGGATGATGCCGGAGCTCTTGTCGCCGCCGAGCGCGCTCTCGGAGGTCTTCGGCTTGCGCGAGTTGCTCGTGGAGAGCTGGCCCTGGATCCACTGGCGCTGGCTCGTGAACTCGATCTCTTCGGAGACTTCCTTGCTCGCCGCCGCGCTTCCGCTCGCGAGCGCGCCGTAGCCGCTCTCGCCGGTGATGCGCGGACGCTTCGTGCGCGGCGTTTCCTGATAGCGCGCCTGCATGTGCGAGTCGTCCCACGCAGCGCCTTGCGCCGCGGCAGTCGCCACCGGCGCGGGCGCCGCAGCCGGCTCGTCCGCCGACGCGCTCGCGCCCACCGTCACCACCGTCGCCAACGCCAGCCATCCGATCCGCATGGGTGCCTCCGCGGGAAGTTCTCAGGGAGTACGTCCCGCGGAGGCGCTGCGAGGTGACGCGGAGCGGCGCTCAGGTTCCGGCTTGGCGCGCGATCGGCGGCAAAGGCTGCGCCTGCTCGGCAAATTGCAGCAAGTCACCGGCAATCTCGAACCACGGCGCCTTCTCGACCGCCCCCGGACGCTACCGGACGCAATCATCGCGCTGAACCCAAAAGGGGTCAGACCCCAGGCGGGTTCAGCGGCCCGCGCTCGCGGCGACGAGCTCGCAGTGGTCGTCGGTCGTGCCGAATGCGTGCTCGAGTACGAGCGCGCGCTTCAGGTAGTAGTGCGGCGGCATCTCCCACGTGAAGCCCATGCCGCCGTAGATCTGGATGCACATGCGCGAATTCTTCAGCGCGGCCTCGCCGGCGACGACGCGCGCCGAGGAGACGGCGCGCGCGGGATCGCCGATTGCGGCGTCGTCGCAGGTCGCGCCCGCGGCGTACACCGCGGCGCGCGCGCACTCGAGCCGCACGTGCATGTCGGCCGCGGCGTGCTTGATCGCCTGGAACGACGCGATCGGGCGGTCGAACTGCTCGCGCTTCTTCGCGTACTCCACCGCGAGCTCGAGCGTCGTCTCCGCGATGCCGAGCTGGAGTGCGGCCGTCAGCAGCGCGCCGTCTCGGCGCCATCGCGCGGCGAGCGTGGCGTCGCCGAGCGCCGTGCCCCGCGGCAGCGCGGCGACGTGGCGCACGGGCGTGAGCGGATCGATCGGCGTCGCGAAGTCGCGGCCCGCGAGCGCGCTCGCCGGCGCGCGCGTGGCGCCGCTGCGGCCTAGCACGACCAGCGCATCGAGCACCCCCGCGTGCTCGATCAGCTGCGGGCGGTTCGTCGGATGCGCGTCGTCGAGGCCGCCGACGATCGCGTCGCCGGTCGCCGCGCCGTCGACCGCGCCCGCGGCGAGGTGGCTCCACACCAGCGGGCCGGGCACGAGCCGGCGCCCGAGCTCCGCGAACACGAGCACGGCCTCCGCCATGCCGAGCCCGACGCCACCCTGCGCCTCGGGCAGCCGCAGCGAGAACACGCCCATCTCCGCGAGCTGCTTCCAGCGCTCGCGCGTGACGGGCGCCTTCTCGAGCGCGCCGAGCCCGTCGAGCGGGAACTCCTGCTCGCAGAAATCCCGAATGCCCTGCTGGAGCGCGACTTGATCGTCGTTGAGCGAGAAGTTCATGGGATCTACCTGGGCTCGCGCGGCATCCCGAGGATGCGCTCGGACACGATGTTGCGTTGGATCTGGCTCGAGCCCGCGGCAATCGTGAGCGACAGCGTGTTGAGGAACGTGTCGTTCACTTCCACGACGGGCAGATTCGCGAAGTCGTCGCGCGCGAGGCCCGCGCGCCCGAGCAGGCGATGCCCGAACTCGTAGACGCGCTGGTTCAGCTCGGTGAAGCCGAGCTTCAGCGCCGAGCCGCCGAGGCCCGGCACACCCGTCTTCTGCACTTCGCCGATCTGCCACTTCATCAGCGCCCAGAGCGCGTCGGCCTCGGCGGCGAGATGCCCGAGCTCCTTGCGCAGCGCCTTGTCTTCCCACGCGGTGGCGTCGTCGCGCGTCAGCTTCTTCGCGAGCTGCGCCATGTCGCGCAGGAACTGCGTCAGCTCGATGATGTCGGCCGCCCACGCGGTGCCGCGCTCGAAGCGCAGCGTCACGTTCGTGATGCGCCAGCCGTCGTTCTCGGCGCCGACC
>CAZCTH010000058.1:0-30716 GCA_964501435.1 uncultured Spirochaetales bacterium | reverse complement strand
TCAGGGAGCACGCCCCGTGCCAGGAACAATCTTCGATCCACAACTCACGTCGCGCGGCGCGGCGCGTCCACCCGACCCGCCCACCGAGGGAAGCGGAATGCGAGCCGTCCCGCGCCGGCCATTCGAGATAGGTTCCCCCACCCGGGAGATGCGCGCGGTGGAACCCGATCGCTGGCACGAACTGAGCCCGCTGCTCGATCGCGCGCTCGAACTCGACGCGGATGGCCGAGCGCAGCTCCTCGCGCAGACCATGGCGCGCGACGCCGCGCTCGGGCGCGCGCTCGAGCGCCTGCTCGACCAGGGCTCCCGTGCGGATCGCGAGGGGTTTCTCGCAACGCGTGCGGCGCCGCGGATCGCGGAGCCGGTGGCCGTGGATCGGTCGGGCCAAGTGCTCGGCGCCTACACGCTCGAGGAGCGGATCGGCAGCGGCGGCATGGGCGCCGTGTGGAGCGCACGGCGAAGCGACGGCCAATACGAGGGCGAAGTCGCGATCAAGTTTCTGCACGCCTGGCGCGTGGACGCGGCCGGCGAGCGGCGCTTCCGCCGGGAAGCGTCGGCGCTCGCGCGCCTCGACCACCCCGGCATCGCGCGCCTGCTCGACGCAGGCGTCGCGGCGGAAGGCGTGCCGTACCTCGTGCTCGAGCGCGTGCGCGGCGAGGCGATCGACGTCGCCTGCGCGGCGCGGCGAGCGACCGTTGCGCAGCGCATCGAGCTCGTGCGAGAGGTGCTGGACGCGCTCGGCCACGCCCACCAGAACCTCGTGCTGCATCGCGACATCAAGCCGTCGAACCTGCTCGTCACGGCGGACGGCCGCGTGAAGTTGCTCGACTTCGGCATCTCCGAGCTACTCACCCGCGACGGCGAGACGTCGCGCGAGGAGTCGCGCGAGCCGGCCGCCTACACCTTGGATTACGCCGCTCCCGAGCAGATCCGCGGCGACGCGTCGTCCACCGCGACGGACGTGTACGCGGTCGGTGTCTTGCTCCATCAGCTTCTCACCGGCCGCCACCCGACCGCACGGCCCGACGCCGCGGCCACCGAGCGCGCGCGCGCGATTCTCGAGGAGCGACCGGAGCCGCCGAGCCGGCTCCCGATCGACGCGGCGACCGCTTCGGAGCGCTGCACGACACCGGCGCGGCTTCGTCGCGCGCTCGCCGGCGACCTCGACGGCATCCTCGCGAAGGCGCTCCAGAAGCGCCCCGAAGATCGGTACGCCTCGGCCCGCGAGCTCGCAGAGGATCTGCGCCGCCACCTCACCCATCACCCAGTCGGCGCCCGCCCGCCGAGCGTGCTCTACGCCTTCCGGCGCTTCGTCCGTCGCAATCGCGTCGGCGTCGCCGCCTCCGGCGCAGGGCTCCTCGCGCTCGTCGGGGCCCTCGGGTTCGCTGTGGCGCAGGCGCGCGAGGCGCGCATTCGCCGCGACCAGGCGACGCTCCAAGCGGAGCGATCGGCGGCCTTGAACGAGCTGATGTCGCGGATGCTTCAGGAGCTCGGCGAGTCCGGGCAGCCGATCACGTTGACGCTGCTGCTCGAGAAGAGCGAGCAGGTCGTCGCCGCGGAGACCCGGAACCCGGCCCTCGCCGCGAGCCTCCAGCTCGAGCTGGCGCGGCGCTATCTCGACATCGCGGAGAGCAAGCGCGCGCTTGCGGCCGCGGAGCGCAGCCTGACGCTCGCGCGCGCGGCCGGTGACGACGAGGGCATCGCCGCGGCGCTGTGCATGACGACCTACGCCCTGGAGCACACGTCCGGCAACGGCGACGAGGCGAGGCTCACGGAGGCGCGGGCCGCGCTCGCGCGGGCCCCGAGCGCTGCGCGCAGCACCCGCGTGACGTGTCTGCGCGCCGAGGCGATCCACGCGAGCCGCCGCGGCGACGACGCCGCCGGCATGGCGTACCTCGAAGAGGTCCGCCGGCTCTACGCGGGCCAGCGGCCGGACGGCCAGCTCCCCTCGGCGCTCTCGAATCTCGGGGCCATTCACTTCGGGCGGGGCGACTTCGCGAAGGCCTATGCGATCGGCCTCGAGACGCTCGCCGCGAGGGAAGCGTTGGGGCTCGGGACGACGATCGGCACCGCGATCACGCGCGACAACCTCGGCGTCACGCTGCTGCGCATGGGCGAGGTCGCGGCCTCCGCGGCCGTCTTCGACGCCTTGCACCGACGGCTCGGGGAGCACCCAGCCGACCAAAGCCTCGCGCGTTCGTTCGACCTGAACCGCGGCGCCGCGCTGCGGCGGCTCGCGCGCCACGATGCGGCGCTCGTCGCCATCGGAGACTTGCCCGAGGCGCTCCACGCGCAGGGCGAGCTTCGCTACGCCGCGATCGCGTTTCAGGAGCGCGGAGCGATCCGGCTCGGGCTGGGAAACGCCCGGCGCGCGATCGCGGATCTCGATCGCGCGCTCACGGAATTCCTCCGACTGCCCGTTCGCTCGAGCTTGGCGAGCCGGGCGCTGCGCGCGCAAGCGGACCTCGCCGAGGGCCGCCTCCCGGAAGCGCGACGGCGCCTCGACGACGCGATCGCGGCGCATGCGGCCGCGGGGGGCTCGCGCACGGACAACCTCGTGCTGCCGGTGAGCGCCGCCCGCGCCGAGGTCGAGCTGGCGGCGGGCGACCTCGATGCCGCCGAACGCGCCGCGCGCGACGCGCTCGCGATCGCGCAGCGCATCGCGCGGCGCGAAGACGCGAGCGCGGACGTCGGCGAGGCGCGCCTGCTCCTCGCGCGCATCGCGGCGCGGCGAGGCGACGCGGCGGCCGCGAAGGCCCTCGCACGGTCGGCGCTGCCCTCGCTGCGGAACGGCCTGGGCGAGTCCCACCCGTATTCGCGGGCCGCCGACGCGCTCGCGCGCTGAGGATCCGGGATCGCGCCGGCTACCCCACGCGCGCCACGATCCGGCCAATCGAACGCCGCTCCGCCAAGTCGCGCAGCGCGTGCGGAATCTCGTCGAAGGCGACCTCGCGCGTGACGAGCGGCTTCAGCTTGCCCGCGGCGAGCAGCCCGAGCAGGTGCTCGTGCGCCACCCGCTCGATCTCCGGCAGTTGCTCGCCGTAGCCGTAGCCCATGCAGCAGCCGACGAGCGTGCGGTTCTGTAGATAGAACTCGTTCGGGTGCACGGGCAGGAGGCCGCCCGCATGGCCGGCCATCACGTGCCGACCTTCGGTCGCGAGCAGCTCGCGCGCCGCCGCGCCCTCGCGGCCCTGCACGAAGTCGACGATCACGTCCACGCCGCGCCCATCCGTCTCGCGCCGCACGCGCGCGGCGACGTCCTCGGCGCGGTGATCGATCGCGACCTGCGCGCCGAGCGTGCGGCAGAACGCGGCCTTCTCCTCGCCGCCCGCGACGGCGATCGTGCGCAGCCTGGCGGCGATGCACAGCTGCAGGGCCATCGAGGGCACGCCGCCGGAGGCGCCGAGCACGAGGGCCGTCTCGCCCGCGCGGACCTGCCCGCGCCGGTGCACGGCGTGGTAGGCGGTGTGCGAAGCGATCAGGAACGCGGCCCCGTCGGCGTCGCTGAGCTGCGGCGGGCACTCGTAGAGGGTCGGCATCGTCGCGACGCAGCGCTCGGCGAAGCTGCCGAACGGCTGCGGCGTGAAGGCCATCACGCGCTTGCCGAGCAGGTGGCGCAAGCTCGGCGTTGCATCCTCGACGATGCCGACGGCTTCCTGGCCCGAGACGTACGGGCGCGGGATCGGCACCGGGTATTCGCCATTCGCCATGGTGACGTCGGGCCACGCGAGCGCGGCGGTCTTCACGCGCAGGAAGGCGTAGTGATCGACGGCGGCCTCGCCCGCGCGCCGCTCGCGCAGGCCGACGAGGTCGAGCGCGAAGCGCGACAGCGCCGCGTGGGTGGGCTCGGGAAAGTCCGCGCGCTCGAACACGTCCCATGGCGCGCCGGATCCGCGCACGACCCAGGCGCGCACCGGCGGCCTACAACCCCTGCAGCGTCGCCGCCTGCGCGCGCAGCTTCGCCGGCGTGCCGAGCAGCTGACGCCCGAGCGACACGCGCTTGAACCAGAGCTGCATGTCGCACGCGTCGGTGAAGCCGATGCCGCCGTGCACCTGCGTCGCGATGCGCACGACGTCCATCGCGACGTCGGCGAGATGGGCCTTCGCATGCAGCGAGAGCAGCGGCGCCTCCGCCGGGATCTCGCCGGCCGCGTGCGCCGCGTACCACACGAGCGAGCGCGCGGGTTCGATGGCGGCCGCCATCTCGGCGCACATGTGCTTCACGGCCTGGAACTGCGCGATCGGTCGATCGAACTGCTTGCGCTGCTTGGCGTAGTCGACCGACAGCGCGAGCGAGCGATCGCAGGCGCCGAGCAGGTCGGCCGCGAGCACGACGCGCGCGGCGACGAGTGCGTCCGCGATCGCCGCACGCGCGGCTTCGCCGCGGCTCACGATCTCGAGCGGCGAGACGCCGTCGAAGCGCAGCTCCGCAAGGCGGCGCGTGCGGTCGATCGTCGGCAGCGGCTCGACCGTGAGGCCCGGCGCCTTCGCGGCGACGAGCGCGAGGGCGTCGCCGGCGGCGACGAGGTACGCATCGGCGCCGACGCCGTCGACGGCGAACAGCGCGACGCCGCGCAGCTTCCCGCCCTCGAGCGCGACGCCCGCTTCGTCGCGGCGCTCGACCGCCTCCGCGATCGCGACGCCGAGGCGCGCCTGCCCCGCAGCCAGCTTCGGGAGCCACTCCTTGCGCAGCGCCTCCGAGCCCGAGGCGAGCAGCGCCGGTGCGAGCACCGCGCTGCCGAGGAACGGCGTCGGCGCCGCGGCGTGCCCGAGCGCCGTCGCGATCACCGCCGCGTCGAGCAGCGAGAGCCCCGCCCCGCCGTGCTCCTCCGCGATCCGGCAGCCCGCGACGCCGAGCTCGGCGAGCTCGCCCCACAGCTTCGCGTCGTGGGCGTCGTCCGTCTCCATCAGCTCGCGCACGCGGGTCGTCGGCACGCGCTCGGCCAGGAAGCGACGCAGCGAGTCGTCGAGCAGCTTCTGTTCGTCGGACAGTCCGAAATCCATCGTGTCTGAGCTCCGTTCGAGAGGGGCCGGGGACGTTGGTTCACGTGCGAACGAACGTCCCCGCCTACGCCTTCGGCTCGCGCGGCATGCCGAGCCCGCGCTCGGCGATGATGTTCTTCTGCACCTGCGCGGTGCCGCCGCCGATGATCAGGCCGAGCTGGAACATGTATGTGAACTGCCAGCGCCCGCCGTCGCGCACGCGCTTGCCGCTGCGATACAGCGCGCCGGCTTCGCCTGCGGCGTCGATCGCGAGGCCCGCGAGATCGTGGTTCAGCTGGCAGCCGTTCAGCTTCGTCACGAGGCCCGCGACGCCGGCCGGCTCGCCCTTCACGCGCGCCGTCAAGAGGCGCATCGAGTGGCACTTCATCGCGATCGTCTTCGCCTGGAGCGCCATCAGCTCGTCGCGCACGAGGGGATCCGCGATCGCCCGGCCGCCGTCGACGCGCTCTTCCTGCAGCCCGCGCACGAGCGCCTGGTAGAGCGAGTCGGTGGTGGCCGAGCTGCCGAGCATGTCGCGCTCGTGGCGCAGCGTGGTGTTGGCGATCTTCCAGCCCTCGCCGCGCTTGCCGACGATGTTCGCGACGGGGACGCGCACGTCCGTGAAGAACACCTCGTTGAACTCGGCGGCGCCGGTCATCGTCTTCAGCGGCCGCACGTCGAGGCCGGGCGTGGACATCGGCACGACGACGTAGCTGATGCCCGCGTGCTTCACGGCGTCCGGCTCGGTGCGCACCAGCGCGAACATCATGTCCGCGAACTGCGCCGTGCTGGTCCAGATCTTCTGGCCGTTGATGACGAGGGTGTCGCCCTCGACGCGGCCCGACGTGGTGAGGCTCGCGAGATCGCTGCCCGCGCCCGGCTCGGAGTAGCCCTGGCACCAGACCCACTCGCCGCGGATCGTCGGCGGCACGTACTTCTGCTTCTGCTCTTCGGTCCCGTGCTCGAGCACCGTGGGCACGAACATGTCGGGGCCTTGCCCCGAGACGCCGGACGAGACCCGCGCGCGGCCGAACTCCTCGGCGAGGATCGTCGAGATCAGCGGGTCCGGCGCGAAGCCGCCGCCGCCGTACGCCTTCGGGATGGTGCGCGCCGCGTAGCCGCGCTCGATCAGGAGCTTCTGCCACGACTGGATCTTCGGATCCTTGAGCGAGGTGACCTCGCCGCCGCGCGCCGCGGGCGCGCGGTCGCGATTCGCTTCGAGGAACGCGCGCAGATCGGCGCGAAACTTCTCGTACTCGGGCCCGTAGCTGAGATCCATCGTTCGCCTCCAGCCGAGCGCACTTGGTAGCGCGATTCGCGGTTGCGCAGCCGCCGTCCGCGGTGACACCCTGCGCACTCCGCGCGGCTCCTTCCGCGCGGCCCTCCTTGCAGCGAGAGAGAGAGCCGACGCATGCATGCCGCCCTCGTCACCGGGAAGCGCCAGATCACGCTCCGCGAGCTGCCGGAGCCCGAGCCGAGCGCGGGCAAGGCGGTCGTGGAGATCGCGTACTGCGGGATCTGCGGCACCGACCTGCACGCCTGGGCGAGCGGCGCGCCATACAACCCCGCGATCTGCGGGCACGAGTGGTCCGGCACGGTGGCGAAGCGCGGCAGCGGCGTCGCCCACGTGAAGGAAGGCGATCGCGTCACGATCGGCATCGCCTCCGCGTGCGGGCAGTGCGCCGAGTGTCGGAGCGGCCGCGGAACCTACTGCGGCACCGCGTTCCTGGGCGTGCTCGGCATCGGCCCGATGGCGGCGGCGCACGGCGGCTTCGCGCGGGCGATCGCGATCGACGCCTCGCGGCTGGTGGGCGTGCGCGCGGGCATCTCCGACCAGGCCGCGGCCATGCTCGAGCCGGCCACCGTGGCGCTGCACGCGGTGCGGCGCACGCCGCTCCGCCTCGGCGATTCCTGCGTGGTGCTCGGCGCGGGGCCGATCGGCCTGCTGACGCAGCAATGCGCGCGCGCCGCCGGCGCGGGCGCGATCGTCGTCGTCGAGCCCCATCCCGTGCGGCGCGAGAAGGCGAAGCAGCTCGGCGCGACGGCGGTCGTCGATCCCAAGAGCGAGGACGTCGCCGCGCGCGTGAAGGAAGTGCTCGGGCCGTTCGGCGCCGACGTGGTCTTCGAGTGCGCCGGCATCCCGCAGACGATCGATCAGAGCGCCTCGCTCGCGAAGCGCGGCGGTGTGGTCTCGCTGGTCGGGCTCGCGAACGTGCCGGCGACCATCACGCCCGGCACCTGGCTCGTGAACGAGATCCGCTTCGTGGCGTCGCTCGCCTACCTGAACGAAGAGTTCGACCTGACGATGGGGCTCGTGCAGGACGGGCGCCTCCAGCTGGGGCCGCTGCACACGAAGACGGTCGGCATCGGCGAGATGGATGCCGCGTTCGCGTTGCTGCACGACGACCCCGCCGAGATCAAGATCCTCGTGAGGCCCAGCGCATGACCGCCCTGCACTTCCGCTCCGCCACCGAGCTGACTCGCGCGCTGCACGGCAAGGAGGTGTCGAGCCTCGAGCTGCTCGAGCACTTCCTCGCGCGCACCGCACAGCTGAATCCGCGCATCAACGCCGTCGTGCACGTCGACGCCGAGCGCGCGCGGGAGCGGGCGCGCGCGGCGGACGCAGCGCTCGCGCGGGGCGAGCGCTGGGGCGCGCTGCACGGGCTGCCCATCACGATCAAGGACTCCTTCGAGGTGGCGGGCATGCCGTGCACCTCGGGCGCGCCGGAGCTCGCGAAGCACGTCCCGGCGCGCAGCGCGACGGCCGCGCAGCGCCTGATCGACGCGGGCGCGGTGGTGTTCGGGAAGACGAACCTGCCGCTCTACGCCGGCGACTTCCAGTCGTTCAACGCGGTCTACGGCACCACCAACAACCCCTGGGACCCGACGCGCGTCCCGGGCGGATCCTCGGGCGGATCGGCGGCGGCGCTCGCCGCGGGCCTCACCGGCTTCGAGCTGGGCAGCGACATCGGCGGCTCAATCCGCAACCCCGCGCACTACTGCGGCGTGTACGGGCTCAAGACCTCGCACGGCATCGTGCCGATGCGCGGCCACATCCCCGGCCCGCCCGGGGTGCTCGCCGAGGGCGACCTCGGCGTCGGCGGGCCGATGGGCCGCAGCGCGGCGGATCTCGCGCTCGGCCTCGACGTGCTCGCGGGCCCGGACGCGCTCGACTCCGCCGCGTGGCGCCTCGAGCTGCCGCCGCCGCGCACGCTGCGCCTCGCCGACGCGCGCGTGGGCGTGTGGCTCGAAGACGCGCTCGGCCCCGTGGACGCGGAGGTTGCCGACGTGCTGCAGCGCGCCGCCGACGCGATCGCCAAGGCGGGCGCGACGATCGACGCGAAGACGCGCCCCGTCGACTCGGCCGAGCAGCATCGCACCTACACGCAGCTGCTGAACGCGGTGATGGGCGCCGGAATGCCGCCCGAGGTGCTCGCGCGCATGGAGGCTGCGGCCGCCGCGCTGCCGAAGAGTGAGGACGGGCAAGCGGCGCACGCGGTGCGCGGCATGGCGCTGCGCCATCGCGAGTGGCTCGGCATGAACGAGCGCCGCACGCGCCTGCGCGCGCAGTGGGCCGACTACTTCCGCGATCACGACGTGCTGATCTGTCCGATCATGCCGACCGCGGCGTTCCCCCACGATCAGCGCGAGATGGGCCAGCGCACGATGCGCATCAACGGCAAGGACGAGCTCTACTTCCAGCTGTTCTGGGCGGGCCACGCGGTGAACGCGTACCTGCCCGCCGCCGTCGCACCGGCGGGCCGCACGCGCAGCGGCCTGCCCGTCGGCCTGCAGATCATCGGCCCCTACCTCGAGGACCGAACGCCAATCGCCTTCGCTGCGCAGCTCACCGACGTCCTGGGCGGCTTCACGCCCCCCACCGGTTGGTGACTTCCCGAATCGGGGTCAGACCCCGATTCGGGAAACGTGGCCGTTCATTCGAAATTCCGAATCGGGATCAGACCCCAATTCGGGAAACCAGGAGATCCAGATGCCTCGACCGTTCCGCTTTGCCGTTCAGTCGTTCAGCGCCAAGTCCGGGAAGGAGTGGCGCGAGCGCGCCAAACGCGCGGAGGCGCTCGGCTACTCCGCGCTGCACCTCGCCGACCACGTCGTCGGGCCCGGCGAGGCGATGACGAAGAGCAACCACCCGATCCAGGAGCTCGCCGCGGTGCCGGCCATGATGAGCGCGGCCGAGGCGACCACGACGCTGAAGGTCGGCTGCCGCGTCTTCTGCATCGACTACCAGCACCCCGTCGTGCTCGCGAAGCAGGCCGCGACGATCGACCTGCTCTCCGACGGGCGCCTCGAGCTCGGCCTCGGCGCGGGCTGGATCACCGCCGAGTACGCGGCGATGAACCTCCCGATGGAGCGGCCCGGCCTGCGCATCGGCAAGCTCGAGGAGTCGATCGGCGCGTTCCGCCAGATGTTCTCCGGCGACCCGGTGAAGGTCGACGGGCGCTTCCTCAAGTACTCCGGCTTCGCCGGTGCGCCGAAGCGCCCGTTCCCGCCGCTGATGATCGGCGGCGGCGGCCAGCGCGTGCTCTCGCTCGCCGGTCGCGAGGCCGACATCGTGAGCTTCAACTTCAACAACCGCGCCGGCATGATCGGCCCCGACGGCGTCGGCAACTCGACCGCCGACGCCACCGCCGAGAAGGTGGCGTGGGTGAAGAAGGCCGCGGGCACGCGCTTCGAGAAGATCGAGCTCGAGATCGGCGCCTACTTCACCTTCGTGCAGGACGGCGCCGAGGCGATCGCCGCCGGCATGGGCCAGGCGATGGGCCTCACGAAGGAGGACATGCTGAAGCACCCCCACGGCCTGTTCGGCAGCGTCGACTCCGTGACCGCCGAGCTGCAGCGCCGTCGCGAGCGCTATGGCATCAGTTACGTGACCGTCGGCGACGCGGCGATGGAGGCGTTCGCGCCGGTCGTCGCGCGGCTCGCGGGCAAGTAGACCCGCCGCACCATCCCCGAACCCCCTTTCGCCGAGCGTCGCTCGGCCCACCAGGAGACCCATGTCGAAGAGAATCATCATCGCGGGCACCATCGACTTCGCCGACGACACCGCGCGCGCCGAGGCCCTGCGCATCGGCGCGCCGCTCCAGCAGAAGACGCGCGACGAGGAGCCCGGCTGCCACGCCTACGTGTTCGCCCCGGATCCGTGCGTCTCCGGCCGGCTGTGCGTGTACGAGCTGTGGGAGGACGAGGCCAGCCTCGCCGCCCACTTCAAACACCCGAACTACCTGAACATGCGCAACGCGCTCGGCGCGATCGGCCTCAAGGGCGCGAACAACAACAAGTACCGCGTCGACCTCACCGAGCCGGTCTACGACCCGACCATGACGCCGCGCGCGGACTTCTTCACCGAGAAGAAGCCCGCGAAGAAGAAGCCCGCGGCGAAGAAGGCGAAGCCGAAGGCGGCCGCGAAGAAGAAGGCGGCGCCGAAGAAGAAGACCGCGAAGAAGAAGTAGGCGCCGGACCGCGGCCCTGCGCCCGAGAGGCGCCGGGCCGCGACGCCCTCACCGCCCGCGGAACCTCGGCTCGCGCTTCTCGAGCAGCGCCTTCGTCCCCTCGCGGAAGTCCTCGGTCTCCATCGTGCGCGACTGCACGTGGCCTTCGAGGCGCGCCGCCGTCTTCGGGTCCCACGCGAGCCCCTGATAGATCGAGCGCTTGGTCCAGCGCACCGCGAGCGGCGCCGCGCTCGCAATCTCGCGCGCCAGCTCGCGCGCCTTCGCGAGCACCGCGTCGGGCGCGACGGCGTAGTGCGCGAGGCCGCGCTGCGCCGCCTCGGTGCCGTCCACGAGCCGCCCGGTGAGCAGCAGCTCGACCGCGTTCGGCACGCCCATCAGGCGCGGCAGGATGTACGTGTTCGCCATGCCGGGGTGCAGGCCGAGGCGCACGAAGTTCGCGCCGTACTTCCCCTCGGTGGACGCGACGCGCAGGTCGCACACGATCGCGAGGCCGAGCCCGCCGCCGATCGCGTGGCCGTTCATTGCGGCGATGGTGGGCACCTCGAGGTCGAGCAACGAGAGGAACGGGGCATAGGTGGCGTAGGAGCGCTCGTGGGGCGCGACGTACGCGCTCGCGTCGTCGCCGCCTCCGGGCGCCGCGCCGCCGCGCGAGCGGAAGTCCGCGCCCGCGCAGAAGCTCTTGCCGCGCCCCGTGACGATTGCGCAGCGCACCTCCGCGTCGGCCTTTGCGCGCGCGACGGCGTCGGCGAGGCCGGCGAGCACGTCGGGCGTCATCGAGTTGCGGTTCTCGGGGCGATTGAGCGTGATCTCGGCGACGCCGTCCGCCACGGTGTACAGGACTGCGGCTTCGCTCATTGCGCCCCCGGAGTGTCGCTCGGGAGGTTCACGAGGTGGCGCGCCATCACGACGCGCTGGATCTGCCCCGTGCCCTCCACGATGTCCATCGCCTTCACGTCGCGGAACAGCTTCTCGATCAGGTGGTCGCCGCGTCCGCCGACCGCTCCGAGCAGCTCCATGCCGAGGCTCGCCGCCTCGTAGGCCACCGCCGGCGCGAGCGCCTTGCACATCGACGCCTCGACCATGTTCGGCAGCTCGTGGTCGGCGAGCCACGCGGCCTTGAGCGTGAGCAGCCGCGCCATGCGCAGCTTGCGCGCGATGCGCTCGAGCCGGTCGCGCACGCGCGAGTCGTGCAGACGCTCGTGCTCGCGCGCGAAGGTCAGCGCCTCGTCGAGGGCCGCGCGGCCGATGCCGACGGCGTTCGCCGCGATGCCCGGGCGGATCGCGTTGAAGGTCTTCATCGCGCCCTTGAAGCCGGCGCGCGACGCGTAGTGCCCTTCCCCGCCGAGCAGGTTCTCCGCCGGCACGCGGCAGTCCTGCAGCGTGAACGAAGTCGACTCGTAGCCCTTGATGCCCATCTTCTTTTCGATCTTGAAGTTGCCGAGCCCCGGCATGCCCTTCTCGACGACGAACGCGCGGTGGCCGGCGCGGCCGAGCGCGGGGTCGGTGGTGGCCCACACGAGGATCCAGTCCGCGCGGCTGGCGTTGCCCGCAAAGGACTTCTCGCCGTTCAGCACCCAGTGCGCGCCGTCCTTCACGCAGCTCGTGCGGATCGCGGATACGTCGGAGCCGGCTCCGGGCTCGGTCATCGCGAAGGAGCCCCAGCGCGGCTTCTCCGGGTTCACGAACGGGCCGAGGAAGCGGCGCTTCTGGTCTTCGGTGCCCATCGAGATCAGCGCGGGCTCGCTCATGCCGGGCCCGGGCGTCGCCGTCGAGACGCCGCGGTCCCAATAGGCCTGCTCTTCCGCGAGATGGATCGCGACGCGCGACTGGCCGGGCGCCTTGGGCGCGGCCTCCGCGCGGGACGGCTTCGCCTCGCGCTGCGCCGCGGCCTGCTCCGGCGGAAGCCAGCGCGTGCGGCCGAGCCCCGCCGCGAGGAGCAGCTTGAAGTACTCGTGATCGGGCGGCACCGGGCGGCCGAGCCGGTCTGCCTCGAGGCCGAGCGGGCGGATGTGCGTCTTGCCGAGCTGCCGAACGCGCTCGAGGCGCTCGAAGGCGTCCTTCTCGATCGTGAAGTCCATCAGCGCTCTCCCAGCGACAGCGTCACGGGCGCGCCGACCGCGCACAGGTGCTCACCCGCGTCCTCGCGCGCGGCGTCGACGCCCCCGAACAAGAGGCCGAGGGCGCGCGCCTCGCGCATGTGCTTCTCGAGCGGGTAGTCCTGCATGAATCCGTGACCACCGAGGATCTGAATGCCGTTCGGGCCGACGAAGGTCGAGGCCTCGATCGCCTCCGCGAAGGCTGCGGCGGCGAGCGACTCGCCGGGATGGCCCTGGTCGAGGTGCCAGGCGGCCTCCTGCACGAGCGCGCGCGCGCCGTCGACGGCGGTGCGCATGTCGGCGATCAGGAACGCGAGCGCCTGGTGGTGCGCGATCGGTCTGCCGAAGGCGACGCGGCCCATCGCGTAGAGGCGCGACGCCTCGGCCGCCTGCCGCAGCACGCCGACCAGCAGCGAGGCGACGTAGATGCGGGCGCGCGCGAGCGCCTCGCCCACCGCCTCGCCGTCGATGAAGCGCGCGAGCACGGGCGCGTCGATCGTGAGCTCGCTCGCGCCCGCGGCGCGCAGGCCCGCGCCGCGCAGCGGCTTCGCCGAGATGCCGTCGCGCGCGAGCACGACCTCGTCGTCGGTGACGTACACGAGCAGGTCCACGCGATCCGCGGGCACCCAGGGCGCGATGCCGCGCACGCGGCCATCGTGCACCTCGAGGCGCGCATCGTGGGCGCTCACCAGCACCGCGCGCGCACCCGGGCGCGCGAGCAGCGGGCACAAGTGCTCGCGCACCGCCGCCTCGCCGCCCGCCTCGAGCACGGCGTAGAGCGCGGGGCCGAGCGGGTCGAGGGCGAGCGCCGCGCCCGGGTCCGCGGCGCCCAGCTCCTCGTTCACGAGCGCCCGCGCGAGCGTGCCCAGCTCGGCGCCGTCGAGCGCAGCGGGCAGCTCGAGCGTCGCGAGGCCCGTCTCCGCGAAGCGCGCCGCCACCTCGGGCGCGACGCCGCGCGCCGCCTCGGCCTCGCGAATGTGCGGCGCGAGGTGCGCCTTCCCGAGCTCGCGCGTCGTCTCGACGATCAGCGCGAGCTCGTCGGGGAGCGAGAAGTCGAACATGGCCACCTCGGTTTCCCGCACGTTACAACGGACCCAGTCGGGGACGTTGATTCACGAAACGAGACGACCCGTGGGCCCCCGGCCGGTGGGGATCGGTTCGTGAACCAACGTCCCCGGGCTCTCATGAACCAACGTCCCGGGTGGGGCATGCTCCGGCGCGAGCGCGGAGGTGCGGCGATGCAGCCTGACCTGTTCACGCCCGAGTTTCACGAGGATCCGTACCCCACCTACGCGTGGCTGCGCGAGCATGCGCCGGTCTACCGCGAGCCGCGCTTCGGCAACTACGTCGTCTCGCGCTTCGCCGACGCGCTCGAGGTGCTGCGCGACCACGCGACGTTCAGCAACGCGCGCGGCCAGAACCCGGCCGGCCCGCAGCTGAGCGCCCCCACGCTCGCGACGACGGATCCGCCGCTCCACGACCAGCTGCGCGCGCTCGTGAGCCGCGCCTTCACGCCGCGCCGGGTGGCCGAGAGCGAGCCGCGCATCCGCGCGCTCGTGCGCGAGCTGCTGGACGCGCTTCCGTCCCGCGAATTCGACCTCGTGCCGCGCGTCGCGATCCCCGTTCCCGTGGTCGTGATCGCCGAGATGCTCGGCGTCTCGCCCGACCGCAGCGCCGACTTCCGCCGCTGGTCGGACGCGCTGGTGGCGCTGATGGAGCGCCCGCGCGAGCCGGGCCTGCTGGGCGCCGCGCTCGAGATGGTCGCCTACTTCCGCGAGGAGGTGATCCCGCGCCGCCGCGCCGCGCCGCGCGACGACCTCGTGAGCGCGCTGCTCGTCGCCGAGATCGACGGCCGCAGGCTCACCGAGCAGGAGATCGAGTCGTTCTGCCTGCTGCTGCTCGTCGCGGGCAACGAGACGACGACGAACCTGATCAGCAACCAGCTGCGCGTGCTCTCCCAGCACCCCGCCCTGTGGAAGCAGCTGCGCGAGACGCCGCGGCTCGCGGCCGACGCGCTCGAGGAGACGGTGCGCTGGGACAGCCCCGTTCAGAACCTCGCGCGGGACGCGACGCGCGACGTCACGCTGCAGGGCGTGCGCATCGCGGCCGGCGAGCGCGTGCTCGTCTCCTTCGCCGCCGCGAACCGCGACGGCCGCGAGTTCCCCGACGCGGATCGCTACCGCCTCGATCGCGCGAGCGCGCGCCACCTCGGCTTCGGCTTCGGCGTGCACTTCTGCCTGGGCGCCGGCCTCGCGCGCCTCGAGGCGCGCTGCACCCTCGAAGCGATGCTGGAGCGCTTCGCCGAGATCGCGCCGGGCGATGCCGCGCCGCGCCGCACGCACAGCACGGTGATCCGCGGCTTCGAGTCGCTGCCGCTGCGCGTCGCCTAGCGCCAAAAGGAAACCGGCGGCGGAGTCGCCTCCGCCGCCGGTCCATCAGGCGCTCACGCGTCGACTAGTAGTCGATCGTGAAGTCGAGGCCCCAGGTCGCGGGCTCGCCGTAGATGCCGCCGGCGAAACCGAGAGCACCGAAGTCGATACCGGAGAGCAGGTACTCCGTATCCGTGATGTTCTTTCCGTACACCGACATCTTCAGCTTGGTGCGATCGTTGATCGCGATCTCCGAGACCGAGAGCCGGATGTCGAGCAACCAGTAGCCGTCGTCCTTCAGTGCGTCACGGAACGCAGTCACGACCGGGAACGGCGACTCGTCGTCGAGCGGACTCCACACGCGCGAGGCCGTGTAGCGCGCATCGACGCGCGGCGTGAACACCCAACCAAGAGATCCCATCGGCGGAGTCGCGTACTCGGCGCCGATGGCCGCGGTCACTTCCGGCTTGTACCCGAACTTCGCCTCGTCGGCGAAGTTCTCGATGAAGTCATCCGAGGGGTCGGTGGGCGTCGAGTTGTTGTTCACGAGGTTGTACTCGTTGTACTTCGGATGGATCCACCCAACGTTCGCGTTGATGGTGACGCCATCGATCGGGACCGCGAGCAACTCGGCCTCGATGCCCGGGATCTCGGCTTCGCCCGCGTTCACAGTGACCGACGTAGCACCGGTCGCTCCGGCCGCAAACACGTCCGTCTGGAGGTCCTTGTAGAGGCTCCAGAAGCCAGCGACGTTGGCGCGCAGGCGGTTGTCGAAGAACTCGGTCTTGATGCCTGCTTCGATCGAAGTGAGCTCTTCTTCATTGAACGGAAGGAGCGGCGGAGCGGTCGCCGAGCGCAGGTTGTATCCGCCGGCCTTGTAGGCCGATGCGGCGCGCACGTACGTGGTGATCGAATCCGTCGCGAGGAAGTTCAGGTTCACTTCCCAATCGATGTGATCCCACTTGTTGCTGCCCGCGTCCGCGGGTGCGCTCGTGCGGTCGAAGCTCTTCTCGTCCTTCGAATAGCGAACGCCCGCCGTGAGCGAGAGTCGTTCGTCGAGCACTGGCAGCGTATACGTGCCGTTCGCGAACAGTGCCCACGATCGGGAGTCTCCGGTGTAGGTGAAGGGGTTCGCGCTCGTCGGAAGCGGGAACGGGACGAATCCGTTGTTCGTCAGCGTCAACCCAGGAATCAGCGGAACGACGGGCGTGAGCGCCGAGGTCGCGATCGCGAGACGCTGCACGTTGGCTTCCGAGTAGTCCTCTTTGAAGTAGTAGAAGCCAGTCACGTATCGGAAGTTGTCGCCGACGTCGCCGATCAGCTGGAGCTCCTGCGTCCATTGATCCTGGTGTCGCTCGTTGTCAGCGCTGAAGAGGTCGATCGCGAACGGAGTCGCGAGTGCGTTCTGACAGGTCGGCCAGGGGAACGCCGCGCCACCGCCGCAGAGCGAGGTGGCCGGCGGTGCGAGGAACACCGGGCTCATCACGTTCGTGACCGAGAACGAATTGCCGTCGAGGTCGCCGCCGACCTCGGTGTTGTCCCAATCGCGATACGTCGTGATCGACTTGAACGTCGCGAAGCCCAGGTCGTACTCGACGGACAGATTGTGCCCGCGAATCCGGTGGTCGCTGTCCCCCACCGCATTCAACGAGATGTTGTCGAACCGCTTGTGGCCGACCTGGAGTCCGGAGAGGTTTGCTCCGCTCGCCGCGAGCGACCCGAGAACGGTCGGCGTGATCTCCCAGAGCTGGAACGCCGGGCTCGCGCCGAGGAGGTCGGACTGGTCGTAGGCGTAGTCGATCCGCAACTCGTCGTTCACGTCCCAGCCGAGCGCGATACGAAACGCGTCCGTGTTCTTCGCGTTCGGATCGTCGTTGTCGTCCGTGAGGCGGTTGTTGATGAACCCATCCACCTGGTTGTGGAGGTAGGAGAACGACATCGCGAGGCCTGGCATCAGCTCGCCGGTGTTCAACCGGATCAGTCCGTTCATCCGACTGAATGACCCCGTGCCGACGCTCGCCGTGAATCCGAAGTCCTCGGTCGGCTTCCGCGAGATGAAGTTGACCGCCCCGCCGGTGGCGTTGCGGCCATACAGCGTGCCCTGGGGGCCGCGCAGGATTTCAACGCGCTCCACATCGACGAGATCCATGATCGCGCCGGTGACGCGCGCGATGTAGGCGCCGTCCATGTAGAGGGCGACTCCCTGCTCGCGGGTCAGCAGCGGCTCGGCGCCGCCGACGCCGCGGATCGCCAGCGCGAGATTTGCAGCGGAGCTCGGCGTCTGGGTCAGGTAGAGGTTCGGAGCGAGCGATGTCACGTCGTTCGTGTCCGCGATCCCCATGCTCTCGAGCATGCCGGAGTCAAAGGCCGAAACCGCGAGAGGCGTCTGCTGCAGGTTCTCGGACACCTTGCGCGCCGTGATCTGAATCTCCTCGATCCCGGTGCGCTGCGCGCCGTCATCGGTGGCCGCGGGCGGTGCCGCGGGCGCGGCGTCCTGCGCAAACGCCGGCAGCACGAACGCGCCGGCCAGCAGAGCGGACACGAAGGTCTTTCGCTGGAACATGAATTGAGGTCCCCCTGATAGCTCGGGGCCCCGCACGCAAGCGCACTAGCGCCAGCGGCATCCCCAACAACGCGAGCTTGGGGCTCGAATTGCTGACCCGAGCTGATTCGGGCCGCACTGTGACTGAGCACACCATGAGTTTCAAGACTGTGCGTCTCGAAATGAACTGCCCATGCCGGGCCGGGAGTCTGAGGGCTCGGAGCGTCGCGGAGGCTTGCGCGCCCTAACTAAGATCGAGTGCGATCGCCCCAGGGGGCCGATTGTGATGCACGGCCGACGTGCGCCGCGATCTGGCCCGCTTCAGCGCAGCTTTTGGCACTCCGGGCCGGCGAGAGAGAGGGCGCGCCCCTCGCATCGGATCGCCGAGGCCGCGCGATCCGCGGCGCGCACTTGAAGCGCGGACCAGGCTTCCGAACGTACGACCGCCCGCCCTTCGAGGGTCCAGGTCGTGTGGAGGCGGCGGAGCGCCTGCCAGCGGCCCACGGCTGCGGCGGCGTCGCCCCGCCCGATCGCGGCCTCGAGTGCGGCCAGGTGCGCGTCCGCCGCCTCGCGGACGATCCGACCCGCCGCCGCTTCCTCGCGCTCGCGCTCGGCCGCCCAGAAGATTCCGACGCGGTGTCGCAACGCCTCCGGCGGTTCCGCATCGGCATCGGCCCCCTCGCGCTCGGCGGGATTCGCGGCGAGATCGATCCATTCTTCCCGCGCGGGACTGGCGCCTTCCCAGGGGTGCGCGACGACCTTCAGGTCGCGCGTACGG
Source organism: uncultured Spirochaetales bacterium (assembly GCA_964501435.1). Classification (GTDB taxonomy): domain Bacteria; phylum Myxococcota_A; class UBA9160; order UBA9160; family UBA6930; genus VGRF01. Next base: position 12,477 of record CAZCTH010000058.1, on the reverse strand, counting down.
ATCGCGACGACGCGCGTGCCGGTTTCCTCGCGCGGCGTCGTCCAGCCCTTGCGCGTCGTCTCGGCGAAGACGGCCTCGCGCACCTCGCGCGCTTCGCCGCGCAGTACCGGCGCGAGCGAGACCCCCTGCTGGTTCGGCGCGAGCGCACTGCCGTCGATGCCGAGCAGCGCGAACACCGTCGGCATCACGTCCACCTGGGACGCGAGGGCGCCATAGCGCCCGGCATGCTTCGCGCCCGGCACGCGCACGAGCAGCGGGATCCGCAGGATCTCGTCGGTCAGCTTGCCGTCGTAGCCGGTGGAGGCGTGGCCGACCCAGCCGTGCTCGAGCAGCTCCTCGCCGTGATCCGCGGTGATCACGACGATCGTGCGCTCGAGGAGGCCGCTCTCGCGCAGCTGCGCGAGCCACGCGCCGACGCGCGCGTCCGCGCTCGAGACGCACTCGTCGTAGAGCGCGCGCAGCGGCTCGGCGTCCTCCGCGCGCGCCGCAACGTCGCCGGCGTGTCGATACGCGAAACCGTCGGGCGGATGGCGCAGCACGAACGTGAACTCGCGCACCGCGCGCAACAGCGGAGAATCGCGCTTCATTCCGCGCGTGAACGTGCCCGCCTGCGCGGGCGCGGGTCGATACGGCAAGTGCGTCTCGCGCGCGTGCAGCCACGCGAAGAACGGCTTCGCGCTCTGCGCGAGCTCGGCGAGCAGCACCTCGGTGGGCTTGCCGTCCTGGCCGCGCGTGAAGCCGAGGTCCGCGTAGGTCGCGCCGCGCACCGCGTAGCCGACCACGTCGTAGCCGCGCGCCGCGAGCGTGCGCAGCGGGGACGGGATCTCCGGATCGTAGAAGCTGTATTGCGTCGTCTGCGCGTGGACCGCGGGCGACTGCCCCGTGAGCAGCGAGACGACGCCGGGGCTCGTGTGCGCCGAGACCGCGAAGAACGAATCGAACACGGCCGCGTCGCGCGCGAAGGCGTCGAGTCGCGGCGTCGTCGGTCGCGGGTTGCCGTAGAGGCTCATGCGATCGGCGCGCAGCGCGTCGACCGTGATCAGCACGACGTTCCAGGGGGCGGCCGGCGCCGCTGCTTGCGCTTCCGCACCTGCGCGGGCGGCCCGCGGCGCCGAGACGATTGCGAGCGACGCCACGGCGCAGAGCGCGAGCACGCGGACGAGGGTGGGGACCGCCATGCGCTCACCATATCGACGCGGGCGGCCCAGGGTATGGTGGACGCTCTCGAGGAGGCGGCGATGGCGTTTCGCGTGATTCAATGGGCGACCGGCGGCGTCGGCAAGGCGGCGATCGAGGGCATCCTCGACCACCCCGAGCTCGAGCTCGTGGGTTGTTGGGTACACGGCGCCGCGAAGGAAGGCGTCGACGTCGGCGAGCTCGTGGGTCGCGGGCCGATCGGCGTGCGCGCCACCCGCGACGTGGACGCGCTGCTCGCCCTGCCCGCCGACTGCGTGCTCTACAGCCCGCTCGTCGCGAACCCGCGCGAGGTACGGCGCATCCTCGAGGCGGGCAAGAACGTCGTGACGCCGCTCGGCTGGTTCTACCCGTTCCACGCGAAGAGCGTCGCCGAGATGGAGGCCGCGTGCCGCAAGGGCGGCGTGACGCTCCACGGCACGGGCATCCACCCCGGCGGCATCACCGAGCGCTTTCCCCTCGCGATCTCGTCGCTCTCGCGCGCGATCACCCACGTGCGCGCGGAAGAGTGGTCCGACATCCGCACCTACGGCGCGCCGCAGGTGATCGGCGACGTGATGCTGTTCGGGAAGACGCCCGAGGAGGCCGCGCGCAGCCCGATGCTGCAGCTGCTCTCCGGCGGCTTCCTGCAGTCGATCGACATGCTGATCGCAGCGCTCGGCTTCGACGCCGATCCGCAGCGCCGGACGGCCCACGAGATGGCGGTCGCTACCGCGCCGATCGACTCGCCGATCGGCGCGATCCAGCCGGGGCGCGTGGCGGCGCAACGCTTCACCTGGCAGGCGACGGTGCGCGGCGAGCCGGTGATCACGGTGCGAGTGAACTGGCTGATGGGCGAGGAGCACCTCGCGCCGGCGTGGGGCTTCGGGCCGGAGGGCGAGCGCTTCGAGGCAGAGATCACCGGTGATCCCAGCGTGAAGACCGTGTTCCACGGACTCCACCCCGAGTCGATCGCGGCGGGGCTCGTGCGCAACCCCGGCGTGATCGCCACCGCGCTGCAGTGCGTGAGCGCGATCCCCGCGGTGTGCCGCGCGGAGCCCGGCATCCGCACCTACCTCGACCTGCCGAGTTATCACGGCAAGGCGGCGCCGGCGCTCGGAGCCGCGCGATGATCCTCGACCGCTTCAAGCTGACGGATCGCGTGGCGATCGTGACCGGCGCGGGCAAGGGCATCGGGCGCGGCATCGCGCTCGGCTTCGCCGAGGCGGGCGCCCACGTGGTGTGCGCCGCGCGCACGCAGGCCGACGTGGACGCGACGGCCGAGCAGGTGCGCGCGCGCGGTCGCCGCGGGCTCGCCGTGCGCTGCGACGTGACGAAGAGCGAGTCGCTCGAAGCGCTGGTCGCCGCGACGCTCGCGGAGTTCGGCCGCATCGACGTGCTCGTGAACAACGCGGGGGGCACCGGGCCGCGGCCCGCGCTCGCCACGAGCGAGCGCTTCTTCGAGGCGGCGCTGCGCTTCAACGTGACGAGCGCATTCCTGCTCTCGCGGCTGTGCATCCCGAAGATGGTCGAGACCGCCGGCGGCGGCGCGATCGTGAACGTCTCGTCGCGCTCGAGCGACATGGTGCAGACCGGGTTCGTGGCCTACGGCGCCGCGAAGGCCGCGCTCAACATGATGACGCGCAACCTCGCGGCCGAGGTCGCGCCGAGAGTGCGCGTCAACGCGATCAGCACGGGCGGCGTGGACACGCAGGCGCTCGCGATGGTGCTCGCGAACGACGCGCTGAGGGAGCAGTTCGTGCGGAACACCCCGATGGCGCGCCCGGGCACGCCGGAGGACATCGCCGCCGCCGCGCTCTACCTCGCCTCGCCCGCCGCGAGCTGGGTCACGGGCAAGATCTTCCAGATCGACGGCGGCACCGAGTCCCCCGCGATCCGCGTACCGGGGACCGGGGACGTTCCTTGACTAACTGAACTTCTCGGCGCGAGCGGCTGGGGACGTTGGTTCACGGTTCGCAGGCAATTTTGCCCTGTCGGCACCCAATGCGGCGAACCGTGAACCAACGTCCCCAAGGTTGCGGCCCCCGGGGCTTTCGCCTCGGGGGCCGCGTGCCTTGCCGACGGGCGCGCGCGGGTTCAGCGCGCGACCGCGACTCCACTCGACTCGGGCGCGATGTCGCGCTCGTGGGCGTAGCGGCGCATGCGCACGCCCGCGCCGCTCGCGCGGATCTTCGAGAGAGCACGCGCCTCGAGCTGCCGCGCGCGTTCGCGCGAGAGCCCGAGCTTCTCGCCGATCTCCTGCAGTGTGTGCTCGTTGCCGCCGTCGAGCCCGAAGCGCCACACGAGAATCCGCCGCTCGCGCTCGTCGAGCACGTCGAGGCTCTCGCGCGCGAGGCCGAGCAGCCGGCCCTCGTCGAGGGCCTCGCCCGCCTGCACGGCGTCCGGGTCGTCCACCATCTCCTGGAGGTTGCGCCGGCGGCGCGAAGACGCGTCGCCGATCTCGGCGTCGAGCGACAGCGGCTCCATGCCGAGCGACTGCAGCTCCTCCACCTTCTCGAGCGGCATCTCCATCGCCTCGGCCACTTCCTGCGGCGTCGCCTCGCGCCCGAGCTCCTGGTAGAGCTTGGTGCGCGTCTCGGAGAGCCAGCGCAGCGCATCGTGGTGATGGCTCGGGATGCGGATCGTGCGCGCGTGGTTCTGGATCGAGCGGATCAGCGCCTGCCGGATCCACCACACCGCGTAGGTCGAGAACTTGAAGCCGCGGCGCCAGTCGAACTTCTCGACGGCGCGGATCAAGCCCGTGTTGCCCTCCTGGATCAGATCCTGGAAGGCGAGACCCATCCCGCGGAACTCCTTCGCCACCGCGATCACCAGCTTCAGGTTGTGGAACACGAAGCGGTTCTTGAGCTCGCTCATCGCGTCGTAGCCGGCGGTGACGCGGTCCATGCGCTCGTGGAACTCGCGCGCGGACAGGCCCACCGACGCCTCGATCTCGGCGATCGCCTTGTTGAGCTCGCCCAGCGACGCGCGCGGGCGCACGCTCGGCGGCGCGCTTCGGTGCGCGCGCAGGCGCTTGCGCGCCTGCTCCGCACGCCGCAGGCGCGTCTCGATCTCGACGAGATCCGCGTGCATCTGCCGCAGGTAGGAGAATGCGAGGTCGGCCTCGCGCATCGCGACCGCCGCCTTCGCGTCGAGCCGAGCGCGCTCCTTCGCCGCCGCGGCGCCGGTCAGCGACGCCCGCTTCTTCTCGATCTTCTCGAGCGTGGCCATCGCCTCGTCCAGCTTGACGCCGACCTTCAGGTCGCCGGTGCCGAAGCCCTCGGACATGCGCCGCGTGGTGCGGCCGCTGTCCTTGCGCGCGCGCCATTCGGTGATCGCGCGGCGAGCCGCCCACGGAATCCAGTAGAGCGTCTCGTGAAAGGCGCGCGTCGCCTCCTCGAGCTCCCGCGAGATCTTCAGCTGCTCGGCGTGCGGCAGCGTCGGGATGTCGGCGACGTCCCCGAAGTAAGCGGCCAGCGACTCGCGCGGCCCGCCGCTGCGGGACGTGGTCGACGGCGTCGCGGCGGAGGCCGCGACGGGCGTCACTGCGGTGTCGGTCTTTCGTTCTCGGTCGAGCATGGGCAATCCCGGTGGCCGGTCGGGCGAGTCCGGCTCGGTTTGGAGCTTCTGGGTCCGTATACGTTTCGGCGCGGTTCGCCAGCCCAACGTGAAAAGAGCACCACCCCCCGTGGGATGCCCTCCTCACCCAAATGCACCTTGGGAGTGCATCTGCTGGCGCTTCCGCCCGAACGCAGGTTGAGACGCTCAACCCCCGTTCTTTGTTTCAGTCGCGACGGCTTCGGCAGAGAACCGGCAATTCGAGGCCTGTGACTCCGTCAGCTGTGGGCGCGCGGCTCGAACGAGAGCGGAAGTTGCCGGTATCCGCAAAGGAATTCGCCGTACATGCGCTCGGCTCGGGGCCAGTCAATCACAAATCTCGGGGCGACGGAGAGAAATTCCTCCAGCAGGACGCGTCCGGAGAGGTTTGCGAGCGATTCGCCCAGGCACTTGTGGATCCCGTGGCCAAAGGACAGGGAGCGAGCGGGGCGCCGCTCCAGGTCGAAGCGGTCCGCGGCCGGGAACTCCGCCTCGTCCCGCGTGGCGGACGCCCAGAGGAGCAGGACCCCCTGCCCTTCCCGGAGGGCCTGGCCCCCCAAGTCCCGGTCCCGGATCACGCGTCGTCCGAGCAGGTTCGTCGGCTGGTCCACGCGGAGCGCCTCCGCCCAGGCGGCCGGGATGCGCGCCGGGTCGGCGACCACCCGCGCGAGGGCGTCCGGGTGACGGCCCAGCAGGGCCACGGTGTTCGCCACCGCCGCCGGGACCGTCTCGGTCGCCACCACGAGCATCGAGTACAGGTTCGCGACGATGGCCTCGTCGTCGAGCGCCCGCCCGTCGATCCGCGCCGCCAGCCAGACCGAGAGGTGGTCGTCGCCACCGGTCGGGCGCGCGCGGCGAGCGGCGACGATCTCGCCGAGGCGTGCGCCCACCCGGGCGGCGAACGCGAAGTTCTCTGGAGCCGGCCCCGCCTGCCCCGGCGCGCGCTGGAAGAAGCCGTCGATCCACGCGCGCAACTGTTCGGCGTCGTCGCGCGCGAGGCCGAGCAGGTCGGCGCCGAGCCAGATCGCGACGCGATTGGCCCAGGCGTATACGTCGAGCGAGCCGCTCGCCGCGGCCGGCGCGAGCAGCGTGCGCGCCATGCCGCGCAGCAGGGGCTCGAGCTTGGCGACGGCCGCGCGTCCGTAGCGCGGAGCGATCAGCCCGCGGTACGCGCGATGCTCGGGCAGATCCATCGTCATGAACGTGTGCGGCGCGGGGTCGCGCCGCAGCACCTGGCCGGGCGCGGTGCCGCCGCGCGCCGAGAACGACTCGCCGTCGAGCGTCGCCTCCCACACGTCCGCGAAGCGCGAGAGCGCCCAGCAGTCGTACTTCGCGAGATAGTGGACGGGGCTGTCGGCGCGCAGCCGCGCGTAGGCCGGCTGCGGGTCGCGCATCACGGCGTCGTCGTACGGGTCGTAGTCGATCACGGCGCTCGCTTCGGCCGCGCGCGGCGCGTCCGCGCGGGATTGCTCAGGGCCCGAGCAGCTCGACGGTGTTGCCGTCCGGGTCCTCGACCATCGCCATGCGCACACCGGGCCGCAGCGGCCGCGGCTCCACCGCGATCGTCGCGCCCGCCTTGCGGCACGCCTCCACGGCCTCGTCGAGGTTGGTGAGCTGGAACGTCACGTAGCGGAAGCCGATCGCGCCGGTGATGCCGCCGCCCGGCGCGCGCGCGGCGGGCGGCTTCTCGGGCGCGAGCAGCTTGAAGAAGCTGTCCCCCACCTTCAGGCGGTGCAGCACGCCGACCCCCGGGAACGGGATCTCCTCGAGCTTCTGGAAGCCGAGCGCTCCTGCATAGAACGCGAGCGCCTTCGTCACGTCGCCGGTGACGGCGCCGAGGTCGAGGGCAGGTTTGGCGAGCTTCGCGGTCATCGCGGCCTCCTGCGCGCAGCGGGCGCGCGGCGTTCGCGCCTGCGTAGCGCAGCGCATTGCCGCGCCACCACCCGCAGGGGCGAGGGTCCCCGCCGACGCGCCACCACGCGACGCCTCCCGCACGAAGCCGGTGCGCGCGAAAAATCCCGAGCACCGGCGCAGACTTCCCAGCAAGAAGAAGCAATCTTCGCTCCACCACGTGGAGGAGGCACGGATGCAGGAGATCGGTCTCGCGCTCGTCGGTTGCGGCGCCATCGCCGAGTGGCACCGCATGGCGCTCGCGGGCGTGCCCGTGCTCGCCGTGCGCGCCTGCGTCGACCCCGTGCGCGAGCGCGCCGAGGCGATGGCGCAGCGCACGGGGGGCGTCGCCTTCACGTCGCTCGCCGAGGCGCTCGCCGCGCCCGGCGTCGAGGCCGTCGACGCGATGGTCCCGCACGACCTCCACGAGCGCGTCGCGCTCGAGGTCCTCGGCGCGGGCAAGCACCTCCTGCTCGAGAAGCCGATGGCGACGTCGTTGGCGGCCTGCGAACGCATCCTCGCCGCGGCGCGCGCGAGCGGGCGCGTCTTCATGGTGGGCGAGAACGCGCAGTACTGGCCCGACGTGTTGCTGGCGAAGCGGCTCGTCGATTCCGGCGCGATCGGCACGCCGATCACCGCCCACGTCCACCTCTTCTCGCCCGTGATGAACGAGTTCCACGGCGCGGGCTCGTGGCGCCTGTCGCGCGAGCGGATGGGCGGCGGCATCGCGCTCGACACCGGCTCGCACTTCATGCGCCCGCTGCGCATGTGGCTCGGCGAGATCGACGAGGTCGTCGCGGTGATGGAGCGCCCCATCGCGCGGATGGAGGGCGAGTCGCTGACGCGCGCGCTGTTCCGCTTCCGCGGCGGCGCGGTGGCGAGCTTCTGCCTCTACATGAGCGACGGCGCGCTCGCGCCGCAGGACACGTTCCGCATCACCGGCACGCGGGGCGAGATCACGATCGCCGCGGGCGTGCGGCTGTTCGACGGCAGCGACCCGGGCGGGCGCGTCGTGCAGCCCGATCGGCCGGAGGCGCTGAAGGACGTGCCGGCCGGCTACATGGCCTCGTACGCGGGCGAGCTGCTCGACTTCGCGCGCGCGATCCGCGAGGGCAAGCCGCTCGAAGCCGGCCCGGAGGTCGCCGTCGGCGAGCTGCGGATCGCGCTGGCGATGGAGCGCTCGGCGCGCACGAAGCGCTGGGAGAAGGTCTGGGATTGACCGCGCGGGCGCTGCGCTACGGCGCCACGGGCGCGGTCGTGGCGACGGCTGCGGCCGGCTGCACCGCGAACGTCGTGCGGCGCAGGAATGCGACGGCTGCGAGCCGCGCGACGAACGAGGCCGCCATCACCGCCGCGTAGTCGCCGACGCTCGTCGCGAAGCCGCCGAAGGCGAGCGCGCCCACCACGTTCCCGCCCACCATCGCCACCGCGTTCGCCGCGTTGTAGAGCGACAGCACGCTCGTGCGCGAGCGCGCGTCGAGGCGCTCGAAGAAGATCAGCAGCGTCGCGTACTCGTAGGCGCCCCACGCCACGCCCGAGAGCACCTGCACGGCGAGCAGCCAGACGAACTCGTGCGAGACGAGCCAGAGCGCGGGCAGCGGCGTCACCGCGAGGGCGCCCCAGGTGAAGATGCGCGCCACGCCGACGCGGTGGGCGATGCGCCCGAGCACGGGCGCGGCGGCGACGCGTGCGACGAAGACGGTGGCGCTCACGATCGTGAACTCGGTGTAGTCGAGGCCGATCGGCCCGAGCATGTAGGCGACGAAGAACGGCGCCGCGATCCAGGTGCCGAAGGTGAGGCCGAGCATCGCGAGCAGCAGCCGCGCGGCGGGCGTGCCGCGCAGGCGGCGCAGGGAGTCGATCGGCGAGAGCGCGTCGTGGGTGCGCGCGAGCCCCGGCCGCTCGCTCTGGCGCGCGAGGAAGTTCGCCGACGCGAAGCGCGCGAGCGCCGCGCACGCGAACAGCGCGGCGAACAGCGGCAGCGCGCGCGGCGTCCCGATCGCCCCGAACAGCGCGAGGCTCGCGGCCAGCATCGAGCCGAGCAGCGCCGCGTTCGCGAGCCGCGTGCGGGTCGCGAAGAAGCGCACGCGCCGTTCGGCGGGCACGAGCGTCTCGACCCAGGCGTTCCACGCCGGCCCGGTGCTGAGGCTGAAGCCCCAATAAGCGGACATCACCGCGAACAGCGCGACCAGCCCGAGCGGCGCACCGAGGGCCGTCGCCACCAGCGGGAAGAAGCACGCGGCCTGGAGGCGCGCGCACGCGACCACCCAGGTCCGGTACGACCCGACGCGCCGCGCGCCCAGCGGCGCCGCGAGCTGCGCGAACGCGCCGAGCATCATCGGCAGCGTGGTGATCAGCGCGCTCGCCTGCGGCCCGTGGCCGAGCGCCAGCACGAACGCCGGCACGTAGGTCTCGCCCACTCCGACCATCACGCTGTAGAAGACGCCGTCGCCTTTGATCGACCGCAGGTCGCGATGGAGCTGCGCGGGCGAAGGCGCGGCCGGGTCCGAAACGGGGGACGACAAGGGGGAGCTCTTTGGCGGGGGCGGGGCGCGCACGATAACGCGCGCGGCGGGGCGAGCCCCCGCGGCGCCGCCCGGCGTACCATGCGCCGATGGACGCCGTCTGGACCGAATACACGCGCTTCGCAGTGGCGCTGATCGCCATCGTCGACCCGCTCGCCGCGATCCCCCTGTTCCTGCAGCTCACGGACGGCTTCACCCCGCGCGAGCGCGCGCGCACCGCGCGGGTCACGGCGCTCGCCGTGTTCGGCGTGCTCGCGGGAGCGGCCGTCGCGGGCGAGGCGATCCTCGGCGCCTTCGGCACCAGCCTGCCAGCCTTCCGCGTGGGCGGCGGCATCGTGCTCCTGTTGATGGCGATCTCGATGCTCACCGCGGAGCCCGATCGCACGCGGCACACCCCCGAGGAGGATCTCGCCTCGCGGGACAAGGCGAGCGTCGCCGTCGTTCCGCTCGGCGTCCCGCTGCTCGCGGGCCCCGGCGCGATCAGTGCGGTGATTCTCGAGATGAACGGGGGAGCCGGCCCCGTGCATCGCGGCCTCGTGCTCGGCGTGATCGCGGGCCTCGCCCTCGCGTGTTGGCTCGCGCTGCGCAACGCGGCGCGGCTCGGCCGCCTGATCGGGCCGATCGGCATGAACGTCGTGATCCGCTTGTTCGGCCTCGTGCTCGCCGCGATCGGCGTCGAGTTCATCGCCGCGGGCGTGAAGCAACTCTTCCCCGCGCTCGCCTGACTCTCCTCGAGGAGCCCGCATGTCCGCCGCGACCCCGCTGCTGCCCGAGCTCGACTTCGCCCACGCGGAGCTCCCCGACCTCCACGACGTGCTCGACCGATTGCGGCCCCACGGCCCGGTGGTGCCTGTGCGTTATCACGGCGAGACGACGTGGCTGATCCTCGCCCACGAAGAGCTCGCGGCCGCCTTCGCCGACGACGAGACGTTTCCGTCGAAGACGATCTACGAGCGCATCTCGATGCCGACGATGGGCAAGACCATCCAGTGCATGGCCGGCGACGAGCATCGCCGCAACCGCGCGCTCGTCTCCCACGCGTTCCGTCCGAACCTGATGCGGCGCGCCGCCGCGGACCTGCTCGTCCCTTTGGCCCACGAGCTGCTGGACCGCTTCGCCAAGCGCGGCGCGGGCGACCTGATCGCCGAATACACGCGCCGCTATCCGTTCCTCGTGATCACGCGGCTGCTCGGGATCCCCGTCGCCGACGAGGATCGCCTGCTGCACTGGGCGCAGAAGCTGATCGAGTTCCCGTGGGATCCGGAGGGCTCGGTCGCCGCGTCGCGCGACTTCACCAACTACCTGCGCGTGCTGGTGGCCGAGCGCCGCGCGCGCCCGGGCGAGGATCTCGTCTCCGAGCTCGCCCACGCGGAGATCGCCGGCGAGCGGCTCTCCGACGAGGAGATCTTCTCGTTCCTGCGCCTGCTCTTCCCGGCGGGCTCCGACACCACGTTCAAGAACATGGGCAGCCTGTTCGCGGCGGTGCTCGCGCGGCCGGAGGTCGCCGAGCTCGCGCGCAGCGACGCGAGCGCGATTCCCGCGATCGTCGACGAGGGGCTGCGCTTCGAGCCGCCGGTGGCCCTGCTGCCGCGCGCCTGTGCGAAGGACGTGCACTGGGCCGGGGTGCATCTCTCCGCCGGCGCGCCGCTGCTCTACGGCATCGCGCCGGCGAATCGCGACCCGCTCGTGTTCGAGCAGCCGCATCGTTTCGACCCCGCGCGCAAGTCGAACCGTCATCTCACCTTCGGACACGGCCTGCACTTCTGCCTCGGCTCCCACCTCGCGCGGCGCGAGCTCGAGGTTTCGCTCGCGGTCGTGCTCGAGCGGCTGCCGGAGCTCGCGCTCGCCGCGGGCGAGCCGCCTCGCATCGTCGGCGCCGTCATCCGCGGCCCCGAGCACGTGCGCGCGACGTGGCGTGCCGCGGGCGCCTGACGTTTCGAGTTGTCAGGGAACGGCGGCCGTGCGCACAATGGGCGCCGGAGGATCTCGCATGCGCCGCTTCGTACTCTCGTCCGCGATCGCCCTCGGCAGCGCGTTGTTCAGCGCTCCCGCGCTCGCTCAGGAGGAGGCGGGCGCCGCCGCTCCGGAGGCCACCGCGACCGACGGATCGGTCGATGCCGCGAGCGCCGCGCCCGAGCAGCCTGCGCTCCCGTGGCAGGCGGGCCCGCTCACGGCGCCGATCGGCGACGCGCTGGCCGAGATCGATCTGCCCGAGGGCTACGTGTTCCTCGACAAGGACGGGACGGCCGAGCTGTTACGGATGACGGGCAATCTCGTTGGCGAGTCCGACCTCGCGACGTTCGCGAAGAGCGACGGCTCCGGCTGGTTCGTGGTGTTCGAGTGGGACTCGTCCGGCTGGGTAGACGACTCGGATCGCGACGAGCTGGACGCGGACGCGCTGCTCTCGTCGCTGAAGGAAGGCAACGAGGCGGCGGCCGAGCAACGCAAGCAGCTCGGGCTCGCGCAGCTCGAGCTCGTCGGCTGGCACGAGGCCCCCCACTACGACCCGAACACCAACAACCTGACCTGGGCGATCAAGCTCCGCAGCGAGGACGGCGAGAGCGTGAATCGCCTCGTCAAGCTGCTCGGCCGGCGCGGCGTGATGTCCGCGACGCTGGTCGCGGCGCCCGAGGAGCTGGGCGCCGCGCAGGCCGAGGTCGACCGCGTGCTCGAGGGCTACCGCTTCCGCCCAGGCAGCACCTACGCGGAGTACCTGCCGGGCACCGACACGGCTGCGGGCTACGGACTCGCGGGCCTCGTCGCGGGCGGCGTGCTCGCGAAGACGGGGCTGCTGGCGAAGTTCTGGAAGGTGATCGCGGGCGGCGCCGTGGCGGCGGTCGCTGCGATCCGCCGTCTCTTCGGCGGCAAGCCGAGCGGCGCCCCGACGGCCTGAGCCCGCCGCATGGATCTCTGGCTGATCCTGCTCGCGCTGTGGGCGTGGGAGTGCCTCGGCTTCCTTCCGCCCAGCGGCGCGCGCTTCTCGCTCCCGCGCAGCGGGCCCGCGCGGGGCACGCGCCGCGGTGGGCTTCACTTCGCGAGCCCGTGGCCGCTGCGCTTCGCGTTCGGCGTGGATGGCCCCGCGTTCGAGGCGACCGCGAGCCACGCGATCGGCCGCGGCCCGCTCGGGTGGCTCGCCGCGACCGGCGCGCTGCGCGAGGTGCGCGCGCTGCCGTGGAGCCCCGCGATCGACGCTCGCGGGGCGGTCGTGCACGTCGCTGGCGCGCCGCTGCTGCGCGCGAGCTCGGACGCGGCCGCCGAGCGCATGGCCGCCGCGCTGCGTGCGATCGCCGCG
>CAZCTH010000057.1:0-31270 GCA_964501435.1 uncultured Spirochaetales bacterium | reverse complement strand
GGCGCACGGCAGCGCGGGCGATCGTCGCGCCGCGCAGCGCCGCGAGCCGTGCGGCGAGCGCCTCGTCGACCGCGACGTTCGCGAGCACGAGGCGCGTTCCGCGATCCGTCGCCGCGAGGCGCGCGTCGAGCGGTCGATCGCTCGTCAGCACGAGCCGCGAGCGGGCGCCGAGCTCGAGCAGCGCGGCGCCGACCAGCCGGCGCGGCAGGGGCGCGAGCGCGAGCTGCACGTGCGGCGCGAGGTGTGCGAGCTCGAGCGTCGCCTCGGCGGGAGCGAAGCCTTCGAGCTCGCCTCGGACGGCGACGCGATCGCTCGCGCCGACCTGCGCCGGCCCGGGCACGAGCGCCACGAGCGGCGCGATGCCCTCGGCGCGGGCGATCTCGATCCCGTCGCGGACGTAGGCGAGCGCGAGCCGAGCGCCCGAGGGCGACGTCTCGATGCGCACCGCGCGCGGCTCGCGCGCGCCGTCGCGCAGCGCCGCGAGCATCCGGGCCGGACGCCACGCGGGCCCGCGCGCGGGCATCAGCTCTACGCGCGCTTCGCCCGCGAGGCTCGCCGCCGCGCACCCGAGCAGCGCGGCGAACAGCCAGGCGGCGCGGTGCGCGATGCGGAATCCGTGCATCGCGCGAACCTACCGCCGGCGGATCGGCCCCGCCGGGCAGCGGTCACTCGCGAGACGCAATCGTGCGCTGGAAGCGCACCACGATGCCGACCGCGCGCGGGTCGTCGACCCGGCGCAGCCCGTACAGCACCCGCTGCGCATGGCCGGTGCGCGCAGCCTCCCAGGAAACGGCGGCCAGCACGCGGTCTCGCGACTCGGGCGGCACGGCTTCGATCTCCCGCACGAAGCCGCGCGGATCCGCCAGCGCGACCGCGACGAGCTTGTTACGGAACGATTGGCACTCCGAATCGTGCGGGCGCGCCGAGCAAGCGCGATGCACGCCGGAGACTTCCTCGAGCACGACGGGGTCGAAGCGCCGCGCGCTGCGCACGGGCACGGACGGCGAAGACACGAGCTGAATCGGCTCGTCGAACGAGACGGGCGGCGGCGGCGAGGGGGGCCGCGCAGCGCTGGCGAGCGAAGGCAGCGGCTGGGCTCCCGGGAGCGTGACCTCGACGCGCAGGTCGAGCACCGCGGCGACCACGACCACGACGGCCGCAGCGCCGAGCGCGGGCGTCCAGGCGCCCGAGGCCAGAACGCCGAGCGTCGCGCGGAGGCGGTCGGCGAGGTTCGGAGCGGCGTCGCCGGCTTCGATGCGCGCGATCACGCGCGTCGCGAGGAACTCGGAGGGTTCCTCTTCCGCCGCGAGCGTCCGCAGCAACAACACGGTGCCGCGCAGCTCCGCGAGCTCGCTCCGGCACTCCGCGCAGCGCTCGAGGTGCCGCTCGAGTCGCCGCTTCGCGCGGCCCTCGAGGGCGCCGTCGAGGTACTCGGAGAGCCGGCGCTTCAGCCACGCGTGGATCATTCGGTGGCCCCGACTTCGCGCGCCAGATCCGCGAGCTTCGCCCGCAGCGCGTGGCGCGCGCGGTGGATGCGCGACTTCACGGTGCCCTCGGCGATCTGCAGGATCTCGGCGATCTCGCCGTAGCTCATGCCCTCGATGTCGTAGAGCACGACCGGTGCCCGCAACGCCTCGGGCAGCTCCTGGAGGCAGCGCTGCACGCGCGCCTGCACCTCGCCGCCGCCCATCGCGTCCTCGGGCCCGCGCGGCGAGGACGGCAGGGCGTGCCCGATGGCCTGGCCGTTGGCGAACTCGTCGAGGTGCGCGCGGCGCCGGCCCTGGGAGCGCCGGCGATTCAGCGCCGCGTTCACCGCGACGCGGTAGACGAACGTCGAGAAACGCGACTCGCTGCGGAACCGGTGACCGTGGCGATGCAGGTTCAGGAAGGTCTCCTGGACCGCGTCCTCCGCGTCGTCGCGGTCGCCGAGCATGCGCGTCAGCAGGCCGAACACCTTGCGCTGGTGGCGGCGGACGAGCTCCCCGAAGGCGCGCAGATCCCCGCCGCGCCAGCGGTCCACGAGGGGAAGATCGGGATCGACGCCTCGCGCATCGTCGGCCCCGGCGGCGCCCGAGGCGGCCGCGCGATCGAGAATCGGTTGAGTCACGAATGCCACGCGCGATTCGACACCGCGCCCCCTCTCCGGTTCCCGGAACATCCGGGCCGATGCGCAAGTACGCCAGACCCCGAGGAAGCGTTCCCGGCTCCGGAGCGATGCGCAGCGCCGCCTCGCCCGGCTCCAACCCGCAGGTCGCCCCCGAGTTGCGGCGAGATCACTCGGGAAGCGGCGCTTCTCCGGGGCGCGTCCAGACACCGCTCTTTCCGCCGGATTTCCGGACGAGCCGGACGTCGGTGACCGACATGCCCCGGTCCATGGCCTTGCACATGTCGTAGATCGTGAGCCCGGCGGCGCTCACCGCCACCATCGCCTCCATCTCGACGCCAGTGCGCCAGTGGGCCCGGACCGTGGCCTCGACCCGAACGCAGCCGGCTGCGGCGTCCGGCGCGAGATGCACTTCCACGGCATCGAGGGGCATCGGGTGGGCGAGCGGGATCCACTCGCCCGTGCGCTTCGCCGCGAGGATGCCCGCCAGCCGCGCCGTCGCGAACACGTCCCCCTTGGGCGTGCTGCCGCTCGTGATCGCGTCGAGGGTGGCGCGGGCCATGCGCACCTCCGCGCGCGCGGTGCAGACGCGCTCGGTCACGTCCTTGCCGCCGACGTCGACCATGCGCGCGCGACCCTGCTCGTCCAAGTGCGTGAGCTTCGCGCTCATGCCAGCGTCTCCTCGATCCAGCGCCACGCGTCTGCGAACACCTGCTCGCGCTCGGGCTCGTTGAAGATCTCGTGCCGCAGCTCCGGGTACACGCGCAGCGCGCTGCCGCTCGCGGTGAGCTGCGCGGCGAACTCCTCGCTCGCTGCGACCGGGCAGAGCGTGTCCTGCTTGCCGTGCAGGAGCAGCACCGGCGTCGCGATCGCCGCGGCGTTCGCGCGCGTCGCGGCCCCCGCGGCGAGCAGCGCAGCACCGAGCGACGCCGTCATCGTGCGCACGACGAGCGGATCCTCGAGGTAACGGCGCAACACGGCCTCGTCGCGCGAGAGCCCGGCGAGATCGAGCCCCGCTTCCAGCGCGATCTTCGGCGCGACGCGCCCGAGCGCGCGCGCGAGCAGCAGGCGCGAGCGCGGCACCGCGCGATCCGGCGCGAGCGCGGGGCCGGAGACGATCGCTCCGGACACCGACGGGCGGCGCTCCGCGAGGTACGCGAGCGCGATCAGTCCGCCCATGCTGTGGGCGAGCAGCGTGATCGGCGCGGCCGGATGCTCGTCTCGCACGATCGCGTGGAACGCCGCGAGGTCGTCGAGCAGCTGCGCGAAGCGGTCGACGTGGGTGCGCGGCCCGCCGGAACGCCCGTGGCCGCGGTGGTCGAGCGCGTGTACGGCGCAGTCGCGCGCGGCGAACCACGCGCCGAGCTCGTCGTAGCGCCCGCTGTGCTCGCCGAACCCGTGCACCACGAGCAGCACACGCGAAACCTGATCCGGCAGCCACGCCCGGCGAAACAGCATCAGCCCATCCGGCGCCGCGAACGAACCTTCGACTCTGCGCAGCGCCCGTTCGCTCACACGCGGCTCACTCCCGGATCAAGACGATTGCAGCTCCGTGCGCAGGCGCTCGCGCGCGGTCTGCACGCGCCGTAGGTAGCCGTCGCCGCGAATGTTGCCGCCCCAGAAGTAGGCGGAGATGCCGTCTTCCTCGCCGAGGCGCCGGATGTTGCTGGCGAGGATCGCGCAGCCGGCCTCGACGTTGGCCTCCACGGTCGAGGCGTTTCCCGCCATTCCCATGGGCCGGATCATGTACGGCATCACCTGCATCAGGCCGAGGGCGCCCTTC
This sequence comes from uncultured Spirochaetales bacterium, assembly GCA_964501435.1. Lineage (GTDB taxonomy): Bacteria > Myxococcota_A > UBA9160 > UBA9160 > UBA6930 > VGRF01. The sequence continues at coordinate 27,383 of CAZCTH010000057.1, read as the reverse complement.
GGGCTTCGAGCCCACGGCTTGCCCGAGCTCTCGACCTCGATCACCGCGGCCACGAGCACCGGGTCGAGCCCGTACTTGGAGGACGACCGCGAGACGGCGGCCTCGATGCGGTCGAGCTGGCCGGGCGTCAGGTGGGGGTTCAGCTCGGCGAGTCGCGCCGTCACCCGAACGGGGGGCGCCTGGGCCACCGCGACGGCGCGGGGGACGGGCGCGACGGCCGGCGGCCGGCCGCTGATGAACAGGGCGGACAAGGATGCGAGCGCAAGCACTTGGAATCGGGTCATCGCAACGACCCTCCCCAGCTGTTCCCCCGCCTGCCCAACGCCATGAAGGGTGGGAGGCCACGATCGGGCGGGGGGTGACAGCCAACTTATCGGAGGGCTGAGCCCTGCCGCAGTCGGAATGTGTCCCATTCCTGGGAGATGCCGCACCCCGGAGATGCGAGCACCCGGGTCAGGTGATTGAGATTCCCCCCGAAAACGGCGCCTGATAGGATGATCTGCCCCGCGGGCAACTTTCTCGAATGCTGCGCAGAAGGTGCCGGTCTTGAAGAACGCCTCGCGCTCCCCCTCCGATGACGGCCTCGCTGCCGATGGGCGCGATGGGCGCCCCAGACCCACGGGAACCCGCGCCGAGCCCGCTCCGACTTCCCTCCCCGCCGCCGCGGCCCTCGCCCACGACCTGCGCTCGCCCCTCGCCGCCGTGCTCGGCTTTGCCCGGCTCGCGCGCGAGGACCTCGCGGCCGGGGACACGGCCCGCGCCGCGCTGCTGATCGAGCGCATCGAGCGCTCGGCCGGAATGCTCGAGGCGGTGCTCCGCAGCGCCCTCGAACCGGCCGACGTCGCGCCGGTGGCGGACCTCGCCGGCGTCCTCGCCCAGGTTCGCGCCGAGCGGAAGCGCGACCTCGAGCGCCGGGGGATCCACCTGAGCGCGCCGACCGATGCCCCGCCGCTGGCCGCGCGCCCGGCGGACCTCTACCGCCTCGTGAGCAACCTCGTCGCCAACGCGGTCGAGCACATGGGCGACGTCGACGGCGCCGCGATCGAAATCGCCATTGCCTGCCGCGACGACGTGGCGCTGCTCCGGGTGCGCGACAACGGCGTCGGCATCGCGCCCGAGGATCGCGAGCGCGTCTTCGACGTGGCGCAGACCCGCTGTGCGTCCGCTACGGCGAGCCCGCGGGGCCTCGGCCTCGCGATCGTGCGCGAGCTGGCCGCGAGCTGGGGCGGCTGCGCCTGGATCGACGCCAACGCGCCCGTCGGCGCGACGATCTGCGTCACGATTCCCGTGGCGCGCTAGCGCCCGTCTCCTAGGTTGCCGCGCCATGTATCCCGTCTTGTGGGAGCCGTTCGGCTTCGCGATCAGCTCGTTCGGCGTCATGATGGCCGTGGGCTTCCTGGTTTCCGAGCGCGTGGTCGCGCGTCGACTCGGCGAGCAGGGCATCGACCCCGAGCTCTCCTCGACCATCCTCGTCTACGCCGTGCTGTGCGGCGTGATCGGCTCGAAGCTCTACTACGCCACCGAGTTCACCCTGCGCGGCGAGCGCACCTTCTTCGACGCGCTGTTCGATCGCGCCGGGATGGTGTGGTTCGGCGGGTTGATCGCGGGTGCACTCGGCGTGACGATCGCGACGCGCATCCACGGCATCTCGACCGCGGCGGTCGCCGCTGCCGTCGCCAACGCGGCGCCCTTCGGCCAGGCGTGCGGGCGGATCGGCTGTTTCCTCGTCGGCGACGACTACGGGCGCCCGACCGACGGCTGGTGGGGAATCGCGTTCCCCGACGGCGCGCCGCCCACCTTCGAGCGCGTCCACCCGACGCAGCTCTACGAGGTGGCGTGGCTGCTGCTCATCGGTGCCGTGCTCTGGCGCCGGCGCAAGCGCAGCCCGTTCCTGTTCGCCGAGTACGCGGTCCTCGCCGGCGTCGGGCGATTCTTCGTCGAGATCCTCCGCGTGAATCCGCCGGTCGCCTTCGGCTTGTCGGGCGCGCAGTTCATCGGGATCGCGATGGTCGCGGTGGGCGGCGGCGCCTGGCTCGTCGCACGACGCCGCGTCGCGAGCCCGGCTCGCCCCGCCTAGCGGAGGGGCGGCGCGGACGAGGAGAGCGCGCGCAGGCGCTCCGCGAGCTCGGTCGCCCGCTCGGCCAGCGCCGCATCTGCCGCCACCAGCCGGCGCGCGCCGCTCATCGCCGAGGACGCGATCGCCGCGAGGCGCAGCTCTTCGCCCACGGGGGCCGCGTCCGCCCAGGCCGAGAGGCCGCGCAGCGCCGCCTCGTAACGACCCGCGAGGTACGCGCTCATCCCCTCCGCGAACTCGCGCTGGCGCGCGGCTTCGGGCGCGGCGTCGCCGTGCGCCGCGGCCATCGCCAGCGCGCGGGTCGCGTCGGCGAAGAAGCCGCTCTGTAGGTAGGACCACGCCGCGCGCCGCCAGGCCGCGGCGGCGCTGCCGTGGACGTCGGCGAGGGCCTCGTCCTCGGTGCTGGCGAAGGCGTCCGCGAGCTGGCCGGCGTTCTCGACCACGTAGCGCGCCAGGAGGCCGTTCGACGCGTGGCTGCGCAGGAGCACGCGGAACTGCGTCGTCGTCTGCCCGAGCAACACGCGCGCCTCGGCGACGGACTCGCGGAGGCGCACGCGCGAGGCCGCGACGAGCTTGTCGAACTCGCCGAGCAGGCCGCTGCGGTCGGACACGCCGCGCGCGCGCAGCGCCGCGACCTTCGGCGCGTACACGTCCGACTGGTACAGGTTCTCGCGCAGCTTCATCGCCTCGTGGAAGAGCGAGCCGACCGCGAGATCGAACAGCTCGCTGGCGCCGATCTCGAGCTCTTCCTCCGCGCCGTCGTTGCGAAACAGCGCGTGGCAGCGCTCCTTCAGGCGGAACAACACGCTGCGCTCGTCGTCGCCGACGAAGCTGCGCACCTCGTCGAAGCGCAGCGTCCCCCCGGCTTCGTGCGCCGCGATGCCGCGCAGCTCGCGGTGCACCGCGAGAAACTCGCGCGCGATGTCGACGATCGCCGACTCGACGCGCATGGGCGTTCGCGCTTACTTGCGGAAGCGCGAGGTGTCGGCGGACAGCGCGAGCCCGGCAGCCTTGTCCGGGTGGATCGCCTTGGCGCGATCGAACAGCGCCGCCTCTTGCTCGGCGTTGTTCGGGTCCGGCACGCAGCAGTCGACCGGGCACACTTCGGCGCACTGTTCCGTCTCGTGGAAGCCGACGCACTCCGTGCAGAGCGCGGGATCGATCACGAACGTCTCTTCGCCCTCGCTGATCGCCTCGTTCGGGCACTCCGGCTCGCACACGCCGCAGTTGATGCATTCCTCGGTGATCATCGTCGCCATCGAGTCGTCTCCCGGACTGCCCGCGTGTGCAGGGTTCGAATCGCGAAGGGCGCGCAACATAAGGAAGCGCTCCGGCAGGGTCAACGCAGCGAAAGGCCTCGCGATTCCGTCGCTGCGCGAATCCCCGCACGGGCCCGGAACCTGCTTGACCCGAAGTCCCCCTCTTCTATCGTCGCCCCCTGTTTTCGCGGTTCCCGCGAGCCGCTCGGAGGTCCCATGGCACAGGTCGAACGCGAAGTGATGGAAGTCGGCGTTCTGTTCGTCGGCGCGGGGCCTGCGACGCTGGCCTCCGCGTACCACCTCGTGAAGACCTGCGAGCAGCGCGGCCTCGAAAAGCCGGCCGTGCTCGTGATCGAGAAGGGCAGCGCGGTCGGCGACCACATGCTCTCCGGCGCGGTGATCAACCCGAAGGGCATCCGCGAGCTGATGCCGGACTTCGTCGAGCAGGGTTTCCCGACCGAGCACATCTGCACCGACGACAAGACGATCCTGTTCGTCGGCAATGCCGCGATCCCGCTGCCGGTGAATCCGCCGATGTTCGCGAAGCGCGGCTATCACGTCGCGTCGCTCAACAAGGTCGCCAAGTGGCTCGCCGAGAAGTGCGAGGCCCTCGGCATCGACATCTACGCCGGCTTCGCGGGCGACAAGCTGCTGATCGAGGGCGGCAAGGTCGTCGGCGTGCGGCTCGGCGACATGGGCGTCGACAAGCACGGCAAGCCGAAGGCCACGTACCAGGCCGGCATGGACGTGCGCGCGAAGGTCACCGTGCTCGGCGAGGGCGTGCGCGGCAGCCTCACCAAGCAGCTCATCGAGCGCTTCGACCTGGCCGGAGAGAACCCGCAGGTCTACGAGACGGGCATCAAGGAGATCTGGCGCGTCAAGCCGGAGAAGCACCGCCCGGGCCGCGTGATCCACGGCATGCTGCCGCTGAACCTGCCCAAGTACTTCGGCGGCATGTGGCTGTACGACCTCCAGGACAACCTGGTCTCCTACGGCATGGTGTGCGCCCTCGATGCGCACAGCCCCTTCCACGACCCGCACCTCGAGGCGCAGAAGTTCAAGACGCACCCGTTCATGCGCGACCTGCTCGAGGGCGCGGAGCTGGTGAAGTACGGCGCGAAGACGATCCCGATCGGCGGCATGTCGGCGATGCCGAAGCTCTACTGCGACGGCGCGCTGATCGTCGGCGACGCGGCCGGCTTCTGTAACGCGGAGAAGCTGGCGGGCGTCCACATGGCGATGAAGAGCGGGATGATGGCCGCCGAGACGATCGCCGACGCGATCGCGAAGGACGACTTCACCACCACGACGCTCGGCGGATACACGGAGCGCTACCGGAACAGCTGGGCGTACGAGGAGCACCTGCAGGCGCGCAACTTCCACGGCGCGTTCTCGATGGGCCTGCCGTTCTTCATGCTCAACGAGCCGGTGCGCATGTTCCTGTCGGGCGGCCGCGGCCTCGTCGACGGCATCAAGTTCGAGGCCGGTCATCACGCGACCAAGAAGCTCTCCGAGTTGCCCGAGGGCCAGCGCGAGAAGGAAAAGTTCGAGTTCGACGGGAAGCTCACGTTCTCGAAGGAGCATCTCGTGCAGTTCTCGGGGACCGCGCACGAGGCGGACCAGCCGTCGCACCTCGTGGTGGCCGACACCGATCTGTGCCGGGACGTCTGCGCCGAGGAGTACGGCAACCCGTGCCAGCACTTCTGCCCGGCGGCCGTCTACGAGATGGTCGAGGACGCGGAGCGCCCGGGGAAGAAGAAGCTCTTCATCCACCACGAGAACTGCGTGCACTGCAAGACCTGCGACATCGCGGACCCGTACCAGGTGATCACCTGGACGCCGCCGGAAGGCGGCGAAGGCCCCGACTACGCGGGCATGTAGCGGCGCGGGGCCGCGCTCCGGCGGGGCGTTGGGGCGCGGGACGGCGCCTCAGCGCTGCGGCGGCGCGATCTCCTGGGGCGGAATGATCAGCATGCGCCGCGTCGGCCGCGCCGGCGGCACCCCGCGCGCGAGCGCGCGCGCCGCGCGCTCCACCTCGCCGCGATCCTCGTCCCACAAGTAGATCCCCGGCGCCTCGAAGCAGTACCCGCTCGCCAGCCTGAAGAACCGCCCATTTCGCGTGTCTTCCACGTTCCGATCCTCTCTCTGTTTCCCAGAGGATCGATGCGCCCCGCGTCGCACGCGTCACGCAGCCATGGCATTGCCGCGAAGAACGCCCTGAAGAACCGAGGCGCCCCCACTGCTCGTTCGAGCAACCGGGCTGACGCACCATCTACCGCGTACGAACGGGCCCACAACCTCACCACCCACGAGCAGGCGATCACCCACGCAAGCGAAGCGCGCAGCGAAGGCGCGAGTCTTCGAGCGCCGAAGCGAAGCAAAACGGGGAATGCAGGCGCGCGCGAACCCCGCGACCCCTACCCCGCCAGCTTGGACGCGTGCTTCACATTCCGCGCCTGCGTCGCGAGGATCACGTCCTCGGCGATGTTCGTCGCGTGGTCGGCCACGCGCTCGAGGTTCTTCGCGACCAGGATGAAGTCCACCTCTTGCGCGGTGAACTCGGGATGGCTCGCGATCTCCTCGATGGCGTTGCGGATGACGGCGTCCTCGTCGGCGTCGACCTGGTCGTCGTCGTCGAGCACCGCCGTCGCCCGCTCGGCGTCCTGCTGCGCGAAGGAGTCGAGCGCGCGGCGCAGGATGCGCTGCGCTTCCTCGGCCAGCGTCCGCAGCTTCGCCGGCGTGTCGATCGACTCGCGGGTGGCGAGGCGCTCCGCGCTCTTCGCGATGTTGCGGGCGAGGTCGCCGATGCGCTCGAGGTCCGCCGCGATCATCTTGCCCGCGATCACGTTGCGCAGGTCGTCGGCGACCGGTGCCTGGGTCGCGAGGATGCGGAGCACCATGTCGTCGACCGCGATGTCGAGGCGGTCGATCTCGAGGTCGTCGATCTTCACCTCGCGGGCGAGCGCGACGTCGCGCCGCCACAGGCTCTGCAGCGCCTTCTCGAGGATCGCCTCGGCGAGGCTCCCCATCCGCAACAGCTGGTCGCGCAGCGCCGTCAGCGCGGGCTCCACGGGTCGAGTCATCGCATCCCCCCTTCGGGCGTGCCGAGCCGGCGCATCAGCCGAACCTGCCCGTGATGTAGTCGCGCGTCTTCGTCTCGCGGGGGTCGGTGAAGATCTGCGCCGTGTCGCCGCACTCGATCACGCGGCCGAGGTGGAAGAAGGCCGTCGCCTGCGAGACGCGCGCGGCCTGCTGCATCGAGTGCGTGACGATCACGATCGTGAAGCTCTCGCGCAGCTCGGCGATCAGCTCCTCGATGCGCGCGGTGGCGATCGGGTCGAGCGCGGAGCACGGCTCGTCCATCAGGATCACGTCGGGGCTGACCGCGATCGCGCGGGCGATGCACAGGCGCTGCTGCTGCCCGCCGGAGAGGCCCGTGCCCGCGTCGTGCAGGCGATCCTTCACCTCCGCCCACAGGCTCGCGCGCTCGAGGCTGCGGATCACGATCTCGTCGAGCTCGGCCTTGTCCTTCGCGAGCCCGTGGATGCGCGGGCCGTAGGCGACGTTCTCGTAGACCGACTTCGGAAACGGATTCGGCTTCTGGAAGACCATGCCGACGCGCGCGCGCAGCGCGACCACGTCGACGTCCTCCGCGTAGAGGTCGTCGCCGTCGATCGCGAGCTTGCCCTCCACGCGGCAGATCGGAATCACGTCGTTCATGCGGTTGATGCAGCGCAGGAACGTCGACTTGCCGCAGCCCGAAGGGCCGATCAGCGCAGTCACCTGGCTCTTCGGGACGTCGAGATTCACGTCGAAGAGCGCCTGCTTCTCGCCGTAGAACACGTTGAGACTACGCGCCGAGATCTTCGTCAAGAACTGCATCCTGGGCTCCGGCGCGGTCACCAGCGCCGCTCGAAGCGGTTCCGGAGCAGCACCGCCATCAGGTTCATTAGCACGAGGAACGTGAGCAGAACGAGGATCGCCGCGGACGTTCGCGCGACGAAGCCGCGCTCCGGGCTGTCTGCCCACAGGTAGATCTGGACCGGCAGAGCCGTGGACGGCTCGAGCGGCCCGCCCGGCACGTCCACGATGAAGGCGACCATCCCGATCATCAGCAGGGGCGCGGTCTCGCCGAGGGCGCGCGCCATGCCGAGGATCGTGCCCGTGAGGATGCCCGGAATCGCGAGGGGCAGGACGTGGTGGAACACGGCCTGGAGCTGCGAAGCGCCGACGCCGAGCGCGGCCTCCCGGATCGACGGGGGCACGGCGCGGATCGCCGCGCGGCCCGCGATGATGATGGTCGGCAGGGTCATCAGCGCCAGCACCATGCCGCCCACGATCGGCGCGGACCGCGGCAGCCCGAAGAAGCCGAGGAAGATCGCGAGCCCGAGCAACCCGAACACGATCGACGGCACCGCGGCGAGATTGTTGATGTTCACCTCGATCAGGTCCGTCCAGCGATTCCTCGGTGCGAGCTCTTCGAGGTAGATCGCGGCGGCGACGCCGAGGGGGAACGAGAGCGCGAGCGTGGTGAGCAGTGTCCAGAACGAGCCCACCGTGGCGCCCCACACGCCGGCGAGCTCCGGCTCGCGGCTGTCGCCCGTCTGGAAGAGCCGCGTCGCGAACGTGCGCTTCACGAGCCCGCGGGCCGCGAGCGCGTCGAGCCAGCCCAGCTGCGCGTCGCTGAGCGCCCGGTCCGCCTCGGGGACTTCGCGGCCTCCCTCGCCGCGCAACGCCAGATCGGCCTCGTCGGAGAGCAGCGCGTCGAACGCGATCGTCTGCCCGATCAAAGCCGGATCCGCGACGACCCGCGCTTGCAGGTCGTAGGCCGCGCCCGCGCTGAGCAGCTCGAGCAGCGCGCGCTTCTCGCTGCGGCTCGACACCTCGGGCAGCAGCTCCACGAGGGCGTTCTTCAGCAATCCGCCGTAGTTGGCTTCGGCGATCGCGAGCGCGTCGCGATTGCCGTCGGGGTCGATCAGCGACGCGTCGAGGGTCACGTTCAGGTGAACGCGGTGCTCGAGGAACGCGGGCACTCCCTGGTACAGGACGCTGCCGAGCAGCACGACGAGCGCCGTGAGCGCCGCGAGCACGGCCGCTCCGCCGATGCGGCGAAAGCGGCGCTCGGACGCGTAGCGCTTCTTCAGCAGTACGCGCTGCGCTTCGGTCGGCTCACTCATATTGCTCTCGGTTCCGCCGGACCACCTCGAGGGCGATCGCATTCAGGGCGAGGGTGACGAGGAACAGCGCGAGTCCGAGCGCGAACGCCGCGAGCGTCTTCGCGCTGTCGAACTCCTGATCCCCGACCAGCAGCGTCACGATCTGCACCGTCACCGTGGTCACCGCCTCGAGGGGGTTCGCGGTGAGGTTCGCGCCGAGGCCGGCCGCCATCACCACGATCATGGTCTCGCCGACCGCGCGCGAGACGGCGAGCAGGACGGCGCCCACGATGCCAGGCAGTGCCGCAGGCAGCACGACGCGGCGGATCGTCTCGGAAGGCGTCGCACCGAGCCCGAGCGACGCTTCGCGCAGCGACGTCGGAACGGCCTTGATCACGTCGTCGGAAAGCGACGACACGAACGGGATGATCATCACCCCCATCACCACGCCCGCGACGAGCGCGCTCTCGGACGAGACGTCGAGCCCGAGCCGCTCGCCGAAGCCGCGCACCGCGGGAGCGACGGTCAAGGCGGCGAAAAAGCCGTAGACCACGGTGGGGATGCCCGCGAGCACTTCGAGCAGCGGCTTCACCACGCTGCGGGTCCGCGGGTCGGCGTACTCCGCGAGGTAGACCGCGGAGAACAAGCCGATCGGCACGGCGACGGTCATCGCGATCACGGTGATCAGCAGCGTCCCGGCGAAGACCGGAACCGCGCCGAACGCTCCCGACGAGCCGACCTGGTCGGCGCGGATCGCCGTCTGGGGGCTCCACTGCAGGCCGAACAGGAAGTCCCACACCGGCACGCGCTCGAAGAAGCGCCCGGCCTCGAAGATCAACGAAGCGATGATGCCGATCGTCGTCAGGATTGCGACGAGCGAGCTCGCTGCGAGAGCGGTGCGAAGCACGCGCTCGACGGGCACGCGCGCGTTCAGCTCCGGCGAGATGCGGCCGCGCGCGAACCACGCGGCGGCCGCGCCCGATGCGAGCGCGACGGCGGCCGCGAGGGGGCGTGCGCTCGGCGCGAGGGCGGCCGCTGCGATCCCCGCGACGAGCGCGGGCAGCAGGCTCCACAGGGCGACGTAGTGGCCGTAGTAGATGGGGCGCGCGCGCAGTCGTCCGCCGGCGGAAGAAACGGCGAGCGCCCGCCGCTGGCCGAGCCAGAAGGCGAGCGCTGCGAGCGCGAGGAGTGCCGCGAGGGCCGTGGTCATCGGAATCCTGCGGCGGCGCCCGGTCGCGCCGGGCGCCGCCGCGCTCGATCCTACCTACCGACTACTTCAGCACGAAAGGCGTGAGGGCGAGGGAGGCCTTGCGCACCTGCGCCAGCTCAGCCGCCTCGAGCGGAATCAAGCCCTTGTCGGCGAGGTAGCCGTCTTCGGAGGCCGCCGCGTCGCTCAGGAACGCCGCGATGAACTCCTTCAGGCCGGGGACCTTTCCGACGTGGGCCTTCTTCACGTAGAAGTAGAGGGCGCGGGAGATGCCGTAGCTGCCGTCGGCGATCGCGTCGAAGCTCGGCGCCACGCCGTCGACGGTGTTGCCGTGCACCTTGTCGGTGTTCTCCTCGAGGAACGAGTACCCGAAGATGCCGAAGGCGTTCGGGTTCGCGGCGAGCTTCTGCACGATCAGATTGTCGTTCTCGCCCGCCTCGACGTAGGCGCCGTCCTCGCGGATCGCGTGGGCGACCGCCTTGAACTCGTCTTCGTTCTTCGCCTTCAGGTCGGCGAGCATCAGGAAGGTCTTCGCTCCGCCCTCCATCGCGAGCTCGACGAACGCGTCGCGCGTGCCCGAGGTGGGGGGCGGCCCGAGCACCTCGATCTTCGTGGCGGGCAGCGCCTTGTCGATGTCGCTCCACTTCTTGTACGGGTTCGGCACGAGCTTGCCGCCGACCGGCACCTGCTTCGCGAGCGCCAGGAAGATCTGCTGCTTCTTGAGCGGCATCGGCTTCGCGCCCTTCGCGCTCGCGATCACGATGCCGTCGAAGCCGATCTTCACCTCGACCACCTCGGCGACGCCGCCGGCCTTGCACGCCGCCAGCTCCGTGTCCTTGATGCGGCGCGAAGCGTTGACGACGTCCGGCGTTTGGTCGCCGACGCCGGCGCAAAACAGCTTGATGCCGCCGCCGGTGCCGGTGCTCTCGACGACCGGCGTCTTGAATCCGCGGGTGCGACCGAACTGCTCGGCCACCGCGGTGGAGAACGGGTACACCGTCGACGAACCGACGATGCGGATCTGGTCGCGGGCAGCGGCCGGGGCGGCGACTGCCGCAGCCAGGCCGAGCGCGAGAATGAGCTGAGATCGCTTCATGTGATTTCCTTCCATGGATTTGCGAGTGAACGCTACGGAGAGGACGCGACGGAGCCGTGAGCGCCCCGTGACGTTCTCGTGACGAGACTCCGGGCGACTTCGCACCGGAGGAGACGCCGGCCCCGGCCCGCCGGGCGGGCAGGCGTGGGACGCGGGCCGAGCCCTCAGAACTTCACCGACACGTCGGTGATCAGGCGGAAGCGCTCGCTGTTCGCGACCGAGATCGCGAACGGCGCGGATTCGTCGAGCGCGTCCGAGACGAACAGCTGGAGCGAGAGCTCCGTGTTGGGGAGGATCTGGCGCGTGCCGTAGATCGCCCAGCCCGTGCGATTGGTGAAGCCGTCGGCGAGATCGCTGTCCGTGTAGAGCGCGGGCGCGAAGTCCGCCTCGAGCTCGTAGTAGCTCACGCCGAGCAAAGCGAACTTCTTCGCGTCGCCGACCTCGAGGCCCACGCCCCAGCCCGTGTCCTGCTCGCCCTCGCCCGGCAAGCTCACCGCGTCGAGGTTCTTCGTGTAGTGGGCGAACAGCAACACCGGCCAATCGGCGCTGTAGGTGGCTCGCGTGAAGGCGCTGAGCCCGATCTGGCTGAGGCTGCCGTCGGAGTTGTCGCTCAGACCCACGTTTCCGAAGGCGGCGTGCCGCGTGAAGAATGCGGTGTTGAGCGAGTGGTAGTCGGTCCAGGTGGCGCGCGCGCCGACGGCCACCGCGTCGGCCGCCTGCACCTGACCGCCCGCTTGCAGCGCGAGGTAGTGCGGATCCTTGGCGCCGCCGTTCTCGTCGATGATGAAGTAGCCCGCGTTGCCGAACAGGCTGACCGCTGCCGACGGCTGCATGGTCCAGCGCAGCGACAAGCCCTCGGGGCTGTAGTCGTTGTCCCAGGTCATGTAGTCCTTGCCGTTCTTCCAGACGAACGGGTTGTTCTGCTTGCCGAACACCAGCGTCGTGCTGCCGACGTCGATGGGCAGCTTGACCTGGAGGTAGGCCTCGTCGATCGCGATCGTGTCGCGGTCGAAGTCGTCGCCCGCGCCGAGCGTGCGGTTCGTGCTGCGGTTCTCCGTCTCGCCGGACGCGAGCCGCAGGCCGGCGGTCACCCAGTCGTTCACGGGGACGACCGCGCCGATGCGCAAGCGGTATCGCGCGCGGTTGCGGTTGTCGGCCTCGTTGCCGAGCGCGTCCTGGCCGTACCAGAAGCTCTCGTAGCGGCCGCGGAAATCTCCGGTCCAGATCACCTTGCTGAGCAGCGACGCCTGCTTCGTCTCGTAGGCCTGGTTCTTGGCGACGAGCTCGGCGTGACGCTTGTCGTCGACGATGCCGCGCTCCTTCAGGATCGCGAGCACTTCGTTGATCACGGCTTCGTCCGCTGCCAGCGCGGGCTGCGGGCCCGCGATGCCAGCGAGCAGTGCGAATGCCGCCGCGGTGAGGAACTTCTTCACGAAGGGTCTCCTTGGGTGTGTGCTGTGTGAAGCGACGACACCGTACGGAGGCAGCTTCGCCACACGACGACGGACGTGTGACGAATTCGCGAAGACGCCGGCCGCCCGGGGCCCCGCTTCAGGCCGGCCGGTGCGCCGCGGGCAGCTGGACCGTGAACGTGGTGCCCTCGCCTTCGACGGAGGCGAGGAACACTTCGCCGTCCATCGCCTGGACGAGGTGCTTCACGATCGCGAGGCCGAGGCCGGTCCCGCCGAGGTCTCGTGATCGCGCCTTGTCGACTCGGTAAAACCGCTCGAAGACGCGGCCGCGATCGCGATCCGGAATCCCGATTCCGGTGTCGGCGATCTCGATGCGCACGCGGGTGCCGTCGCTGGTGGCGCGCACGTCGATGCGCCCGCCGGGCTCGGTGTACTTCGCCGCATTGTCGAGCAGGTTCTGCAGGATCTGCTCGAGCGCGCGCCGGTCGGCGAGCGCGAGCGCCCCGGCGCCGCTCACGGACGCCTGGAGGCGCCGCGCATCGAGGCGCGGTCGCATGTCGCGCACCAGCGACCCCGCGAGCGCTGCGACGTCGATTGGCTCGAGCGCGATGGGGTGCTTGCCGCCCTCGATCCGCGAGAGCTCGAGCAGGTCCTCGATCAGCGCGCTCAGCCGCTCGGCATTGCGCCCGATCACCTCGACGAAGCGCTTGCGCTGCTCGGGCGAGAGCGAGTCGTCCGCCAGCGTCTCCGCGAAGCCGCGGATCGCCGTGAGCGGCGTGCGCAGCTCGTGGGAGACGTTCGCCACGAAGTCCCGGCGGTGGTTCTCGAGCCGGCGGATCTCGCTGACGTCGTGGAACACCGCCACCACGCCCTCCCGCTCGCCGCTCGCTGGGAAGCGGTGCGCGTGCAGCTGAAGAACGCGGTCGTCGGCGAGCGCGACCTCCGCGATCACCGGATCGGGCGCGGCGCCCGCGCGCGCGAGGACCTCGTCCACGTCGGCGCGCCGGATCACCTCGAGCGTGCGGCGGCCGGCGATGTCTCCCCAGCAGTCGAACAGCTCGCGCAAGCGGGCGTTGGCGATCTCCACTTCGCCGCTGCGGTCCACCACCAACACGCCCTCGATCATGCCGTCGAGCACCGCGGTCAGTCGCTCGCGCTCCGCGCGCGCCGCGGCGTCGCGCGCCGCGAGCGCCGTGTCGACGGCGTGCGCGGTTCGCGCGAGCGCGCCGAGCACGCCGGGCTCGGTGCGCCCGAGCGGCCCCGGCGGCTGGCCGGCGATCGCGCGCTCGAGCGCCGTCCGGATCTCCGCGAGCGTCTGGAAGTGGGCGCGCGACGTGGCGGCCGCGAGCGCGAGGGCGACGAGCAGCGCGAGCAGCGCGCGCACGCCGAGCGGCTGCGCGGCGCCGAGCCAGGCTGCCGCAGCCCACGCTGCGAGGGCGATCGCCGCGACGGTCGCGATGAATTGCGCGCGGCTGCTCATCGGGCGCCCCTAGTCGGCGAGACGGTACCCGACTCCCCGCACGGTCTCGATCAGGTCGCCCGCCGCGCCGAGCTTCTCGCGCAGCCGCTTCAAGTGCGTGTCGATCGTGCGCTCGGTGACGGTGATGTCCGAGCCCCAGACGTCGTCCAGCAGCCGCTGCCGCGTCATCACGTGGCCGGGGCGCGACATGAGCACCTCGAGCAGGCGGAATTCCTTCGCGGTGAGGTCCACGGCGGTGCCGTCCACGGTGCAGCGATGGCGCTCGGCGTCGAGCTGCAGCGCGCCGCGGCGAAGCACCGGGGCGTGCTCCGGCTCGCCCTCCGCGCGGCGCAGGATCGCGCGGACGCGCAACACCAGCTCGCGCGGGCTGAACGGCTTCGTCACGTAGTCGTCGGCGCCGAGCTCGAAGCCGACGACCCGGTCCACCTCGTCCGCGCGGGCGGTCAGCATCAGCACCGGGAGATCGCGCAACTTCGGATCGGCGCGCACCTCGCGGCACACATCGGTGCCCGATAGGTCGGGAAGCATCAGGTCGAGGACCACCAGCGCGGGTCGCGCGCGGCGGATCGCCTCGAGCCCGGCCTTTCCGGAGTGCGCAACTTCGACGGCGAAGCCCGCCTGTCCGAGATGGAAACGCACGAGCTCGGCGAGATCCGGCTCGTCCTCGATCACCAGGATGGTCGACATGACGGTCAACTTATCGGCAAGCGCGCGGGAAGGAGAGGCGTCCGCACACGGCTTCCTCGCCTCTCCATGGTTCCGTCACCGTTTCGTGCGCATCCGGCGGTGTGCGATCCGTCACAAGCGCCAATTCGCCACCGCCGATCCGTCTCGTGTGGCCGCTCACGGAAGCGGACCCGCAGCGGAGGCGAGCGATGAAGACGTTCATTCGAGTTCTCACGGTGTGTGCATTCGTCGGTTCGGGCAGCGCGGCGAGCGCGAGCGAGCCCGCAGCGATTGCGCCGAGCGATCCGGCGTACGCGAAGGCCGAGTCCTCGTTCCAGTCGTTCGCTGCGGAGTGGATGCAGAAGATGGCAGCCGCCGAAGCGCACGAGCGGAAGGTCGCGAAGGGCGCCGGGTATCGCGGCTACGACGACCAGTTCAAGATCGAGCTGAAGGCCACGGGCAGCCCGACGGCGCCGTACGTCGGCCTGCTGCGTTATCAGGAACACCAGTGCGCGGCCGGCAGCGACACCTGCAAGGTGACGAGCACGACCGCCGTGACGGAGATCTTCCGCTTCCAAGGCGGGCGCTGGGTCTACTGAGCGGCGCCGCTCGCGCTCGGCGGCGCCGGCTGGAGCGCGCGCAGGGGCTCGAGCAACGCGCTGGCGCTCGCGGCCCCGGGCCACCAGTACAGGAAGCTCGACTCGGCAACCGCGTCGCGCAGTTGCGCGGCCGCCGCGTCCGCGCCGAGTGCCGTGGCGGCCGAAGCGGAGAACAGGTTCTCCGCGCGCTCGCCCGGGCGCCGGTAGGCCACGACGCGCGCGTCGCCCACGACGCCCGCGGCGCGCTTCGCTTCCTCGATCGCCTCTTCCACTCCGCCGATCGCGTCGATCAGGCCGGCCGCGAGCGCTTGGCGCGCGGTGTAGACGCGGCCGTCCGCGAGCCGCTCGATCTCGGCCCGCGCGAGCTTCGGCCGCCCTTGCTCCACGACGTCGAGGAAGCCGGTGAAGAGGTCCTGCACGACGCTTTGCAACTGGGCTCGCTCGTCGTCCCGCATCGGGCGGAAAGGCGAGCCGGCGTCCTTGAACGCGCCGGTCGTGAAGGTCTGATTCGCGACGCCGACCTTCTCCATGAGGCCGCTGAAGTTGAAGCCCATCGCGACCACACCGATCGAGCCGGTGACGGTCGCGGGATAGGCCTGCACCCGATCGGCGGCCATCGCCACGTAATAACCGCCGGACGCGGCGATCCCCATCAGCTGCGCGATCACGGGCCGCCCCGTCTTCCGTCGGTGCGCCATCACCTCGCGGTAGAGGATCTCGCTCGCGATCACCGTCCCGCCCGGGCTGTCGACGCGCAGCACGACCGCTGCGATCTCGTCGTCGCGCTCCGCCCGCTCGAGCTCCGCGCGCAACCGCGCGACCGCGCTCTCCCCGGCCGGAAGACCCAACAACGACGACGACGGGCGCACGCCGAGCGTCCCGACGAGATCGACGAGCAGGATCTTCGGACCCCGCTCTCCTTCGATCACGCGCTCTTCCAGCTTGCCGCCGCTCGAGAACAGGGGGATCTCGACGTGGACGCAAGCGAGCGAAAGCACCGCAGCGCACGAGAGCGCGAGCGCGCGCATCCGCCGCCCAAAGTAGAAGCGCGGAGCCAGGCCCCTCGACCTGACTCCGCGCTTCGCGACGCCTCTCACCCCCCCAGCTCGAGGCGCCACTAATCGTTTCACCACCGCGTCTTCAGCTGCACCCGCTCGTGGCTCCGCAGTTCGGACATTTATAGCACGCTCCGTTGCGCACCGTAATAGTTCCGCACTCGGTACACGTCGGCGCGTCGGCCTGATTCACGAACGTCGAGCGCTCGCCCTTCGCCCGGTCGGCCGAGCCACCCGCGATCGCGACGCGCCGGATCTCCGCGAGACCCGTCGGCTCCGCTTCCGTCTCCTGCTCGTCGGTCGCAGCGATCTCTTCCTGCAGGAAGCGGTTCGCGAGATACCGGAACACGTAGTCGGTGACCGACTTCGCCATCGGAATCTCGGGATTGTTCGTGAAGCCCGCCGGCTCGAAACGCGTGTGACTGAACTTGTCCGTCAGCGCCTTGAGCGGCACGCCGTACTGGAGCGCGATCGACGTCATCGTCGCGATCGTGTCCATCAGACCCGAGATCGTGCTGCCTTCCTTCGCCATGCGCAGGAAGATCTCGCCCGGTTTTCCGTCGGCGTACAGACCGACGGTGAGATAGCCCTCGTGGCCCGCGATCGAGAACTTGTGCGTGACCGAGTCGCGCGTGTCGGGCAGCTTCACGCGCACCGCCCGCCGCTCGCGCAGGTCGATCACGTTGCTCTTCTTCTCTTCGTCCTTGCCGGCGTTGAGCGGCTGCGTGCGCTTGCTGCCGTCTCGGTAGACCGCGAGCGCCTTCAGCCCGAGCCGCCAGCCCTCGACGTACGCCTCTCGGAGATCCTCGGCGGACGCCTCGTTGGGCAGGTTGACCGTCTTGCTGATCGCGCCCGACAGGAACGGCTGCACCGCCCCCATCATGCGGATGTGACCCTTCCAGTGGATCGAGCGCTTGCCGTTGGTCGCGCGGAACGCGCAATCGAACACCGCGAGGTGCTCGTCGCGCACGTGGGGCGCGCCCTCGATCGTCTCGCGATCGTCGATGTAGGCGATCACGTCGGCGATCTGCTTCTCGCCGTAGCCGAGCTTGCGCAGTGCCATCGGGACGGTGTTGTTGACGATCTTCAGCAGGCCGCCGCCGACCAGCTTCTTGTACTTCACGAGCGCGATGTCGGGCTCCACGCCGGTCGTGTCGCAGTCCATCATGAACGCGATCGTGCCGGTCGGCGCCAGCACGGTGACCTGCCCGTTCTTGTACCCATGCTGCTTGCCGAGCTCGAGCGCCTCGGCCCACGACTCCCGCGAAGACTTCCACAGGTCGTGCTGCACCCCGGCCGTCGGCACGGCCTCGGACGCCGACTTGTGCATCGCGATCACCTCGAGGAACGGCAACCGGTTCTGCTTGTAGTGCGGGAACGGCCCCATCGCCGACGCGATCTCGGCGCTCATGCGGTACGCCTCGCCGCACATCAGCGAGGTGATCGCGGCCGAGACGTTGCGGCCCTCGTCGCTGTCGTAGGGGAGGCCCTGGCTCATCAGGAGCGCGCCCAGGTTCGCGTAGCCGAGGCCGAGCGGCCGATACAGGTGGCTGTTCTTCGCGATCTTCGGCGTCGGGTAGTCCGCGAAGTCGACCAGGATCTCCTGGGCGAGGATCGTGAGCGCCGCAGCGCGGCGGAAGGCGGCGACCTCGAACTGGCCGGCCTCGTCCACGAAGCGCATCAGGTTCAGGCTGGCGAGATTGCACGCGGTGTCGTCGAGGAACATGTACTCGGAGCACGGATTGCTCGAGTTGATGCGCCCGGAGACCTTGACCGGATTCCAGCGGTTGATCGTCGTGTCGTACTGCATGCCCGGATCGCCGCAGACGTGCGCCGCCTCCGAGATCTCGCGCAGCAGATCCTTCGCCTTGAACGTGTCGACCACTTCGCCCGTCGTGACCGCGCGGGTCTGCCACGGGCGATCGTCGAGCGCCGAGCGCATGAAGTCGTCCGTCACGCGCACCGAGTGGTTCGCGTTCTGGAAGAACACCGAGTCGTAGGCGCCGCCCGGCACGTTGAAGCCGCCGTCGTAGCCGGCGTCGATCAGCGACCAGGCCTTCTTCTCTTCATCGGACTTCGAGTGGATGAACTCGCGGATGTCCGGGTGATCGACGTTCAGGATCACCATCTTCGCCGCGCGCCGCGTCTTCCCGCCCGACTTCACGACACCGGCGAAGGAGTCGAAGCCGCGCATGAACGACACGGGACCGGAGGCCGTGCCGCCGCCGGCGAGCCGCTCCTTCGAGGAGCGGATCTTCGAGAGATTCGAGCCGGTGCCCGAGCCGCCCTTGAACAGCATGGCCTCGGTCTTCGCGAGGTCCATGATCGACTCCATCGTGTCGGCGACGGAGTTGATGAAGCAGGCGCTCGCCTGCTGCGGCGTGCCCGACACGCCGAGGTTGAACCAGACCGGGCTGTTGAAGGCCATCTTCTGGGTGACGAGCAGGTGCGACAGCTCGGCCTTGAACGCCTCGCCGTCCTCGGGCGTCGCGAAGTAGCCGCCCTGCACGCCCCACTCGTGGATCCGGTTCACGACGCGGCCGATCAACTGCTTGACGCTGCGCTCGCGCTCGGGCGTGCCAATGTGGCCGCGGAAGTACTTGGACACGACCACGTTCGTCGCGAGCTGCGACCACGTCTTCGGAATCTCGACGTCGCGCTGCTCGAAGATCATCTCGCCGCGTTCATTGGCGATCGTCGCGGAGCGCAGCTCCCACTCGACCTGGTCGAAGGGGTGAACGCCCGGCTGTGTGAAGAAACGCTGGATGCGCAGCCCCGCAGCGCGCTGCGCGCGCGCGCGGCCTCGCTTGGCGGAATCGCCCGGCTTCGACGCACCCGCTGCGTCGGCCGCACCCTGCGCTCGCTCGATCTCGCTCACCGTTCACCCCGAATCAGGAAAGTAGGTTTCTGCTCGATGTCTGCCCGGCGAGCGTCCGCGCATCGCCGGTTGAATTCTTGGACCCTTCTCGGACCCTCTGGGACTTCACCCGGAGACGAGAGGGAACCCGGGTTTCCCCGGGTCCCCCGAATCCGGGCAGGTCCTCCTTCCCGCTCCAGATCCCTCCCCCCGGCAACCGCCTGACAAGAACCCCCCAGGCCGCCGGAGAGATTCATCCCCGTGAGTCGCGTTCTAACTCGACCGTCGCGGACCCGTCAAGGAAATTTCCACAAGATCTGGTGCCTGTCGTGCGACACCACCACAAACCCTGGCGTAAGTGACTGAAATCACGCGCTCGCGCGGGGGGCTGGGCGGCGATGCCTCACCCGTGCGAATTTCGGGTTCGCAAGTGCGCGATTTCATTCGATTGACGCGGCGCATCCCGGAGAATTGACGCGGTGCGTCTCGATGCGCTCGTCGAGGCTGGTCCGCGCGGAGTCAGGCTCGTGCGAAGCGGTTGCGCAGGACGACCCGCGAGGCGCCGCCCGGCTCGATCGCCTTCACCGCCAGGGCGACGCGATTCTCGGGGTCGAGAGCGCCCCAGTAGGCGTCGGCGACCGCCTCGGCGGAGCCGACGAGCGGCAGCCAGAGAGGCTCCCCGCGGAACGACGGGAGCGGATGGCCATCCCCCTGGTAGGTCGTGAGCCCGAGCCCGAGACCTGCGGGCGGCTGGGCCGGACGAAACGTCGTCCGATCCGTGAGCGACGGGTCCGCGGCGTTGGCCTTCAGGATCGACAGTGCGAACACGGCGTCGCCGAGGCGCAGATCGATCAGGCCGCTGATGCGCGGCGTGTAGTTCGGCGCGTCCGGCTCCCGCTCGCGCATCTCGAGGGCGTCCTCGAAGCGCCCGCCCGCCTCCATCACGTCGAACGCGGTGCGCGTCTGGTCGCCGTTGCTCACCAGGAACGCGCCCGGCAGCTCGAGCATCGCCTCGTAGATGATCAGCGACGGATCGGCGAGCTTGGCGGGATCGGCGGCCTCGGTGCGCAGCTCGCCACCGTCGGAGACGAACACCCGATTCCGGCTGTTCTCGCTGCGACCCATGATCCAGTAGACCTGCAGCCAGCCCGCGCCCGCGCTCGAGCGCCCCATCACGAGGCCGCGGCCGGGATACGGGTTCGCCGCCAGGTGCCGCGCGAAGCTCTCGTCGGCCTGCGCGCGGAGCGCCGCCGGCATCGTCACTCCGGCAGGCCCGTCAGCCGGAAGCCCATGCCCTCGGGCACCTTGTACCGCACGTTCAGGCCGATCAGCAGCGCGGTCCAGCCCTCGACGTAGCGGGCGTTGGCGAGCGGCCCGCCGTTCACGGCGCGCATGCCGGGGATCAGCTTGCAGAGCGCGCTCACGCGCTCGCGCGGCGCCTTCTCGCCGGACACGATCACGTCGCACTCGACCGGGTGCGGCAGGTGCTGGAGCCGATGCGCCGCGACGTTCTGGAACGCCGACACGGTCGCGACGCCGTCCGGCACGAGGGAATCGACCAGCTCGGCGCACGAGCCCTGCCACACGCCGACCATGCGCACCGGGCCGTCGCCGATGGCGGTCGCGAGCGGCACGCCCATCGACACGACGACGTGGCCGGGCTGAAGGGCATCGCCCAGGCCCTTGATCGTGCCGGCGGTGTGCTCGAACGGCACCGACAGGATCACGATCTCGGCGCGGCGCGTGGCCTCCCCGTTCTCGTGCCCGGTGACGTCGGCGCCCGGCACCTTCGCGCGGACCTCCTCGGCGGCCGTGAGCGCGCGGTCCTCCTTGCGGGAGCCGATCCGCACCGGCCGGCCGGCGGCTGCGAAGCGCAGCGCGAGCCCGAGTCCTTGGTCGCCCGTACCACCGAGAATTGCGATTGCGTTCGAGTCGCGGTTCGTCATGGGCGCGCAGGCTAACGTGGCCGCATGTCCGACGCAGCGCCCACGCTCGCGACCACTCCGACGAAGATCGAACAGCGCGGCCCACGCACGCTCGGCATCGCGTGGGCCGACGGCGCGGAGAGCCTGATCGACGTGCGCGAGCTGCGGCTCGCCTGCGGCTGCGCGCAGTGCGTGGACGAGTGGACGGGCGCCGAGCGCCTCGACGCGAACGCGGTGCCCGCCGACGTGCACCCGGTGAAGATCTCGGGCGTGGGACGCTATGCGGTGCAGATCGAGTGGAGCGACGGCCACGGCAGCGGGATCTATCCCTTCCGCCGGCTTCGCGCGCTCGGCGACGAGCTCGCCGCGAAGGCGTGAGCGCTCAGAAGCGCTCGTCGCGCAGCACGCCGATGTAGTCGAGCTCGCGATAGGCGCCGTCCAGGTCCATGCCGAAGCCGACCACCCAGCCGGATTCGACGACGAAGCCGGCGTAGTGCGGCGCGAGGTCGCCGCGCCGGCGCTCGCGCTTGTCCACCAGCACCGCGCAGCGCAGCGTGCGGGGCTCCCCCAGCGCCGCGATGTCGAGCACGGCGCGCAGCGTCTCCCCCTCGTCCGCGATGTCGTCGACGACGAGCACGTCGCGCCCGGCGAGCCGCTCGGGCTCGAACCCCGAGATCTGCACCGGCTCGAGCCGCATGCCCTGCGTGCGGCGCGCGCGCACGTCCGAGCGCTCGGCGCGCACGCGGCGCGCCGCGAGCTCGCGCTGGAGCGCATCGCTGAAGCGCCGCGCGCCCTCGAGGATGCAGACCAGCGTGAGCGGCGCATGGGCGTAGTCGCGCGCGATCTCGTCCGCGAGCTCGGCGATGCGCGCGCGAATCGCGTCGGCAGAGAACAGCGGGACGAGGGTCATGCCGCGATAGCATCGCGCGCGTCCGAGGAGAGGTGCCAGCGTGTTGCAGCGGATCGTGTCGGTCGCGTTCTTTCCGCTCGTGCTCGGCGGCGCGCTGCTCGCCGGCGCGCGCAGCGTGGAGGCGGGGGGCAACACGTTGCCGGTGCTGCTGGCGTCGGCCGCGGTCGTGTTCCTCGCCGAGCGGCTGTGGCCGCACTGGCCGTCCTGGCAGCGCTCCCACGGCGACGTGGCGGTGGACCTCGCGCACGTGGTGTCCGTATCGATCGCGTCGTTCGCCACCGCCTGGCTCGTCCCGACGGCGCTCGCACCCGCTGCGGCCGAGCTCGGCGCCGCCCCGCTCTGGCCGGCGCACTGGCCGCTGCTCGCGCAGCTTCCGCTCGCGCTCCTCGTCGGCGAGCTCGTGCAGTACTGGACGCACCGGCTCGGCCACGAGTGGGAGCCGCTCTGGCGCCTGCACGCGACGCATCACAGCGCGCCGCGGCTCTACTTTCTGAACGCCGCGCGCTTCCATCCGCTCGACATCGTGATCGACACCGGCGCCGGCTTGATCCCGCTCGTGCTGCTCGGCTGCCCGCCGGCCGTGATCGCGCTGTTCGCCCTCTTCACGAGCGTGTTCGGGTACCTGCAGCACTGCAACGTGCGCGTCGCGCTCGGGCCGCTCAACTACGTCTTCTCGATGGCGGAGCTGCATCGCTGGCATCACGCGAAGGACCTGCGCGAGGCCAACACCAACTACGGCTCGAACCTGATCCTGTGGGATCACGTGTTCGGCACGTTCTTCTGGCCGAGGGACCGCAAGCCGCCGGAGGACATCGGCATCCCCGACCTGCCGGCCTTCCCGCAGACTTATTGGGGACAGCTGGCGTCGCCGTTCCGTTGGCGCGCGATCCAGGCACTCGGCCGAGCGGACGACTAGCGCGCGTCACCGTCGGGGAGTGCGCTCAGGAAGTCCCGCACGAGCGCGCTCACCCGCTCGGGCTGCGCGAGGTTCACCACGTGCCCCGCGCCGGCGACCACGGCGAGCTGCGCGTCGGGCAGCGCCGCCGCGAGCGCGTGGGCGGTCGGCAGCGAGGCGGCGTCGTCCGCGCCGACGACCACGAGCGTGGGCGCCGCGACGCGCGCGAGCGCAGGGGCCAGCTCCTCGGGCGTCTCGAGGCGTGCGACGTACTCGCGCAGCAAGTGCGCGAGCGAGGCCGGGTCGTGCTCGAGGAAGCCCGCGCGCACCCACGCGGCGCCCTGGGGATCGAGCCCCGCGTTCGGACCCCACGCATAGCGCGCGCCCGCGGCGTCGAGCCCCTCGCGCTCGATCGCGTCGGCGAACGCGAGCGCGCTGGCCGACACGCCGCGCCCCGAGCGGGCGCCCGCGGGCGGCGCCATCAACACGAGCGCGCGCACGCGCCCCGGGTGCGCGAGCGCGAAGCGCAGCGCGGTGGCTGCGCCCATCGAGAGCCCGCCCGCGACGAGCGGCGCAGCGCTCGCTGCGTCCGCGACCGCCGCGAAGTCCGCGACCACCGCCGCGGCGCGCGCGCCGTCGGCGCGCTCGATCGGGGCGCTGCGCGCGTGGCCGCGCGCGTCGTAGACGTGCAGCGCGAGCTCGCCCTTCAGCGTGCGCAGCTGGGGCCGCCAGTTGCGCGCACTGCCGCCGAAGCCGTGGGCAAGCACGACGGCGGGCCCGGCGCCGTGCGTCTCGACATGCAATCCCGTCGCAGCCATGCTTCGCACCTTAATTCGCACGAGCACTGGAGCGCACGTGAAGCCGTCCGCAGAGCCGAAGCCGTCCGCCACGATCCTGCTGGTGCGCGACGGCGCGCGGGGTCTCGAGGTGTTCATGGTGCAGCGCCATCACCAGATCGACTTTGCCACCGGCGCGATGGTCTTTCCGGGCGGCAAGGTCGATCCGGCCGACGCGGATGCGGCGCTCGCGGCGCGCTGCGACCGCGCGGTGGACGACGCGTTGCGGCCGATCCACGTCGCCGCGATCCGCGAGACGTTCGAGGAATGCGGCGTCCTGCTCGCACGGCCGGCGGGCAGCCGCGGGCTGGTCCCCGGCGCGCGCCTCGCGGAGATCGAGGCGCGCCACCGCGCGGCCCTGAACGCGGGCGAGAGAACGCTGCGCGAGATCGTCGAGCAGGAGAACCTGACGCTCGCGAACGACCTGCTCGTGCACTTCGCGCACTGGATCACGCCGGAGTTCATGCCGAAGCGCTTCGACACGCACTTCTACCTGGTGGCTGCCCCGCCCGACCAGCTCGCGATCCACGACGGCGGCGAGTCGGTGGACTCCGTCTGGACGCGCCCCGCGGACGCCGAGGCCGAACGCGCCGCCGGCCGCCGCACGATCATCTTCCCGACGCTGATGCAGGTGCGGAAGCTCGGCCGGAGCGACCGCGTCGCCGCGGCGATCGCGGCCGCGACGAGCGCACCGGTGGTGAGCGTGTTGCCCCGCGTCGAGGAGCGCGGCGGCGAAAAGATGCTCGTGATCCCCGCGGAGGCCGGCTACGACGTGACCGCCGCTCCGCTCGCGGACTTGCAGTAGTCGATGGCGGGACTCGACCTCGCGCAGGCGCTGCGCTGCGCCGAAGCCGCGGCCGACGCCGCGCGGCGCGAGATCCTGCCGCGCTTCCGCAACGTCGGCGTCGAGACGAAGCGCGACGGCTCGCCGGTGACCGAGGCCGATCGCGCCGCCGAGCGCGCGATCCGCGCGGTGCTGCGCGGCTTCGACCCCGACCTCGCGATCCTCGGCGAGGAGTACGGCGCCGACGGCGAGACCGCCCAGCGCGGCTGGATCGTGGATCCGATCGACGGCACGATCGCGTTCTCGCGCGGCCTGCCCTTGTACGGCACGCTGATCGCGCTGGTCGACGACGGCGTACCCGTGCTCGGCCTGATCGACCTGCCCTCCCTCGGCGAGCGCACCTGCGGACACCGCGGCGGCGGCGTGCGCCGCAACGGCGCGGCGGTGCGCTGCTCCCAGGAGACCGACTTCGCGCGCGCGCTCGTCTCCCACGGCGACCCCTTTGCGTTCGAGCGCTTCGGGCGCAGGCGCGCGTGGGAGCGTCTCGCGGGGGAGGCGCGCTTGCTCCGCGGCTACACCGACGCCTTCGGCCACGCCCAGGTCCTCTCGGGCGGCGTGAGCGCGATGATCGACGTCAACCTGAATCCGTGGGACGTCGCCGCGACCCAGGCGCTCGTCCCGGAGGCCGGGGGGCGCTGCGAGACGATCGCGCCCGGCCCCGGCGGCACCGGCATCGGCCTCGTGTTCGGCAGCCCGGCGATCGTCGAGCGGCTCCTCGAGCTCGCGCGCGACTGACTAGGGCGCCTCGCGACCGGCAACTCGGCGGTAACTTCCCGGCGGCCGCAAGAAGAAGGGGCGCCGTCGCTCGCGCGACGACGCCCCTCGAGAACGAACCGGTCGTGGCTTACTGGGGAGCCGCTTCGGTCACCGCCGAAGCAGCGTCCGCCGCCGCGTCGGCAGCGGCGTCGGCCGCACCGGCCGCAGCGTCGACCGCCGCGTCCGCCGCGCCTTCGACCGCACCGGCCGCGTCGGCCATGCCTTCGGCGGTCGCGTCGGCAGCACCTTCCACGGCCTCGGTCGCCGCGTCGGCAGTCGCCGCCGCAGCATCGGCCGTCGCGTCGGCAGCTTCCGCAGCCGCGTCGCCGGCCGCAGCCGCCGCATCCGCCGCGGCGTCAGCCGCCGGAGCCTGCTCCGAACCACCGCAAGCGCCAAACACCAGAAGCGAACCAACCAGCGTCGCCCCGAGCACGGAGCGAAGCGAACCCTTGGACATTTCCTCTCCTCACTTTTGTGTAGTCACTTCCGGCGGACCGCCGGCAAGGCGCAGCTATCGTACGACGTTCTTTGCGAAGAGTTGTGAGGAGAATCACAAAAAATGAGCGCAGCGAGCATCTCGAACGCGGGAAACCTGGAACTGGATGTCATGGAGATGGCAGAGCGGGCGGGCCGCGACCTGGTCGAGCCGGCGCTCGACCGGGCCCGGACGTTGACCGAGCAGGGCAAGACGATCGACGACCACCAGGTCGTGACCGAGCGCGTCGCGTACGCCGCGACCGAGGTGCGCGCCGCCAGCGAGACGATCGCGTTCGTGAAGGCGCTGCGCGCCGAGGGCCGCAGCAGCGAGATGCTCGAGCTCACCGCGGGCGCCGCCGTCGCGGAGCTGATCGGCGCCGCGCGCAACCGCCTCGAGCCGCTCGCCGACGAGCTCGGCCTCGGCGACGCAGATCTTCCTGCCGCGGCGCGCGCGGGCCTTCGCGCGCTCGCCAGCGAGGCGCGCGTGCGCCGCATCGGCGCGCACGCGATCGAAGCGGGCGGGCGCACCGAACCGCCGCTCGACGAGACCCTCGAGCAGGTGCGCGCGGCCGTCCGCGACTTCGCGACGCAGGAGGTCGCGCCCCACGCCGAGCGCATCCACCGCCGCGACGAAGACATCCCCGATGCGTTCATCACGAAGATGGGCGAGCTCGGCTACTTCGGCCTCGCGATCCCGGAAGCCTACGGAGGCCACGAGCTCGGCAACCTCGCGATGATCCTCACCACCGAGGAGCTCTCGCGCGCGTCCCTCGCCGGCGCCGGCTCGCTGATCACGCGGCCGGAGATCCTCACGAAGGCGCTGCTGCAGGGCGGCACCGAGGCGCAGAAGAAGCAGTGGCTGCCGAAGCTCGCGACCGGCGAGGTGCTGGTCGGCGTGTCGGTGACGGAGCCCGACATCGGCAGCGACGTCGCCGGTGTGAAGTGCCGCGCGACGCGCGGCAGCGCTGGCGGGAAGGAGGGCTGGTTGATCAACGGGCCCAAGGCCTGGTGCACGTTCGCCGGCCGCGCCGACGTGCTCGCCCTGCTCGCACGCACCGATCCGGATCCGGCCAAGGCGGCGCGCGGGCTTTCGCTGTTCATCGTCCCGAAGAGCCGCTTCGCCGGTCACGCCTTCGAGGTGGTGCAGCCCGGCGGCGGCCGACTCGTCGGCAAGGCGGACGCGACGCCCGGCTATCGCGGCATGCACTCCTTCACGCTCGGCATCGAGAACTACTTCGTGCCCGCCGAGAACCTCGTCGGAGGCGAACAGGGCCTCGGCAAGGGCTTCTACTTGCAGATGGCGGGCTTCGCGGCCGGACGCCTCCAGACCGGCGGACGCGCCTGCGGCCTCGGTCAGGCCGCGCTCGAGGAGACCGCGAAGTACGTCGCGGGCCGCAATCAGTTCGGGCGCGCGATCGCCACCTTCCAGCTGACGCAGTATACGCTCGGCCGCATGGCGGCGAAGCTGCTCGCGGCGCGCGCAATCACGTACGCCGCGGCGACCGCGATGGACGAAGACGAGCGCAAGGCCGCGCCGCTCGCGGCCCAGGCGAAGTTGCTCGCGTGCGACATCGCGGTGGACGTGACGCAGCAGGGCCAGCTGATGCACGGCGGCTGGGGCTACGCCGAGGAGTATCCGATCAGCCGGTACGTGGTGGACGCGCAGGTGCTGCCGATCTTCGAGGGCGTGAAGCCGATTCTCGAGCTCAAGGTGATCGGGCGGGCGCTGCTCGGCGGGGAGGCTTGAGGCGCGGGGAGGTCGGGGGCGAGGAGGTCGGGGTCGGGCTCGGGCTCGGGCTCGGGTGCGGGCAGCGCCGCGGCGGCGGGGCCGGGGGCGCGCTCCGGCGGCTGGCTCGCTTTCGGCCCCGCTCTGCGGGCG
>CAZCTH010000056.1:0-31336 GCA_964501435.1 uncultured Spirochaetales bacterium | reverse complement strand
CGCGGCTCACCGCGCTGCCGGGCGGTGCGCCCGCGCGGCCGAGTCGGCGCCGCTGGCTCGGGGGCCTGTCGGCGGCGGTCGCGGCGGCTGCGGCCGCGGTGCTCGTCGTCGTGAACGACCCGGTCGATCGCGCGATCACGCGGCCGGGCGGCGACACCGCGGCCCGTGCACCCGAGGTCGTACCCGAGCGCGCGCCCGAAGGAGCAACCGCGGCGGAGCTCGCGGGCGAGCTTCCCGGCGCCACGCCGCAGGCGAGCGGGTCGCCGGATGCCGCGCGCATCGCGGCCGCCGAGCCCGCGGGCGCTGAGGCGCCGAGCGACGTGCGGGGCGACGGGATCGCCGCGGATGCCCCCGAGCTCGCGGACGCTTCTTCGCCCGGAACGCTCGCCGTCGCGCCGCGGCCGGACGCCGAGGGGGCCGCTCCGATCGAGGCGCTCGACGCCGCACCGGCGCCGCAGCTCGCGATCGCGCCGCCGCCGGCGATCTACGTCGACGCCACCGACGCCGAGGCCGACGCGCTCGCGGCGCTCGAGCCGAACGACGCCAGCGTCGTCGCGGTGCTCGAGCTGCTGGGCGCCCTCGACGCGCTCGAGGCGGAGGCCTCGTGATGCGCCGCCTCGCCGCCCACGCGCGCGTCTTCGCGCTGCTCGCCCTCGCGCTCTTCGCGAGCACGGAGCCGCTGCTCGCGCAGGACGGCGCCGCCGAGTCCTCGGGCATCGCGCCGAGCGCGGGGACGCCGCGCGAGCGGGTGCGGCAGCGCATCGAGCGCGCGCGCGCGGAGCGCGGCGTGATCCTGCGCGAGGCGCCGCCGGGCTTCGAGCGCTGGGCGCGCGAGCTGCCGCCGGTGCAGCGACGGCGCCTCGATCGCCGCCTGCGCACGATGCCCGAGACGCAGCGCGAGCGCTTCTTCCGCGACTGGGGCCGCATGTCGCTGCGCGAGCGCGAAGAGCTCGCCGATCGCATCGTGGCGCCCGCGGAAGTGCGCCGCCGCCGCGAGCTGCCGGCGCGCCTGCGCACGCCCGAGATGCGCGAGCGCTTCGCCAAGATGTCGCCCGAGGAGCGGCGCGACTTCTTCACGCGCGCCCGGGCGTGGCGCGAGCTGGACGCGGGCGAGCGCCACCGCATGCGCGCGCGTCTCGGCAAGTTCGGCGAGCTGAGCCCCGACGCCCAGCGCGCCCTCGTCGAGCAGAAGTTCGCGCGCCGCAGCCCCGAGGAGCGCGCGCGGATCCTCGCGCAGCTGCGCGAGGCGTCGCAGCAGATGCGCGCGCTGCGCGAGACGCGGGGCGCCGCGGGATCTTCGAGCGACGCCGCCGCGGTGCCGCCGAGTGCGCCGCCGAAGGATCGCGCGCCGCCGGAGCCGCCTGCGGGCGATTGACCCGCGCGGCGCGTGGCGCCGCCGCGACATCGCCTACGTTCGCGCTCTCGAGGCGGAGGAGCGCGCGATGGCGAAGCAGTTCGAGGGCGTGGACGAGAAGCTCGCGGAGTGGATCCGCGCGCAGCACGTGTTCTTCGTGGCGAGCGCGCCGCTCGCGCGCGAAGGCCACGTGAACCTCTCGCCGAAGGGCCTCGCCGGCACCTTCGCGATCCTCGGCCCGCGCGAGGTGGCCTACCTCGACTTCGTCGGCAGCGGCGCCGAGACGATCGCCCACGCGCGCGAGAACGGGCGCATCACGCTCATGTGGTGCGCATTCGAAGGCCCGCCGCGCATCGTGCGCCTGCAGGGGACGGCGACGGCGCTCGAGCCCGGCGACGCCGAGTTCGCCGCGCTCGCCGCGAAGTTCCCGCCGCGGGACGGCGTGCGCGCGGTGATCCGCGTCGCACTGACGCGCATCAGCGACTCGTGCGGCTACGCCGTGCCGCTCCTGCAGTACGCCGGCGAACGCGACCAGCTCGGGAAGTGGGTCGAGCGCAAGGGCGCCGAAGGCGTGCGGAAGTATCAGCTCGAGAACAACCTGCGCAGCCTCGACGGGCTGCCGGCCCTGCGGGCCGAGAAGCTGCGTTCGTGACGGGTGCCGCCGAGTCGTTCGACTTCGAGGTGATCGCCGCCGAGCCGACGGAGATCGGCCTGATCTGGCTGCGCGAGCGCCGCTCGCCATCGGGCCTCGCGGTCGAGATCTCCCTCGACCACGAGTTCCTGATGAGCAGCGCCACCACCGATTCCGAGCGCGCGCTGTCGTCGCGGGCGATCGTGTGGCACGGCGGCGACGTGCTGCGCGCGCTCGTCGGCGGGCTCGGGATGGGCGCGACGGCGCACGAGCTGCTGCGCTCGCCGCGCGTCGCGAGCGTGCGCGTGATCGAGCTGCTGCAACCCGTGCTCGATTGGCACGCGCGCGGCCTCGTGCCGCTCGCGGCCGAGCTGCGCGCCGACGCGCGCTTTGCCGCAGAGCGCGACGACGTGTACGCGCGCCTCCTCGGCGAACCGCGCGGCGACGAGCGCTGGGACCTCGTGCTGATCGACGTGGACCACTCGCCCGACGAGCGCCTCGGCCCGAGCAGCGACTCGTTCTACGCGGCAGCGAGCCTCGCGCTTGCGAAGCGCCACCTGGCGCCCGGCGGCGTGCTCGGTGTGTGGTCGTATGCCGAGGCGCCGCGCTTCGAGGCCGAGCTGCGCGCCGTGTTCGCGGACGTGCAGGCGGAGTGCATCGCGTTCGAGAACGGGGTGGACGGCGTGCGCGAGGAGAACTGGGTGTACTTCGCGCGGGGGTAACGGGCGCCGCGCCGCGTGCCGATGAGCCCCGCGATGTCGCCGCCGACGCCGCTCGCCGATCTCGCCCCCGCGCTGTGCCGCATCTTCCTCGGCTGGAAGCTGCGTGAGGACTACGCAGCGCTCCTCGCGCTCGGCGAAGGTGCGCTGCGCATCGATCTGCAGAGCGGGGAGGCGTGGTGCGACGGCGAGCCGCTGCCGCCGCTGTTCATCGCAGGCGAGCTCGCGCGCGAGCTCGCGAAGCAGGCGCCCGGCGTGCGCTTCGCGCTCGCGCAGCTCGACGCCGTGTTCGCGCGCTCCGCCGCGAGCGCGCTCGGGGCGCGCCGACCCTCCCTCGACATCGCCTGCCGCGTCACGCTCCACACCCCGAACGGCGAGAAGCTCGCCGCCGAAGCCAACAACGGCGGCGGCGGAGGCGGGGACGTTCCTTGACTAACTGAACTTTCCGGCGCCCGGCTTGCGCGATCCAACCACCCCGCCCGCTGCCGGAAAAGTTCAGTTAGTCAAGGAACGTCCCCGGGTCTCGGACCATTTGCGGAGGGCGGGGGTGCCGCCGCGGTAGTGGTAGGCGTCGAGGCCCTGCTTGCGCATCAGCTCGGCGAGGTGCGCACTCTTCAGGCCAAACGCGCACACCGCCACGTAGCGCTGCGTGCGCGACATCGCGTGCAGTGCCTCGACGGCGCGCGCGAAGTCGAGCTGCACCGCGCCGGGCAGGTGCCACGTCGCGAACTCCTCGCGCGTGCGCAGGTCGATCACCACCGCGCCGGGCGGCACCGCCTCGACGGCGAGCTCGGGCAGCGCGCTCGCCTCGGGGTCGGCGTCGCGCACGTCGATCACCTCGCGCGTCGCCACGGCGCGCGCGAGCAGCGACGCGTCGAGGGCTGCCTCCTCCGCCTCCACCACCGCGAGGCTCGCCGCGGTGGACGGGCGGCGCGGCACGAGCGCGCAGTACTCGGCGACGGTCGCCGAGATCGGCCCCGTCCCGATGCGGTTGGCGAGCGCGATGATCTCGTCCTTGTTCGCGCCCACGAGGGGACGCAGGATCGGCAGCCGCGTCGCCGCGCTGATCGTCGCGAGGTTCACGAGGGTCTGCGACGAAACCTGGCCGAGCGCCTCGCCGGTGACGAGCGCGGGGCACGCGAGCTCCTGGGCGATCGCGTCCGCGGCGCGCAGCATCAGGCGCTTCAGGATCACCTGCCAATAGCGCGGGTTCGCCTTCGCCTGCAGGTCGCGCGAGACGGCGTCGAAGTCCACGGCGTGCAGGCGCGGGTGCGTGCCGTAGGCCCAGCGCGTCGAGAGCGCGTGCATCACGCGCTGCGTGCCGGCGTGGTGGGTGCGGCCGCCGAGGTTGAAGAACGCGTACTCGAGCGCGAGGCCGCGGCGCATCAGCTGCCAGGCGGCGACGGCGGAGTCGAAGCCGCCCGACACGAGCGCGAGCGCGCGGCCCTCCGTGCCGAGCGGCAGGCCGGCCTCGCCGTCGAGGGTCTCCACGAAATAATAAGCGCGGCCCTCGTGCACCTCGACGTTCGCGGTCAGCTCGGGGTCGTCGAGGTCGACGCGCAGCGCGTTCGCGCGCAGGCGTTCGCCGAGCGCGACGAGGATGTCGCGCGAGCCGAAGCCGAGGCCCTTCGGTTTGCCGACGAGACGCGCGCGCACGGCGAAGCGCTTGCCGCGCACCGCCTCGCCGAACACCTCGGCGCCGCGCGTCACGATCGCCTCGAGCGAGTCGCCTGGGCCGCGCTCGGCGATCGACACGGACTGCACGCCGAACACGCGCGCGAGCACCGCCGCGCCGCGCCTCTCGGCGAGCTCGATCAGGATGCGGTCGTGCCGCCGCGTGAGCGTGTAGGGCACGCCCTCGCTGCGCAGCGCGTCGCGCACGTTGCGCAGCAGCTGCGACACGAAGCGCCAGCGCGTCTCGCGCGCCTTGGTCGAGATCTCGCCCGAGAGGCGCAGGATCACGAGCGTCGGGTCGGGTTTTGCCGTCACGGGCGCGCAGGGTACGGACTCGCCGGCCGGGCGCTGCCTCGCCGCTCGCCTTCCGCGGGCGCGCGCTGCGCGCGCGGCGCGCGCCGCCTAGCGTGCGGGCATGGCAGGCAGAATCCTCACCCAGGTAGACGGCGCGCTCGGCATCATCGTGATCGACCACGCCGAGCGCAGGAACGCGGTGTCGGCGGCGATGTGGGGCGCCCTCGCGGACGCCGCGGAGCAGCTCGACGCCGCGTCCGCGGTGCGCGTGATCCTGCTGCGCGGCGCGGGGGACGTCGCGTTCGTCTCGGGCGCGGACATCTCCGAGTTCGAGTCGCGCCGCACCGGCGGCCCCGCGGCGCAGGTGTACGAGGAGGGCACGCAGCGGGCATTCGCGGCCCTCGGCGCCGTCTCGAAGCCGCTGATCGCGATGATCCACGGCTTCTGCGTGGGCGGCGGCATGGCGACCGCCCTCGCGGCGGACCTGCGCTACTGCGCGGACGACGCCGTCTTCGCCATCCCCGCCGCGCGGCTCGGCCTCGGCTACCACGCCAGCGGGATCGAGGCGCTGACGGCGCTGGTCGGCCCCTCCACCGCGCGCGAGATTTTCTTTACGGCGCGCCGCTATCGCGCGGAAGATGCGCTTCGGCTCGGGCTCGTGAACCAGGTCTTCCCGAAGGCGGAGCTCGAGGCGCGGGTGCGCGAGATCGCCGAGCAGATCGCGGCGAACGCGCCGCTCACGATCCGCAGCGTGAAGCGCATCTCCCGAGAGCTGACGCGCGAGCCGGGCGAGCGGGACCGCGACGCGATCCGCGACTCCATCCAGCGCTGCTTCGACAGCGAGGACTACAAGGAGGGCGTGCGCGCCTTCCTCGAAAAACGAGCCCCAAAGTTCGCGGGCCGCTGAGTCCTCCCGGCGCGGAGTCTGCCGTCGGACCGAACCGCGCAGCCCGGCCTGTGGCTAGGCCGCCACAGCCTCTAATTCGTGATCCATCTCACGGAAACCCCCTTGCGGCCTCACGGCTCCGCCTTCATCTTCCGCGCCCGATTCATCCCCGGCAGCGGCAGCCTCTCTACAACCCCGCCGCGAGAATCGTCCGGGTCACCAGGAGTTCCAGAAAGTCATGCGCGCAAAGAGTCTGTTGTGGACCAGCATCCTGATCGCGTCGGTGTCGTTCACCGCCGCGTGCACGACGAAGAAGACGACCGAGCAGCCCGCTGCCCAGACCGAGTTCGACAAGGGCGGTGAGCAGACGTCTTCGGGTGGCGAGGTCCCGGTCGCGGGGCTCGAGCCCGTCTACTTCGACTACGACCAGTCGGTGATCCGCGACGACCAGCGCGCGACGATCGGCAGCAACGCCAACGCGATCAAGAGCATGGGCCTCGCGAAGGTCACCGTCGAAGGCCACTGCGACGAGCGCGGCAGCGACGAGTACAACCTCGCCCTCGGCGAGCGCCGCGCGAACGCGGTGAAGCAGTACCTCGTGGACAGCGGCGTCACGGCGACGGTCGACACCGTCAGCTACGGCGAGTCGCGCCCCGCGGTGCAGGGCAGCGACGAGTCGGCCTGGCGCATGAACCGCCGCGCCGAGTTCGTGAAGTAATCAGCGGCCCAGCCGCGAGCTTCGAACCGGCGCTGGGAGCGATCCCAGCGCCGGTTTTCTTTTCACGGGCACGAGCCGGTCGGCGAGTCGCAGTAGTTGCCGCCGAGGTCCGGGCCGCCGGAGACGGTGCCCGCCGTGTTGCCCGTGATCTGGTTGCCCGAGTAGCCGGCCGGGAACGTGAGCCGCAAGCCGAAGCCGTGGTTGAAGCGCACGGCGTTGTCCTTCACCGCGCTGCCCGCCTCGGCCTGGATGCCGTCGCCGGTGGAGCCCGTGCCGTTCGCGCGCGCCGTGTTGCCGCGCACCAGCGTGCCGGCGCCGCCGACGATGCCGTTGCCCGCGTTGCTCGCCGCCGTGTTGCCCTCGACGCGGCCGCCGCCGCCCGTGCGAATGCCGTCCAGCGCGTTGGACAGCGACGCGCTCCCGCGGACGGTCGCGTCGAAGCCGCCCGCGATCCCCGTGCCACCGTTCAGGCGCGCGCTGCTGTCGCGCACGATTCCGCCCTCGCCGACGGAGATGCCGTCGAAGCCGTTGCGTTCCGACACGCACGCGGCGACGTGCGCGCCCGCGCCGCCGACGATGCCTGCGCCGCGATTGGACTGCACGCGCAGATCGCGCGCGCTGCCCGCCGTGCCCAGGCCCACGCCGTTGCCGCCCATCCCGACGACGCTGCCGTTGCGAATCTCCACGCCCTCGCTGAAGGCGGCGGCCGCGACCCCTTCGCCGGTGCCTCCGCCGCTCGCGCAAGACGAGAGACACGGGCCGAGCACCTGGAAGCCGGCGAGGTCGACGCTGACGCGGTCCCCGGAGATCGCGATGGCCGACGAATTCGCGTCGTAGAGGGCTGGGTTGGCCAGCACGAGATCGCTGGTCAGGCGGTAGGCGTGGCCCGCGGCGCCGCTGATCTCGACCGGGTAGCCCGGGGCGTCGCCCGCGAAGCAGCCGGGCCCGCTCGCGCAGGCGTGGTTGATCTCGACGACGCCGGCGTCCGCGCGCGCGTGGGTCGTCAGTAGCAGTCCAATCACAGCGACGGACAGAGCGCTCGTGCGTGTCATGGGGTGTCTCCTCGGTTGCCCGAGAAGTGGCGTCGGCGGCGCTTCGGTGGCACGCCGTCGTGGGATCCGCGCCCGCGGACCCGCGCGCGAGCGAGGCGCGTTATCGTGCTCCACCCAAGGAGAACCCCATGCCCGTTCACGGTGGAAAGCTCGCGGCCCGCGCCCTCAAGGCCGCCAACGTCGAAGTGATCTTCACGCTCTCCGGTGGCCACATCATGCCGATCTACGA
Source organism: uncultured Spirochaetales bacterium (assembly GCA_964501435.1). Taxonomy (GTDB): domain Bacteria; phylum Myxococcota_A; class UBA9160; order UBA9160; family UBA6930; genus VGRF01. Next base: position 23,779 of record CAZCTH010000056.1, on the reverse strand, counting down.
CGGCTGCCTCGACGAAGGCATCAAGGTGATCGACGTGCGGCACGAGCAGGCCGCCGTGCACGCCGCCGACGCGTGGGCGCGCTGCAATCCGGGCAAGGTGGGCGTCGCGGCGATCACCGCGGGCCCGGGCGTCACCGACGGCGTCACCGGCATCGCGAACGCGTGGCGCGCGAACTCGCCGATTCTCATTTTCGGCGGCCAAGGCCCGTTCGAGAACCTGCGCCGCGGCTCGCTCCAGGAGATGGACCACCTCGGCGTGGTCCGCCCGATCACGAAGTACTGCGACGCCGTCTACCAGACCAAGCGCATCCCCGAGTACGTCGAGCTCGCGATCCGGCACGCGGTCTCGGGCATCCCCGGCCCGGCCTACCTCGAGATTCCGATGGACGTGTTCATGGGCCAGTGCGAGTGGGAAGACGCGCCGGTGCCGCGCATCAAGACCGAGCCGCCGCGCCTCTCACCCGACCGCGCCGAGGTGCGCGCCGCGCTCGAGATCCTCGCGAACGCGAAGCGCCCGATGGTCATGGCCGGCACGTCGGTGAAGTGGTCGCGCGCGAGCAAGGAGCTGAACCGCTTCCTCTCCGAGACGCACATTCCCGCGTTCACGAACGGCATGGGCCGCGGCACGGTGCCGCCGAACTCGCCCGAGTTCGGCAATCGCTCGCGCCGCGACGCGCTCAAGAAGAGCGACTGCGTGATCCTCGCCGGCACGCTGCTCGACTTCCGCCTCGCCTTCGGCAAGACGATTCCCGCCGACGCGAAGATCATCCAGCTCGACATGGACGCGACGCTGATCGGCCAGAACCGGCAGAGCGACGTCGGCCTCGTCGGCAACCTCGCCTGCTCCTTCGAGCTGCTGCTCGAGGAGATGAAGAACCAGGGCCTGCACCTCGACTTCTCCGCGTGGCGCGACGAGCTGCGCGCGATCGAGGTGAAGGAAGAGGCGAAGGTCGAGGCGGCGCTCAACTCGAACGAGACGCCGATCGACCCGCAGCGCATGTGCCGCGAGGTTCGCGACTGGCTCGCGACGCTCGACGCGCCGATCGTGATCGGCGACGGCGGCGACATCGTCGCGACGGCGGCGAAGATCCTGCCCGTGAAGAGCGAAGGCGCGTGGATGGACCCGGGCCCGCTCGGCACGCTCGGCGTGGGCGCGCCGTTCGCGCTGGCCGCGCAGCTCGCGCATCCGAACAAGCGCGTCGTGATCGTGTACGGCGACGGCTCCTTCGGCCTGAACGGCTTCGAGTTCGAGACCGCCGTGCGCCACAAGCTGCCGATCATCGGCATCGTCGGAAACGACGCGGCGTGGGGCCAGATGATGCGGCCGCAGGGCAGCATCTACGGCTGGGACCGCCTCGCGGCCACCGAGCTCGCCTACACGCACTACGAGAAGGTGGTGGAGGCGTTCGGCGGACACGGCGAGTTCGTCGAGCGGCCCGAGCAGATCCGCCCGGCGCTCGAGCGCGCGGCGGCCTCGGGCAAGCCCGCGCTGATCAACGTGATCATTCGGCAGGATCGGCAGTACAAAGGTGGGATCTACGTCTAGCGGGGAGAGGTCGGGGCGGGAGCCCGGTGGGTTCGCACGGGGTGCAGAGCGGATGCAGCGGGCGGGCTTTGCCCGCCGCTGATCCGCTGGGCTTGGGGCCCGCGCTTGGGTGCGCTCGCGCTTGGCTCTTGACGGTGGGGCGGGGCGCGCTCGGAGTCGGGCTCGCGTGAGCGGGGTCCGCGATGGGGCGTTCGCACGTCGCGCGACTCGAAGCGTTTGCTTTGCGCTGGGGTGCGCGCGCTTGGCGGCGTAAGGTCCGCGCGATGGGGTCGGCGATTTCACTCGCGGCGTCGGCACGTCTCGCTCGCGTCGAGACGACGGCGGAGGCGCTCGGCATGGCGCCGGGGGCGCTCGCGCGCTTTGCGGCGCGGCTCGGGCCGATCGCGATCGTCGACCTCGAGACCACCGGCCTCGCCGTGCAGGACGGCGCGGAGATGCTCGAGTTCGGCGCGGTGCTCGTCGATCCGGGCGACGAGCGCGTGGTCACGCTTGCGAGCCTCGTGAAGCCGCGCGGCGCGGTGCCGCGGCCGGTGAAGCGCCTCACGGGCCTCGAGGACGCGGACCTCGTCGACGCGCCCGCGCTCGAGCAGTTGCAGGGCGAGCTGCGCTCGGCGCTGACCGGGCGCCGCATCATCGCGCACAACGCGAGCTTCGAGCGCGCGTTCCTGTCGCACTACGTGGAGCCCGCGCTCGCCGACCACGAGTTCCTCGACACGCTCGACCTGCTCGCGCTCACGCATCCCGACGCGCCGGATCTGCGGCTCGAGTCGTTCACGCGCATGCTGTTCGGCACCGAGGAGCGCCACCGCGCGCTCGACGACGCGCTCGACACGGCGCGAGTGATCGCCGCTGCGGGCGAAGGCGCGCGCGCGGGCGCGGCGCGCTTCGCGGTGGCGCGCGAGGCGCTCGAGGCGTTTGCGCCGGATTCGCCGTGGCTCGCGCTGCTCGAGAAGCCGGAGGCGCCGGTGGAAGCGCGCTTCGAGCCCGCTCACGTCGCGATCGGCGCGAGCGACGAGGCGCCGATCGCGTTCGACGAGGGCGAGATCGCGGCGGCGCTCGGCGACGCCGCGCGCGGCGCGCGCCACTTCGGGCACTTCCGCGTGCGCGAGGGGCAGATCGAGCTGGCACGGCGCTTCGTGCAGAACTTCGACCGCGAGGAGCTGCTCCTCGCGGAGGGCGGCACCGGCGTCGGCAAGTCGCTCGCCTATCTGTCGGCGGCGATCCCGTTCGCGCTGACGCGCGAGGGCGCGGCGCCGGTCGTGATCTCGACGCGCACGAAGCTGCTGCAGGACCAGCTCGTCGAGAAGGACATCCCCGCGGCGGCGCGCATGCTCGGCCATCCGGAGCTGCGCGCCGTCTCGATCAAGGGGCGCGCGAACTACGCCTGCGCGCGGCGGCTCGGCCAGGTGCTCTCGGAGGGGACCGACCCGCAGATGTTCGCCGAGGACCGGCTCGCCTACGCGGTGCTCGAGGCCTGCGCCCGCACGCGGCCCCACGGCGAGATCGCGAGCGTGCCCGCCGCGCTGATCCGCCGTTACCCCGCGCTGCGCGACTTGTTGCGGCGCTCGGTCGCCGCGCGCGCCGAGCAGTGCTCGCGCGAGCAGTGCGCGAAGGAGCGCGATTGTCCGCTCGGCCGCCGCCGCGCGGCGCTCGCGCAGGCGCACTTGATCGTCGCGAACCACGACCTCCTGTTGCGCTGGCCGCCGGACTATCCCGCCTACGCCCACGCGATCGCGGACGAAGCCCACGAGCTCGCGGGCGTGGTGGACGAGGTGCTCGCGCTGGCGGTTTCGCCCGACGCGCTGCTCGAGCGCTTCGACGACCTGTTCGGGCGGCCGCCGAGCCAGCGCCGACCGCGCGGCGAGGCGCTCTTGCCGCCGAAGGAGCGGCGCGGCTTCGACGCCGACTCGCGCGCCTGGCGCCGCGAGCTCGCCGCCGATCTCACCGCGCTCGGCCGAGCCGTCTCGGAGCACGCGGGCGAGTACGGCGACGTGCAGCTGCCCGTCCGCGAGGGCGCGGACGCCGCGGCGGCCGCTGCGATCGCGCGGCGCATCGCGGATCTGCTCGACGCGGTCGCCGACAAGCTGCCGGAGCTGCCCGAGCCCGCCGTGCAGCGCGCCGCCGACGATCTGCGCGAGCAGGCGAACGGCCTGCGCACCGCGTTCGACGACGCGCCCGAGCACGTCGCGATGTTCGAGAACGTGACGGCGCCCTACGACGGCTGGCGCCTCGTCGTGCGCCCGGTTTCGCCGGCGAAGGAGTTCCACGAGCGCTTCGTCGCGCACGTGCGCTCGTTCGCGGCGGTCTCCGCGAGCTTGTTCGTGAAGGGCGACGCGTTCGCCGCGACCGGCGAGCTCGAGCTCGAGGAGCGCAGCGCCGAGCGCGCCCAGCGCGTCTCGGTGCCGAGCCCGTTCAACTATCGGGACCACATGCGGGTGGTGGCGCTGCGCGGCGGCGGCGAGGAGCTGGTGCGCCAGACCAGCGACGTGCTCGCGCTGCTCGCGCGCGAGCTCGGCGGCCGCACGCTCGGGCTCTTCACGAGCCTCCGGCGCATGAACGACGTCGCCGACGAGCTCGCCGCGCGGCTGCGCGAGGACGGCCTCGAGGTGATCACGCCGCGCCGCGACGGGGACGACCCGACCGCGCTGATCACGCGCTTCGCGAACGGCGGCAGCGTGCTGCTCGGCGCGCGGCGCTTCTGGCAGGGCATCGACATCCCCGGCGACGCGCTGCAGGCCGTCGTGATCGAGAAGCTGCCCTTCGAGGTACCGACGGAGCTGCGCAAGCGCCGCGAGCAGCGCCTCTACGAGCGCGGCATGTCGCCCTTCGACCGCGCCACGATGGGGAAGATGCTGCTGCACCTGAAGCAGATGGTCGGGCGCCTGATCCGCACCGAGCAGGACCGCGGCATCGTCGTGATCGTCGAGGGCCGCACCGAGAAGGGCTACTTCCGCCGGCTCGGCGAAGCGCTCCCGCCGGGCTGCAGCGTGCGCGTCGCGCGCTTCGCCGACCTGCCCCAGATCCTGCGCGAGGTCGGCATCGGCGCCGAGCGCGGCTGAGCGCGCCTCGGCAGCCGAGCCTCCGGCCCGCGCCTCTGTGGGGGGCCGCGGCGTCCGGGTACCGTCGCGGAGACGCCCGCGCGCGGGCGCGAGGGAGTAGCCATGATCGATCTGTCAGGCCGCGCCGCCGTCGTCACCGGTGCGGGAACGGGCATCGGACGCGCCATCGCGCTGCGCCTCGCTGCGTGCGGGGCGCGGGTCGCCCTGCTCGGGCGCACGCGCGCGACCCTCGAGGCCGTGGCGGGCGAGGCGAAGGGCGAGACGCGCGTCGTCGCCTGCGACGTGCAGGAGCGCGCCTCGGTGGAGGCCGCGTTCGCGCAGGTGGCGCGCGCGTTCGGGCCGCTCTCGATCGCGGTCGCCAACGCCGGCATCGGCGGCCCCAACGACCTCGGCGGCGGCGACCGCTGGGACGCCATCGTCCGCACCAACCTCGACGGCGCCTACTTCACGCTGCGCGCCTTCGAGGCGCAGCTCGCCCCCGGCGAGGCCTACAAGCACGCCCTCGTGATCAGCTCCTGCGTCGCGCGCTTCGGCGTGCCGGGCATCTCGGCCTACAGCGCGGCGAAAGCGGGGCAGCTCGGGCTGGTGCGCTCGCTGGCCGCGGAGCTCGCGCCGAAGCGCGTGCTGGTGAACGCGATCTGCCCCGGCTGGGTCGAGACGCAGATGGCCGTGGACCGCATGACCGAGATCGGCGAGGGCATGGGGAAGGCCTACCGGGAGGCGAAGGCGGAGCTGCTCGCGGGCGTGCCGCTCCAGCGCATCAGCGAGCCCGAGGAGATCGCCGGGCTGGTCGAGTTCCTCTGCGGGCCCGCGGGGATCGCCTTCACCGGCCAGGCCTTCGACCCGAACAACGGCGCGTGGATGGGCTGAGGCGGCCTGCTCGACCTCGGGGCAGGGGCTGCCCACCGCGTCGCCTCGCAGCGCCCGCGGCGGCCCCTCCCATCCTTCGCGAAGCTGCGCGAAAAGCCGAGAACTTCCGCGGGCCTTCGCTTATCGTCGCACGCGGCCGAAGTGTGCGGCACGAGGCTTGCTCACTTGGGCCGAATTGGTTGACACGCGACTCGCCTCGGCAATTCTCCCGCCCCTTCGCGCCTGACTTCGGGTCAAGATGCTCGAACGCAGCGCAGGTGGGACGTGCCCGGCGCAGTCGCGCGTCGCCGACCCATGGCAACAGGCGGAGGGACGATGAGCGGAAGATTCTCCGCTGACGATTGGGGCGTGATCCTCGGCGGCTCGAGTGGCTTCGGCCTCGCGACCGCGCAGAAGCTCGCGGCCCACGGCATGAATCTCTGCATCGTGCACCGCGACCGGCGCGGGGCGATGAAGCGCATCGAGCCCGAGTTCGAGAAGCTGCGCGCGACCGGCGTGAAGCTGATCCTCGTGAACGACGACGCGCTCGACGCCGAGGTGCGCGGCCGGATCCTCGGCCAGCTCGCGGAGCAGCTGGGCCCGAACGGTCGCGTGAAGATGCTGCTCCACTCGATCGCGTTCGGGAACCTGAAGCTGATCGTGCCCGAGGTTCCGAAGCCCGACGCCGGCGCCGCGGCGCAGAAGCTCGCCGACTCGCTCGGCATCTCGAAGGACGCGCTGGTGAGCGCCGTCGACAAGCTCGCGGCCGAGGGCGTGGACGAGCTCACGGAGCTCTCGAGCGCTCCGGTCTACCCGACGCATTCGCTGCTCGACGCCGAGGACTTCGCGCGCACCATCCACTGCATGGGCACGTCGCTGCTCGACTGGGTGCAGGACCTGTTCCAGCGCGGACAGTTCGCGGCCGACGCGCGCGTCTTCGGCCTCACCAGCGAAGGCAACGAGGTCGCGTGGAAGGGCTACGCCGCGGTGTCGGCGGCGAAGGTCGCGCTCGAGGCGACCGCGCGCTCGATCGCGGCCGAGTTCGGCCCGCACGGCGTGCGCTGCAACGTGCTGCAGCCGGGCGTCACGGAAACGCCGGCGCTGCAGGCGATCCCCGGCAGCGAGCGGCTGAAGGCGCACTCGCGGCTGCGCAATCCGTTCCGGCGCCTGACCACGCCGCCCGACGTCGCGAACGTCGTCTACCTGATGTGCTTGCCCGAAGCGGCCTGGATCAACGGCATCGTGCTGCGCATCGACGGTGGCGAGCGCATCTCCGGGAGCACCACGTGACGCTCTACGTCCACGCCATGGGCCACTTCCATCCGGAGGTGGTGATCACCAACAAGTTTCTCGAGTCGCTCGACATCGGCACGAACGACGAGTGGATCGTCGAGCGCGTGGGCATCCGCGAGCGCCGCAGTGCGCTGCCGCTCGACTACCTGCGCGCGACCCGGAACAAGGACGTACGCGAGGCCGAGAGCGCGCTGCTCTACACCAACGCGGATCTCGCGCAGCGCGCCGCCGAGATGGCGATGGCGCGCGCCGGAGTCAAGCCCGAGCAGATCGGCCTCGTGATCTCGGGCAGCTCCGCGCCGCGCATCCTCTGTCCCGCCGAGGCCAGCTTCGTCGCGAAGCAGCTCGGCATCGAAGCCCCGTGCTGGGACGTGAACAGCGCCTGCTCCACGTTCCTGATGCACCTCTACAACCTCTCGTTGATGGACCCGGCGAAGCTGCCGGAGTTCGTGCTGATCACGCAGACCGAGCAGCTGACCTCGGCGGTGGACTACTCCGACCGCTCTTCGTCGGTGCTGTTCGGCGACGGCGCTGCCGCGGCGGTGATCTCGACCCGGGTGCCGGCGCGCGTGCAGGCGCTGTGGCCCGCGGTGGCGTCCGACCCGAGCGGCGCCGACAAGGTGCTGATCCGCCGCACCGGCACGTTCTCGCAGGACGGCCGCGCGGTGCAGATGTTCGCGATCAAACGCACGCGAGAGGGCTACGAGAAGCTGAAGGAGCAACTCGCGGAGGAGGGCGCCGAGCGGCCGCTCTACTTCGTCGGGCACCAGGCGAACCTGCGCGTGCTCGAACAGGTGACGCAGCGCTGCAGCATCGCCCCGGAGCGGCACTTCACGAACGTCGAGTGGTTCGGCAACACCGGCGGAGCGAGCTGTCCGACGGCGATCTCGCAGCACTGGGACAAGATGCCGGCGGGCGCCGATCTCGCGGCGGTGGTGGTCGGCGGCGGGCTCACCTGGGCGCGCGCCCTGCTGCGCTTCGAGGCGGCGCCGTGAGCGACGCGCGCGTCGCGCTCGTCACGGGCGCCGGCACCGGCATCGGCGCCGCCTGCGCGCTCGCGCTCGCGGGCGCGGGCTTCCGCGTCGCGGTGCACTACCGCTCGAGCGAGGAGAAGGCGCGCGCCGTCGCCGAAAAGTGCGGCAACGACGCGTTCCTGCTGAAGGCAGACGTCGCCGACCCGGCGCAGATCGACGCGCTGATCGCGGAGCTCAAGGAGAAGGCCGGCCGCCTCGACGTGCTCGTCAACAACGCCGGCTACAACGTGAACGCGCCGATGGTCACGATGAAGCTCGAGGACTACGACGCCGTCGCCGCGATCGAGCGCGGCACGTGGTACCTGACGAAGCTCGCGCTGCGCCGCTTCCTCATGCGCAGCGACGACGCGCGCATCGTGAACATCACGAGCGTCGTGGGGCACACGGGCAACCCGGGCCAGGTGCCGTACACCATGGCGAAGGCGGGCCTCGATGCGCTGACGAAGTCGCTCGCGCAGGAGCTCGCCGGGCGCAACATCCGCGTGAACTCGGTCGCGCCGGGCTTCATCGACACGGACATGACCCACGAGCTGCCCGGCGAGGTGAAGCAGCAGATCCTCGGCCGCATCCCGCTCGGACGGATGGGCAGCGCCGAGGAGGTCGCCGAGGTCGTCACCTGGCTCGCGACCAAGGCGAGCTACGTCCACGGCACCGTCCTCCACGTGAACGGGGGCATGTACGGTGGGTAGGGTGCTCACACCGGCGGAGGCGCTCGCGCTCGTGCCGCAGCAGGAGCCGTTCCGCTTCGTCGACGCGCTGCTCGAGCTCTCGGGCGAGCGCGCGGTCGGCCGCTATCGCTGGCGGCCCGAGGCGGACTTCTACCGCGGGCACTTCCCCGGCAATCCGGTGACGCCCGGCGTGCTGCTCGTCGAGTCGATGGCGCAGTGCGGGGTCGTGCCGATCGCGCTGTTCCTCTTCCATCAGGAGCTGGATCCCTCCGAGGCCGGCAAGTTCCAGACGCTCTTCACCGACGCGCAGGTGGACTTCTCCGGCGTCGTGCGCCCGGGCGACACGGTCACCACCGAGTCGCGCGTCGTCTTCTACCGTCGGCGCAAGGTGAAGGTCGAGGCGACGATGACCGGCGCCGACGGGCGCGTCGTCTGCTCGGGCACGCTCGCCGGCATGGGGGTTCCGCGATGAAGCGGCGCGTGGTGATCACGGGCCTCGGCGTGCTCGCGCCCAACGCGAACGGCGTGGCCGCGTTCGACGCGGCGCTGCGCGCGACGAAGAGCGGCCTGCGCACGGTCGACTTCATGGTGAAGCACGGCTTCGCCTGCACCGTCGGCGGCGTGCCGCAGGGCGTCGACGAGCTCGCGAGCGCGCTGTTCACCGAGGAAGAGCTGATCGCGATGAACGCGATCCATCGCTACGCGGCGATCGCATCGGTCGAGGCCTGGGCGGACGCCGGGCTCGTGCGCCCGAAGTTCGGCGACGAGCACGTGAACTGGGACACCGGCGCGGTGCTCGGCACGGGCATCGGCGGCATGGACACCGTCGGCGACAAGGTCGTGCCGATGGTGAACGACAACAAGGTGAAGCGCCTCGGCTCGACCTCCGTCGAGCAGGTGATGGCGAGCGGACTCTCGGCCCGCGTGTCGGGCATCCTCGCGCTCGGCAACCAGGTCACCACGAACTCGAGCGCCTGCGCGACCGGCGCCGAGGCGATCGCGCTCGGCGCGCTGCGCATCCGCGCGGGCCTCGCCGAGCGCATGGTGTGCGGCGGCGCCGAGGTGCCGACGCCGTACAACTGGGCGGGCTTCGACGCGATGCGCGTGCTCAACCGCAAGCACAACGACGCGCCCGAGGCGGCCTCGCGGCCGATGAGCGCGAGCGCCGGCGGGTTCATCCCCGGCGCGGGTGCCGCGGCGCTCGTCGTCGAGAGCCTCGACGCCGCGCAGGCGCGCGGCGCGCGCATCTACGCGGAGTTGCTCGGGGAAGCCACGAACTGCGGCGGCCACCGCGGCGGCGGCAGCATGACCGCGCCGAACCCCGAGGGCGTGCGGCGCTGCATCCAAGCCGCGGTCGCCCAGGCCGGCATCGACCCGGGCGAGGTGGACGCGATCAGCGGCCACCTCACCGCGACCGGCGCCGATCCGCGCGAGGTCGGCTCGTGGGCGGCGGCACTCGGCCGCGGCCCCGAGAAGTTCCCGTGGATCACGTCCACCAAGTCGCTCGTCGGCCACACGCTCGGCGCGGCCGGCGCGATCGAGTCCGTCGCGGCCGTGCTGATGCTGCAGGGCGGCTACGTGCACGGCTCGAAGAACTGCGAGGACGTGCACCCGGAGATCGCGCCGTTCGCGGCGTCGATCCCGCACGCGACGAAGGCGCTGCCCGGCCTCCGCACGATCATGAAGGCCGGCTTCGGCTTCGGCGACGTCAACGCTGCGCTCGTGCTCCGCAAGTGGAGCGCGTGACCCGGTTTCGATCCCACGCCGCGCAGGCGGCCACAGAAAGCTCGAGGAGAGAGTCATGGAAGCTGCAGAGATTCAATCGCGCGTGATCAAGATCCTGACGCCCTACGTGAAGGACACGGCGGCGCTCGCGGCGGCGAGCCCGGCGACGAACATCCTGGAGGACCTGAAGGTCAACTCCGCCCGCCTCGTCGACGTCGTGCTGGCGTTCGAGGACGAGTTCGACATCGAGATCGCCGACGAGGACGTCGACACGGTCAACACGATCGGCGACTGCGTCAGCTTGATCTCCAACAAGATCTGAGCGTTGGCGGAGGGCCTCACGGAGGCGGACGCACGCGCGCTGCGCGTGCAGCGCGCGGTCTCGCGCGCGCTGTCTCCGCTGTGGATCCCGATCTTCGTGAGCCTGATGGCGCTGGCCTTCCGCTGGCGCGTCGAGGGTGCGGAGGAGTTGCGCCGCAGCTATCGCGAGATCCGCGAGAAGTCGCAGGCGCCGCTCCTGATCTGCGCGAACCACCTCACGATGCTCGACTCGTTCGTGATCGGCTGGGCCCTCGGCGGCTCGTGGTGGTACCTGGGCCATTTCTCGTCGCTGCCCTGGAACACGCCGGAGCGCGTGCACTTCGCCTCGACGTGGTGGAAGCGCTCGCTCACGTACCTGCTCAAGTGCGTGCCGATCACGCGCGGCTCCGACCGCAAGGAAGTCGCGCTCGTGCTCGAGAAGGTCGAGGCGCTGCTGAAGATGGGCGAAGTGGTGATGGTGTTCCCGGAAGGCGCGCGCAGTCGCACCGGCCGCGTCGAGTTGGAGAGCGCCGCGTACGGCGTCGGGCGCATCGTGTCGTCGGTGCCGGGCTGCCGCGTGCTGTGCGTCTACGTGCGCGGCGACGGGCAGGAGGGCATGACCGACGCGCCGCGCGTCGGCGAGGTGTTCCGCGGTCGCACCGCGCTGCTCGAGCCGAAGAGCGACCAGAAGGGCCTGCGCGGCTCGCTCGACATCTCGCGCCAGATCGTCGCAAAGCTCGTGGAGCTCGAGCGGAGTCATTTCGATGATCGGAAATGACGTCGTCGACCTCGCGCACCGCGGCGTGCAGCCCGGCGCGCAGCACCCGCGCTTCGACGCGCGCGTGTTCACGGAGCGCGAGCAGGCGCTGATCGCGGGCGACGGCACGCTGCGCGTGCGCTGGGTGCTGTGGGCGGCGAAGGAGGCCGCGTACAAGGTGGCGAAGAAGCTGGATCGCGCGGTGGTGTGGGCGCCCGTTCGCTTCGAGGTGGCGCTCGACTCGCGCGCGGGAGGCCGCGTGCGACACGGCGAGCGCGATTTCGCGCTGTGCGTCGAGGAGAGCGGCGAGTTCGTCCACGCGCTCGTGCAGGGCGGTGCGAGCGTCGGCGCCGCGCACGCCGGCGTCGCGGCCCTGGCGCGCGACGACGCCTCCGGCGAGGCGCGCGACTTCGCGTGCGGCGCCCTCGCGGCGCGGCTCGGCGTCGCGCGCGAGCGCCTCACGGTCGCGAAGCGCGGCCGCATCCCGGTGTTGTGCGCGGACGGCGAGCCCGCGCGTGCGGATCTCTCGCTCTCGCACCACGGGCGCTTCGTCGCGTTCGCGTGCGAGGTCGGCAGCGCTGCGCTCGCCGGGAGGCTCGCGTCGTGACCGTCCGCACCCAGCCCATCCGCCGGCTCGCGATCGTGAACCGCGGCGAGGCCGCGATGCGCTGCATCCGCGCCGTGAAGGCGCTGCGCGCGCAGGAGGGCTGCGAGATCGAGGCGGTCGCGCTCTACACCGAGATCGACCGCGACGCGCCGTTCGTGCGCCACGCCGATCTCGCGATCGCGATGCCCGCGCCGCGCGGCGAGGTCGCCGCCTATCTCGACTACGACGGGCTGATCGCAGCGCTGCGCAAGGCCGGCGCCGACGCGGTGTGGCCGGGCTGGGGCTTCGTCTCGGAGCACCCCGCGTTCGTGGAGCGGCTGGAGCGCGCGGGCATCCGCTTCCTCGGCCCGTCGCCTTCGGCCATGCTCGCCCTCGGCGACAAGATCGGCTCGAAACATCTCGCCGAGGAAGTCGGGGTTCCGGTCACGCCCTGGAGCAAGGGCGTGGTCGAGAGCGAGGCGGACGCCGAGCGCTGGGCCCAGGAGATCGGGCTGCCGGTGGTGATCAAGGCGTCGGCCGGCGGCGGCGGTCGCGGCATCCGCGTCGTCGAGACGGTGGAGCAGGTCGCGCCCGCGTTCCGCAGCGCGGGCTCGGAGGCGAAGAGCGCGTTCGGCGACGGGCGCCTCTTCATCGAGCAGAAGGTGAGCGGCGGTCGCCACATCGAGGTGCAGATCGCCGGCGATTCCCACGGCAACGTGCTCGCCGTCGGCTGCCGCGATTGCTCGGTGCAGCGCCGCCACCAGAAGGTGCTCGAGGAAGCGCCGCCGCCGGGGCTCGCGCCGGGCGTGCGCGAAGCGCTCGAGGCCGCGGCGAGAAAAGTCGCGCAGCGCGTCGGCTACGTCGGCGTCGGCACGGTCGAGTTCCTCGTCTCCGGCACCCATTATTTCTTCCTCGAGATGAACCCGCGGCTCCAGGTGGAGCACGGCATCACCGAGGAGCTGACCGGCCTCGATCTCGTGCAGATCCAGATCCGCATCGCGCGCGGCGAGTCGCTCGCCGACGTGAAGCTGCGCGAGCACGGCTGGGCGATCGAGGCGCGCGTCTGCGCCGAAGACCCCGACCAGGGCTTTCTGCCCGCGCCCGGCCGGATTGCGCGCTTCGACCCCGCGCTCGGCCCGCGCATCCGCGTCGACACCGGCTACGTGCAGGGCAGCACCGTGCCCGCCGCGTTCGACTCGCTGATCGCGAAGGTGATCGCGACGGGCGCCGACCGCGAGGAGGCGCGCGCACGGCTCGCCTCGGCGCTCGACGACTTCGACCTCGTGGTCGAGGGCGGCGCCACCAACAAGGGCTGGCTCTCGGAGATCCTCGACTGCGCCGACTACCGCAAGGGCGCCGTCGACACCACGTGGCTCGACCGCTTCCAGCTGACGCGCGAGCGCGACGACGCGCTCGCCGCGCCCGCGCTCGTCGCAGCGGGCATCCTCGCTTATCAGGCCGCCCGCGCGCGTGCGCGCCTCAATTTCTACAGCGAGGCCGCCTTCGCCATGGACCGCGTGCCCGTCTCGAGCGGGCAGCAGATCGACCTCGGCTTCGGCGGCGAGCAGTACCGGCTCGAGATCTATGCGATCGGCGCGTGGCGCTATCGCGTCCACGAAGGGGGCCGCGCGCTCGCGGCGACGCTGCGCGAGGAGGGCGAGCACACCGCGCGGCTCCAGCTCGGCGAGCGCTCCTATCGCGTCGCCTACGACGTGGGCGAGGCGAACCTGCGCGTCGAGCTCGAGGGCCGCGCCTTCCGCTTCGACGCGCAGTCGGCGGGGCAGGTGCGCGCGGCGGCGCCGGCGATGGTGGTCGCCGTGCACGTGCAGCCGGGCGACTCGGTCAGCGCCGGCCAGGTGATCGGGCTGCTCGAAGCGATGAAGATGGAGGTCGCGTTCGAGGCGCCCGTCTCGGGCACCGTCACCGAGGTACTCGTCCGCAAGGGCGCGAAGGTGTCCGCCGGCGACGTGCTGCTCGTGATCGAGCCGCGCAAGGAAGAAGAGGGCGCAGCGGCGAGTGCGCCGAGCATCGCGCGGCTCGCTTTGCCCGAGCTGCCGGACCCGCTCGCGCCGCTCTTCCGAGCGAAGGGCGAAGAGCGGCTCGGCGAGCCCGATCTCGCGGCCGCGGCGAGCGCCTCCGGCGCCGAGCGCAGCGCGGCGCTGGCCGCGGTGCGCGACGAAGCCCGGCGCGCGCTGCTCGGCTACGACGTGAACCCGACGCGTGCGGAGAAGCTCGCCGAGTTCCTCGAGGCCTCGCTGCCGAGCGATCTGCCCGAGGCGTTCTACGAGGAGCTCGCGCAGGTACGCAACGAGCTCGCCCTGGTCGCCGACGTCGCGCGGCTCTTCATCCGCTCGCCCGCGGCCTCGGTCTCCGGCGAGCTCGGCCCCTCGAACGACGCGCGCATGCGCATGTTCGCGCGGCGCGTGCGCGCCGGCGGCGCCGGCCTCGCGGAAGAATTCCTCGCGCTCGTGCGCGCCGCGATCGCCCACTACGGCATCGAGAGCCTCGAGCACAGCGACGCGCTCGAGCGCGCCGTGCTGCGCCTGCTCGCGTCGCAGCAACAGCCCGACCTGCGCGACCGCCTCGCGCTCGCGATGCTGCGCCGCGCGGCGGCCCTCGCGCGCCATGGCGTCCCGCTCGCGGAGGACGCGCGCCTGGCGCGCGCCCTCGATCTGCTCGCCGGCATGCGCGGCCTGCTCTCGAACGCAGTCGCCGACGCCGCGATCGAAGCGCGCTACGTGATCTTCGAGCGCCCCGACATCGAGCGGCTCGCGGAGCGCTCGAGCAAGCAGGTGCAGGCCTACCTCGACGCGGCCGAGGCCGAGCCGACCGCGCCGCCCGCCGAGGTGCTGCTCGACCTCGCCGGCGTGCAGCGCGCGGTGTTCGACCGCGTGGGAGGCTGGATCGCCGACGCGGATCCGCGCCGCCGCGCCATCGCGCTCGCGGCGCAGCTGCAGCGCGCGTACGCACCGGAAGAGGCGATCGCGCAGCTCTCCTTCCGCGAGGCCGGGCGCTGGATCGAGCGCATGGATTTCCCCGGCGGGCGCGTCGTGCTCGGCGCGACGGCTTCGCTCGAGGATCTGGCCGAGACGCTGCGCGTCGTCGTGCGCGCCGCCGAGGCGTCGCGCGAGAGCCACGACTGGCCTGCGGTGCACGCGCTCGAGCTGTTCGCCGCGCTCGGAGACGAGGAAGAGGCGCCCGACGTCGCTGCGCGCGTCGCGCCGGTGCTCGAGGGCACGCTCGCCGCGGGCCGCGTGACGATCACGCTCGTGCGCGCGGGCGGCCCCGACCTGCACTTCACGTTCGTGCCCACGCCGGCCGGGTTCCAAGAGGACGCGAGCCTGCACGGCATCCATCCCGAGGCGGCGCACCGCGTCGACCTGAAGCGCCTCGCGGGCTTTGCGCTCGAGCGGCTCTCCGCGCCCGACGGCCTGTACGCGTTCTGGGGCAAGAGCCTCGAGGACAAGAGCGACGAGCGCATGTTCGTGCTCGGCGATCTGCGCTCGCGCTCGCCGGACCCGGGCCGCGAAGCGGCGCTGCACGTGCCGGCGTTCGAGCACATGTTCTTCGAGGCGACGCGCGCGCTGCGCAATCACCTCGCGCTGCGCGACCCGCAGCGGAGGCTGCAGTGGAATCGCGTCGCGATCTATCTCGCGCCCGAGATCGTGATCGAGGCGAGCCTCGCCGATCGCCTGTCGCGCAAGCTCGCGCCCGCCACCCGCAACCTCGGTCTCGAGAAGGTGATCGTGCGTCTCAACACGCTCGATCGCGCGAACCTCGCGGCGCCCGCCGTCCCGCGCGAGCTGGTGATCGCGAACATCACCGGCTCGAACCTGACGCTCGAGATCCGCGAGCCCCGCACCGAGCCGCTGCGCACCGCCTCGCACTACGAGCGCAAGGTGGTCGAGGCGCGCCGCCGCCGGCTCGTCTACCCGTACGAGATCGTGCGCATGCTGACCGGCTCGCACGGGGATGCCGCGGGCGACGTCGAGTTGCCCGTCGGCACCTTCGAGGAATGGGACCTCGACGCGAGCGGCCGCGCCGTCCCCGTCGCGCGGCCCTACGGCCGCAACACCTGCGCGATCGCCTTCGGCATCGTCGCGACGCCCACCGACAAGGTGCCCGAGGGCATGGCGCGCGTGATCGTGCTGTCGGATCCGACGCAGGGCATGGGCTCGCTGGGGCCCGAAGAGTGCGACCGCGTGGTCGCCGCGCTCGACCTCGCCGAGCAGCGGAAACTGCCGGTCGAGTGGATCCCCGTCTCGAGCGGCGCGCGCATCGCGATGGACAGCGGCACCGAGAATCTCGACGCCACCGCGCGCGTGGTGCGCCGCATCATCGAATTCACCCAGGCGGGTGGCGCGATCCACGTGATCGTCGCGGGCGTGAACGTGGGCGCGCAGAGTTATTGGGATTCGCTCGCCACCATGCTCATGCACACGCGCGGCGCGTTGATCATGACCCCCGGCGGCTCGATGGTGCTCACCGGCCGCGCGGCGCTCGAAGCCTCGGGCGCGGTGAGCGCCGAGGACGAGCAGGCGATCGGCGGATTCGAGCGCATCATGGGCCCGAACGGGGAGGGCCAGTACTACGCGACGGACATCCGCGACGCGTACCGCATCCTGTTCGAGCACTACCGCCACACCTACGTCGTGCCCGGCGAGCGGGGCCCGCGCCCGCAGCCGACGCGCGATCCGGCCGCGCGCGACGCCGGCGCCACCCCGATCGTGGGCGCGGACTTCGCGCGCGTCGGCGAGATCTTCGACGACGCCACCAACCCCGGCCGCAAGCGCCCGTTCTCGATGCGCCCTGTGATGAGCGCGGTGATCGACCAGGACAGCGCGCACCTCGAGCGCTGGCGCGCGTGGGTCGGCGCGGAGACGGCGATCGTCTGGGACGCCCATCTCGGCGGGCAGCCCGTGTGCCTGATCGGCATCGAGAGCCAGTCCGTGACGCGCGAGGGCTACCGGCCGCCGGACGGCCCGGGCACCTGGACGGGGGGCACGCTCTTCCCGCTCTCGTCCAAGAAGGTGGCGCGCGCGCTCAACGCGGCGAGCGGCAACCGGCCCGCGGTGATCCTCGCGAACCTGTCGGGCTTCGACGGCTCGCCCGAGTCGATGCGGAAGATGCAGCTCGAATGGGGCGCCGAGATCGCGCGAGCGGTCGTGAACTTCTCGGGCCCGATCCTGTTCCTCGTCGTGTCGCGCTACCACGGCGGCGCCTACGTCGTGTTCTCGCGCGCGCTGAACCCGCGCCTGCGCGCCGCGGCCCTCGAGGGCTCGTTCGCGAGCGTGATCGGCGGCGGGCCCGCGGCCGCGGTCGTGTTCTCGCGCGACGTTCGCGCCCGCGCCGCGGCCGACCCGCGCGTGCGGGCCGCGCAGCCCGGGCGCAACGCCAGCGACGAGGCGCGCGCGCGCTTCGAGAAGGTGCTCGAGGAGGTGCGGCTCGAGAAGCAGGCCGAGCTGGCGGAGGAGTTCGACAAGATCCACTCCGTGCAGCGCGCCAAGGACGTCGGCTCGCTCGAGTCGATCGTCCCGGCCCGCGAGATGCGCGCCTTCCTGATCGGGCTCCTGCACGAGGAAGCCGGCCGCTAGGGCGACCCTCCCCGCGCAGCGCCTCGCCCCGGGGCCGCCGCTCAACGCGGCCCCGGGACCCGCCGCTATGTTGGGCAGCCTTCGCAAGACGGACGGAACCGATGCGCTTCGGTCGAGACAAGAAGAAGAGCCAGGAGCCGCGCCGCGGGCGCAGCGGCGCGATTCCGCTGCTCTCGCCGGAAGAGATCGAGCACATGCGCGCCGCCGGGCGGCTGGCGGGCCGGCTGCTCGACGAGGTCGCGAAGCGCGTCCGCCCCGGCGTCGACACGCTCTCGCTCGATCGCTTCATCGACGAGTTCACCAAGGACCACGGCGCCGTCTCCGCGACCCTCGGCTACGGCCACCCGCCGTACTCGCGCTGCAGCTGCATCTCGGTCAACGACGTCGTGTGCCACGGCATCCCGGATGCGAAGACGATCCTGCGCGACGGCGACATCGTGAACGTGGACGTGACGCCGAAGCTGAATGGCTGGCACGGCGACAGCTCGCGCACGTTCCTCGTGGGCGACGTGGCGCCGAAGGCGCGCCGCCTCGTGGCGGACACCTACTACGCGATGTGGCTCGGCATCCGCGCCGTGAAGCCGGGCGCCACCACCGGGGACATCGGCCACGCCATCCAGCAGTTCGCCGAGAAGCAGGGCTACGGCGTCGTGCGCGAGTTCACCGGCCACGGCACCGGCCGCGTCTTCCACACCGCGCCGACCATCTTCCACTACGGCAAGCCCGGCGAGGGCGACAAGCTCGCGCCCGGCATGACCTTCACGATCGAGCCGATGATCAACCTCGGTCACTGGAAGACGGAGATCCTCGAGGATCGCTGGACGGCCGTGACGGCCGACGGCTCGCTCTCGGCGCAGTTCGAGCACACCGTGCTCGTCACCGCCGACGGGGTCGAGGCGCTGACGCTGGGCGAGGGCGAGAAGCCGCCCGTGTGAGGGCGCGCGGCGCGTGCCAGCCGGCGCGCGAGCTCCGACGACGTCAGCCCGCCTCGCTACTCAGCGTCGAACAGCTCCCGCAAGGCAACGCCGAGCTCGCTGCGCCCATAAGGCTTCGCCAGGAGGGGAATGCCGGCTGCTCGTTGCAGTTCGTCCGAGCCTGCGGAGTAGCCGCTGCTGATCCAGATCGGAAGCTCGGGGGCCATCTTCCGCAGCTCGCGCACCGTGCTTGCGCCATCCAGCCCCGGCATCGTCGCGTCGACGATCGCGGCTCGGATCTCGGGCCCGCGACTCCGCAGCAACGCGATCGCCGCCTCACCACTGCGCGCGTCGATCACGTCGAATCCGAGGCTCGCGAGAAGCCGCCGGCCGACCTCGCGTACGCTCGCCTCGTCATCCACCAGCAGAATCGTCCCCGATCCGCGCCTCTCCAAGGAGCGCCCTCGTGGGTCCGCGTCGAGCGGCATGGCCTCTCGAACTGCGGGAATCCGAACCTCGAAGAGCGAGCCGGCGTCGCTCGAGTGGACCTCGATCTCGCCCCGATGTGTGCGAACGGCGCCCGCAACGACGGCAAGGCCGAGTCCGCGTCCCGTGAACTTCGTCGAGAAGAAGGGGTCGAAGATTCGGTGTCGTATCGCTTCAGGAATGCCGGGGCCCTGGTCCTCGACGCAGATCACGACACAAGGCGCGCCGCCGGTCTCGTCCAGGCGAGTGCGGACTCGGACGACCCCGGCCGACTCCCCGATGGCTTCCGAGGCATTGACCACGAGGTTGTGGACGATCTGCTGCAGCTGCTTCGGGTCGCCACGAACCATCAAGGGCGTGGCTGCCAAGAACGTCTCGACCTGGGCGCTGGGCGCGAGGCTCGCACGAGCCGAATGCACGCCTTTCGCAACGGCTTCGTTCACCTCGACAGGCACGTGGGGCTCGAACCTTCCACCCGAAATGTCGAGCATCTTGCTGCAGAGCGCGGCCGCTCCGGCGGCCCCTTCGCGGATCGCTTGGAGTGCGAATGCGAAAGCCTCGGGGTCGTCACGGCTCTCTTCGGCGAGATCCGCGCCGCCGACGACCCCGACGAGCAAGTTGTTGAAGTCGTGCGCGATTCCCCCCGCCATCAGGGCCGCGCTCTCGAGCTTCTCGCTCGCATGAGCGCGCTCCTGCGCCAATTGGCGTTGCGCCGCCTCGCGCGCGAGTGCGAGGCGCGTCTCGCAGAGCTCTTGCAGCACGCGGATGTGGCCGACTCGGAGCGCGACACCGCCGGCCGCGACGAGACCGCTTGCCACCGCGACGGAGGGAAAGATCGGCGTCCTCATCGTGGCCGCAGCGCCAAACAGGAACCACAGCAGAACGGCGCCCTGCACACCGATCCAGTACCGCCAATCGACGAGGAAATAGGAGGCCCCGAGGCTGATCAAGGCGAGATTGATCAAGGAGAGGGTGCTGCCGCTCTGGGCGACGAAGGTTCCGATCATCATCGCGAGGTAGACGCAGACCCCGAGCGCACCGAGATGCGCGTTGCGCGGGCGTCTCCTCAACCAACGCAGCCCAGTCGCGAGGAGCAGGAGGTGCCCCACGGCCGCCCACCCGCGGAAGGTTCCCGACGAACCCAGCGCGGCCTGAACCAGGGCTCCGCTGACGGTCACGACTCCACACACGACGGCGACCGGCGGCAATGCGCGCGATAGCTCGCCCTCGGCATGCGAGAGGACGTCACGCGCGATCTGCGTGCGACCCTCGAGCGCAGCGAGCTCCGTAACACCCATTCCGCGAGGCTACGCCCGGACGAGACGATCCTGCCATCCCGAGCCGGCCGCGCCGCCGAGTCAGCAGCCCAACTCGAGCGCCCGCACGCGCTCGCGCAGTCGCGGCAACACATCGCTCTCGAACCAGGCGTTCTTGCGCAGCCAAAGGTTGTTGCGCGGCGAAGGGTGCGGCATGGGCAGCAGAACCGGCCAGTACTCACGCCAGGCGCGAACCGTTTCGGTGAGGCTCGACTTCTGCGTCGCACCGAGGTGATAGGCGTGGGCGTATTGACCGATGACGAGCGTCAGCGCGAGATCGGGCAGCCATCCGAGCAGCCGCTCGCGCCATGCCTCGGCACACTCGGGCCGCGGAGGCAGATCGCCGGAGCGGCCCGTCCCCGGGAAGCAGAATCCCATCGGCAGGAGCGCCACGCGCGATGCGTCATAGAAGACGCCCTTGGGCATTCCCAACCAGTCGCGGAGCCGATCGCCGCTCGCATCCGCAAACGGCACACCGGATTCGTGGACGCGCCGACCCGGTGCCTGGCCGGCGATCAGCAGCCGCGCGCGCGGATCGATCTGCAACACCGGCCGAGGTCCGAGCGGCAGGTGCTGTTTGCAGAGCTGGCAGCTCCGTACCTCGCTGAGCAAGGCGCGGAACCGCGCTGGCGGCTTCTTCACGACGCGCGGGCGGCTCGCTCTGGCGACTCCCAATCGGTTCCCCTCAGCAGCGGGCGAAGGGCCTTCGTCCGAGCGGCGCTTCCCGGCGTGCGGTCTGGCGCGAACCAGGCTCGGCTACGCCCGCTCAGCCCGTCACCAACCCGAGCAGCACATCCACCGCCCCGTTCAGCTCGTCCTCCGGGATGTTCAGCGCCGGGAAGAGGCGCATCACGTTGCCGGCGGTGACGTTCACGAGCACGCCCGCGGCGAGCGCGCGCTTGGCGAGGGTCGCGGCGCCGTCCAGGTCCTTCAGCACGAGCCCTAACAACAGGCCGCGGCCGCGCGCTTCCGTCGCGTGCTCGGGATGCGCGGCGGCGAAGGCGCGCAGCTTCGCGAGCAGGCGGTCGCCCACTTCGGCGGCGCGCTCGGCGAGCTTCTCCTCGCGCACCACGCGCAGCGTCGCCAGCGCGGCCGCGCACGCGAGGGGATTGCCCACGTAGGTGCCGCCGTGGTCGCCGAGCTTCACGGTCGCGGCGACCTCCTCGGTGCACAGGAAGCCGGCCACGGGGAAGCCGCCGCCGAGACCCTTGCCGAGCGTGAGCACGTCGGGCACGACCCCGTCGTGCTCGAGGGCGAGCATGCGGCCGGTGCGGCCGATGCCCGTCTGCACCTCGTCGAGGATCAGGAGCGCGCCGCTCGCGTCGCACAGCTCGCGCAGGCGCGCGAGGTAGCCGGGCGGGCAGGGGTTCACGCCGCCTTCGCCCTGCACGGGCTCGACGATGAAGGCGGCCGTTTCTGCGTCGATCGCGCGCGCGGCGGCGTCGGCGTCGCCGAAGGGGACGTTCACCGGCTCGGGCAACAGGGCGCGGTACGGGTCCCGGTGCTTGGCCTGACCGATCACGGAGAGCGCGCCGAGCGTGCGGCCGTGGAAGGAGTTGAACGTGGACACGAACTTGCGCCGCCCGGTCGCGCGGTGCGCCAGCTTGAGCGCGCCTTCGACGGCCTCGGTGCCCGAGTTGACGAAGAACGAGCGCGTGAGCCGGCGCGGCGCGATCGCCGCGACCGCCTCGGCGAGGTCGAGCTGCGGCAGCGTGTAGAACACGTTGGTGGTCTGCATCAGCCGCCCGGCCTGGTCGGAAATCGCGGCGACGAGCGCGGGGTGACAATGGCCGATCGCGCACACGCCCCAGCCCGACGTGAGATCGACGTACTCGCGGCCGGCGACGTCGGTGACGCGCGAGCCGCGCCCCGAGACGAGCGCCACCGGCATGCGCGCCGCGACGGGCAGGATGTACTTGGCCTCTCGCGCCTGGACGTCTTCGAGCTTCACGGGCGTTCTCCGTCAGAAGGAGCCGCGCATCTTAGAACGAATCGCAGGCGCGTCCGCCGGACAATTCGCACCGCCGTCGCCATTCGCGGCCGGACGCCGCAGGCGCGCGGAGCGGGGCGCGATAGCCTGCGCGCCCTCGGAGGCGGCCCGTGCGCGACGTGATTCTCCTCGAAGGCGTGCAGATCCCCGCCGCGCTCGGCGTGACCGCGGCTGAGCGGCGCATGCGGCGGCCCGTGCGCCTCGACCTCGAGCTCGAGCGCGATCTGCGGCCGGCCGGCCGCAGCGACAAGATCGCGAGCACGATCGACTACAAGACGGTGTACGACGCGATCGAGCGGGTCGCGGCGGGGCAGGACCACCGGCTCGTCGAGGCGCTCGCGGAGCGCATCGCCGCCGCGCTGCTCGCGGAGCTCGCGATCGACGCCGTGACGGTGAGCGTGCGGAAGTCGCGCCCCTTCGCGGGCGTCGTCGAGTACGCGGGGGTGAGGATCCGGCGCGAGCGCGGCGCGTGACCGCGCCGGATGTGCGGCGCGTCGGCGCCGAAGACGTGCGCCCGCTGCGCCACCTCGTGTTGCGTCCGGGCCGGCCGTGGGCGGAGACCGCCTTCCCCGGCGACGACGACGCTGGCGCCGCGCACTTCGGGGCGTACGGGGACGGCGTGCTGCTCGCCGTGGCGACGCTGCTCGACGCGCCCCACCCGGAGCGCCCCGCTGCGCGCGCTTGTCAGGTGCGCGGCATGGCGAGTCACCCGCGCGTGCGCGGCGCGGGCTACGGGGCCGCGGCGCTCGCGGCGTGCGTGGCGGAGGCCCGCGTTCGCGGCGCCGCGCTCGTGTGGTGCAATGCGCGCGAGGCCGCGCTCGGCTTCTACCGCCGCGCGGGCTTCACGCCGACCGGCGAGCGCTTCGAGATCCCCGGCATCGGGCCCCACTTCCGCGCCCATCTCGCGCTCTGAGCGCCGGGCGCGGCGGTCGGGCCGGACCCGCGTGTCGCGCCCGCGGGGGGCTATGGTCCGGCGCCGAGGCCAGCTGCCCGCTGGCGCCGACCAGGTTCGATCATGCAAGCCCCCGCCGCGACCGCCGACCCGCTCCTGATCCTGTTCTCGTATTACCGCGATGCCGAGCTGCGCGGCTCGAACCTGATCTACCGCATGCTGCGCATGCTGCCCGACGGCGAATCGCAGCTGCTGCTCTCGGAGCACCTCGCCGACGAGACGCGCCACGCCTGGCTCTGGACGGAGCGCATCAAGGCGATGGGCGCGGCACCGCTGATGATCGACGACGGTTATCAGGTGCGGCTCGGCAAGCGCGTCGGCATCCCGCGCCATCCCGTCGACCTGCTCGCGCTCACCGTCGTGGTCGAGCAGCGCGCGCTGCGGCGTTACCACGAGCACATGGGCCGGCCGGGCGTGGACGAGCAGACGCTCGAGGTGCTGCGCGCGGTGAGCAAGGACGAGGGCTGGCACATCGACTGGATCCGCAAGAAGGGCCGCGAGCTCGCGGCTGCCGCGAACGACCCGGAGCGCTTCGACGCCGCCCTCGAGCGCTTCCGTCAGGTCGACCGCGAGGTGTGGGCGGAGCTCGAGGCGTTCGAGCGTTCGCTCGGGCTCGTGGCCTGACGGCGCCGGACGAGCCGGCGCGGCCGAGCCCGCGCGGCGCCGCGGCGCGCGCGCTGCTCTGGACGCTCGCCGCGCTGCCCGACGAC